>CAYLRL010000030.1:0-51966 GCA_964385875.1 uncultured Syntrophales bacterium
CCCCCTCCATCCTCACCGGGCGCAGAGCCGCCTCAAGCCCGGTGAACCATTACGGGTGATCGCAAGGGGCCGGACTCGATGTGCAGCGGGCCGAGCGCAGTGGAACGACGGACCGAGCAATGGTCCGATGATGCGGAGGCGCAATGGGAATATATACTGAATTGTACGATTTCGCGGCGAGCGCGGGTTCATTCGAAGGGTACGTGTACCATCGGGATCACTTTGACGTGAGTTACCTTCCCAAATGGTCGGAAAACCTCTTGCGGCAGTATCAGGCGCTTCCCGACGACGTGAAGGAACAAATCCAACATATGTGCGACGCTACGCTCGGTCGAGCCGTCCTGTCGATTGTCCCGAGGCTCGGAGACGAGCATGAGGTGGTCCTCACGCTCAAACAGATGATCAAAGGTAAGATGCCCGAGTCTCCGGACGATTTCGACAAGCATTGATCCGGCCGACACCACGGATGGGGCCGCGCCGGGAGCGTCTACGAACGAGGCCTGCTACGCGATGCGGATTTCGGCGCCCCGGCGCGTGAGTAGCCCCTCCCGTTCCAGGTCGCCGATCAGTCTCTCGATGCGGTCCGGATCCGCATCGATGAGGCGCTCGATCTCCTCCGAGGTCGTATTCGAGCGCTCAATCAGGACCTCGAGGATGAGGCCTCGAATTCGACGATCCGATCCCTCGAAGCCGGCCTGTCGGTGATAGTGCGCGCTCCGGCGATTGGGGTTGCGCTCCGTGCGTTTCAAGGACGCGCCGTAGTCCATCAGCGCGTAATACCACGTTCGGACATTCTCGCGGTCGAGCGTCCGTTCGACCAGGGGCTCGATCTCACGGTCTTTTACCGCATCACGATCGGGAAAAAACTCATGGAGATAGACGCGGCGAATATTGGTCTCGATGAAGACCACGGGCTTCTCGAACGCGAACGCGGTAAGTGCGCCGGCCGTGGCGTGCCCTATGCCGGGGAGCGCGGTGAGCGCCTCGATGGAATCGGGCAGCCGTCCGCCGTGATCAGCGATCACCCTTTGCGCGGTTCGCTGCAGCGCGAGCGCGCGACGATTATATCCTAATCCTTTCCAAAGCGTCAGAACATCGCGGAACTCCGCTTCGGCGAGCGACAAGAAATCGGGAAACCGCGAAATGAACACGGTGTACTTCGGCAAAACGCGCTCGACCTGCGTCTGCTGGAGCATGATCTCGGAGACCAATATGCGGTAGGGATCGCGTTCCCGTCGCCACGGCATCTCCCGGCCGTGTTCCCGAAAATACGCGTAGATCCGCTCCTGAAAAGCTCTCACGGTCTCTTCAGCAAGTTTGTTGTCTTCGAGTGCGGATTCGTAATTATGCACGTTCCAATCGCCCGGAATTCCGAGACAGATCCTCGACGCTTCGAGAGGCGAACTCACCGGATCAACACTTCCCAATCGCACTGAATCGACGGCCGGGCCGTCCAACAGACCGAAGCGGGACCGACAAGCCCTTCGTCAGAAGTCCTCGTCGCCCTCGAATTCCACTGTGTCGGAAAAGGTCACGGACCGAAATTCCAATTCTTCCCGCTTGAGCGCGCCGGCTCGAAGCAATTTCCGAAATGCGCTCCGCAAGCCCGAGGGGCTGATACGGTACTTGGCCATCAATTCCGCGTCGGTGGCGCCGAGGCGGAAGTCCTGCACAAATGCCTTCGCGTGTATGGTGCGTCCCTTATCGTCCATGTTGAAGACCGGGTCGATCGGCGCTCGAGTCAAAGTATGCCGTACAGTCGGTCGTACAGCTGGAGAAATCCGGCCGAGAGAGCGGAGCTTCCCGCGACGAACCGCGGCGCGGCGCGGCGCGGTTCCCTGCCGTTCCCCGATCAGCGCATGAGTCTGTGATGCTCGACCTTGATGCACGCGTCCTGTATCACGGTGAGCCCTGCGTCCGCGGCCCGCTTCGCGGCCTCTTCGTGAACAATCCCGAGCTGGGTCCAGAGGATCTTGGCGCCGATCTCTATCGCCTGTTCCACGATCTCCGGGACGGCCTCCGGTCGTCGAAAGACGTCGACGATGTCCACCGCTTCCGGAACGGCTCTGAGATCCGGGTAGCTCTTCTCGCCGAGGACTTCGTCGACGGTGGGATTCACCGGGATAATTCGATAGCCGTGCCGTTGCAGGTAAGCGGCAACCTGCCGGCTGTCCTTCTCCGGGTTGGGGGAAAGCCCGACCACCGCGATGGTTTTCGACCGAGAAAGCGCTTGCCGGATTGTGTCGTCCGAGGTCTTTGTGTGTTCCGCCGTCATTTCGTCCGTCTCCGTATCATTTTCAAGGCGCCGGGCGCCGGTGAACCGGGTCGGGCGTGGTGCGCGCACTATTTCACGCCGGCTATCCGCGGGATCGTTCGGACTCGGAATCATAGTACGGTTGGTTCGGCCACATTTCAAGCCCCGGCGCGGAACGCGTGCCGAGGCCGATCGACCGCGCTATTCATGTTCGCCGAACAGCCCGAAATTCCTCATATACCTATACAATGAGTGGCGGGATATCCCGAGAAGCTCCGCCGCGCGTTTCTTATTGCCTCGACTGCGACGCAGGGCCTCGACGCAGAGCGTGCGGATGACCTCCTCCAGGATGCCGGACAAGGCTTCGTTTCGGGGGAAACGAATCTCGTGGGACCAATCCTCGTCAGCGCGGTCCAAGAGCGGCACGGGGAGATCCACACCTCCGCCCTGGGAAAGCATGACCGCACGTTCCAAGACGTTTCGCAATTCCCGCACGTTTCCCGGCCAGTGATAGCGCCGGAGCTTCTCGATCTGCTCGGGAGCGACATACGGGACCTCGGTCAGCCTTAGTTCCGCAACGAGGTTCGAAAGGATCTGCTCCACGAGATGTGGTATGTCGTCAAGCCTCTCCCTCAGAGGCGGCACCCTGACCGTGAAGACGTTGAGCCGATAGAAAAGCGGCTCGAGAAATCGCCCTTCGGAGACTTCATTCTCCAGGTTGCGGTGCGTCGCTGCGATGAGACGGGCGTTGACGTGGATGCTCTTCTCGCCTCCCACCCGGGTGAACGACCGAGTATCGAGAAAGGTGAGCAGCTTCGATTGGAGCTGCAGGGGAAGCTCACCGATCTCGTTCAGCAGGAGGGTTCCGCCTTCCGCAAGTTCCAGCAATCCGCGTTTTCGGCCGTACGCGCCGGTAAACGCGCCTCGCTCGTGTCCGAAGAATTCCGATTCGGCCAGTTCCCGAGCGACGGCAGCGCAATTGATGGAAAAGAAGGGCCCGTCGGCCCGTTGTGACTTGCTGTGAATCCAGCGCGCCAGATAATCCTTGCCGCTCCCGCTTTCACCGAGCAGAAGTATGATCCCGTCCGTGCCGGCTGCGAACCGGGCTTGTTCCAACGCGGTTCGCATGGCTTTCGACCGGTGCTCGTTCTCCACAAACCGAAGCGCGGGCTGAACTCCCTTCCGTTCCGTGATATTGCGGGAGAACTTGCAGACGCCGACGATCCCGCCCTCACTGTCCCTCAAGGGGGTTCTGATGTCGTGGAATGTCAGGTTGACGCCGCGAATCGGACGGGTGTGCTCGTCTTCGATGGTCTGCCCGTCGAGAACCCGAAGATCGCTCTCACGGATATATCGACCCGCGTCCTCACCGAAGAGGTCTTCGGGCCGCTTGCCGATAATCTCTTCGGCGGGGAGGCCGAGGAGTGATTCGACCGCCGGGTTGACGTGGGTATAGCGGAGATCGGCGTTCTTGAGATAAATGCAGTCGGGCGCGATCTCGAAAATCGTCCGGAAGCGCTCTTCACTGCTTTTCAGGGCTTCTTCCGCGCGTTTTCGTCCCGTGATGTCGCGGCCGAGGGAGAGCACCGCGCGCTCCCCTTTATAGGTGAGGGGAACAGCGATCGATTCGAGATATCCCTCGGTTCCGTCGCCGCGGTTGAATCGGACCTCGATGAATTCCGACCGCACTGCCTCGTCCTGGGCTTTTCGTATCCGTTCCGCGACGATCGTCCGCTGATCGGGATGAACGAATGAAATCACATCCCGGCCCACCAGACTCTCCGCGTCGGACACGCCCAAAAATCTGACGCCGGCCGCATTGCCGAAGATTATCCGGCCGTCCTTGTGAACCACCATCGGTTCGGGAGAGACGTCGAAAAGCTCGCGGTAGCGTTCTTCGCTTTCCCGCAGGGCCTGTTCGGCCTTCTTTCGGTCGGAGATATCCTCGAGAATGCCCTCCGTGTAGCGCAATCGACCGTCATCGTCATAAATCGGTCGAGCGTGCAAAGCCACCCAGATCGTACGGCCGTCCTTGTGTCGGAGTGAAATCTCGAATCCGCGGACGATGCACCCTTCCCGCATAAGGGCCATATAGTCGCGGCGACGCTCAGGTTCGATGTAGAGTTGACGTCCGATGTCCCGCACGTCGCGGATCAATTCCTCCGGAGAACCGTATCCCAAAATGTGCGCAGTCGCCGCATTGGCGCTGATGAAATGCCCGTCCGGACTGGTTTGGAAAATTCCCTCGACCGCATATTCGAAGATCTCTCGATATTTCTGCTCGCTCAACCGCAGTCGCTCGTCTGCGGCTTTGCGTTCCGTTATGTCTCGACCGATCGACAGAACTGCGGCTTCGCCTTCGTAGGTAGTCGGAATGTCTACGAAGTCTAGGTAAACCCGTTTTCCGTCCGCGCGGGTGAATCGGGCTTCACTGAATGAGGTTCGCCGTCGTTCCGTTTGCGCGGCCATGATCCTCGCGTTGACGCCGTTACGAAAGCACGGAGGAACGAACTCGAGCAGGGAGCGTCCCAACAAGTCCCCGGCCGACTCCACACCGAAAAACTGAGCAGCCGCGGTGTTTCCGGCCAGGATGACGCCCGCCCGGTGAATGAGGATCGGTTCGGGCGAAATTTCGAAGACTTGACTATAGCGCTCCTCGCTCTCGCGCAGAGCGACCCGCGAGGAGAGCTCCGCGGTAATGTCGACCGCGCTCAGCACGCATCCGTCCACGGCGCCGTCTCGGTCGAAGCGCGGAACGAAGAAGATCCGAAGGCGACGTTCGACGCCGTCCTTACATTCGAACCGTTTCTCGCATGTCTCGGGACGACCCGCCATAGCCTGTTCGAAGCAGACGTCCGGACTGTCGGAGTCATCGCCGAGGATGTCCCCCAGGAGCGTGCCGGTGGGGAGAGATTCCGAGGCGGTGAGCCAAATCCGACCGGTCCGATTGAGAAACAACACCCGTTTGTCGGGATCCACAAATGCTACGCACACGGGCGCCCCGTCGGTGACGATCGCCGCGAGCCGGCCCTCCTCCGCGGATGCCGCGTCGGTTCGATCACCGACCCCGTCCGGCGTTCCGCCACTCAAGCCGAACGCGCCCCCTCGCGGCTCCGGTTCGTCGATCCTGCGGGTTCTGTTTCGACGGTTCTTCACGCTGCGCCTCCGTGAATTCCGGCGACACGCGGGAGCTCGCCGCGTGGCTCGACCGGGTCGCGATTGTATCCCAGCCTATATCGAGCGCTCCACAGAGTCAAACCGGCCGCGAGCGCCGTGTCCGCGGTTCCCTCCGCGAAGGTTCTCAAAGGGTTATGCTGGATTTATATTAGTTTTAATGGAATACTGGTCGTGAAACCGCGGCCGTCCGCGCGAAGCGCCGGCCCTTACCGCCGAATGGACGGCCTCTGACGCCCATTCAGGCGATTGATACCGGAGCGGGAGCGGAGACGGTTCTTCAATTGTAGACGGCGGGCTGCTGAGAATGCAATTGGGTAATACGCGCCGTGAACGGGGGACATTGTATGGAGAGGAATCGATCGTGGGAAAAGCCTGCCCGCGGGCTCAATGAGCCTCGGCTGATGGAGAAGTTCGCCACCGGAACGCAATCGCTCGATCTGAGCAGCGTCTTCTCGGGTGATGTGACCGCTTCGGGTAGCTTCGACGTTCGGGGAATTCAGAAGACGTTTCTGGGCAAACTGCTGGATTCCCTTCCCATACCCGCCTTGCTCATCGATCCTTCCCACTCGATTGTCTTCGTCAACGCGGGATCGAAGAAAATCTTCGAGGATCCGGACGATATGCTGTTTTCAGGGCTCGAGGATATCTTCGTTCACAGAAAGGACGCGGAGCGCTGCGCGAATCTCGTCGCGCGGGTGCTGGAGGACCGAAAGCAACAGATTACCGAAGCCGCTGTCGGGACGGTTAAGGAACCCATTTGGGGACGACTCCACTTTCGGTCGCTCCGCATGGGCCATGAACGATCGATCCTTGTGCTGATTGAAGACCTGACGCCGGAAAAGAAAAAGGTTTACCTGGTCAAGAAATACTCCGAAGAGCTCCGTAAGGCCCACGACGAACTCGAGATGCGCGTACGGGAACGAACCGCGGAACTCCGCGAAGCCAACGTGCAGCTGCAACGGGAAATCGATGTCCGACGACAGGCGGAAGAAAGCCTCAACCTCGCGGCCAATGTGGTCTCCAGCAGCAACGAAGCGATCGTCATCACCGATTCGGACGCCCGAATCGTGGACGTCAACGACGCATTCGTCCGGGTGACCGGCTATTCCCGAGAGGAAGTGATCGGAAAGGACCCGGCCATGATGGCGTCGGGGCGCCATGACGTGCATTTCTGGAATCAATTCTGGGATTCCTTGCTCATGACCGGTCAGTGGAAGGGCGAAGTTTGGGACCGCCGAAAAAACGGGGAGATCTACCCGAAACTCCTCTCGGTGAGCGCTGTTCGCAACGACGACGATCGGGTCAGCCATTACGTGGGGATCTTCTCCGATATCTCGAAGATGAAGGAGACCGAAGCACGGTTGGAGCAATTGGCGCATTACGATCCCTTGACCGGTTTGCCCAATCGGGTGCTCTTTCGGGACAGGCTCAGTCAGGCAATGCTGCGCGTGCATCGAGCGGGAGGCCCTCTGGCGCTGATGTTCCTCGACCTGGACGGCTTCAAGATCATCAATGACACGTTGGGCCACCAGGTGGGCGACATGCTCCTGGTCGCTGTGGGACACCGCCTCCAATCGAGCGTTCGCTCCGGCGATACGGTGGCTCGTCTGGGCGGGGACGAGTTCACCATTGTGCTGAGCGATCTCGAGGACGTTCAAAACCTGTCGCGTCTGGCTCGGCGAACCATCAACCTCTTTTCCAAACCGTTCAATATCGCCGGCCGAAAGCTCTTCGTCACCGCAAGCATAGGTATTGCGCTCTATCCCCATGACGGACGCAATGTGGATCAATTACTGCAAAGCGCGGACACCGCGATGTTCAGCGCGAAGGACAGAGGCAAAAACGGTTTTCAGTACTTCTCCCAGGAGATGAACCTGGAGGCGATGAACAGGCTGAATCTCGAGACGTCCCTCCGGGAAGCGCTCGACCGCGACGAATTCGAGCTCTATTACCAGCCGTTGATCAGTCTGGAAAGCCGGCGAGTGGTCGGCGCGGAAGCGCTCCTTCGATGGAAGAATCCCGAACGGGGAACGCTGCTGCCCGGGACGTTCGTGCCCCTCGCGGAGACCATCGGCCTGATCCGTTCGATCGGCTCATGGGCCCTCGCCGAAGCGTGTCGGCAGGCCAAGACCTGGATTGCCGACGGACTGCCGCGCATGTTCGTCGCGGTGAACATGTCGGCGCATCAAATCCGCGGCAGCCGCACGGTCAAGTTGGTGTCAAAGGCCCTCGAGGCCACCGGTCTCGATCCCGAGCTACTCGAATTGGAAGTAACCGAAAGCGCGCTGATGAAGGAAGCCGATCAAACCGTGAAGACCCTCAAGGACCTCAAGAATCTCGGCATACGGCTCTCCATCGACGACTTCGGAACCGGCTACTCGTCCCTCAGTCAACTCAAGCGATTCCCGGTGGATAAGCTGAAAGTGGATCAGTCGTTCATCGCGGACATCGCTCGGGACAGCGACACCGAAGCGATCGTCAGGACCATCATCGCGATCGGGCACACCTTGCGATTGAGCGTCGTCGCGGAGGGTGTCGAGAATCGGCGGCAAACCGAGTTCCTCGAGGACGCGGGGTGCGACCTCGCGCAGGGCTTCTACTACGGCAGACCGCTGCCCTCCGATCAGTTCACCCGATTCGTCAAGCGCCATACCCTGACACACGGCTGACACCGGCAGTGTTTCGGTGTCGAAGGCTCTTATCGATCTGCCCCCCGGACAATGAAAAAGCCCGCGTCCGAAATCCGGCGCGGGCATAATAATCGAGTTTTTTTTAGAGTTGGGTATGATTGTGCGCGAAGCGGTTACCCGCATGCGCGATTTTAGTGATGACCGGCCCCGCAGTGCGGGGTGTCCTTGAACTCAGGCGATGCGCACGTCACGCGTCGCTCGGGGTGTTCGTGTGAAGCGACCCAGCGGCCGAAGTCGTCGTCAACCGGCCACACTTCAACGGTCGGCCGAACGCCCTGCTCCTCGGCCCGGGCCTCGGCACTCTCCTTGATACGATCGACAAAATCTTTGTTCACGGACATTGCGTCGTCCTCCTCTCAATTGTGCGGCAGGCATTAGAATTGATGCCGCGAGAGACCCTCAGGATTCACACGTCCGGACGATTTTTCGGCCAACGTCATCGGAGCAGGTTCCCGAGCTTTTACATAGCCGACCCCGGCGCAGCGCTGAAGGTAGACTCCGACCACGTGTCGGAAGTCCGACGGCGCGTTTCGAGGATCGATCGCGGTTGACTTCCCCGCGCTCGGCGCCCTACGCTGAATTCAAACCGATTTCCGGTGAGCGCGTTTCCGTCGAGATCCGTAACGGTCCGTCCGGAAACGCGGGTCGCCAAACATCAGGGGGAGGATTGCATGGATCGAAGATCGTTTCTCGGAGTTATGGCGTGCGCGGCCACCTCGGTCTCGTTGGCCGGGCTTCAAGCCGCGTCCGGCTCTCCTCGGCCCAATCCGAGGCCGGCGTCGGGAGATCCCGTAGACGTCGTTCTGACCGGCGTCCCCGGGGGCGCGACGGAGGATGTGATCAAACGGGCCGTCCGAGAAGCCGCGGAAGCCGTCACGGACTTCTCATGGCTCTCCGCCGGCGACACGGTCTTCATCAAGCCCGCGCTGAACTCGGGCAAGCCGTATCCGGCTACGACCAGCCCGTGGGCGATCGCGGCCGTCGTCAAGCTCCTCAGGGAGAAGGGCGCCGGTCGAGTCATCGTCGGCGACATGGCGGGCATCGAACACACCAAGCTCAAACCGGACGGTATTTCCGGGACGCCCTCCCGGAAGCTCTGCGAAGATTCGGGCATGGCCTCGGCCGCTCAGGCCGCGGGCGCGGAGCTTCATTTCTTTGACGAAGCCGGATGGAGCGCCTTCTATGGAGATGCGCCGCCCGAGGGATCGCACTGGCGAAATCCGATTATGATTCCGACCGTTCTCAACGAGGCGGATCACATCATTCTCATGCCGCGATGCGGTCGTCACGCGCTGTGCGGCAGTTCGCTCGGACTCAAAGCGGTGGTCGGCTACATGCGAACCGACAGCCGACTCGAGTATCATCGGCGCGCGAAGACCCTCCACGAAAAGACTGCGGAAGCGAACTTCATTCCCACATTGGCCCGGAAGCAGCGCTTTGTCCTGTCCGCGGCGGACAAAACCCTTACCACGTTCGGACCCGACCACGGTCACGTCATAACGCCGACGACGGGACTTATCACGGCGTCCGAATCGGTGGTCGCGCACGATATGGTCTCGCTTGCTTGGCTTTTGGAGACGCGGCGTCAAACCCCTTCGTGGAAGTTCAACATGGTGAACGACCCGTACACGAGTCAATTGGTGGTCGGACTGGCCAATCGATACATCGTCATGTTGCTGGGCGGGATCGGACCTGCGCTCGGGTCGGACACGCTCGCGCGGGACGACCTCGAGAGTATTTGGGATGACCGAACGCTCAACCGCGCGTGCGAGCTTGTGGGAGGAGTCCCCTCGATAACCCTCGTCTCCGCGAACGACGTCGTTCCCGATGATGTGAAGGCGCGACTGAGGGAGATGGTAACGCCGATGTGAGGAGCGAAAGATCGATGCTCGAGGCGGAGACCCGTCAGCTCCAGCCGTGCTCGCCCACGAGATCCACGAAGCGGCATCCGGTGTAGCTTTCCGTTTTCGGTCCCTTGGGCGTTCGGATAACTCGCTTGAGCGTCTGAGAAAACCGGTCGCCCACCGGGATGATGAGTTTCCCCCCTTCGGTGAGCTGCTCGACGAGAATGTCGGGAATTCTCGGCGCGCCCGCGGTAACGATGATGCCGTCGAAGGGCGCTTCCGACGGGAGTCCCGCGGTTCCGTCACCCACCGTGTATGTGACATTGTCGTATCCGCACTGGGTGAGAATTCGCGCCGCGCGCTCGGAGAGTTCGGGAAACCGCTCAACCGTGTACACATGCTTACAGAGACGACTGAGTATCGCGACCTGGTAGCCGGAACCCGTGCCGATCTCCAGAACCCTGTCCGTGGGTTTGGGCGCGAGGAGCTCGGTCATGATCGCGACCATATAGGGCTGGCTGATCGTTTGGCCTTCTCCGATGGGAAGCGGATTGTCCGAATACGCGTCGCCACGCATCTCCTCGGGGACAAAGAGATGGCGGGGAACCTCGTTGAACGCGGCGAGCACCCGCTCGTTTCGTATGCCTCGCGCCGCCAGTTGGCGCTCCACCATCGCGCGTCGTTCGGCCGCGTACGGATCCATCGATCTATCGTCTCCTTTGGCTGTGGGGCGGACCGGAAAGCGAAAAAGAACGCGTTCAGCGGGATTGCGGTGTAGCGCCCTTCGCCGCGCCGGTCTCCCCGCTCCCGGAATCCCGATCATACTCCTATTATAGAATATGCGCGCGGATAATCAACGACACCCCATATGACGCTGCGGGCCCGTGCGGGGTCAGGGTGAGGCGTCTCTGCCGCGTTAACGCGCCGCAGGCTTGGGAGACGCGGTAACGGACGTGTCGCTCCCTATGGAGGATTTGGGCGGAAATGAGAGACGGCGCGGCGCGGCGGTCGGAGACTCCTTGTTTTGCGTAGGCTTTACTTCGGCGACGGTCGGGGCGACGGACGGTTCGATCCGTTCTTCCGCCGGCGCCGGCCGATCGGGCACGGTTCGAATGACCGGTTCGGAGGTAGCTTCGGTATCCGCAGCGCCCTGAGCCGCAGGCGCCTTCGGATAAAAGGCTTCGTCCATAACGCCGAAAATTGCTTCCATTGTCCTGTGAGGGAGCTTGAGAAGCCGGCTGAAAGTATTTGAGAGCAGGTGTTCCGCGGGAACGCCGGTGTAATACGGATTCGGATACGGTCCGTAATGGTAGTACGGGACACCGTTCTCGTCCGTATAGACGCCCGAGCTCGCGGCGTCCGCGGAACGCGGCGGCGCGGGTTGGACCGGCGGCGCGACCCGCCCCGAGGGGGGCGCATACGTCTGCTGTGGGGCGACCGCCTGCGCGCTCCCGACGTCGTGGGATCCGAGCGGTTGGGGAGCGGGTTGCCAAGCGGCTGCGGGCATTGCGGTTATAAGGGTGAGCGCGACGAGCGCGGGGAGGCGTTTCGGGGTCATGGCCATCCTCCAACCATAAGTATCTTATCTGAAATTAGTCTGTTGGTTCTATTTTTTCAACCTTTTTCTTGCTTGCGACCTTCTCGCCCACACGGAATATCGCGCCCTTGCAGCCTCACACCCATGCATTTGTAATGCAGCGTTGACAACCTTCTCGTTCTATTGATAGAATTCTTCAACCGGGGAGGGAAATCCGGGTACATGGATTTTCATCCCCATGAGCGGCGGTTTCCTCATCGCATTTAATCTCTGCTGTCTCCGTCAGCCTACGAGCAGGTTGTGGACGGGACTGCCGGTCATCGTTTTTTGCTTTCTCGCCTGTTCATGCACGCTGCTGGCTCATTCTCCTCAGTTGGCCAAGGCAGTGTCGATTCCCATGCTCAATCCCTCCGACGGGTTCGAGATCACCGAATCGGGGAGCGTCCCGTATCAGCGCCGACGGATTCCTTCCTGGGGGGAGGGGATGCGCTACATCTGGGTGGTTGGGCCATATGATTTCCGCAAGGCGGACCGGGTGGAAATCGTTTTTTATTTCCACGGCATGCACTCGAAGGACTATTATCCGTCCTTCCGCTCGGAATTGGCGGAGCTGGCGAAGAAGCGGCCGGACCGTCCGTTCCTTTTTGTGGGCTTGGTTGACACGCCCTTTGTGAAGGCTCGGTCTCGCTCGAAGCACCGGTGGCGATTCCTGGTCGACCGAGAAGCCGAGCGGCCCGACCGGCTCTTCAGCACGGTCAATCACGTGTACAAGGGCTTCAAGCGGCGGTTCCCGCACATCCGAAAAGACAAGACGCGCATCACGCTGGCCGGTTTCTCGGGAGGCGGCCGCGTCCTCACATCCGTCGGGCAGTGGCTCGCGAAGAGCCCGAAGGACGATCCGTACGCGCGGGTCTTCCTTTCCCGCCTGAGCAAGATCGTCTACTTTGATTGCTGGTTCGACCGTGAGGTTCTCACCACCGTGCCGACGCTGCTTCAGTCGAACCCCTCGATCAAGATCGTCGGGACCGTTCACATGAAAAAACCAAAGAAGCACGCGGCGATGCTCGCCGGGAAGCTCAAGCTCAAGGTCAAGAAACGCGGCGAGCTCAGCGGTGTCGGCGGTCGTCTGCTCATCTTTCGGGATAAGTCTCACTGGGAGGCGATGATATCGAGGCTGCGGCAGGCGCTGGAAGCCTAACCCCCCCGGCGCCCCAACACAATAACAACGAAAACAAATAGTTACAAGACCATCATCCTTGACGGACCGCGCTCGGAGTGGTATAGAGTGATACTCGAACGTGACGCGGCTTTCCTACGTGAAATCTTTCGAGAGCCGCCGTGCCGGCCGAGCATCACGGCCGGATGGAGGTCCGTCGCACTTCATGACCACACCGAGCGCCTTGGACCAAGAATATGACCGCACGTATTCGTTCCTCTGCAGTCTGGAACGCTTCGGGATTCTTCTGGGATTGGACAATATCCGATCGCTTCTCGAGGAGATCGGCAATCCGCAGACGACCTTTCCCGTCGCGCATATAGCCGGCAGCAAAGGCAAGGGATCGACCGCGACGGTGATTAACGGCATACTCTCCGAAGCGGGCTACACAACCGCGGTGTACACGTCTCCTCATCTGAACGATTTCCGAGAGCGTATCCGGTTGAACGGCGCGCTCGTGTCCAAAGAAGCGGTCATCGAGTCGGTTCGGAAGATCAAGGCGGTGCACAACCCGGAGCGGACCACCTTTTTTGAGTTCACCACTGCGGTGGCGTTCGATTGCATCGCCCAAGCCGCACCCGATCTGGCGATTATCGAAGTAGGGTTGGGCGGCCGATTGGACGCAACGAACACGGTTGCGCCCCTCGTCACCGCGATCACGGATATCAGCCGCGAACACGAAGATTACCTGGGCGAAGGCATCGCCGCGGTGGCCCGGGAGAAGGCGGGAATCATCAAGCCGGGCGTACCCCTGGTCACGGGGGCGGTTCGGAGAGAGGCCCGGGAGGTTATCTTCGATACGGCTCGAGGACTCGACGCGCCCGTCCGTCTCTTCGGCCGGGATTTCATTGGGAAGCGAACCGGCCTGAATCGTTTCACGTACGTATCGGAGCGCCGGACACTCGACAACCTTTCATTCGCGATGCCGGGCGGTCATCAGGTGAAGAACTGTTCGTTGGCGTCCGCGGTTGTCGAGGAGCTCGAACGGCAAGGATTCACCATTCCCGAGGCGGCGTATCGAGACGGTATCGCCGGCGCCGTCATGGCGGGGCGTTTCGAGACGGTGCGCGAATCGCCGCGCGTGATCATCGACGGCGCTCACACGCCGGAAAGCATGAGGCTCCTGGGAAGCTCCTTCCGGCAGGTCTTCCCGGGGGTGCGGCCGCTGATTCTGATGGGAATGTTGAAGGAGAAGAACTATCGGGTTATGGCGCGAATTCTCGCGTCGATGGGCCGGGAGGCGGTTTGCGTACCCCCCATGGGCGATCGGGCTCTTCCTGCGGAAGACTTGGCCGCGGCGGCGGCCCAATGCGGGATACCGGTCGGGATCGCCGACTCGATCGAAGACGGATTGCGAACGCTTCTGGAAAAGGCCCGACCCGACGACGTAATCCTCGCGGCCGGTTCGCTCTATATGATAGGACCGGTTCGACGAGCGTGCGGGCGGGACGACGAATGAGTCGCCGTTCGCTGTGACGCTCGATGTCCGAGCGAAACTCCGGGGCAAGGCAACCGACGCATGTGGTTTTCGGCGCCGTCATCGAAGGGCCGCGCATCCGGCCGAGCATTGGCGAACTCCCGCGGGAAACCTGCGACCGGCCGCGGAGGCTCGATCCGGCCGCGTCTCCTTGCATTTGCGGTGACGGCCATCTCGGTCTTCATTGCGACGATCGCGCCGGCGCAAAACGCTCTCTTCCCCGGCGACAAGCGAACCACGGTTCTTCCGACCGATGTGCCGGTGGAAATGCACGCGGATCGGCTCGAGTACGACCACGAAAAAAGGACGTACACCGCGCGGGGAAACGTCACCCTCAGCCAGGGGAATCTACGGGTCAGGGCCGACAGCGTGAGTTATGACGAGCCGACCAATACGCTCACCGCGAAGGGTCGGGTCATCGCGCGCCGCGGCGGGGACGTGGTCGAAGCGGATAAAATCAAGCTCAGGCTGGACAAGGCGTCCGGTGTCCTCTTCAACGGAAAACTCTTGCTGACCCGACAGAACGTCTACCTGGAAGGGAAGAAGATCGAGGTCCTCGGGCGATCCCGCTATCACATCGAACAGGGCGGGTTCACCACCTGCGACGGGGCCTCGCCGGATTGGCGCATTACCGGGGAGGACCTGGACGTCACGCTGGAGGGCTACGGAACGCTCGAGCACGGCGTCTTCTACATTCGGGACATTCCGGTGTTCTACCTGCCGTGGTTGATCTATCCCGCAAAACAAAAGAGGCAGACGGGCTTCCTGACGCCGTCTATCTCCAACAGCACCATCAAGGGATTCGACATTCGGCTCCCTTTTTTTCTCGCGCTCTCGCCAAGCGTCGACGCAACCCTCACCCCGCGGATCTGCACCCAACGCGCGTTTCAAACCTCGCTCGAATTCCGCTATGTCCCCCAGGAGGACTTCCATGGGCGATTCTACGGGGAATGGACGTATGATTGGAAATACGGCCCGCCGCGGCGTCCTCCGGCCAATCGCTTCTATGTCACCTGGACCCACGATCAGGATTTCTTCGATCTGATGCGGCTGAAGAGCAATGTGAACTGGGTTTCGGACAGAGACTATTTCGATGTCTGGGGCGGCCGCTGGGACCGTCGCAATCGTATCCGATACCTGGAATCGAACGTGGTCGCAAACAGACAGTGGGACAATTTCCTCTTCCAGGCGGAAGCCCGGCACTTCGACGATCTGGCCGTGCCCGACAATGCGATTACCGTGCAGAATCTGCCCATCGTCACCGGAACCGCGTTCAGCCGGCAGATTCCGTATACGCCGTTCTATATGTCAGCGAATCTCGTGTACGATCATTATTTCGCTCCGAAGATGCACAAGCACTGGTTCGGAAGCCGATTGCAGATGGATTCGCGTCTCACGCTCCCGGTAACCGTCGGGCGATTTCTGAAGATCCTGCCGTCGATCAGCTATTTCGGTAAAGCGTACGCCGCGAGCTACTACGAGCGCGACCAGCCCGTCAAAGAAGTGAACGCCCTGCGCACGGATCTCTTTCAGGTGGACGCAGACGTCTTCACCGACTTGGAATCGGTCTACAACACAGCCTTCATGGGCTTTCAAGGCATCAAGCACTCCATTCGACCACGCGTCTCATGGACGTACCGCCCCCCGACCGCCCAGGACGACTACCCCCAGTTCGATGACTCCGACCGCCTCGATCGCGTGAGCCTCTTCACCGCGGAACTCCGCCAAACCCTCACCGGCAGATTGGGACCGCGTCGATATCAGGACTTCTTCACCCTCAGCGTCTCGCAGGGATACGATTTCGACAAAGCCGCCGAGGCTCGCCGGAACGGCGCGGACGATGAATTTCCCTTGGGCCGCGGATGGACAAATTCACAAATCGAGCTTACCTTCAGACCGCACGCGATCGTGGATCTTGCGGCTCAAGCTGAATACGACCCGATCATGAACCGCGCTCGGCGATACAGCGTAAATATGGGACTGATGGACCATCGGGGCGATCTTGTCCGCGTACTGCATCAATTCATCGAAGACCGCATGCATCGGGACCTGAATCGACAGACCAACGTCAACCTGCTGCTCAAGGTCACATCGAACCTCGACTGCTATTTCGAGAATCAGTACTCCCACCAGTATGACTTCTCGTACTTCACCAGTTTCGGCTTTGTTTATCATCCGCAGTGCTGGAGCGTAGAACTGCGGTATTCCGAAGCGCGGGAGCAAAGCTCTCCCCTCGGCGCAGTGGGCGAGCCCGATCAGACGCTGTTCATGACCGTGTCGCTTTATGGGCTGGGTCAGGTCTACCGCATGTCCCGCGACTGGGGCGACATTCTCGGGACGCCCTCGGAAGCGATCGGCTCGACGCGTCGGTAGCCTACAACCAGCCGGCGTCCCGATACCATTCAGCGGTTTTCCGGAGGGCGTCAAAGAGCGGCGTCTCGGCCTCCCATCCTAGTTCGACCCGAGCTTTTTCCGCGGAGCAGACCCAGGCGAGCTGCTTCATCTCTTCGAGCTTCTCGGATCGAAAGAGCGCAGGACTGCCGGTCAGCCGACCGCGCACATCGCCGAAGCGCGCGGCCAAGGAGAGCGCGCCCAGGGGGATCGGGCATGTTCGGGATCGCTTGCCCATGGCTTCCCCGACCAGAAGGCAGAATTCCCGCCATATGACCGCCTCCCGGTTGGCCGCGAAGTAGATCCCGCCGATCGCGCGGTCGTGAAACGCCGCCTTGAGCAACGCGTCGACGAGATCTTCCACGCACACCACGCTGACCGCGCGATCCGGCCCGGCTATGCACGGAGCGAGACCGAACCTAGCCGCGCGAAACACGCCGAGCACGTCGACGTCCCGCGGTCCGAAAACGGTCGGCGGTCGAACCACGGTCACGGGAATCCGATCCGCGTACGAGAGCGTCGTTTCCTCCGCTTCGAGTTTTGAGCGCCCATAGTTGGAAATGGGGCGCGGCGGATCGGCCTCGGTCACGACACACCCATCGTCTCGGCAAGGACCCGCGGCCGCCTGAGAGCTGACCAGCGCGAATCGCTTCAGCGCTCCCCGTTGTTCGGGCGCGGAAAAGAGCTCGAGCAGCCGCTGCGTCAGCAGAACATTCGCCGCGCGATAGGAATCGTAATGGATCGCTCGCGTTGCTCCGGCGACATGGATCACGTAGTCGATCGGGAGGCCGGAGCGCACGCGGTCGCCCAACTCCTCGTAGGTGACGATCGGCGTCCGGACCGCGGTCAAATGACGCAGAGCGGAAGGGTCCCGCACCGTGCAGAGGACGTCGTGCCCCAGCGAGAGGAGGCGCTCCACCACATGAATGCCGACAAAGCCGGTTCCGCCGGTCACGAGGAAACGCATTCCGTGTAGTCCCGGCGTAGTCACTTCGCTTGCGCTCACCTGTTCCAACTCCCAAACGGCCTCGAACCGGGCGCCCGATTCGGACGCCGTTTATTTTCGCACGATCCGCGCGATGAACGCGGGCGATATTCCCATCATATACGCAGCAACAATCGCCTGGTTGATCGCCGTCGCGCCGACAACTCCAAGCCGCTTCCAGCGCCGCGCCGATGTAACCGCCGCGGCGGCGGCGATCTTGATCTTCCCGATCTTGCGGACGCGGGGGAGGAACTCGAAATCTTCCATGATGGGGATATCCGCAAATCCACCCACGCGCTGGAACGTCTCCGCGCGGACAAAGATCGCCTGATCTCCGTATGGGAGGTTCAGCAAACGGGAACGGATATTCACCAGCCGCTCGATTGTCCGCGACGCGGTGACTGGCTCATCCAGGCGCAATTCGAACGCGCCGGCCGCGACGTTCGGATCGGAGAGCGTTCTCGTGACGTGGTCGGCCCAACCGTCGGGCAGGAGCGTATCCGCGTGAAGAAAGAGAAGCACGCGCCCCCGAGCCTCGCCTGCCCCGGCGTTCATCTGCCTGCCGCGTCCTCTGCGGGACCGGATGACCTTCGCCCCCAACCCGCGCGCCCGTTCCGCTCCACCTTCCTCGCTTGCTCCGTCGACCACAATGACCTCGCAATCAGGCTCGGATGTAACGCGTTCAAGCGTCGCGGGGAGTCCTTCCTCTTCGTTCAGCGCGGGAATGATTACCGAGACGGTCGGGAGCGCGTCCGAGCGCGGCGTCGATCCGGTTTCCGGAAATCCCGTCGCGCGGGCTTTCTCGGCTTCCCACACGGCGAGATCTTCGGGGCGATCAACGTCGGAGAGCGGTTCGAGCAATCGAACGGTAAGGCCCTCGCTTCGCGCGCGATCCAGGGTCGTTCGGAGGAGTTGGGCCGTGCTCCAGGGCATATCTTGAAAGAGCGCGGCGTTGAGGGACCGCACTCCGATGAGATAGTACCCCCCATCGATCGCGGGGCCGAGCGTAACGTCCGCATGATGAAGCGCACGAAATGCGTCCGCAAGAATATCGACGGTCACGCCGGGGCAGTCGGTCCCGATGACGACGACCCGCCTTGCGCCTTCGGCAAACGCGTCCGAAACCGCCCTGAGCAGACGCTCTCCCAAGTCGCCCTCACCTTGGGGTCGATAGCGGAAGTCCCCACCGAGCCATTCCTTCATGCGATCCTCGGATCCACCTGCGAAGCGAGTTTCGGTCGACAGCGGTTCCCCCAAGAAGAGTCTCGACGCTCTCGCTGCGACGTGTTCCGCCATCTCGCGCTGGACCGCGGCCGCGCCTTCAGGGCCGAGCGCGGCAATAAGGCGCGTCTTGGTCGTGCCGGGCTCGGGGTAGCGCGTGAAGACGATCAATCTATTCGGTTCGCTTCCGCCGGCGTCCGTTCGATCTCGATCAAGCGCGGCGAGGAAGATAGTCGAGAGAATCTTAACTCCCGCGCCTATCACGCCCCTGAGAGTCCCCGAGACCTTGGATCGTCCGATCCGTTTCCTGTACGACACGGGCGTCTCCGTGACGCGCAGACCGTTCCGAGCCGCCTTTATCTGCATCTCGACGGTCCATCCGTAGTCGGGATCGCTCATTCGGAGGCTCTTCAACGCAGGGTAGCCGATGGCCCGGAACGGCCCCAAGTCGGTGAATCGAATGCCCCAAAAGAGCCGAATGAGCAGGCAGGAGAGCCAATTGCCGAATCGCGCCTGGGGAGTCAGCGCGCCGGGCTCTCGCGCGCCGAGGACCCGCGAACCGATCACCATATCGAAACGGCCCTCGAGGACAGGATCGACCAGATCGCCCATCTCCTCGGGAGAATCGCTGAAATCGCCGTCGAGAAAGACTACCACATGAGGCTCGTCGAGGACCGACATCGCTTTCAAGCACGCGGATCCGTACCCGCGCCGCGGTTCGTACACGACGTCCGCGCCGTGAGCTTGAGCGACCTGGGCGGTCGCGTCTCCCGACCCGTTGTCCGCAACGATCACCCGATCGACCCACGACGGAATTGCGGACAGCACATGTCCGATCGACGGCTCTTCGTTCAGAGCCGGTATGATCACGGTTATCTTTCGGCCGTTTTTCACGCGACGAACCTCTGCGGCTCGAGTCTATAGGATTGGGCGCAGGATGACAAATAGGGCGCCGGGCTTGTTTGAGCGACGTCGACCCGTCTCTGGCATGGCGCCGAGCGGCCTGCTCTGCTATAGTGGACTGCACCGAATAACGGAAAAGATGCGGAGCACGCGCAGGTCGCGATGTGGAAGGGCTATTTGCGCGCTGTTCACCCTCCGCACGTGATTGGGCGTATAGGATGAAGTGGCATAGCGGCAAAACCATTTGGTTTACGGGTCTTTCGGGTTCGGGCAAATCGACGCTCTCATCGATGCTCAAGACGATTCTCGAGTCCAGAGAGGTCCCGGTGGTGCTTCTGGACGGAGATTTGTTGCGGGAGGGCCTCAACCGCGATCTTGGCTTTTCCGGTCTCGATCGGGCCGAGAACATCCGACGGTCCGCGGAAGTGGCCAAAATATTGAGCGATGCGGGTCATACGGTCGTCGCCGCGTTCATAACACCGTACGAAAGCCTCAGAGCAGCGGTGCGAGGGGTCTTCGAGCCCACCAGGTTCGTTGAGGTCTTCCTGGATTGCCCCCTTTCCGTCTGTGAAACCCGCGATCCCAAGGGACTGTATTGTCGAGCCAGAGCCGGAGAGATTTCCGAATTCACCGGCATATCCGCCCCGTTCGAACGGCCGTCCGAGCCGGAACTGGTCATTCCCACAGGCGGACAACGAATCGAAGAATCCCTTGCGATGCTGCTCGGCTTCCTAGAGACCAGGTTTCCCGATTTGCGATGCGACGCGCCGGCAAATGCGTGCGGTCATGTGCGAATCCGCGGCCGGAAGATGGCCGTCATCGGCCTGGACTGCGTTCCGCCGGAGCTGGTTTTCGGCGCGGCCGGACGGAACGTGCGCAATATTCGGTCGCTGATGAGACACGGCTGCTGGGGGCCGCTCAGATCCGTCGATCCTCCGATTACGATTCCGGCGTGGACCACCCTGACCACGGGCAAAGATCCGGGCGAGCTGGGGCTGTACGGTTTTCGCAATCGACGGGATTACGGGTACGGCGAGATGTTCACCGCGAACTCCCGGCACGTAACCGAACGCCGAGTCTGGGAATATCTCGAGGATGCGGGTAAAGCGACGGCGCTGCTGGGGGTTCCGCAGACGTATCCTCCCGATCCCCATCGGGGCCTGACCGTCGCCGGCTTCCTAACCCCGGGCGCGAACGCCGCGTTCACCTATCCGGAGGAACTCGCGGACCGTATCCATACGATCGCGGACGGGGAATACCTGATGGACGTGGAAGACTTCCGCACCGAGGACAAGGATCGGCTGCTTTCGGATCTGTACACAATGGTGGATCGGCGCTTTCGGGTTGCCGCGGATCTGCTGACACGCGATCAGCCCGACTTCCTCATGATGGTGGAGATCGGAACGGACAGGCTCCACCACGCCTTCTGGAAGTATCATTCTCCCGATCATCCCGAGTACGAGCCGGGCAATCCCTACGAGACGGCGATCGTCGATTTCTACCGGTTTATCGATTCGTGGATCGGTTCGCTGCTCGCGGCCATGTCGGATGAAACCACGGTGATGGTAGTTTCGGATCACGGGGTCAAAACGCTCCGCGGTTCGGTCCGCGTCAATCAGTGGCTGATACGCGAAGGGCTGCTCACGCTCAATCGCGAACCGGACGAACCGCGGCGACTCACCCACGACATGATTGATTGGTCTCAAACCACGGCATGGAGCGACGGCGGCTATTACGCTCGGATTTTCATCAACCTCAAAGGCCGAGAGCCTCAGGGAACGGTGGAACCGGATCGGTATGAAGCGTTTCGAGACGATCTCGCCCTGAAGCTCAAGGAGATTCGGTCCGAATCCGGCGAACCGATGAACACTCACACGCTCCGGCCTGAGGAGATCTACCGACGCCGGGAGAATGTGCCGCCGGATCTCATCGTCTATTTTGACGATTTGCATCGCCGCGCGGCGGGAGGAGTCGGGTACGACAGCATTCTCTGCTCCGCCGACGACATGGGTCCCGACTACGCGAACCACGATCATGAGGGGATATTCATTGCCTCGCGCATATCCGACTTCAGAAGCGGCGCGGTCAAAGACCGGAAGATCGAAAACGCTTCGCTGATGGATGTTACGCCAACCATTCTCCATGAATTCGGTCTTTCCACGCCGTCGGACATGAGCGGAGCGATCATCAATTTGGACGGTCCCGATTTCACGAAAGTCGCAGGGAGTCGAGCCTCGAAGGGCAATCCGCCGAAGGAGACAGAGGAGACCGCGGCGGAGGATGACTTCACCTCCGAAGAAGAGGAGATTATTCGGAGACGACTCAGCGATCTGGGCTACATGTGACGAGCGCTCCGGCGCCGCATGAACACGTGCGTACGCGCTCCGCGCGTGAGGGGGCGCGGGGGCTCTTGAGGCGCAAATCAAGGCTTTTGGAGCGACGGCGAGCCGTGGATTACGTTGTTTTTGACCCGGAAGGCGCTTTCAGGTAGTATAAGGCTCCCGGAAGAGGAATGCTCCTCAAACCGGCGTATCGGTCACTTCGCGGTAATTTGAAGGAGTCCGGCGACTGAAAGGCCAAAGAATGTCGAGCACGCGCTGTTGGAATCATTTCGTCTGCGGGGGAACTGTTCGGTCGCGCTTCTCGGACGAGATGAGAGATAGGCTCGAAGGCCTTCCTTATCAGACTACGGGCTTTGGGGGATACGAACTTGTATGACAAGTGAACTGTGCAGACGTGCGCCCGCGCGGTTCACCAACGCGAAGAAACCGGGTGTTGGGGCGCCCGCCAACGCCGGAGCCGCGTGAGTTGTTCGTAGACTTCCGGAATCCTTGTGGTTCCGACATCGGGGGGAGTCGGCCATGGAAGAAGATAGATTTCCAAGTCCCTATGAGCTTGATGAAGACGATATAACCGAATCGATAGATGTGGAACATCTCTTCTCGGGGGACCCCGCTTCGTCGGGAACGTTCCGACTGACGGGAATACGCACCAGTTCGCTGGGTAAGCTGCTGGATGCGCTCCCGATGCCTGCGCTGGTGGTCGAGCCTTCCCATCGGGTCTTCTTTGCAAACGATTCGTGGTCGGAAACGTGCTGCGACGGTCAACAGACGCAAGGACTGCCCTTCGAGAGCCTTTTTGAAGAAGAGCGCTACAAGGAAATCGTCACGCGACTCCTCGAACAGGCTTTCGCCGAACGAAAACCCCTAAAAGGCGACGCTCTGTTGGGCGTAGGGCCCGAGAAAATGTGGGCGAGGCTTCACCTTCGCACCCTCCGTTTGGGCGAGCAACGATATGCCCTGGTCCTGGCGCAGGATCTTACCGCGGAACGCAAACAACTCTATCTCACCAAGAAACATTCCGTCGAGCTGCGGAAGGCTCATGACGAGATGGAACACCGCGTTCAGGAACGCACCGCGCAACTGGTTCAGGCCAACCAGCGACTGAAGGATGAAATAGCGCAACGCAATCGCGCGGAAGAAGCGTTGCGACTCAGCGAGGAACGCTATCGCAGTCTCGTCGAGGACAGCTTCGACGGGATCTACGTCATTCAGAACCGGACCATTGTCTTCGCCAACTATCGGCTTTCGGAAATGCTCGGATACGGCGAATCCGAGATCAAGGGGCTCAAACACTGGACGATATGCCACCCGGACGATCAACGTATCGTTTGGGACATAATCGAAGCGCTGGAACACGGTCGAGAAATGCCGTCACAACACGATGTGAGATTGCTGCGGAAGGACGGCTCCACGTTTGACACGGCCTTGAACGCACGGCCGGTCCGCTTCGGCGAGACGTCGGGCATTCGCGTATGTGTTACCGATATTACCGATCGGAAGCGGTCCGAGGAATTGTTGCTTCAGACCGAGCGCAACAAAGCGATCGCGGAAATGGCCGGCGGTGTGGCGCACAATTTCAATAATCTCCTTCAGGTCATCATGACCGGCGCGCAACTCGCGGTGAAGCATATGAAAGAGGGCCCCCTGAATGGGGTCGTGCCGAATCTCGAGCGAATCCTCGAAAGCTGCATCCTCGGCACGGAAACGGTGAAACGGCTCCAGGAGTTCGCTCGAGTGCGAAATGACGATCGAGACGAAGAGAATGAAGTCTTCGACCTCTCCGCGTCGGTGGAAAAGGCGCTCAGAATGAGCGAACCCTGGTGGCGAACCAATCCGGAACGGGAAGGCTTGAAGATGACATTGTCGACGGACCTTGTTCCGGAATGTTATGTGTCGGGACGAGAAAGCGAGATTTTCGAGGTGGTGTTGAATCTCGTCAAGAATTCCGTCGAAGCAATGCCGTCGGGCGGCCGTATAGACGTGAGGACCTGGAAAGACGACCATACGGCGTACCTTACGGTGGCGGACACGGGTGTAGGAATAGCCCCGGAAGACGTCAATCGCGTCCTACAACCGTTCTGGACGACCAAGGGAGTCCACGGCGCCGGCTTGGGCCTTGCCAGCTGTTTCGGGATAGCGCAGAAGCGTAACGGCGGGATATCGGTGAAGAGCAACCCGGGGGAAGGCACGAGGGTGACCGTCGAACTGCCGCTCACCGAGAAACGTGAGGATCGCGCCGTTCCCGACGCGGCTCGCGCTCCGGCGCAGGGACTTCGGGCGCTGGTGGTGGACGATATGGAACAGGCGGTAACCCTTCTCAGCGAGGGGCTCACGGAATTCGGCCATACGGTCTTCCCGGCTCAGTCCGGCGCTCAAGCGCTTCGCATCCTTCACGAGAACGAAGTTGATATCGTTATCTGCGATCTCGGCATGCCGGAGATGAACGGCTGGCAGGTCGCTCGCAGCATAAAGGAAATGAGCGAAGAGCGCGGCGTTCCCAAGATTCCCTTTATTCTGCTCACGGGATGGGGAGGTCAGATAGACCGAGACGAAAGAATCGCCCAATGCGGTGTGGATTGGGTCATCGAGAAACCCGCGGTCATCAACAAACTTCTGGACGCACTGACGCAGCTCACCAAACAATAGCCCTTCCATAATGATCCACCGGGCTTGAGGCGGCTCTGCGCCCGGTGAGGATGGAGGGAGGAGACTCATCTCCCCCTCCAAGCCTCCCCCCATCGAGATATCAAGCGCTTTTCGCCGGCCCGGTGAACGGTTACGCCCTTCCGTCACGAAAGGCGCCCCGGACCCGAACGGCGCGCGACTCTCCGCACGCGAAATCCGGCCGTATTCTCCGCCGTTGACGGAACTCTCCCCCGTACGTCATTCATTTCGCCGGTTCGCGACCGACGTGATAGGACCGGGACAGCGGCGCGGCGCGACGCGCCGACAGGGAGGTAACTTTCGGGCGAGATGTGTAAAAATACGGCTTTCACAGGCGCATATGTCCGAATGAAGAGCAAAACTTCCCAAAATCCCGACAAATTATGATATTCTATGCAGCGCGAATTATCATGTGTTCGTTGTAATGGTTCACCGGGCTTGAGGCGGTTCTGCGCCCGGTGAGGATGGAGGGGGAGACTCATCTCCCCATCCAAGCCTCCCCCATCGAGATATCAATGGCTTGTCGCTATCCCGGTGAACGGTTACTGTTCGTTCTAAAACGCAATGGAAGTGTCCGAGGTGATTCGGACCGAGCGACGTCCATATAGTGACACGAGGCCCGACGCCCTATGCTTGCGGAACGTAAAATCAAGGCCGGTGATATTGTTCGAGATATCCGATCGAGGATGAGCGACGCCGACCTGATGGAAAAATACCAATTGTCCGCGGCCGGCCTGCAAAGTCTGTTCAAGCAGATCCTCGCCGGCGGCGTGATGCAGCCGTTTGAGATCTACGGCCGAGCCCCCTCTTACGACCATGCGGTCATACTGGAAAACAATCGCGATTTACCCAGGACCACCGTCTTTTTTCATTTGCCGATCATGCGTAAAGCACGGGCGGACGTTACAGGGCGGGTGCAGGATATAACCGAGCAGGGTTTGAGAGCGTCCGGTATCCAAGCCGATGAGGGCGAGACCGTGACGCTCGTCATTCCCGCTCAGGATGTGTTCATGGTCGACACGGTTGAATTGGAGGCCGTGTGCCGTTGGACGAGGTCCGACGAAACAGGGGCGCCGGTCGCGGGATTTGAGATCTCCCGGATCAATCGAGGGGACCTCCCAAATCTCATTGCATTGCTCAAATCATTACCCTTCGAGGACCGAGAATCGCCGGAGCTCGAATATCTCCACGGCGACGAAGATTCCACCGAAACCGTGGACCTCGCCAATGTCTTCATCGAGGATGTTTCCTCATCCGGCAGTTTTAGTTTCCGCGGAGTTACGCAGACCTGGTTCGGACAGCTCCTTCAGGCGCTTCCCGTGTTGGCTTTTCTCATCGATCAATCCGGGAAAATAACGTTCGCCAATAAGGCGTGCGGCGCGGTGAGCCCGAACTATCGAGCCGTCGTCGGCCGCCCTTTCGGAAGCGTTTTCCCCAATGATTCGGAATGCGCGATGGCGCGAAGCATGTTGGCGGGCGTGTTTGAATTCAGGAAACACGTACACGGACAGGCGCTTCTCGAGATCGACGACGTGCGCGTGTACGGCCGAATCTCCCTGAGGTCGATTCGCCTGGGCGAAACCAGGTCCGTGCTTATGCTGGTCGAGGACCTTACCGCCGAGCAGGAGCGGCTCCGCCTCAAGGAAGACCATAACGAGCGGCTTAGGATCGAAATCGCAGACAGGCGCCGCGCGGAAGAAGCGTTGCGGGAAAGTGAAGAAAAGTATCGAACCATCATCGAAAACATCGAGGAAGGCTACTTCGAAGTCGATCCCGCCGGCAATATGGTCCTCTGCAACGACTCTCTGGCCCGAATTCTCGGCTACTCGCGCGAGGAACTGTCGGGCATGAACAATCGCCGGTACATGGACCGTGAGACCGCGCCGCGCGTATTTCGTTTCTTCAACGAAGTATATCGAACCGGCGTCGCCTCCGATTCCTTCGAATTCGAGCTCATACGCAAGGACGGGAGCCGGCGCAGTGTCGAAACGTCGGTGTCGCTCGTGCGCAACGCCGAAGGTGAAGCCGTCGGTTTTCGCGGTATTTGCAGGGACATTACCGAACAGAAGCGCGCGGAACAAGAACGTCTGCGCATGGAGAAGCTCGAGTCCTTGGGAATCCTGGCCGGCGGCATCGCTCACGACTTCAACAATATTCTGGCCGCGATTTTGGGGAACATCTCCTTGGCGCGCATGTATTGGAATTCGGAAGACAAGCTCAAGGAGCGGCTCACCGAAGCGGAAAAGGCGTGTTCGCGAGCTCAGGGTCTGACGCAACAGCTTCTCACCTTCTCCCGGGGAGGAGCGCCGGTGAAAAAGCTGGTGAATGTAGGGCGCCTGATCGAAGAATGCTGTTCGTTCGCGTTGAGGGGCTCGAATGTCAGGTGTGAATTTCAATTCGATCGCGACTTGGCGCCTGTGGAAATCGATGAAGGTCAGATCGCTCAGGTCATCAATAATCTGGTGATCAACGGGGCCCAAGCGATGCCCGCCGGCGGGGTGATTCGAGTTTCGGGAATCAATGTGACCGTCAGGCCGGACGAGCCGGGGCCGGGGCCGGGGCCGGCGCCCCCCGGACGATATATACGCATCTCACTGACCGATCACGGAGCGGGCATTCCGAAAGAGATTCAATCGAAGATTTTCGATCCCTATTTCACTACAAAGGTCGGTGGAAGCGGCCTGGGCCTAGCCACATCCTTTTCCATCGTCACCAATCATGACGGCGCGATCACTGTGGAATCCGAGGAATCCTCCGGGTCGACCTTTCATATCTACCTGCCCGCCTCAGGCGCGGAAATAGACGATTTGGACGAAACCGAAGAGGTGCTGTTCACGGGCAAGGGGCGAATTCTTATCATGGATGACGAAGAGCAAATCCGAAGCCTCGCGGCGGAAACTCTCCGATACCTCGGATACAAGGCCGTCGCGGTCAAGGACGGAGCCGACGCGATCGATGCGTACCACAAGGCTCGGGAAAGCGGCGAGCCCTTCGACGCGGTCCTACTCGACCTGACCGTCCCCGGGGGCATGGGAGGCAAGGAGACCGTCCGTCAACTCCTGGAAATCGACCCGAAGGTTCAAGCGGTCGTTTCGAGCGGCTTTTCCAACGATCCCGTCATGGCGGATTACCGGCGGTACGGATTCGTGGATGTGGTCACCAAGCCGTATACGGTACACGACCTCAGCGAGGTCCTGGCGCGCGTCATCTCAGGGGCGGACATCGAGGACCACACATAAGCCCGGGGCGCCGCCGCTTTTTACGGCACGTCGTACGACGAACCGGCCGGATCCGCGGCGCTCCTTGAGAAAGGGGTCTATGCCATGGACTTTTTCTACCCCTTCGTTCCTATGGGACAGGCGCGAATTCAGGTGCAACTGAGCGCGCTGCACACCCACGAGGACCTGGAATTCGCAATGGAAAAGTTTGTGGAAGTCGCCAACGAACTCGGCGACTGACGCGCCCCGGAGGCACTCTCATGGCCGAACCTAGGGACCTTCAATACGACCTGGACGAGGTGAAGAAGGATGTGGCCGAACTTCGCAAGGATGTGGCCTCGTTGATCGAGGCCTTTCAGGGCGCTCCTCGACCGGAGACCGGTCCCTCGCCGGAGGCGGCGCATGAGGCGGCGCATCACGAGTACGATCTGAGGACCGTCCTCCACGAGGTGAAGCAGGCGCTGAGCGAAGCCGAGCGCGGCGGCGCGCGGACGGCCTCCGCGGTGGAAAGCGAAATCGAACAGCGTCCCTTCCTCAGCGCGGTTGTCGCCTTCGTTGTAGGATTGATCCTCGGCAAGCTTTTTTCGTCGAGTTAGCGTGTGAAATCGATAGTCAACGTCATTTTGGCTCTCATGGACCTGATTGAGGCGGAACTCGATCGGGTCGAGGAAGCGGTTGTCAAAACCTCGATCTCGGTCGGGCTGGTCCTGAGCTCGTGCGTATTCCTCAGCGTGGGGATCGGACTGATCCTGTATGCGGGGTTTGCAGCCCTGGCGGAGATCTTCCACACGTCGATCGCAGCTGCGATCACCGGCGCGGCGGCTCTGCTTACAGCCGCGATACTCCTGCGTATGGGAGTGAAAAGGTCGGAGCGATGACATCTTCCGCGGACCGAAGCGTCGCGAGCGCGCGGGCCGAGGAAGCTCGCCGTCGATTGCTGACACTCGTCGAGGAGATGGACTCGGGCGGGATTGAGGATGAGTTGAAACGGCTCTTCACGGTCGTAGAGCGCCGATTGCGCGACGATCCGCTCAGCGCCGCGACGACCGCTCTTCTTTCCGGCTTTGTTATCGGCTTTCTTCCGGATTCACGACGCGTCCTCCTGGACATACTCGCCGAGCTGATTCGGGAGGCCTCGTCCGGCCCGCGGTCGGCCGCCGGTGACGATCGACCGAGCGATCCCGCTTCACGAGGCTGACGCCAAGGATTGTCAGGATCGTCGGGCGCGCCGATTGGTCTTGCGCATACGGACGTTCAACCGCCGAAGCTGTTTCTCGATCCTGCCCAGCCGTTCGTCGAGTATCTCCGCAAGGACCATGATCGCCGCAACGTCCGCGTCACGTTCATCGCCGTGGATCTCCTTGAATTCGTCGGGCGCCCGCTCATACTTGGCTCTGAACTTGGCAGCGACGTCCGCCCTTTTGAATACCTTCATAGTCGATGCTCCTCCTTGTGCGCCTTCCGGCCGTCCGTTACCCTACCAGGCAGCGCCGCGGAGTCAAACACCTTTGAAGCGGCGGGCGGCTTGAGGAAGCGCCAAGGAGAGTGTCAAGGTCGTTGACGGATAGTTTTCAAACAAATCCGGCTTATTGCCCTGTTACGTGTCCTCAGAGCCGCGAATGGTCCGCTTTTTTGGCCGGAAATATTCTTGAACGGCGGTGTACATCCGCGATATATTGACATATTCGCAGGGAACTTTCGACGGCGTGGATGTTGCAACGACACGGGGTAACGCCGGCGGACGTCCGCACACACGCGCCCGAGCGTCGAGAAGCGGCCCGCGAACGGCGGTTGCCGTGCGAATACCCCTGACCGAAGATCCTTCGGTCTGCGCGGGTCGGACGCTCGACCCGGATCGTTTCCCGCGTCGGCCGGCTCACGTCCGGCGCGCGTGAATACGGCATACCACGGCGCATCTTCCGGAGAAGCCATGACGGCGACGCCGAATACCATCCGCCGAACCCGAAACGAACGGAAAGCGGTTCGACGCCGAGAATACCGGGCCATAGCATTCCTTCTCGTATTCGGACTGGTCATGTGGTTGGCCGAGTCCGTCCTGGGCTACTTGGCTCTCTATGAGAAGGAGCTGATCGGAAATCTCGAGAATGTTATCGCCTCCCATCGGATTATCGTTCCCATTGTCGGAATCCTGTGTTTTCTCGGCGCAGGGCTCTATATCTCACGGATCGTCGGAGAAGTGTGGGAGACCGAACGGGAACTTCAGGAGAGCGAAGAGCGTTACAGGCTGCTGGCCGATCATTCCCTGACGGGCATCTTCATTCAGCTCAAAGGCGTGTTTGTCTACGTGAACGACCGGTTCGCCCGGATGCTCGGGTATGAACCCGAAGAACTCGTGGGTATGAAGTTCTGGGACGTGGTTCACCCCGGCGATCGAGAGATGGTCCGAGCGCGTGAGGTGGCCCGTTCGTTGGGCACGGAGGTGGTCGCGCAGTACGAATTCCGCGCGGTGTGTAAAAACGCCTCGGTCAAGTGGGTGGAACTGCTCGCGTCGACAATCGACTACGCAGGCGAAATCGCCAACATGGGAAACGCGGCGGACGTTACGGAACGAAAGCTCGCTGAAAAGGAACGGGACGCGCTGATCTCCGATCTGATGGCCACCAAGGAAGCGTTGCACTTCCAAGCCACGCACGACGCGTTGAGCGGACTCCTCAACCGATCCGCGATTATGGAAATACTCGAGCGGGAAATTTCGCGCGCGGGACGAGAAGGACAACCCCTTGGACTCGTCATTGCCGATATCGATCATTTCAAGCGCATCAACGACCGATTCGGTCATCTCACCGGCGACCAGGTGATCCGTGAGGTCGCGGCGCGAATCACCGGTTCGGTGCGTCCCTACGACTCGGTGGGTCGATACGGCGGTGAAGAATTCATCATTGTGATTCCGGGCGCGGATCGGGATAATGTGATCGGCGTGGCCGAGCGTCTGCGGGCCGACTTCGCCGGCCGTCCCGTCAAGACCACCGAGGGCGCGCTGAAGGTTACGCTGAGCTTCGGCGCCGCGTGCCTGAACGGGGACGAAGGATGGCATCTTGACACGGTCGTTCGGAACGCCGATGAAGCGCTCTACCGCGCGAAGGGCGGCGGCCGCAACCGCGTCGAGCTGCAGTAACGCGCGGCCTCTCCTCACCCGCCGAGGCCGGGAGACCCTGGCGGTCCGACCGTAATCCGACGTCTTCCCTTTCAAAACAAATCACCCCGGCGCCCGTTCATTCGAAAGAGCGTGATCCGATGTCACGCGATGGAAGGAGCCCCCGGCGGCGCGGTCTTGGATCGATGGGAGACAATGAGCACAATGATTACATAATCGCGGAAAAACCGAATCAGTCCAAGGCGGTCATCCATGGAATCTTCATCCGCGGTCTCCGGCGCGCGCAAATCGAAACTCGCGAATGGTTTTCTCATCCTGTTCGGAGCGGCGATGATGCTCCTGGGCGGGACGTACCTTTCCTGGAGGCTCAACCACCTGGGCATTGTAACACCGCCTGACTGGGCGCTTTTTGCCGGGCTGATCCTCGGAGGGGCCGCGCTCGTGGTGATCGGACTCCAGCCGAATCCGCGGATCAAGAACGCCGCGCTCTATGCGATATACCTGGGAATCAGCGTAGAGGTTTTTCTTCAGATCGCCGCGCATTTTGGCCTGATTCCCGGCCTGAACTATTTCTTCCATTCGCCCTATTCCTTCGTCTACCAAACCGAAGAATGCTTCAATCAATCTCGAATGAACCGATACGGCCTGCACTATCCCGAGTTTGGAGAAAACGGAAAAGAACCGACGGTCGTCCTGATCGGCGACAGTTTCATTCAGGCTTTGCAGGTTGCCCCGAAGGAAAACGTGGGCGTCGCGCTCGAACGTCTCATAAATGAAGGTCGAAAGGAGAGCGCTCAGCCGGTTCGCGTGATTTCCTTGGGCATCGGGGGCTTCGGTCCGGGCGGATATTTGGAACTGCTCAAGTACGCCCAGCGGCATTTCAAGCCCGAGCGAGCGATTATTTTCTTTTGCCTTTGCAACGACTTCAGCGACTCGTCAATCGAATTGCAGAAAGGGCGCGCGTCGTACGATCCGCTGCTGGGGATTTACTACTCACTCGATTCTTCAGGGGAACCGACACCGACTAGGCTCTCCGAGGCTGCGGTGAAACGACTTCATGCGAGACTTGAATCCAATCACCGAAGTCTTGCTTTTCATGCGCCGGGGATAATACGGAACAACCTGATTTCCCTCCTCATGCTGAAGGAGGCGTACGACATCGTCCGAGCGCGACGTACGGCCGGGGACGCTCCTCCCGGGGATGTTACGCCGACCGGCTGCGACGATTTCATGTTCCTGACGGATCGTCCTCCCGAAGCGCAGGACGCGTTCCGGCTCGCCGTCGCGCTCCTCGAAAAATGTCATGAGTACGCGGAACGCCACGGCATATCGCTCGCGGTGGTGACCATCCCCATCTTCCCGCGTGTATTCCTGGAGAGCGAAGATTGGGATAACTGGGGGTTGGAGGAAGGGGTCTACGATTTCCTTGCGCCCGAACGGGATTTGGTCCTCTGGGGCGCGGAACACGATGTTCCGGCGCTGCCGATGGGGCGAGTCATCAGGGAGTCGGGGATGGACTTCGAAAGGCTCAAAGGGCTCTTTTGTCTGTCCGGCGACCTTCACTGGGGTCACTGGTCGGTCAACGGCCATCGTTACTGGGCCCGTAAGACCTACGACGCATTCTTTGCCGGCTGGTAAGGGAATTTCGGTCGAGCCGTTTTGGTCCGCTTGACTGCGCGTCCGCTCGGGACTAACGTCGCCGGCGGCGCCGCGAGTTTCGCCGCCCCGATCGGCTATCAGACCAACCTCATGGTCTTCGGACCCGGCGGCTATCATTTCGGCGATTACGTGCGGTTCGGCCTGCCGATCAATCTGGCGATAGGAGCGCTCACCGTGATCATCATTCCGTACGTCCGGCGCTTCTAAATCGACCGGAATCTACCGATCTTCAAGCGTTTCACCGGGAAGCCGACGGCCCCGCTGCCGCGCGCTCTCCTGAAGGTCCACCACGGTGTCGGTCTCGTCGACGATTTCGTCACCGAGCACGGTTTCGATCAGGTCTTCCATGGTGACGAGACCGGCCATGCCCCCGTACTCGTCGACGACAACGAAGATGTGCTTGTGTTGCCGAACCGCTGCGTTCAGAAGCGCCAATGCGTCGGTGGACTGGGGAACGAACGAGATCGGCTTGGCGATCGATCTGATCGGAATATGAGGGCTTGCGATCGTTTTGGATGAGAAGAGTTCGTGCCGGATTATGTATCCGATGAGGTTCTCCCGGTCGTCCTCATAGATTGGAATACGAGTGAACCCGCATGTTTCCGCGGCCTTGAGCGCTTCTCCCGCAGGCATGTCCGCCTCGAGGGAAAACACGACGGTGCGGGGCGTCATGATCTCCCGGATTTGTTTATTCTCGAGCATGATGATGTTGTGAACAAGCCGACTTTCACTCGCTTTGATCTCACCTTCCTGCGCGCCGAGCCGCACCATGGCGAGGACCTCCTCCTCGGTTACCGCGGGCGCTTTCCGACGCGGGGTAAGGAGATTCGCGAACCGCTGGGCGATGACAACCGCGGGATAGAGCGCATAGTTGATGAAGGTGAGCGGCCGCACGATCCACGGCCAGGCTTTCCGCCAGTAGACCGCGCCCAGCGTCTTGGGCATGATCTCCGCGAAGAAAAGAATCGCCAATGTGAAAAAGACCGAAAACGCCGGTATCATCGCCGGTCCCAACTCTTCGCCGGCGTACATGCCGGCCACCGTCGCGCCCCCGGTGTTCGATATGGTGTTGAGAATGAGGATCGCGGCGATGGGCGCTGAAATGTTTCGCTTGAGACTGATGAATCGCTCCGCGAGTTTCCTCCGGTCGCCTCGCTCACGTTCCGCCTCGAGCGTCACCGTCCTCGTGGAATAGAGCGTCGCCTCATAAAGAGAACAGTTGGCGGAAATGAACACCGTGAGAAAGACCACCACGACCAACGTGATCATGTCGCGACTCCTTGCTCGATTGACAGGAGAAGAATCTTCGTTTCACCACGGGAGAGAGTGCGGCGACCCGACTCGAAGTCCGCCCCGGAACCCGATTTCGCGCGGGAATCGTCCGCTTGGTCCCAGCATAACCGAATCAGCGAACAAGCGGAAGTCGGAAAGCTGCGTGCAGGAAGAGGCGCAAAAGCGAAATCCTCGACCGCGAAGATATTACCGAAAGCACTATGGAGCGTTTATCGTATCGACGAAGCCGGTCCGGCGTCGCGATCTCCGACCTACGGCTTTCGGGCCATCTGTGGTTCCCGCTGGACACGCTCGTGGTCGGCGTGGTATTCGTTAGATTACAGTTGGGTGAGCTTCAACTTCCCTGAAACGCGGGCGGCGCGATTCGCCGGGCGCCGCGATCGATCGTACGAGCGGCCTATAAGGAGCAAAAGAACAGGCGCTCCGCCAATCGGCGTTCCGTTCACGCATTACCACGGCACATCTTGCGGTGGGGGTAGGATGTCGAAGAAGAGAATCCTGATTGTCGAAGACGAGCGGGTCATTGCGGTCTCGATGCGCAAGCGTCTCGAGAACTGGGGCTACGACGTTGTCGCGATGGTCTCGTCCGGCGAGGAATGTATTGATATTGTAGAGAAATCTCCCCCCGACCTCATCCTCATGGACATCACCCTGGATGGAAATATCGACGGGATCGATACCGCTGAGACGATCCGCTCGTTCGCGGATGTTCCCGTGATCTTCATAACCGGATTCGATGAAGCGGACGTTCTTCAGCGGGCCAAAACGGCCGCGCCCTACGCTTATTTGCGCAAACCCGTGAATATGATCGAACTGGGAAACACCGTGGATATCGCTCTTTTCAAGAGCCAAGCCGATAGGAAGATCAGGGAAAGTGAAGAGCGGTTCCGAGGGATTTTCGACAACGCGTCCGTCGGTATCGACATGACGGACCGCGACAAACGCTACATCCTCGTCAATTCCGCGTTGGCCGACATGCTCGGGTACACGCCCGAAGAGATGCTTCGAGGCGCCTTCATTGACTTCACCCACCCCGACGACGTCGCTCTTTCGGTCGACCGGTATCGCGACCTGGTTGAAGGACGAACCGATTCGTATCGTATCGAGAAACGATACATACGCAAAGACGGGAGCGTCGTGTGGATCGACCTCTCCGTTTCCGCGATCCGTGATTCCGCAGGCGTCCACACGGGAACCATGGGAGTGATCGTCGACATCACGGACCGCAAGCGCGCCGAGGAAGCGCTCCGCGAAAGTGAGGAGCGCTACCGGAAGATCGTCGAAACCGCGAACGAAGGAATCTGGGTTATCGACACCGAGGGGACCACGACCTTCATCAACAATCAAATGGCCGAAATGCTCGGGACGTCGGTCCTCGAGATCATGGACGCATCGCTCTTCGACTTCATGGAGGAGGGCTCCGTCTCGTCCGCGCAGGAACTCCTCAAACGACGGTTCGAGGGGGTAACGGAGCGTCACGACTTCAAGTTTCGCCGGAAGGACGGCGGAGAGCTCTGGGCGTCGGTGTCCACCAATCCGCTCTATGACCGAAACGGAGTTCCCACGCATGCCCTGGCGATGGTCACGGATGTCACGGAGCGCAAACGGACCGAGGAGGAGCTCCGCACAAGTCGAGAACAGCTTCGGACTATCTTCGAAGCATCGCCGGCCGCGATTTTCATCGTGGATCCCGAGGGGCGGATTACCTTCGCGAATCAACGAATGGGGGAGCTGTTCGCTCGGCCGTCCGAAGAACTCCAGGGCCTTCCCTATCCGGAGCTCGTCCATCCGGACCAGCGCTCGATAGGACTCGAGAAGATGAAGTCGCTCATGGGCGGCGAGATCGACTATGTGAGCCACGAGCGTCGGTACGTCACCGCAAAAGGCCGAGAATTCCTCGGGCATCTGTCGGGGCGAAGGATGACCCGACCCGACGGAAGTCTTGAGGGGCTGGTGGGCATAATATCGGACATCACCGATCGCAGGGAGGCCGAAGAAGCCCTCAAAGAGAGCGAGAGCCGATTTCGCCATCTCATGGAGGATGTGAAGGGCATCGCTGCGCAAGGGTACGACGAAGAACGAAGGATCATTTTCTGGAACTCGGCGAGCGAGCGCCTGTACGGATACTCGAAAGAGGAAGCGCTCGGCAAGCGGCTTGAAGATCTCATCATTCCATCGGATCAACATGAAAAGGTGGTCGACACGGTCGGAGATTGGCTCACCAAGGGCAAGCGTATTCCCGCCGGGGAATTATCGCTCATGCGAAAAGACGGGTCGATCGTCCCCGTCTATTCGAGTCATGTGATGGTCGAGAATCGTCGCGGCTCGAAGGAGATGTTCTGTATCGATTTGGACCTGTCCGAGCTCAAGAAAACCGAGGCCGCGCTTAAAGAGAGCGAAGAGCGGTACCGCCTCGTCGTGGAAAACGCCAACGAAGCTATCTTCATTGTACAGGACGGACGTCTCAAGTTCTTCAATTCGCAGACGATGCGGATGTCGGGATACACGGAGGAGGAACTCCGTGGAATGTCGCTTGCGGATCTGATTCATCCCGAAGACCGCGATCGCGTCTTGGCGATGCATCGTAAACGCATCGAGGGAGACAAAACGGCTCGATCCTATTCATTTCGTTCTGTCGACAAGGACGGCTCGGTGAAGTGGGTGAACTTAAACTCGGTGAGCCTGCTCTGGGAGGGCCGCCCCGCCGGCCTGTGCTGCGTGTCGGACATATCGGAAATGAAGCGAGCGGAAGAGCTGGCGTTGATCTCGGAACGGCTCAAGGCCGTTGGTGAACTTGCAGGGGGGGTGGCTCACAATTTCAACAACCTCCTGCAGATTGTGCTGGGCGGCTCGCAGTTGGCCCTTACCGACCTCGATCTGGGCAACGTGACCCAGGCCAAGGCGAACCTCGAGCAAATCGTCGACAGCGCGAAATTCGGCGCGCAGACGGTCAAGAGACTCCAGGACTTCGCACGGGTTCGATCGGACGAGCCCGGCAAATACACCAAGGTCTTCGACCTTTCCGACACGGTCAACGAAGCGATTGAAATGAGCAAACCGTGGTGGAAGACCAAACCGGAAAAGGACGGGATGTCGGTCATCCTGAACCGCTCGATCCGAACGGGCTGCTTTGTTCACGGCAACGAAAACGAGCTCTTCGAAGTGACCGTCAACCTCATCAAGAACGCCGCGGAAGCCCTGCAAAACGGGGGGGAAATGGGAATCCGAACCGCGGTTGAAGACGATAGGATCATCCTCACGGTTGAAGACACCGGCGTCGGTATCTCCGAAGAGGACCAGAAACGAGTCTTCGAACCTTTTTGGAGCACCAAAGGCCCTCAAGGCACCGGCATGGGCCTCTCGAGCAGTTACGGTATCGTTCGACGGCACGGCGGAGAAATCACCGTCGACAGTCGACCGGGTGAGGGAGCCGTCTTCACCGTCAAATTGCCGCTCAGCCGGGAGCGGCCCCGGGCGAAGGAGTCGCGCCCTCCGCCTGCCGTCGATTTCCGGCTGAACATCCTCGTCGTAGACGACATGCCCGCCATGATCAGACAGCTGGAAGGCGGACTCACCACCTTCGGCCAGACCGTGTATACCGCGTCTTCCGGCGCGGAAGCGGTTGAAATCCTCCGTGAGGCGCGCGTGGATCTGGTGGTGTGCGATCTCGCGATGCCGGAAATGAACGGGCGGCAGGTCGCCGAGGCCATGCTCGACATATGTCGGGAGCGCAAGACGCGCAAACCGGGGTTTATCATGCTCACCGGTTGGGGCGGTCAAAACGATCGGGACCGGGACCTCGCCGCTTCGGGTGTGGACTTGATCCTCGAGAAGCCCGTGGACATACCAAAGCTTCTCGAGGTGATCGAAAACATGATCGACGACGATCTCATCCCGCAGCGGTAAAACCATTGACGGGAGGCTCACGCCGCGCGGCGCCGCTTGTGGGTCAGCCGGCCTCGCTCCGCAGACGCTCGGCGAACTCGACGAAGTAGTCCAGAGATTGCGGGTTCGCCATGGAATCCTTGTTGACCGCCTTGTCCACCGGTTCACCGGACAGGATCTTCTTGATCGGCACTTCCAGCTTCTTACCGTTGAGGGTTACGGGCACTTCATCGATCGCATAGATTTCGTCCGGGACATGTCTCGGTGAGAGCGCGGCGCGGATCTTCTTCTTGATCGACGCCTTGAGCTCGTCGGTCAATTCCACCCCGGGCTTGAGCGTCACGAAGAGCGGCATGACGTATTCGCCGGCGGGATCCTCGAATCCGACGATCAGGCTGTTCTCGATCTCGGGTATTTCTTCCACCGCGCCGTAGATTTCGCTGCTGCCCATGCGGATGCCCATGCGTTTCAACGTGGAATCGGACCGCCCCACAATAACCGCGCTCCCCCGCGGGGTGATCTTGACCCAATCACCGTGTCGCCAAATTCCGGGGAACATCTCGAAGTAGCTCTCCCGGTAGCGCCGATCGTCGGGATCGTTCCAGAGGTAGAGCGGCATCGAGGGCATGGGCTCGGAAATGACAAGTTCGCCTACCTGATCGAAGACGGGATTGCCCGAATCGTCGTACGCTTCGGCTTTTACGCCGAGACAGCGGCATTGGAGTTCGCCGGCCCGCACCGGGAGCAACGGACAGCTCCCGAGGAATCCGGTGCACGGGTCCGTCCCGCCGCTCGTCGAAGCGAGGAGGAGGTCCTCCTTCACGCTCTCGTAGACCCATCCGAAGCCGGCCGGAGACAGCGGAGACGCGGTCGATCCGATCACCCGCAACCGGCTCAGGTCGTATTTTTTGCCCGGTTCGAGTCCCTGGGTCATGCACGCGGTCAGGTACGCCGCGCTTGTCCCGAACGAGGTCATGCCGGTTTTTTCAGCGAGGTCCCACAGCACGTCCATGTCGGGCCAACCGGGGCTCCCGTCGAAGAGCACCGCGGTCGCGCCGCAGACCATGCTCCCCTGGAGGATGTTCCACATGACCCAACCGGTGGTGCTGAACCAGAAAAAGTTGTCGCCCGGCTTCACGTCCATGTGCAGTCCCTGGAATTTGTGGAACTCGATGAGTATGCCGCCCTGACTGTGCACCAGGGGCTTGGGCAAGCCGGTTGTTCCCGATGAATAGACCACCCACATGGGATGATTGAATTCGACCTGCTCGAAGACCAACTCTCCGGATTCTTTGAATACGTCGGCAAGTGTGACCGTGTTCGAGAGCCCCTCCGCGTCCGCGTCCGGATCGAGATACGGAACGAGGATGGTCTTCTCGAGTGTCGGGAGCGACCGTTGAATCTCCGCGATGGTTTGTCGGCAATCGAATGCCCGACCGCCGTACTGATAACCGTCCACGGCAAAGAGGACCTTGGGCTCGATCTGCTTGAAGCGGTCGGTAATGCTCCGCGGGCCGAAGTCGGGGGAACAGCTCGACCAGATCGCGCCCACGCTTGCGCACGCCAAGAACGCCATGATCGTCTCGGGGATATTCGGCATGTATGCGACCACCCGATCGCCGGGACCGACGCCCAGGTTACGCAAAGCCGTCGCTATGGACGCGGTCCGCTCGTACAGCTCGTCCCAGGAGATCTCGGTCAGTGGAGTCCGTTCGGACCGGAATTTCAGCGCGGGTCGATCCGGCGTTCGATTTCGGAAGACGTGTTCCGCGTAATTGACCCGCGCGCCGGTAAACCATCGCGCGCCGGGCATGGTCCGCTGCGTGAGAACCTCCGAGTACGGATGGGAGGCCGTGATTTGATAATATTCCCAAAACGAGAGCCAAAACTCCTCGATATTTGTGACCGACCAATCCCACAGCGACCCGTAGTCGCTGAAGTCCAAACCTCGTGAGGTTCGCAAGCTCTCCATGTAGTCCCACATGTTGGAATTGCGTCGAAACTCGTCCGACGGTTCCCACAGCACGGTTCCTTCGGTGATGTTCCGTGATTTCACCGGCTTGTCTCCTTTAATTGGGCGAAAAAGATTATGCGGCCGCTCGGCGAACGCGCGAATGTCAATTGGGGATGCCGGATGCGATCCGGGTGTGTGACGACCCGCCGCTCCATGACGCCGATGCCTCTGTTGGAAGTAGAGAACTCCGCTTTTGGATAGGCAGAATACGGCACGGCCTACGGGCGGGTCAACGATTATTTCCCATCGATCGCTCGCAGTGAACGCGGTCGGGACCGTCGCGCACAGCTCCCGAGAAATCATACGGCCGTTCGAGGAGCGTCGACCGAAATCTCGGACGATCGGCCGACCTACCCTCATGACGAGGTACTAGTCCCTACCCCATTCTCGGGGCCCGCTTTTGCCGGTCGTCTATCGTTTTTTCAGAAATCCGCTATCCGCGCGCTATCATGAAAACCTGACACGGAACGCCTCGATTCCTGTTGACGCGACCTCGGCCGCTCTAGTAAGATTCGCGCGCACTGAAAAAACCATGGATCGGAACAAATCGTCGGAAACTCACGGCGCCGATCCCGAACGGTTTTCGGATGCTGCAGCCGAGGAAGCCCTCAGGGAGTTCTATGTCCGCGGCGACGACCGATACGACCGCGATCCTCGAAACCCGCAACGTCACCAAACATTTCGGCGCTCTGACCGCGGTGAACGGCGTCAATCTGCAGGTGGGGGCCGGCGTTCAATCGGTAATCGGTCCCAACGGCGCCGGCAAGACTACCCTATTCAACCTGCTGAGCGGATTTCTCACGCCCGACGATGGGGATATTTTCTACCTGGGTCGGCGGATCACGGGCCTGGCGCCGTACAAGATTTCACAGTTGGGAATCGGGCGCTCGTTCCAGATAACAAGCATCTTTCCGCTGCTTTCCGTTCGGGAGAATATTCGAGTGGCCGCGCAGTCCCGGCGGCGCGCGCGATACAATTTCCTTGCGTCCTGCTCGACGCTTGCGGACGTTGAGGCCCGCGCGGACGAAACCCTCCGCGAGGTGGGCTTGGAAGATCGCGCGGACGAAGAGGCGGGTAATCTTCCGTACGGTCTGCAACGATGCCTCGATATTGGCATATCCCTGGCGACTCGACCGAAGCTGATCCTGCTGGACGAACCGACCTCGGGCATGAGCCGCGAAGATACGGAACGAGTTCTCGAGCTGATTCAACGCATTTCGCAGGAGATCCCGGTGGTGCTGATCGAGCACAACATCGACGTCGTGCTGACAATTTCCGACAAAATCACCGTGCTCTATCAGGGCCTGCAATTGGCCGAAGGCACGCCGGCGGAGATCCGGAACAATCAGCAGGTTCAGGAAGCTTACCTCGGGGGCTACTAAGGTGCTCACGCTTTCGGACATCCACACCTATTACGGCCACGGGCACGTGCTGAGGGGACTCTCTTTTCACGTGGCCCCGGGAAACGTTGCGACACTGCTCGGCCGGAACGGCGCGGGAAAGAGCACCACGCTGCGGACCATCATGGGGCTCGTCCGCCCGAAACAGGGTACCGTGCGATTCGACGATCGGGACATCACCGGTCGTCCGCCGCATGAAATAGCCAATCTGGGCATAGGATACGTGCCTGAGGAACGGAGTGTGTTCCCGAGCCTCTCGGTCCTCGAAAATCTGCTCCTGCCGTCGAAGAAAGGCAAGGGCGGTCTGTGGGACCTGGAGAAGATCTACGGGTACTTCCCCGTGCTCAAGAGTCGACTGAACCACAGCGGATCGCAGCTTTCCGGCGGCGAACAGCAGATGCTCGCGATCGCGCGCATTCTGACCATGGACGCGAAGCTCATACTTCTTGATGAGCCCACGGAAGGGCTCGCGCCGTTCCTTGTCCGGGAAATCGGCCGGATCGTGAGGGAAATCAGCGTTGAAGGAACCACCATACTCCTCGTGGAACAAAATACCCGCTTCGCGCTGGAAATCGCGGACGAGCATTTCATCATCTACGGCGGGGTGGTGGTCTACCGGGGAAGCGGAGAAGACTTCGCCGCCCGAACCGATATACAGCAGCAATACCTTGGGGTGTAACCGCGTGTTTTTCATGAGGCGGCGATCCGAAGGTCGCCGCAATCGTTTGCGCTCATAGCATCCACTACCAAGAGGAGGAGATTATGAAGCTTTGGGATTCGGGATCAAAAACGATCCTCTGCGTCCTTTCCATTCTCGGGCTGCTGCTGATCGCCGGGTCGGCCTTAGCGGCCGAGCCGGTGAAGATTGCGGTCCTGACCGATATGTCGGGTCCGTACGCCGGCATCACCGCGAAGAATGTAGAGGCCGCTCAGATGGCCATCGAGGACTTCGGCGGCGAAGTGCTCGGTCAAAAGATCGAATTCGTCGCGCGCGACCACCAGTGCAAGGCCGACGTGGGGAATCAGAAGGCCAAAGAGCTGTACGAAAAAGAAGAAGTGGACGTGATCTTCGACTGCCCCAACAGCGCGGCGGGCCTGGCGGTATCCAACCAGGCGAATCTCCACAAGAAGCTCTTCTTCAGCATCGGTTCGGGAACGACGCGCCATACCGGCAAGGATTGCAACAAGTACACCTTTGACTGGGCGTACAACGACTATATGCTCGCCACCGCGGTCGGTCTGTGGGCCGCGGAAAACCTGGGCAAGAAGTGGTACACCATCACAGCGGACTATGCGTGGGGCCACGACCTGCTCGAGCATTTCAAGGCCGCGCTCGAGTCCAAAGGCGGCGAGCTGCTCGGCAACGATATGGTCGCTCTCGGGACATCCGATTTCAGCCCGTACATCCTCAACGCGATGAACGCCAAGCCGGAGGTGCTCGTCCTCTTGAACGCCGGAAAAGACGCGGTCAACGCGACCAAGCAGGCGAAAGAGTTCGGCCTCAAGGACAAAGTGAAGATCGTCCACGCGCTGCTCTTCATCGATAACATCAAGGCCACCGGCGATGTCTTCGCCGACGACTACGTGACCGGCGCGTGGTATTGGAAGAGCGATAACCCGGGCTCGAAGGAGTTCGTCGAGAAGTGGCGGAAGAAGTTCAATCGCCCGCCCAACTGGATGAACGCAGGCACATACAGCGCGGTCACCCAATACCTCGAGGCGGTCAAACGAGCGGGAACCAAAGATGTGGACGCGGTCATCAAGGCCCTCGAAGGGCATGAGTTTAAGGACCTGCTGGCCGATCCGGGGAAAATCCGGGCGCAGGATCATATGCAGGTGGGCAAAGCCTACATCCTTCGCGCCAAGGCCCCGGATGAAGTGAAGGAAGATTGGAACTTCTTCGAAATCGTGGGCGTCGTGCCGCCCGATAAGGCTTATCAGGACCCGTCCAAGACGGGCTGCGACATGAAGTGATCGTGTAACCGTTCACCGGGATAGCGACAAGCCATTGATATCTCGATGGGGGAGGCTTGGAGGGGGAGATGCGTCTCCCCCTCCATCCTCACCGGGCGCAGAGCCGCCTCAAGCCTGGTGAACCATTACGTGATCGTATGCGACCGTCGGCCGCGCTTCACGTTGCGGGTGAGGCGCGGCCCTACTTCCGAACCGGTGAGACCAGAGTATGAACGCGCAATTCGTGCTCATGCAGTTGTTCAACGGACTGATCCTGGGATCGCTCTATGTTCTCCTTGCGCTGGGATTGTCCATCATTTTCGGTATGTTGGGGATTATCAACTTCGCGCACGGCGCGTTCTTCATGCTGGGCGCCTATGTCGCGTACTCCTTGACCGCGTATGTTGTCCCTAATTTCTGGGTTGCATTGATCGTCGTGCCGTTGGTCATGGCCGCGTTCGGCGCGGCGTGTGAGATGATCTTCCTGCGGCGGCTCTACGACTTACCTCCTTTATACATCATGCTGTTTACCTTCGGGCTCATGTTGCTCCTCCAGGATGTGGTCCGGATGATTTTCGGGAGCATGGGCGTGCCGTTCAACACTCCCGGCGTCCTTTCGGGAGCGGTGAACCTCGGCTTCATGTACTATCCCAAGTATCGGCTCTTTCTTATCGGCGTCACCGCGCTGACATCCCTTGGAATCTGGCTGTTTCTCACCCGCACGAGATTGGGGAGCCTCATCAGGGCGGGAACAGACAATCCGCGGATGGTCGACGCGCTGGGGATCAATGTTTCTCGCATGATCACGTTGGTTGTGGCGCTGGGGACGGGCCTCGCCGGTCTTGCGGGAGTCCTGGCCGCGCCGATTCAGAATGTTCGTCCGTTGATGGGGATGGACTTTCTCATCGATTGCTTTGTGGTTGTGGTCATCGGCGGGATGGGGAGCATCGGCGGTTCGATCCTGGGCGGACTTCTTGTGGGTGAGATTATCGCCGTCGGGGTGATGGTCTGGCCGCCGATGGCAAATACGTTGATTTACTTTTTCATGGCCGGCTTTCTCCTACTGCGCCCGAGAGGGCTTTTCGGCCGCGTCGCGTTTCACGATTGACAGCCATGGCTCGTTCACAGATCATATTTCTCGCGTGCGTCGTCGTCCTCGCGTTGGTGTTCCCGTACATTGCGCCGTACGAAGCCCTCGCCACCGAAGTGCTTATCTTCGCGCTCTTCGCCATGGCCTACGACCTCGTCCTCGGCTACACGGGGATGCTCTCCTTCGGGCATGCCGCGTTTTTCGGCATCGGCGCCTACTCCACCGGCATCATGCTTCTCCGTGTGACGCCCTCCATTCCTTTGGCGCTTTGCGCGGGAGTGATCGTGAGCAGCCTTGCCGCGCTCTTCGTCGGGTTCGCGAGCATCCGTCGACACGGGATCTACTTCACGATGGTGACCCTCGCGTTCGCGCAGATGTTCTATTTTATCGCGTTCAAATGGACGGGGCTCACCGGCGGCGACGACGGACTTCAGGGGGTCCCGCGACCCGATCTGGGGCCGTTCGACCTCACGCCCGAAACCCATTTGTACTACTTTGTGCTTGTCCTTACGGTCGTCTCGATGATTCTCATGTTGCGCCTGGTTCATTCGCCGTTCGGCAAGACGCTTCAGGCTATACGCGAAAACCGGGATCGAGCTATGAGCGTTGGTTACGATGTGGATCGATTTCGTCTCATGGCGTTTGTGATATCGGGATTCTTCGCGGGCCTTGCAGGCGGGTGCTACGCGTTGCTGCTCAACTTCGTGCCCTTGAGTTCGCTCCACTGGACCACGTCGGGCGAAGTGGTGGTCATGACGATCACCGGCGGCATGGGAACGCTCTTCGGACCTGCGCTCGGCGCGGTGGGTATCATCATCCTGAGAGACGTGATCAGCAATTATACGGAAAGCTGGGGCTTCTTCATGGGCCTGATATTTATGGGGGTGGTTCTCGGCCTTCGGGGCGGCATAATCGGATTGCTTCGCGATAAGTTCAGACTGCCGTTTTAGAGCGTTCGGCACGCGCGATCGGGCGCGCGCCGAACATGGTAAGAAGATCTTTCGTTACCGGACAGTGACTGCCAATTAGTACGCGACCTGGTCCAGCCCCTTCAGGCTCAGGATTTCCCTCGCCTCATTGGGCGTCGCCGGTTCGATGCCGAATTCTTTGGCGATTCGGACGATCTTTTCCACTTGCTCCGCGTTGCTTTTCGCCCGCACTCCCTTTTCGAGATAGAGGTTGTCCTCGAGGCCGACTCGAGCGTTTCCGCCCAAGAGCAGCGAGAGCGCGCACATTCGGAACTGATGCCGACCGGCCGCGCACACGGACCAGATGAAGTCGCCGATGCTCTCTTTGGCGGTCTTGTACATGAACATGAGGTTCTCCGGTGTGGCGGGCATTCCGCCGAGGATGCCGAAGACGAACTGTATGTACACGGGTCGCTTCATATGACCGCGTTCGAGCATGAACGCGAGATTGTTGATCATACCCAGGTCGTAGATTTCCAGTTCCGGCTGGGTGCGGTTTTCCGCGAAGACCTCGGCGAACTCACGCATGGTTTTGAAGGTGTTGGGGAGAATGAAATCCTCGGTCATGCCGAGATATTGCGACTCCCATTCATGTTCGAGATTCCGGTACGCTTCGAGCGCATGGAAGAGCGCGAAGTTGAGCGACCCGAAGTTGAATGACGCGAGTTCGGGCTTCAACCGCGGAATGGTCTGAACCCGCTCCTGGGTGGTCATGCCGAGTCCGCCGCCTGTGGTGATACACAGGATGATGTCGCTCTTGGCCTTGATCTTTGCAGCGATCTCAGCGTAAATGTCCGGATCCGCCGACGGTTGGCCGTTCTCGGGATTGCGCGCGTGGATATGGGCGACGGCCGCGCCGGCGTCGCACGCGCGGGCGGCTTCGTCCGCGATCTGATCCGGCGTGATCGGCAGATGGGGAGACATACTCGGCGTATGAATACTTCCGGTTATTGCAGCGGTAATGATTCTCTTTGCCACGCGGTAACCTCCTTGCGTGTAATGCGGCGCCCGATCGAGACGGTTTTTGGGTATCGGCGCCGCGGTCGTATTCGTCGCGACGCGAAAACAATCCGACGCGAGCGACTATTTCTGTAGTCCGTCCAGCACCGCTTTCTCGGCGCCGGGCGGCGAATAGACCCAGAACATGCGGATTTCTTCGTCCCCGGTGTTCACCAGCTGATGGTTGGTATTCGGCTTGACGAAAATGACCGACTCCGGACCGACCTCGACGCTTTCGTCGTCCAGGACGGCTTTGCCGGTTCCTTGGATGATCAACCATGCTTCGATTTCCGATTCATGGGAGTGGTTGCTTGTTGAATTGCCGGGCGGGAGTATGGTCATTCCCACGGACAATCCCTGAACGCCCTCTTGCAGCATGGGCGATATGAGCACTTTGAGCTCCCGCACATGCGGCTCGGGCGTGACCACGCTCGGCGCGTCTTTTGAATTTGCGACAATCATGGCTCTCTCCTGATACGGCGAAGCTCGTTCGTCCCGCTCGCCGGCGGCCGGCCGCTATTCGTAGCGCTGAGGATGAATGCGGAGCTCCTCGAGGAAGTCGTCCACGATCCGCTCCTGATCGTATTCCGCTTCCCAGCCCCATTCCTTCCGGGCCAACGAGTCGTCGATGGGAAGGAGCAGCTTGTTCAAGATGGGCTGGAGTTCGGGATCGGGCTTGAAATCGATCTGAGCGCCGGGGACCTTTGCACGCACAATGTTCACCAGCTCCTGCGCGGTTGCGATCGGCTTCACGCCTGCGACGAGGTAGTTCACCATCTTGATGTTCTCGACCGGGGCTTCGGCGAGCTTCACAATAGCGAGCGCGGAATCCTTGAAATACATCACCGGGCAGCGCGTCTCCGGGCTGACGTAGACCGTAAAGGCCCGTCCCTTGGCCGACTCTTCGATCACCCACGACGTGTACTGGACCACTCCCGGAGTCTTCACGCCGGGTCCGACGATCGACGGATACCTGATGCCTCGAAAATCGAGGCCGTATTTCCGCTTGTAAAACAACCCCATATGCTCGCAGAAGACCTTTGTGCACCCGTAGAAGAGTTGCGGCCGCTGAAGCGTATAGTCATTGACCTCTTCCGCGGGGATGTCCAGGCCGTACGTGGCGAGCGTGCTCGAAAAGACCACCTGAGGGACCTCGAAGAGCTTGGCCGCTTCCAACACATTAAACGTGCCCTGGGCGTTCGCGTGAAACGACCCGGCGGGGTCCGCGTCCGACGGTACCGACAGCATCCCGCCGAGGTGGTAGATCGCTTTCGGCTTACACTTTTTCACCACATTGAGAACATGACTGAAATTGCCGATATCGCCGCGAACCACTTCCACTTTGTCCGCCGTGTCACCCAACAATTTCACGGACGGATTGATGTCGAACGCGACAATATCCTTTTCGCCTTTGTCGAGCAGGAGCCGCACGACCTCCGCTCCAATGAAACCGGTTCCGCCGGTTACGAGTATCGCCATCTTTTTTCCTCCTCTGCCTCTGCCTGTGGGTCGCCGAACTTTTAGTCGCGCCAATACAGGTTCTTTAAGCGATTGAGAAATTCGCCGTCCCGCTTCTTGACCGCGGTGTCCAGAGCGCCGCTCTCGTAGCCGGCCGAATAATCGTAAAATCCTTTGCCGCTCTTGATGCCGTCATGCCCTTGGTCCACGAGCTCCTGAAGCGGCGTCGGCGGTTCGGTCCGTCTGTCGATCACGGGAAGAAGGTTCGAGCAGACCCGCAACCAGAGGCTTACGCCGGCCATGTCCACGGTCTCCAACGGACCGATGCTCGCCAGGCGGAATCCGATGCTCCCGCGCACGGCTCTATCGATGTCTGCCGCTCCTGCGATTCCCTGTTCGTAGAGGCTCAGAACTTCCCTGATCAGGGCAATCTGTATGCGATTGACGATGAAGCCGGGCAACTCCCGATTGACCTTCACCGGCAGCTTTTTCAGTTTTTCCAGGAGATCGTAGGTCACGTCAACGGTCTCGTCGTTTGTGTCCGGTCCTTTAACCACTTCGACAGTGGGAACGATGTGCGGAGGATTAAACCAGTGGGTTATGACCGTCCGCTCCTTTTTCGTCACATTCTCGGAAATGCCGGCGAGCGTCAGCGACGATGTGTTGCTCGCCAGTATGGTGTCGTCCGCAACGTTGTCTTCAATCTCGCGAAAGAGCTTCCGCTTCAGTTCCAGATCTTCCGGCGCGGCTTCGGTGACGAATTGGGTCCCGGAGACGCATTCCCGTACATCGAGTGTCGTGGTCAGCCGTCCCATGCAGGGTTCGATATCGGCGCTCTCGATCAAATCATGGCCGGCGAAATTCTCGAGATTCTGCCTGATGAATCCTTCCGCTCTATCCAAAACGGCCCGGTCGACATCGTACAGCCTGACCGAATATCCCCCCATGAGAAACGTCTGGGCGATTCCATGTCCCATAATGCCCGCGCCGAGAACCGCGGCTTCACGAATATCGTTCAATTTCATCAGAACGCTCCTTTCGAACCGGCGATATTATCGAACTCATCCGCACGGATCAGTCCGCTGCGCGCCGTATTGCCGTCTTTGTCGCGCGCTCACTGCATGAGCAGTTTCGGGAGCCACAAGCACGTCTGGGGGAACAGGAGCACAATGGCCACTATGAGCGCCTGCAGCAGAACAAACGGAATGATGCCCACGTACATGCTCGAAAGAGCGAGCCCCAGGTTGAGCCCTTTCAAGTAGAAGATGGAATACGCGAACGGCGGCGTAAGAAACGATATCTGCAGACTCGTGCAGATGACGAGGCCCACCCAGAGCGGGTCGAAACCGAGACTGAACAGCATCGGCGAAAATATGGGAACAATTATCAAGAGTATGCCGATCCAGTCTATGAACATCCCCATAACGAGAATTATAATCAGTACGGTGAGGAAAATGCCCCACGGACTGAACCCGAGAGATCCAAGAAAGTCCGTGATGACCTGACCGCATCCCGCGCTGAGAAAGGCGCCCGTGAACATGTTCGCCGCAACCGCGATGAAAATGATCATGGCCGTGATTCTCAACGTCGAATAGCAATTATCCAGGAGAATGTACCAGGTGAATCGTCGATAGGCTATGCTGAGCACCACCGCTCCCAGAGACCCTACCGCGCCCGCTTCCGTCGGTGAGGCCACCCCGAAGAAGATCGAACCGAGCACGGTCAAGACGAGGAGCGCCGGCGGCGCCAAGTACTTGAGGCCTAAGGAAATGGATTCCCATCGGAAGAAGGGCAGTCGTTCCTCCTCCTCGACCGCGGGCCCGAGGGAGGGATCGAGCGCGCATCGTACAATGATGTAGACGACGTACGCTACACCCAGAAGCAGACCGGGAATTATCGCGCCCGCAAACATCTGCAGCACCGAAACGCCCGCCATGGGAGCGTACAGGATAAGCATGATGCTCGGGGGTATGAGAATGCCGAGCGTGCCGCCGGCGCAGACGCACCCGCTGCACAAGGAATGGGAATACCGGGCTTTCATCATCGCCGGGACGGCCAACAGGCCGATGGTGGTCTCGGACGCGCCCACAACGCCCGTCGTCGCGGCGAAAAGCACCGCGAGCAGCACCGTGGCCACGGCCAATCCGCCGTTGAGTCCGCCGAGCCATCGGTACAGAATGTCGAACGCGCGCTCGGCCACCCCCGACGTCTGCATCATGTTGCCCATGAAGATGAACAGCGGAACCGCGGCGAGGATATATTCGGAAAGCGTTCCGTCGACCACCCGCATCGGAATCATATAAAGGTAGGCGTTGCCCGAGGTGAGCACGCCGAAAAGCAGGCCCACGGTCCCGACGCCGAACCCGATGGGAAACCCGAGCAGGAGAATGAAGAGACTCGCCAGCATGAGGATGGTGGTCAGTTCAGGACTCATTGCCGGCTCCTCTCACTGCGATGATGAGGCTTCGTAGGAAATCGACGGTTCCCTGGAGCAAAAAAACGGCGAATCCGTACGTAATCACGATCTTGAACGGCCCCAAAGGCGGCCTCCACGCGCTCCCCGACGCCCGCTCGCCGTGCATCACCGCCCAGTACGCGTGCTCGCCGCTCTTGTACGTCAGCACGATCATCAACGGGAAGAAGAGCAGAAGATATCCGATCACCTCGAGGACGGCCTTCCCCCGTTTGGACGCCCGTCCATACAGGAGATCCATCCGCACGTGACCCTTATGATAATGGCAGTAGGCAAAGCCGAGAGCGGCGAAACTGCCGTACATCATCATCGTCATGTCGTAGGTCCAGAAGGTGGGATGCGCGAAGAGGTACAGCATGATCACGTCGTAGCAAATCGACAGCGTGAGAGCCACCACGATCAGACTCGCGATCTTCCCGGTCCAATCGCTGATCCGGTCCACAATCCTGAAATACCTCTCCATTCGGACCTCCGTGGGTGACGAAAGGGCCGGCGCTCTGGGGATAAGGAAGAGCGACGGCCCTCTCCGGGTGACGTCTTACCGATTAATCGGTCTTATGCGGAAGGGTGTACGCATTGTAATAGGGATACCACGTTTTGCCGAAGGCCTTCTGGGAATTCCAAACCTTGCCGAACCACTCGTCTTTCGCGGACAGTTCATCCAAGTATTCGTGGGCCCATTTGACAAAGGTCTGCACGGTCTCGGGTTCCATGATCACGGTCTCGATTCCGTTTTTCTTGAAGAATTCCACAGCCTCGAGATTCTTCTGCTCCATCCAGAGCCATTCGTTGATTCTCGACGCGGCGATACCGGCCTTGAGTTGCGTCTTGAGATCGTCGGGCAACGCCTCGTACGACTTCTTGTTCACCACCAACTCGAGCTGGGAGCAGGGCTGATGAATACCGGGGAGCATGACGTACTTGCAGACTTCCCAGATCCCCATGGTCTTGTCGAAGGCGGGAATGCTGTACTCGGCCGCGTCAAGCACGCCTCTCTGCAGGTTGGGCATGATTTCGCCGCCCGGCATGAATTTCACCGACATGCCGTGCTTGGAGAGGACGTCCCCCATCAGCGGCATCATTCGCAGCTTCTTGCCTTTGAAGTCTTCGATGGTCTTCAGGGGCTCCTTGGCCCACATGAAGTTCTCCATGGCGATCGGCGCGGCTATGAACACCTTCACGTTGAAGCCGTACTTCTCATAGGTCTTCTGCCACAAGTCGTGACCGCCGCCGTAATCCAGCCACATCTGCATGCCCACGACATTGAATCCGCCCGGCGCGGCGGTAAAGAGCGGGGCCACCGGTATCTTGCCGACCCACTGCGCGGAGTAGCCGAAGTTCGCGTCGTACACGCCGTCGCTCACGGCCTTGAGTCCTTCGAACGGCGGGACCAGCGAACCGGCGGGGTGAACCTCGAAGACCAGTCGACCGTTCGTGGCCTTCTTGACCTCTTCGGCCATACGCTCAAGCGTCTCGTGATAGAGCATGCCCGCAGGCACGAACCCCTGGACCTTCCAGGTTATGACCTTGTCCTTGGCCACGGCCGGGATCGCCATAAGCAGAACCGCCGCGACGACCAGCGCCGTCCGCATTAAACCTCTCTTCATCAGCAAACCTCCTTGTACACGTTCCGAATTGCATTCCAAGCCAAACTGAAAGGTTTGGCCGCTTCTCGACCGGCGACAGGTAACCGTTCACCGGGATAGCGATAAGCCATTGATATCTCGATGGGGGAGGTTT
>CAYLRL010000031.1:0-51344 GCA_964385875.1 uncultured Syntrophales bacterium
TCATCTCCCCCTCCAAGCCTCCCCCATCGAGATATCAATGGCTTTTCGCTATCCCCGTGAACGGTTACCGCACATTCTGTTATTTGAGCCTTCGCCGATCCCTCAGCGTGAGGATCGACGCGTGTGACGACGCCGGCCCGTCCGCAAAGCGAAAGGTCGGCCGCCTCCCCCACACGACCGGTCCGTCATCCCCACGCCGATAGCTGGTGAATTCCGGGGAGCCCCGGAAAAAACCGAGTATACTCCCCCTTTTTAATCACGTCAAAGAAAAGAGGTCAAGGACGATGGTACTCGACTAACCTCTTTTCCGAAAGCGGTTTGAATGCCGGATCGAATCGAACCGCCGCGTTAGACCCGGTAGCGCTCAACCAATTGCTTGAGCGCCATACCCAGATCCTCCAGTCTCTGGGCGGACGTCTGCAGCTGTTGTGTGCCGTCGAGGTTCCGCTTCATGGCTTGTTCGATATTCACCATCGCGTTGGCCACTTGATCCACGCCGACGAACTGCTGTTCCGTCGACGTATTGATGACCGAAGCGGCCTGGGACGATTCATTGACGCTTTTCGCCAGATCGCGAATCGATTCCCCTGCGAGGTCAGCCTGTTGCACGCCCGCGTCGACCGCCTTGCCGCCCTGTTCCGTCGCCATGACCACCGCGCCGACCCACTTCTGCGTGTCCTCGAGGATTGTGCGGATTTGCTCGGTAGCTTCTCTCGACTGATCCGCAAGGCTCTTGATCTCGTGGGCTACGACCGCGAACCCCTTCCCCTGGTCGCCGGCTCGCGCGGCTTCGATCGACGCGTTCACCGCAAGAAGATTCGACTGATCGGCCAGATCCTGGACCGACGATACGATCTCTTCGATGGTCTTGCTGTGGTCGCTGAGCCGCACCACCGTCTCGCCGATCGATTCCATTTGCTCTTTGATGAGGTTCATTCGATGGGTAGTCTCAGCGGTGGCCTGCAGGCCGGAATCGGAAATCCTCGCCGCGGCTTCCGATGTCTGCGACACTTCCTTGGCCCTGTCGTTGGAAACCTTGGCGGCTTGCTTGACCTCTTCGACCGTGGCTGTGGTTTCGGACACGGCCGATGAGGTTTGGTGAGCCCCCGCGGCTACCTGATCGACGGTGGTCGAAATCTCCCGAGCCGATGAACTCAGCACGTTGACCCCTTCGAGCACCTGGCTGATTTGTCCTCGGAGATTCTCGGCCATGGTCGCGAAGGAATTAACCAAGGCGCCGATCTCGTCCGATCGTTTCGTTCGTTTCACCGTTCCGGTGAGGTCTCCCTCGCTGAGCGATCGGGCTTGTTCCGAGAGACGAACCACGGACTTCACCGTGCGCCGCGCGATCGCGACTTCAGCGACAATAACCACGACCACAATAACGACCGCGACGATGAGCACTCGATATCCCAGGCTCTTGATAGGCCCGAACGCTTCCGCGGAATCCATCTTGGCGATAACGAACCAGTCGAAATTCGCGCCCAAAGACTCCATACCCTTGAGGCCCAACGGGGCCCAGGCTGTGAGCACCGGCGCCCCGCGCATGCCGATGATTTCCTCCGCGCCGGCCTTACCCTCTACCGCGGCTCGGGTCGCGTTGGTCGAGACCTTCTGTTCGAGCATTTTCGGCCCGTACATCTTCGAGTTGGATCGCAGAAGGAGATCCTCTCCCAACAACAACGAGTCGCCGGTTTCTCCGATATTCGAAGCTTCAACCATGATCTCGTTGATGCGTTCCGGACCGAATCGCAAGAGAAGCACGCCAACCAACTCGGCTTCCCGAAAGACGGGAGCGCCCACGAAGGCGCTCGGCCGACCGGCGGGCGGGTACACGGCGAAATCCGCTGTCGCGGGCTTGCCGGTCTCCACAACTCGGCGCCATACCTCCGCCGCGTGGGAATCTTTGAGTTCCCCTTTGGCCAGACTCGCGCCCAGATCGTCCAGCTTCTTCGTAGTGTACAGCACAAGGCCCAGGTCTTTGTTGACCACAAGGAGCACATCCTTGTACGCGCGCTCGGCTTCGAAGCTCTCCAGGAATCGCCGGAAGACGGGGTCGATCTCCTCGTCCAATTTTTTGTAATCGTCGGATTCTATGTGTACGGGCTCATCGGGAGACGATTTTGCGTACGGCAAGTGGATCGCGTGGTCCAGGAATGTGTTGAGATTCTTGAACGCATGTTGGACGCTCGGGGTCTTCGTCAAGTAGCGGGCCTCTCCCATGGTCCGGTCGAGATAGTCGACCACCACGCTCTTCCCTTGATCCCGAGCCGACTTGAGGTCGTTCACCACGGCCGAGCGCAGGGCCGATTGCGCGCCCGAGAAGGCCAAGTAGCCGATGACGGCCGCAGGTATGAACGTCGCTATGAAAACGAACATCACCACTTTTCCCATCAGGTTGCCGGCGATCATCCGCTGAAGTCTGCTCATGTGCGAGTCACCTCCGGAGGCCGAAAAGGCATACGATCGGTGGATTTTTCTTCTCTACGGGGCTGCGCCGTCCGAGGGAGGGGACTGCGGAACACATCACGGTCCGAGCGGGTCCGTCCTCCGTCGGGCTCCGGTTCGATGGTATTTCATTACTCCGGCCCGGCGCCGGAACATTGACCTCAAGGCTTCGCAACGGGAATTAATAGTGGGGGGAACGTATACTAAAGACGCGTGTCGCAGCGCCGTCGACCCCCCACATCGGCATTAAGTCTGAATGATTTGCAGGGCGATTGCAAGCGAATCCGGCGTCGGCCGGCCGCGCATGTCCGAGAGCGAGTTCTCCCACCGCTTGGGGTCCGGCCGTTCAATCGTCGGACTCGCCGCCGCGCGAACGCATGATCGAATCAAAGGCCTCCTGGATTTTCCGGAATCGCTGGTTTGCGGAATCAACCGACGTTCTGGGGGACTCTTGGGGGAGGCGATCAGCGTGGCACTCCTTGACAAGGACGCGGCGTCGCCTCTTGATCTCGTCGTCGGTCTGATCAGGTTGACAGCCGAGGATCTCGTACGAGCGGAGTAGGTCCGCGGTCAAGCGGCCGGCCGGCGCGCTCGCCCCTGTGTCGGCGGTTTTCCCCTGATCTCGGCACGCGGCGCACAAGCCGTCACGCAGCAGGTTGCTCGAGAACCGTATCCCGCATCCCGCGCACGGTGCGCTGCGCGATGCGGTTCCGGTCTCGGATCGACGCCGCGAACCACAATCGGGACATACGCCCCCGCGGAGATCCGATTCGCCGAAGAGCCGCCTGCAGTGTCGGCACGGTCGCACGTGCTCGGCGATTTGTCTTGAGCGGGGTTCACGGTGGATTCCGCGTCCGCTCATGATCTTCTCGATCTCGCGCATCATGCGCGTGCGCTCGTCAAAGAAGGATCGTTCAATCAAGTCCAAGAGCGACCAATCCATTACCTGAGCTCCCTCACGCTGATACCTGATATAGTATGCCAAATCCTCGCATCATGGTCAAAGAGAGGGTGCGTGCGAAAAAATTTTTCGCAAATCCGCGAAACTTTTTGCCGCGGCGATCATCTAGAGTCAATAGACGGGTAGGTCCGCCGTCGGTAAGAAAATCGTAAGCGCTACTTGACAGATCGTCTATCCGTTATTATCCGACATTGTTGATGAAGGCGGGCCTTCAGCCCGAGATCTTGACCGCGTGCGCGGTCGCGGATTCTTTCATCAGAGGAGGTGGAGTTCTCAATGAACTTCCCCGTAGTGGCAGACAGATTCGATTATTTTCTTGCCGAGGTAAGGAAGATACGTCCGCTCAGCGCGGAACGGGAATTCGAGTTGGCCGTCCGGTATCAGGAAGAAGGCGACGTGGAAGCCGCTCACGAACTGGTGGTTTCGCACTTGCCCTTCGTGGTGAAGATCGCCTTCCAGTACAAGAACTACAACCTTCCGCTGCCCGACATGGTGCAGGAAGGGAGCATCGGACTGATGAAGTCGGTCAAGCGTTTCGATCCGTACAAGGGCTACCGGCTGGCGTCATTCGCGGTCTGGTGGATCAAGGCGTACGTGAAGAACTTCATCATCAAGTCATGGAATCTGGTCAAACTGGGAACTACCCAGGCGCAACGGCGGCTCTTCTTCCGGATCGGCGATATCGGCGAACATGCGGACGCCGAATCCAAAGCCGCTCGCGTGAAAGAGCTGGCCGAGGACCTGAAGGTCAAAGAAGACGACGTTATCGAGATGGTAGCTCGCATGAAGGCGAGGGAATACTCGCTGAGCGACACTGTGGGTGAAGACGGAACGCTGACCGCAATCGATTTGATCGAGGACGAAACGCCGGATCAGCAGGCTCTTCTCGAAGAACGAGAGACTGAAACCGCGTTGTCGGACTTCACCGAAAAGGCGCTGACTAAACTCAACGACCGAGAGCGATTCATCATCACGAAGCGCTATTTTGACGACGAACCCTGGACGCTCCAGCAGCTGGGCGATCATTACGGAACCAGCCGCGAGCGAATGCGGCAGATCGAAAAGCGAGCCTTGGGAAAATTGCGGAAGGAGTTGGCCGCGCATCCGATTGCCGGTCTTCTTCCCGAGCCCATCGCAGCCTGACGGGTTTAGCCGAGAAGTACATGTCGAATCTGTAAGAAACGAGAACAAGAGCGCCCCATCGGGCGCTCTTGTTTTGTGTCCGAGCGCGTGCCGGCGCTCACGGGGATGAAACGCCGCCGCGTCATAGCGGAGGGACATTTCAGTTGACCCTGCGTCGCGGGGTGAGCTACGCTCCGAAGAGTCCGAATTTTGAACAGTATGACGGTTCGGCGGTTTTGAGGGGGCCGCTGTCGGGCGCGTTCCGAGCAGGCCCCGACGGGATAACCCGATCGCAATGTGGATTCGCGAGTCCCTTCCGTTCGACACGGAGTGACACCGGCCGAGCCGATTCGTCACCTGACGCAAGCCGCAAAGGGAGTATCCGATGAATGAATCCGAAAAGTCCGTCCGTGTAGAACGCGACAGCATGGGAAAAATCGAGGTTCCCGCGGACCGGTATTGGGGCGCGCAAACCCAAAGGTCGCTCCATCACTTCTCCATCGGTTCGGACCTCATCCCGATCGAAACGGTTCACGCCTTGGCGATCATCAAGCACGCGGCGGCCCGCGCCAATCATGCGATCGGCAAGCTCGACGAAGACAAAATGAAACTCATCGTTCAGGCCGCAGACGACGTCATCAACGGGAAACTGGACGACCATTTTCCGCTCCGAGTCTGGATGACCGGAAGCGGCACCCAGTCCAACATGAACGTCAACGAGGTTATCTCGAACCGCGCGATCGAAACGGCCGGCGGGCGGCTCGGCAGTAAGGATCCGATCCACCCCAACGATCATGTGAACATGTCCCAGTCATCCAATGACGTATTCCCTGCGGCCATGTATATCTCCGCGGCTGTCGGCCTCAAGGAGCGGCTCATTCCGAGCGTCGCCGCGCTCCGGGACGCTTTGAAAAAAAAGGCGGAAGCCTGGGCGGATATCGTGAAAATCGGGCGCACGCATATGCAGGACGCGGTGCCGCTGACGTTGGGCCAGGAGTTTTCCGGATACGTCGCCATGTTGGATGAAGATCTTGCGCGGTTGGAGCACGCCCTCGAGGGGCTCTATCCGCTGCCGCTGGGCGGCACGGCCGTCGGCACGGGACTGAACACGGGCAAAGGCTTCGCGGACGCCGCGTGCGGGCATATCGCGGAATTGACGGGCCTGCCCTTTACGAGCGCGGCGAACAAGTTCGCGGTTATGGGCGCTCACGACGCGCTGGTCCATGCGAGCGGCGCGCTCAAGACCCTCGCCGTATCGCTGTACAAGATCGCCAATGACATCAGGCTATTGAGCTGCGGTCCCCGAGCCGGCTTTCACGAATTGAAGCTCCCCGAGAACGAACCCGGCTCGTCGATCATGCCGGGCAAGGTAAACCCCACTCAATGCGAAGCCATGACCATGGTCGCGGCGCAGGTGATGGGCTATGATACGGCCGTAGCGTTCGCGGGGGCCGGCGGCTTTCTTGAGATCAACGTGTACAAGCCGATGATGATCTTCAATATCATGCAATCGATACGGACTCTGTCCGACAGTTGCCGCTGTTTCAAGGAATTCCTGGTCGAGGGATTGGAACCGAACCTGAAGCAGATCGAGCGGTTCGTGCGCGAGTCGCTCATGCTTGTCACCGCGCTGAGCCCGGAAATCGGCTATGATAAGGCTTCGGAGATCGCCCACTACGCGTTCGAGCACGATACGACGCTCAAGGACGCGGCCCTCACGCTCGGCTATGTGTCCGAGGAAGACTTCGACCGCATTGTTGATCCGTCGAAGATGACCAATCCGGAAACGTAAATCCGACGCGCTCTCGGGAGAGCGCATTCGTATCGGCCCCGCCGTTGCGAGCAAAGCGAAGCAATCTCGCCGCGGCGGTTCTACCCAAGGCATCGGGATTGAGTCGTCGCTCCGTTCCTCGCACCGGCGTTGTTGAACGCATCGGACGCGGGCGGCCTTCGAGCCCTACGACTCCTTCGCCGGCCGGCCCGCCTTACTCCCCAACCGATCCGCCAACGAACAGAGTATGGGCACGACCACCAGCGTGAGCAGGGTGGCCACGGCCAGACCGAAAATCACCGCGACCGCCATGGGTCCCCACCATTGCGACGACTCCCCGCCGATGTCCCAGCGAAGGTTGGTGAAATCGAAACTGACGCCCGTGGCCATGGGCAGGAGGCCGAGGATGGTGGTTATTGCGGTGAGCAGGACCGGGCGGAATCGCACGAGCCCGGTTTGGACGAGCGCTTCATGCGGGTCGATCCCGCGTTCCTTGAGCTGGTTGTAGTAGTCGATGAGCACGATCGCGTTGTTCACCACCACGCCGGCCAGGCTGATGACGCCGACGCCGGTCATGATTATGCCAAACGGCGTGCGGGTGACGAGGAGCCCGAGAAATACGCCAATCAGCGACAGAACCACCGACGTGAGCACAATGAAGGGCGTCACTGCCGAATTGAACTGCGTCACCAGCACGAGAAAGATAATAAAGACCGCGGCGATGAAGGCCTTACCGAGAAAATCGGATGATTTCTTCTGCTCTTTTTGCTCGCCCGTGAACTTGTAGGAATAGCCGCGGGGCCATTCAAAGTCGGCTAAGCGCTCCTCGATTTCCGCGATGATGTCATTGGCCAAGCGGCCGGACACATTCGCGGAGACGGTGACGACGCGCTTCTGATCGATCCGGTTGATGGCGCCGAGCCCGCTCGAAAGGCGCACCGACGCCACGCTTGTGAGCGGTATCGCGTCACCGGCCGCACTCGACACGGTTATGCGCTGGAGGCTTTCGACGGCCCGCCGATCCTTCTCCGGTAGGCGCGCGATGATGTCGTATTCGTCCTTTCCTTCGCGATAGACCCCGACCTTGGTCCCGTTGATCGAGGTCTTGACCGTGTACGCCACGAGATATGTGTCGAGCCCGAGAAGCGCGGCCTTCTCCTTGTCCACATTGACTTTGATTTCCGGCTTGCCTTTGACGAAGTCGTCCTTCAGGTCGACCATGCCGGGGATGTCCGCGATCAGCTTCCGCACACGCGCGGCCAGTTGCCCGAGGACCTCGATGTTCTTACCGCTTATCTCCATGTTGACGGGCGCGCCGGTGGGAGGGCCTTCCTTTTCTTTTTCCACGCGGACGTCTGCGCCTTTGACCTCCTTGAGGAGGCGCTCCCTGATCTCATTGACCACCTCCGACGACGGCCGCGATCGGTTGTGGATATCCTTGAAATCGAGCGTCACCGTGCTGAGGTGCGTTCCTACGCCGCCGCCGGGCTTGAACGGATCAAAGGTCGCGGTTCCCACGCTGCTGATGATGAAGCGGATGTCTTCGTATTCGGAGACGATCTCCTCGACCTGCCGCACGAGCCGATCCGACGCGTTAAGGTTGGTCCCTTCGGGCGCCTGGATATTCACCACCGCGCGGCGCGGTTCGATCTCGGGGAAGAACTCGACCCCCTTGCCGAACATGGAAAACGCGGCCATCGTTCCCACGAGCAGCATGAAAGCGGCAAAAACCACCACGAACCGATGATTGAGCGCCCAAACGAGGAGGCCGCGATAGATCCGCTTCATAAGCGGGAGCCTGTTGTCGTCGGGCTCCGATAGGCGCTTCGAGCTTTTCACCGACTGATAGCGGGCCGACAGAACCGGGTTGACCACCAACGCGACGAAGAGCGACGCAGAGAGCGCCATAATGACGGTCTTCGGCAGGTAGGACATGAATTCGCCCATGACGTCGGGCCAGAAGAGCATGGGGAAGAACGCTCCCACCGTCGTCAACGTGGACGTCGTCACCGGCCACGCGACTTCGTCGGTTCCCGCGATCGCGGCCTCGAGGCGTGGTTTCCCTTCCTGCATATGCCGGTAGATGTTCTCTACGATGACAATGCCGTTGTCCACGAGCATGCCCAGGGCCAATGTCAGCGAAAAGAGCACGACCATGTTGAGGGTGACGTCCTGGGCCATGAGCAAACCGAAGGTGATGAACATCGACACCGGTATGGCGAGCGCAATGAAGATCGCGGACCTGCCGCCGATGAAGACGAAGACCACCACGAGCACCAGAACCAAACCGGACAGGATATTGTTCTGGAGATCCGCGACCATGAGCCGCACGTCTCGGGACATGTCCGCGGTCAGGTCGATCTTGAGCGCGGGAGGCGTCTGGGTTCGCATCTCGGCCACCGCGCGCTTCAGGTTGTCCACGATCTCGACGATGTTCTCCCCGCTGCGTTTGGTGACAGCGAGGGTGACGCTCTTTTCCCGATTAATGCGACTCCGCGACGTGGGGTCCTTGTAGTGGTCCCGGATGGATGCGACGTCCCGAAGATAGACGGGCTTGCCGTCGCGGACGAACGCCACGATCGAGAAGATCTCCGAGGGGTGTTGATAATCTTCGGGCACACGGACCAAATACTTCGCGTCGCCGATGTCCATCGAACCCGACGGCATATTGACGTTGTTGTTCTCCACCGACTTGACGAGACTCGAGAACGGGACCTTGTACGCGGCCACGCGGTCCATGTCGAACTCGACGTGGATTTCCCGTTCGAGCCCGCCGATGATCTCCGCGTCGAGCACCCCCGGGATGCCTTCGATCAGATCCTCGAAATCCTCGGCAAAGGTTTTGAGCCGTTTCAGGCTGAACGGACCCGACAGCACCACCTGAATAATGGGCAGGCTCGAGAAGTTGGCTTCGGTGATGACCGGATCGTCGGGCAAGTCCGAAGGGAGGTCCTTCTTCGCCTGATCCACCTTGTCGCGGACCTTCTGCAGCGCGTCGTCGATTTCAACGGACGGCAGGAATTTGATTGCGATCAGCGATATGCCCTCCGCGGAGTTCGATCGTATCTCCTCGAGGTCGCTGATGCCCTTCAGTTCACGCTCCAAGGGGATCGTGACGAGCGTCTCCATGTCCTTGGGCGCGACACCTTCATAGGTGGTGGTCACAAAGACAAAGGGAATCGAGATGTCCGGCGCGGCTTCCCGGGGCAGGCTAACGTACGCGTACACACCGGCGATGACGATAACGATAAGGAGCGTCAGAACGGTAATTTGCCGGTGGAGGGCCAAATGATTGACGATCATTGAACCGTGACCCGCGTGCCCTGTTCCACTTCGTGGTGACCGACCACGATGAGATTCTCGCCGGGTTCGAGGCCCTCGACGATCTGCGCGACTTCCCGTTCGATCACGCCGATCTTCACCGCGCGCTCGTGAGCAATACCGTCTTTCTCGATGAAAATGTAGCGCTCCCCGCCCCGATCGAGGATCGATGCGAGCGGAACCGCGAGCGCGTTGGAAATGAGTCGTCTGAGGAACGACACATGCGCGACCATACCGGGCCTGATACGGCCGTCCTCATTGTCCACGACCACCCGAACCTTGAAGGTCTTGCTGCCCGGATCGGCCTTGAACGCGACGAAATCGATGATGCCCTCCCACGTCTCGCCCGGATACGCGTCGACGGTCACCGGAACCGTGTGCCACTTCTTGAGGAAGCGCACGTCCATTTCCGGGACGTTCACATTGATCCGGATTCGGTCCACATCGACGATTTCGACCACGGCCGCGCCCCGATTGACGAACTCGCCCGGGTCCACAAAGCGCCGGTTGACTACCCCGTCGATGGGCGCATAGAGGAAGCCCCGCTCGTATTGCGTGCGGGCTTCTCGAAGATTGAACATAGCCCGAAGTCGAGCGGTCTCGGCTTCCTCGAGCGTCTCCTTGGGGACAATTTCCTGCTTATGGAGAGCCTCCCGTCGCTCGGCCTTGTCCTTGGCCATCTCGTATGCGGCCTCGAGTCGATCCAGAACCGCTTTTGTCGTTGCGGTGTCGACCGTGGCGATCAGGAGGCCCTCCGTCACCCGGTCGCCTTCCCTCGGGCCGATCCACTCGACGGGGCCGTCGGCGTCTGCGGCCAAGGTGACGTCATGCCGCGCTTCGGTCTCGCCGGGGAGGCGCAGCACGTCGCGCATGGCTCTCGGTTGGATTGTCCGCACCGAAACCTTGACCGCCGGCGGGGCCTTCTCCTTTTCCAACCGGCTGCTTTCGGAGACGTCACAACCCGAGGCGAACAGACCGGCCGCAATCGACACACCGAGCGCTATTCGATCGAACAACGCACGAAATCGGCCGACGTCCGGAAACCCCGGCCGGGAGCCGCGATGGAAGGCGCGGCCGGGGGTCTGGTGAAATGATGATGTCATGGGACGTGGTTTGCCGCTCCTCTATGCGTGAGGCGAATCGTCATACACTCGCAAGCGGGGAAAATCAAGCCTGATCCGCTTGTCCCGCACGGAGCGGGAAGAAGTTACATAGGTTGGAAAGAGGGTTCCTCATTACCCATAATCTGCGCGACCAGCCTGCGTGTGCGCGATTTGTTGTCAAAATCCAAGAAAACGACCTGCTGCCATGTGCCCAGCGAAAGCGAACCGTTCACGATCGGAACGGACAGGGACGGCTTCATGAGCGCCGCGCGCACGTGAGAAAACCCGTTTCCGTCGCCCCAGCGAAGATTGTGCTCGTACTCCGCGTCCATAGGGGCTATCGCGTCCAAGGCGCGGCGAAGGTCGTCGAGCGCGCCCGATTCAAACTCGATCGTCGTGATCGCGCCGGTGGAACCGGGATTGATCACGGTCAGGAGGCCCTCCTTTACCTTCGATTCGGAGACCGCAGCCCGCAACTCGGGCGTGATGTCCTGAAAGTCGTTGAATCCCCGAGTGCGCAGTTCCACCGTCGTATTCCACACGATCATGGTTCGAAGTCCCCTTTTCAGCCTGGGCGCCGCATTCGGCCCGGTGAACGGCAGCGGCCCGGGATTCCATTCCCGAGCGACCGCCGGGTCGCCTCCACCCTAGACCGATACGCTCCATGCGTCAACGCGCTCGAAGCGTTCGCATATTGCCGGCCGCGTCTCCCCGTGGTACACCTGAAGTCCGTCCCGAACAAACAACGGCTCGACAAAATGGACGGGGGCGTCCTTCAGTTCGTACGTGAGGTGGATCGTGATCATCGTTACAGGCGGCGCGGGATTTATCGGCAGCAATCTTGTAAAGGCGCTCAACGAGCAGGGAGAGGAAGGCATCCTCATCGTGGATCGGCTGGGAACCACCGACAAGTGGATGAACCTCAACGACCTGAAGTTTCGCGATTTCGAGCATAAGGACACATTCCTGAAGAAGGTGGAGAGCGGCCTGTTCGATAAAGGCGTATGGGCGATATTCCACATGGGCGCGTGCAGCTCCACCACCGAACCGGACGCCGACTACCTCATGGAGAACAACTTCCAGTACACCAAGGCGCTCGCGTCGCGATTCGCCGCACGTGAGGGACTGCGGTTCATCTACGCGTCGAGCGCGGCCACGTACGGCGACGGTTCATTGGGATACTCCGACGATCACGAGAAGGCGCGCGAACTCCGACCGCTGAACATGTACGGCTATTCAAAACAGCTCTTCGACATGTGGGCCTTGACAACCGGCTTCATCGACCACGCGGTCGGACTCAAGTACTTCAACGTATTCGGACCGAACGAGTACCATAAACGTGACATGCGGAGCGTCGCGATAAGAGCATACTTTCAGGCCAAAGCCACAGGCCGGATCAAGCTCTTCAAGTCGTATCGTCCCGATTACGCGGACGGCGAACAAGCGCGGGATTTCATCTACGTCAAAGACGCGGTCGACGTAACACTCCACTTCCTTACCAGGCCGCGCGTCAACGGCATTTTCAACGTGGGGACGGGCGAACCGCGCAATTTCAACGATCTCGCGCGAGCGGTCTTTTCCGCGCTCGATATGGAACCGTACATTGACTATATCGATATGCCCGAAGGGCTCGAGAAGCGCTACCAATACTACACCGCGGCCGATACGGCCAAACTGAAGGCCGCCGGCTACACAAAACCCTTCACCCCTCTCGAAGACGCGGTCACAGATTACGTGGTCAACCACCTTGAGAAGGACCGGCGGGGGGAAGAAGAGAGCCCGTAGCGCTTTGGTAAAAGTTCACCGGGCTTGAGGCGGCTCTGCACCCGGTGAGGATGGAGGGGGAGACTCATCTCCCCCTCCAAGCCTCCCCCATCGAGATATCAAGCGCTTATCGCCGGCCCGGTGAACGGTTACGAAAAAGGATGCAACCGTGAGAATCGTCATTGCCGGCGCCGGCGAGATGTCCGTAAAGACTGCGCATATTCTGATCCAACGGGGCCACGAACTGGTCATCATCGACGAACAGGCCGAGAGGCTCGAGGAGCTTGCGGATGTTCTGGACTGCTCGTTTCTCCACGGAGACGGCTCGAAACCGCAGATCCTCGAGGAGGCCGGCCCCGAACTCACCGACATGCTTTTCTGTCTCACGGGGAGCGATCAGGATAATATCATAGCCGGTTTGGTGGGGCGATCCCTCGGATTCACGCGCGTCGTGGTGAGCATCGAAGACGAGGCGTTCGAGACGGTGTGTCGCGAATTGGGCCTCGAAGAGGTGATCGTTCCATCACGTACGATCAGCCGACATCTCGCGGACATGAGCGAAGGTCGCACGCGCTTCGAATTGTCGAGCATGATCAAAGGCGAGGCTCGCTTGTTTACCTTCGTGGCCGGCGAAGATGACGCCGGCGCGGTCAAGAATCTTGAACTGCCCGACGCCGCGGCCGTAATCTGCTACTATAGAGAAGGGGAATTTGCGCTCGCAGACGCAGACACGTCCCTCCAAGAGGGGGACGAAGTGATAATCCTTACGCACAGCGGGAATCTTGAAGATCTCCGGGACCGATGGAAGCCCGTCCAATCCTGAGATAGTGATGAAGACTCATGACCGCCCAGCGTCGGCTCGTCGCGGCGCTGCCGGCCATCGAAAAATGGTATTTCCGCGCGCTCACGAGCGTGGGGTTGCTCTTTTCGGTGCGGCCTGTGTGCGAGTTTGTGCGCCTGAATCCTTCCTTACGGAGTCGGGTGAAGGGGTTTTTGGATGCGGTGCTGTTTCGTGGCGGCGGTGAGGGGGTGTGGGTATCGCACTCCTTACCTTATCGTATGCGCTGTGCGGCTTTCCTACGTCGCGGTATGCCTCTAAACCTCATCCCTACACAGATGTAGCTCAACCACGACCATCACTCAGCGACCCTCCGATCACATCCTTGTCATACCCCTCGTTATCTCAGACGCTTAACACCCCACAAACCCCAAAAACGGCCCTCCGGCACGGATCTTGATTCCCCTTCACCCCCAAGAAAGCGCACACCATTCCCGGTGGGTAAAGGAGTACGTCAGCATGACTCGAAAAGAAGCCACTGTAGCTATTTTGGACGCGAAACGCGCCGCGGGATTGACGTGGGACGTAATCGCCGCAGAGGTCGGAGGACACAAGGTCTGGGTCACGTCGGCCCTTCTGGGTCAGAACAGCATGACCCGCGAAGAGGCCGACAAGGCGGTCAAGTTGCTCGGATTGAGTGACGATGTCGCGCAGCTTCTCACGGAATGCCCCATGAAGGGTTCCCTGGACGAAACGGTCCCCGCGGACCCGCTCGTGTACCGCTTCCACGAAATCACCCAGGTGTACGGAAGCAGCATGAAGGAGATCATCCACGAGATGTTCGGGGACGGCATCATGAGCGCCATCGATTTCGAGATCGACATTCAAAAAAAGGAAGACCCCAAGGGCGATCGCGTCGTTATTACGTACAACGGAAAATTTCTGCCGTACCGCAAATGGTAGGAGCCGCTCAACGCGCGTGACGGTTTTGCTTTTGAACCCGTCTGCGCTCAGTTGTCCAGGAGGTATCTATGGGCGAGAGATTTGACGAAAAAATTCATTTACCAAGTTTCAACACATTGAACGACCCGTTCGATCCGGAGGTGTCCCTCGACCACACCGGCGGACAGGCTCACGAGACGTCGGCCGACGCCGAATCAGCGGTCGACGATGAAGCGATAATCGATCGGGTTATCGAAGGAAGCGTGGTGCGGGCGGTCTTCGACGGCGACGATGTTGGCCGGCGCCGATTCATGAAGACCGTCGGATCCGCAGCCGCGTTGTCGCTCATTTCGAGCATCTTTCCGCTGGAGGCCGCAAAGTCGTGGGCAAAGGAATCCGCGGGACCCCTTGAAAAGACCGATCTCAAGATCGGTTTCATTCCCATCACCTGCGCGACCCCGATCATCATGGCCGAGCCGATGGAGTTTTACGCGAAGCACGGTCTCAAGGGGACCAAGGTCATGAAGGCCGCGGGATGGGCCATGGTGAGAGACTGGGCGGTCAACAAGCAGGTGGACTGCGCGCACATGCTGTCGCCGATGCCCCTTGCGCTTACCTTGGGCGCGGGCGCCAAGGCCAAACCCTTTTACATGCCTGCGGTCGAAAATATCAACGGGCAGGCGATTACGCTCCACAAGAAACACAAAGGGGTCAAGGGACCGCAGGACATGAAGGGCTTCACATTCTGCGTGCCCTTCGACTATTCGATGCACAACCTGCTGCTCCGCTACTACCTTGCTGAAGGCGGCGTCGACCCGGATAAGGACGTGAAGATACGCGTGGTGCCGCCGCCGGAGATGGTGGCCAATCTCAAGGCTCAGAATGTGGACGGCTATCTTGCGCCGGACCCGTTCAATCAGCGGGCCGTGTACGAGGACGCCGGCTTTATTTTCAAGCTCACCAAGGAGTTGTGGCCCGGCCATCCCTGTTGCGCGTTCGCCTGCTCGAAGGAATTTGCAGTCGAAATGCCGAATACGTTCAAGGCGGTTTTCAAGGCGATCGTCGACGCGACGATCTATTCGAGCGCGATGAAGAATCGCAAGGATATCGCGAAGGCGATCTCGCCGAGAAACTACCTGAATCAGCCGCCCGTGGTGGTCGAACAGGTGCTGACGGGGCAGTTCCCCGACGGTTTGGGCAATACGCGCAACGACCCCGATCGCATCGACTTCAATCCGTTTCCGTGGCATTCGATGGCGGTCTGGATTCTCACCCAGATGAAGCGGTGGGGATACATCAAGGGCGACGTGGATTACAAAACCGTCGCGGAACAGGTCTTCCTCGCGTCGGAATGCGCGGACATCATGAAGGCGAAAGGCGCTCAGCCTCCGTCGAAGACCTACACGACCCATACGATTATGGGTAAGACATTCGATCCGTCCAAACCGGAAGAGTACCTGAAAAGCTTCGCTATCAAGAGATCCTAGACCGCGCGTTCCCATTGCGACGCATGCGGCCCTTCCACCGAATTTCAGCGTCGCGGTCGGAATTATCCGACCTCGTGAGCGGGAGATTCGCCTACTCCGGAAATCGCTCTCGGGATACCGTTAGTCCTGAGAGCGGTTTCCGCCGACCGGACGCGTGCGGCTGGGGAGCGTCACGAGAGGTATACACCCATGAAGACCGGCGGCGATAAACGTTGGATATTGCTTTCCGTGCTGTTTCTGGCCGTTTTTCTGTTGGCCTGGCAGTTGTTCACCAAATCGTTCGGAGATCTTCCCGGCCCTGTTCCGGTAGCCGAGACGTCATGGTTTTTTCTGTCCGATCCCTTTTACGACAAGGGACCAAACGATCAGGGCATCGGAACGTTGACCCTGTACAGCCTGACCAGGCTGAGCCTCGGTTTCTTTGCGGGATCGATCACGGCCATCATCCTGGGCGTGGTCCTGGGCCTCAACACGATCCTGTTCAAAGCGCTTAATCCGTATATTCAGGTGCTTCGCGCGATATCGCCGATCGCGTGGATGCCGCTCTTGCTCTACTCGGTGCAGGACAGCGGGCTCACCGCGATACTGGTGGTCTTCATGGCCAGTGTATGGCCCACGCTTGCCAATACCGCGTTCGGCGTGTCGAACATCAAAAAGGACTACATCAGCGTGTCGAATATATTGCAGATGGGGCCGATCAGCAAAGTCTTCAAAGTGATCCTTCCCGGCGCGGGACCGACGATCGTCGCGGGACTGAGGATATCGATGGGAAGCGCGTGGGTGGCGATCGTCCCGGCCGAGGCGCTCCTTGGATCGCTGGGGCTCGGCTATTTCGTCTGGAACGAATGGAACAACCTCTCTCTGACCAGCGTTATTTTCGCGATTCTCGTGATCGGCGTGGTTGGAGTGATGATTGACTTCCTGTTCAACAGGTTGGCCCGCCGACTCGCATATGTCGATTAGGGGAAAGCTTCATGGAGATACTGAACGTTGAGAACGTGGCCAAATATTTTCAAACTCCGGGTTCCAAGCAGGATTACTGCGTATTCGAGGATCTCTCTCTTCACGTGAAGGAGCAGGAATTCCTCTCGGTCCTCGGTCATTCGGGTTGCGGCAAATCGACCCTGCTCAATATCATTGCCGGCATTGAAATCGCGGAACGGGGCTATGTCTTCCTGGACGGCAGGGAAACCACCGGTCCGGGCCTCGACAGAATGGTCGTCTTCCAGAATTTCGCGCTCATGCCCTGGCTGACGGTCTACGGGAACATACGGATCGCGGTGAAGGCCGCATACCCGAAATGGGACCGAAAACAAATACACGAGCGGGTTCAGCATTACGTGGACATGGTGGGGCTGACCGGCTCGGAGAATAAGCGGCCCGCGGAGCTGTCGGGCGGTATGCGACAGAGAGTGGGACTCGCGCGGGCGTTTTGCGTCGAACCCCGCGTACTCCTCCTTGACGAACCGTTCGCGCAGATCGACGCGTTGACGCGCGGGGTCATTCAAGAGGAGCTGGTTCGGATGTGGCTCGACACCGGAATTACCATCTTCATGGTGACCCACGACGTGGACGAGGCCATCCTTCTCTCCGACCGCATTCTCTTGATGAGCCCCGGCCCGCACGCGCTGATTATGGAAGAGATTCCTATCGACATCCCGAGGCCCCGCTCACGCGCGACCATCATCGAGAACGACCAATATTACGCGATCCGGAATCGCATAATCCGTTTCCTGTCGGGTCCGACGGCTCGTGAGGCTCTCTCGGAAAGCGCGCGGGCGGAGACCCCGCCGGGAGCCGGCGGACAAGACGCGCGCGACAGCGTCCGGAGACGCACGAAGGTCGCCTGAGAGGGCGAAAACCGCATGAGGATGTCGTTACGGTGAAGATCCGGATTGGCGTGAGAGCCGCGCCAAATGAGAGGAAACTCATCCCGGCTTGTTGCGAAGCGACCCTGCGTCGCCTCGCAACACATGATTCCGTTCAATGGATCCGCCGCGTTAGACGGACTCGACGGTCTGGACGGAGGGCACCTTCTCCTTGAGGATTCGCTCGATACCCATCTTGAGCGTCATCTGGCTCATCGGGCATCCTCCGCACGCGCCGGTGAGGCGGACCTTCACGACGCCGTCCTCGCTGACATCGACCAGTTCGGCGTCGCCGCCGTCGGCCTGAAGCTGCGGACGAACCAGATCAAGGGCTGCTTGCACTTCTTCTCTCATTATTCCTTCTCCTTTCGGGTTGGTCTCATTCTGCATTCGCTGAGAACCATGAAAATACCATACTCATTTATCGGCGCCGATGAAAAAGAACGATTCGGCCCGATGTAATCGGCCTCGTCAGCTTCGGCCGCCGAAACGGGAGACGAGGCGTCGTCGGTCGAGCGCCTTAAGCGCGTCGTCTTCGGATATCACGACTCGGCAATCCTCGAGCGTTCCATCCGCCTGCGCGCATCGAGCCGCCTGAAGGACCACTCTGCGGCAGACCTCCTCGATATCTCCGGCGGCCAGGCCCTCGGCCGCTTTCTCCACTGCGGCCAAGTCGCCGGTGAAGGTCACCCGATCGCGTTCGAGGTACCTCCGGAAGAGCTTAAGGCGATCCTCCGCGCCGGGCAACTTGAGCGGTAATTCCGTCCCGAATCGGCCGGTCGCCCGCAGCGCGGGGGGCAGGTCGTTCCCGTTCACGCAGACCGCTGCCACAAGAACCGGTTGATCCGCGGAAATCGAATTCATTTCAAGCGCCAGCTGATTCACCACTCTGTCGATCACCTTGGAATCGGACCATCCCGACGAGGTCATCGCGTCCACTCCGTCGAGAATCACCACGGTCGGCGCCAGTTCCTTCGCCTGCCGGAAGAGTTCCCGGACATTGCGTTCGCTCTCGCCCATATACTTGGATATGAGTTCCGGCCCGCGGATCTCGATCACGTTGAAGCCGCTCTCCTTTGCCACGGAGCGGGCCATGAGCGTCTTGCCCACTCCCGACGGTCCCGTGATCACCAGACCGGTCAGGTGATTGACGCCCAGCTCCGATAGATACGAGATATTCTGCAGCGGCCAGAGCACCATTTCATTGAGGAACTCGATTTCCGGTTCGTACCCGCATATTTTGTCCCAGCCGGCCTTTCTCAGATCCACGTCGTATTTTCGAGCGGACGACGGCCTCATGTCCTTGAGCGCAAACTCGAAGTCTTCCGTCTCCACTTTGATCGCGTCGAGAAAATCCTGAGAAAGCGTCTCTTCCGTGTCCTCGAGGCCGGGAAGAATCCTGCGGAGCGCTTTGTATCCGGCTTCCCGGCACAGGGCCCTAAGGTCCGCGCCGACGAAGCCGTGAGTCTTCTCCGCAAGTCCCCATAAGTCCGCGCCCTCCACCGGCATGTCACGCGCGTGAATCTCGAGGATCTCATGGCGGCCGTTCTTGTCGGGCACGCCGATGAAGATTTCTCGGTCGAACCGACCAGCTCGACGCAGCGCGCGATCGAGGGTGTTCGGAAGATTGGTCGCTCCCAGGACGATCACTTCGCCGCGATCCTCGAGGCCGTCCATGAGCGCGAGCAGCTGCGCGGTCACCCGTCGTTCCACATCGCCTTCGGCAGTGTCCCTCCCCGGGGCGAGCGCGTCGATCTCATCGATGAAGACGATGGCCGGCGCGTTGTCCTGCGCTTCCTCGAATGCGGCCCGCAGCTTCGCCTCGCTCTCGCCGTAATACTTGTCCATTATCTCGGTGCCGCTGACCGCCTTGAAGTAGCATCCGGTCTCACCGGCCACGGCTCGGGCGATCAGCGTCTTCCCGGTTCCGGAGGGCCCGTGGAGGAGCACTCCACGGGGGGGATCCACACCGAGGCGCCGGAAGATTTCAGGGTGAGCCAGCGGCAACTGGACTACTTCACGGACTTTGCGGATCGCGTCGTCCAGTCCGCCCACATCGGCGAAGGTGGTATCGCGTTTCGAGATGTACTCTTCACCGTCAGCGTCGACCAGACGAATACGGGTGCGCTTCGTGACGCGCGCGGTATCCGCCGGTTCGCAGTCCACGACCGTGAACCGGACCTTTTCCCCTTTCTTCCCCGTGAGGATCACCTCACCGTCCACAGCGACAATAGCTCCGTCGGCCCGATCGATCATGCTCTGCAACTGCAGTCGAGTGATCGAAACGCCCGAAGGGACCCGGAGCGTAACCCGGGACGATTCGTCGCAGACGGTCTTCCGGAGCTTGATTTGCGAGAAGAGCCGATACCCGAGGCGGTCGAGGCTCTGCTGATCGAGCGAGACCATCCTGGTCTCGATCCACGGATTAGGATGGGTGCGCGCTCGGAGGATGAAGCCTCCGGAGTCCACCACCTCGACGGGGTCCCCCTCGGAGACGTCGAGCTTTTCCATAAAGTCTTGCGATATGAATACGGTCGCGGAGCCCGGGTCCTCGTCCGTCACTTTAGTCACCACAAAGGTGTACGTCGGGTTTTCATGTTTATGACAGTCGCATTCCTTTTTGTCGTGCCATTCTCCGGGCAAGTGGTCATGGCAATGGCAGTCCATAGGCTTATCTCCTCGCTGCGCATGACGGACTGTATTCCACCGTACGCGTTGCCGGCAGTGGAAACGGATCGGAGAAACAATCGCGTCCTATCAACGTGCGCGACAAGCCCTTTCCCCGAGTTTGACGAAGCCGTCAATTGTCGAGCGCGCTCCTGCCATTGAAGACGCCGGCCTCCTTCTGGAGCCAGGAGCGTAATTCGTCGGTGATGCCGCACGCCCGGTTTTTGCACGCAAAATGCTCAACCGAATCGTTGATGAGTTCTTGAGGCGCGTCGACCTCGGACAAGATCTCGTAGTCATGATGACTCTGCCGCACAATCATCAATCGAGCCGGATTATCCGTCGCGTAGATTTTGAAGTATACGGCCTCTTCATTGCAAGCTCGGGCGTGATCGAGCCCTCTCGACCAGTTGTTGCCCCATTCCAGATAGCGGGTCACCGCCTCGTAGGGGTGCAGTTCCCAGTCGATCAGACGCTCGATATCCTTATTCCGCATGAGTTCTCGGATAGTCTTCTTCATGAACGGACCTCCTCGGTGTTCACAGCGTACGGGCGAGGCGCCCGTATCGTCTCTTACTTAAGATGCGGTAAACGGCGGAAGGATGCGGCGTGGACGCGGTCGAAAAGCGGAGGAGAATCGGGGGGCGTGTCGCGGCGCAGACCTCGGGGCCAACAGTGGCTTTTTCCAAGCGCTTATGATATAATTTTAAGGTAAATTTAAAGCTCTGTTTGCAAACCGCCGGAGGATATACTATGAAGCTCTTGAAATCAGTCGTCGCGGTGAGCCTCGTTTTATCATTGGGGAGCGCCGGCGCGGCAATGGCCGTAGGGTATGAACGACAGGTGGTCGACGGAAAACCGTCGTCGGGATCGAAAACCGGACCGCCGGCTCGTCCGGACCTCCTCGACGCGATCAAGGACGCGTCGCTGGCGCAGAAGTATCCGGATGTATTGGATGAAACGGTGTCAACCGTCAAGGATATTCTCATGCAGTTCGGGCTGGCGGACAGGAAAGATCCTTAACGACCGTCGTGCGGCGTGAGCGATCGGAGCTCGATCCGCTCCGCCGACCCGGTGATTGAGAAGAGAAGCGATGAATATGCGTATCCGGCCCTGCTCCGGGGTGTGGGCTATTATCACACCCGTTGCGCTCTTGGCGGTCGCGCTTCTGGTCGGTGTGGCGCACACCGAATGGGCGGTCGCACAACCTCGCGGGGAACACCCCCATACAGAAGGTCGGCGGGCCCTTGCCCGCGGCGACGTGGAAAATGCGGTGAAATTTTTCACGGAGGCTATCGAAGAGCAGCCGGGGAAACATTTCTTCTACAATGACCGCGGGGTGGCATACAAACGCGCGGGCAAGCCGGAAAAGGCGATTTCCGACTACAACAAGGCCCTCGAGATCAAACCCGACTACACCCAGGCGTGGAACAATCGGGGGGTCATTTATCTCGGCGCGAAGGATTACGCTCGGGCGATCGACGATTTCACCGAAGGGCTGAAGCACGGCGGACTCGAGACCAAGCTCTATACGAACCGAGGCTTGGCCTACCTGAGGTTGAAGCGGTACGACGACGCGGTCGCGGATTTGCGCAAAGCCGTCTCACTCAGTCCGCTGGATCGCCGATCCATACGATTCCTCGCCGAAGCGCTCGCAGAATCCGGCGAAATCGAAAAAGCGAAGCGGATGTACCGTCTTGCGCTCGATTCCGCGCAGAGCCCCCGAGTGGCCGACCTGATCCGAAAACAGATCAGGCTCCTTGAAAGCAAACAGACCGCGCCCCGAATAGTTCGAAGGAGTCCTCCGCCCGAGGCGCGCCCGACGCAGGAACCGCCTCCCGCCCCCGCAGATTCGCCCCCGATCAAACCCGAAGAGCCCGAAGCGCCCCCCAAACCTGCGCCGAAGAAGGCGGAGACTCGGGATAAGGCGCCGGCGAGGCCCGAAGATGAGGTCCGACCCAAACGAGCGCTGACATGGGGAAAAACCGACTCGCAGGCCGACCGAGCCGAGACCGAGAAGGACTCGTCCCGAGGGCGGCCTCTCGATCGGCTCTACCGGAAGACGTTCAATCAGGTATTCCGGAGTTTCTCTCCGGGGACAGCGGGCATTTTCAACCGCGGACGGCTCTTCTTCAGAAACGGCGATTACAACAAGGCCCTGGTGCGACTCGAGGATACCGTTCAGTTGGCGGAGAGAAGAAACAATAAGCTCGGATCCGCATGGGCTCTCATGGAGATCGGTCGAACCTACGGTCGCATGGGCCAACCCCTTCGCGCCGCGTCGTACCTCGAAGACGCGCTGCGCACGTTCAGAAGAGAGGGCGCACACGAGGAAGCCCTTATCACTATGGCGGCGCTGGTTGAAGTCAACACCGCGGCAGGCCGGCAGAAGCGCGCGGCGGAATTTAAAGCGATCGCCATAAGCAGCGCGGTGGCCGCCGGCCGGAATGACGTGGCCGAGGCGGTTCGCAGAGGAGACTTTGCGATCTCATCGACGTCGGAGCGCGTGCACGGCCGAAAAGATCCGAAGCGCGGGGAGCGCACGGCGGACAAAATCGCCAAGGACACCAAGAGCCTCGGTGGTGTGGGCAGCCTCCCGGCCCGATGGGAAGACCAAGGCCCTCAGATCCCTTCCGGGCGTCGCGCAAAAGCCCTTGCGCTCCGAAACGCAAAAATCTTCGCGCCCAAACCTTCAAAGAAGCCCGTCGCAAAATCCGAGACTCCATCGCCCCCCCCGAGCGAACGCGGAATCTCGCGCACATCCGCCGAGAAGCAAATCGAGCGAGCGCTCGACGAACTCCGGAAGTTCAAGGAAGCCGACGAAACCGCGGCCATGATCCCGGTTTTGGAGCGGCTCGCCGATCTGTATCTCAAGAGCGGCCGAAAGGACAAAGCCCTGTACGCGCTCTCCGCGGTTCAGGGTTACCGCCGGGAGACCGGCGCGGACAAAGGAACGGCCGAACTGTATCTCAAGACGGGTCGCCTACGGGCCGAGTGCGGCTCACGCGCCGGCGCGCTCGAGGACTTCGCCCGCGCCGCAGTCTTCGCGAAATCCCAGGGAAAGAGCGCTCTCGAGAAAAAGAGCCAAGCCGCGGCAAAGGAATTGTCCAAAAAACTGGGGCTTCCGGAGACGGGCGTCCTCGAAGCGCTGGAGAAACTCTGGTCCGCGCGGGAGAGCGGAAACGGCGACGCCGAACCCCAAATCCTTCACGAAATCGGCCGCATGTATGAGAACGTCGGGAGGCTCGCGGAGGCGCTGGGCTATTTCGATCGTGCGTCCGCAGCTATTCTCGCGGAGAAGGCTCGAGTGTACCAGAGGCTCGGACGGCCGGATCAGGCGCGTGCGAGCTACGACGAGGCCTTAAAAGCCTTGAAGGAGCTGGACTATTCCCGGTATCTTCAGATGAAAAAGCGGTCGAAGTTGGCCAACACGGTCTCGAGCAGACGATGACGAGGCCCTTTCCATTAAGTTGACCGGGGACTTGTCCGCCGGTTTTCATCCATTTCGGCGAGTCTGCTCCCTTCCGGTCGAATTCATCGATTCGACGGGCTGTCTCAAACGACACGCCGGAGCCGCCGATTCGGCTCATCCCGGACAGGTCGAGGTTCGTTGCGCATGGGCAGAATCCTGACCAGTAATTGGTTCGCCGTTCTCATACTTCTCCTCGCGGCAGGCTGCTTGGCTCTGCTGTACACTGAAGGCAAAACGCGGGAAGCCCTCGCCGGAGCGGCCCTGTTGGCCGTGGCCGCGCTCTTCATCATCTGGGGAATGATCACCGAAAAAAAGAAGTAACAGGGGAATCGGTTGAGGGGGGGATTCGACGCGCCGACCCTACGGCGCGGTAACCTGATAGGTGTACGTGAATTTCGTATTGGTGTTGCAGCCGTCCGAACACGTTCTGTGCCCGTACACCTTGCATGCGAGGTCGGCCTCGTGCCCCATGTCCGTGCTCCGGTCGATCGGAATCATGAACTGGAAGTTCCCGACGCTGTTGTCGGTCAAACAGCGGCACGTGATGTGACACTTCACCCATATCGAACCCGCGTGAACGCCGGGCGCAAAGAAGGGCGCACACGCGATCAGCGTGATCGATACCGCGGCAAAGAGGAACTTCCTGAGGCTCATCGGACGATTTTCCTCGCTCATTGACGGACTACTTTACCACAGCTGCTCGGCCCAAAGCAAGATTGGCGGAGCAGGGCGGGAAATCTTTGCCCGTCCCGCGGCGCCTGCCAAGAGCGGCGCGTCGTCGTTCGCACAGACGGGCCCCGCTCTTCCGCCGGCCCAAAACCGCATCCGGTGGGCTTTTGGGGTTGACCGTCCCGCCGCGATCGCATACGTTTAACGGTATAACTATCGGACTACCTCTGAAGAATGGCGCCGCTTTCCAGTCGGTTAATGCACTGATCGGGCCTCCAAAATTACAGGCGAAACCAACAAGGAGGAAGGCGCTTCCATGCGATATGAAGCTCCGAAAGTGATTGAATTGTGCAACGGCAAGGCGACGCACGGCGATTGCGCGCAAGGGCCTTCCGCCGGGGCCGGTCAACCCAACTGCTATGCGGGCGACGCGGCTCAGGACTGTTGCGCGGGGCCGAGCGCGGCGAACCCAATCCCGGCAGAGTGCTCGGAAGGATCGCTGGACAGCGGCTCCGATCCGCTCTGCAGTCCCTTCGGATGCCAAGTGGTTTTCTGCACGACCTTCGGCGCCGACCCCTTTATCAGCTGTTCGACGGGCGCCGGCGATTAGCCTTTCCCGCACAAACGGGGGGCCGTATCCGGGAGCGACGAGATAGGCTCAGGGCGGAATTTCCTCTCTCACGGGATGGAGAGACCGGGGAAACCCCGGAAGGGAACTAAGAATGAGCTTGAAAAGCCTCCACAAAAGAGTTGATGCTTTTTACTTAACCTGTTATAATAAGTAATCAATAGGAGGCTTGTCATGACAAGAGGCTTGCTTTTGATTCTCTGTGCGGTCGTGCTTGCGGTAACGGCCCCGGGTCCGGTCCTCGCCGTAGGAGAGCGGATCCTGGCGATGACCGGCCAATATACGTTCTTCATTAAGCCCGACCCCACGTCATGCGTGACGTATCACCAGAAGATGGTCCCGTGCGTGGAGGAGAAGACCATCCCTCACGTGCGCAAACGGTATGTTCCCATCCCCTACCCTGTGGCCGCCAAGGATCGGCAGGGTGTCTTGAGATCCGAGATTCCCCTGGGCACGCCCAAAGATGTGAGCCCCTGCATAGAATGCTTTCCGCGGCCGGAGTGCCGGCCGGGGGTCAAGGACTGCGTTGTCCCAAGGATCGTTCCGGTTCCCGTTCCTTTCGACGATATTCAACCTCGGTGCGTGACCAAACGAATCATGCTCCCGCAATGGTTCAAGGTTGAAGACCATCCCAAACCGCCGCCGAGGAAAGTCCGCAAGGTCCGCAAGGTTCATTAATCCGAGCGCCGGATTCCCGCCGATCGGCCCCGCTCCAGTCAGCGATGAGCCGGTACGGCGGGCCCGGTCGACCCGTTGACGATGGGCTCGCGCCTTTCCCGCGGCCGCGGCATGGTCCGCCGGTTTGGTGATCGGCGCGCGCTTCGACCTCTTGACGACCTCCTCCCCCCTCCCGACGGGGGAATCATATCTCATCTCGTCCGGGCGCCGTGATCACGGGCCTATGGAAGCGGAAAACCTCGTTGTTCTTGGGAGATGAAGAGGATAGAATGCTCTTTAGGGGCCGATTCCATCACCAATGAGGTGAGGCTGTCATGGCGCAGGGCGTACCGAGTTTTCGGTGTGAAGTCGATAAAGAGTGAGGTGGAATGACGGGCGCTAGAATCTTGCCTTCGTTTGGAATATGCTTAATCTCTTCTGTGGAACCGGACTGCCAAGGGGAATCTGCACGCGGCGGGCGACGCGCGGCCGAAACGACGCGAGCACACGTCTACGGACTGAGCCGCCGTTTGGAAAGGCTGCGCCGAGGCTTCCGAGGAGCGGGCAATGAACGAGAAGGTGAAGAGGGAACTCGCCGCAATCACCGGTCCGGAAAGGGTAACCGACAATCCGGAAGACCTGACGATATTCTCCGTTGATCCGCATGTCGAAGAGCATCAGCCCGACCTCGTCATCTACCCCGTGGCCACTGAAGAAGTCTCCGAGATAATGAAGATCGCCTACCGGGAAGACATACCGGTTACGCCCCGCGGGTCGGGCACGAATCTCGCCGGCGAGACCGTGCCGCTCAGCGGCGGAATCGTCATGGTTTTGACCCGGATGGATTCGATCGTCGAAATCGACCCGGATAATCGCATAGCCCGCGTGCAACCCGGCGTTCTGAACTACGATTTTCAGAAGGAAGTGGAGAAGCTGGGTCTGATGTACCCGCCCGACCCCAGTTCCTGGAAGGTCGCGACTATGGGCGGAACCGTCGGCGCCAACGCCGGCGGCCCCAAGACGCTCAAATACGGCGTTACCCGCGACTACCTTCTCGGCCTCACCGCGGTGCTCGCCAACGGAGACGTGCTCCACACGGGCGGCCGGACCATCAAGAACGTGACCGGATTCGATTTGACCCGATTGCTCTGCGGCTCGGAGGGCACATTGGGCGTCATCACCGAGATCGTGGTCCGTCTTATTCCCAAGCCCCCGGCGAGCCGCACCGTCATGGCGCATTTCCCCAAGCTCGAAGACAGTTCCGACGCGGTGTCCGCGATCATGGCCGCTGGGATTGTTCCCGCGGGTCTCGAACTCATGGATAAGGTAGTGATTTCCGCGGTGGAAGCGGACGCGCATCTCGGCCTTCCCACCGATGTGGACGCGGTCCTGCTCGTCGAGGTCGACGGGGACGAACACGGGCTCGCGGCCCAGGTCGAGGCGATCGAGACCATCCTGAGGGATCATCACGCGTCGGGGGTCATCTCCGCTGAGACGCCCGAAGACGCCGATAAGCTCTGGGCCGGCAGACGCGCGGCCTTTTCCGTCATGGCGCGGCTGCGACCTAACGCCCTGATCGAAGACGCGACCGTGCCGGTCTCGAATCTCACCGCGATGGTCCGGAAGACCGTCGAGATCGGCGAAAAGCATAATCTTACCATCGGCGTCCTCGCGCACGCGGGAGACGGCAATCTCCACCCGCTCATTCTCTTCGACCAGCGGGACAAGGACGAACTCGCCCGCGTCGAAGCCGCGATCAAGGAGATTTTCGAGGAAGCCATCGCGCTCGGCGGAACATTGTCGGGAGAACACGGCATCGGCGTCGCCAAAGCGCCTTTCCTACCGATGGAACTGGATCCGGTGGCCCTTTCGGTCACCAAGCGAATCAAACAGAGCCTTGACCCGAAGGGGATTCTCAACCCGGGAAAGTTTGTGTAGGACCGGGTGACGCCGAGTTCGACGCGTTCCCGACGCCCGAACTTTACTACCGTGCAGGATACGCCCATGTTTGCGGAACACGTGAAGGAAGATCTGTACAACTGCCTCAAATGCGCCATGTGCCAGCCCGTCTGTCCCACGTACAAAGTGACGCGGATGGAACGCAACGCCCCTCGGGGGCGGGTCCAAATGGTGAAGAAATACCTGGAAGGCGATCTCTCGATCACGAAGAGTCTCCAGGAAGCGCTGATGAGCTGCATTCTCTGCGAGGCATGCGCAAAAGCTTGCCCGAGCGGGGTGCGCTTGGATCGGGTTTTCGAGAATATGCGCATGGAACTGCATGAAGAGCTGGGCGAGAAATTTTCCAAACGGATGCTCTTCGCAGCCCTCCGCGATCCCATGCTGATGAGGCTCGGCGCGAAGATCGCTCGACTCGGCCAACAGGCGGTCGTGACCCCTCTGAATCTCGGGGCAAAAGTCGGCGCCATCCCCCTGAATCGTTTTCCAAAATTCAACAAGAAACCCTTCCGCAGTCGAATGGGCCCCTTTGTTCCTGCGGTCGGTAAACGGACGGGTCGCGTGGCGTACTTTACGGGTTGCGCGACCGATCTGATCAACGAGCACGTGGGAACGGCCGTTGTCGACGTGCTCACGCGGCTCGGCATGGATGTGATTATCCCTCAGGATCAGGTCTGCTGCTCGGTTCCGATCTTCCTCAGCGGCGGTCGCCGTGAGGCGCTCCCCAATGTTCAAAAGAATTTGGACATACTCGATCGGGAAAAGGTCGATGCGATCGTCGTGGATTGCGCAACATGCGGCGGCGCGTTCCGGAAGAGCATCCCTCATCTTATCGAAGACATGGGGCTGGACGTGGACAAGGCCCATCGAGTCGCGGCCAAGGTCAAGGACATCTCGGAAATAGTCGTCGAGCGACTGGACGATCTCGCGCTCGCGGACCCGAAGCGAGACGAGATCGTCGAAGTTACGTATCACGACCCGTGCCATATGGTGCGGAGCATGGGCGTCTCCAAACAGCCGAGAGATCTCCTCGGCGCGCTGTCGGACGTCCGGTTGATCGAGATGGAGGGTCCCGACGAGTGCTGCGGAGGCGCGGGTTCGTTTCAGTTCGAGCACGTGGAGATGTCGGCCGGGGTCACATCGCGGAAGAAGGAGCATATTCGCTCCACGGGAGCGTCGATCGTCGCCACGGGATGTCCGGGCTGCAATCTCACGCTTTCTGGAAATCTATACGACGAGGGCGACCCGGCGGTGCGGCACACGATTGAATTGGTGTCGGAGCGTTTACGACGGTAAAAGCCTTGGGTCCGCTCGTATCCGGAGCGATAATGCTCGGCGCGCGGGCGGAGACGGGCGCCCGGTCGGCGATTGAGACCGGATGCTCTCTCTGCGGCCGGATCACTGTGCGGCGAATGAGACATTGTGATTTCGAGGCTCCCTGGTGTAATTATTACACACTCATGAAAGGCCGTGTCCGGCTTTGTTTTTTTGGATGATATGTGATTATCGAGGGTTATGACGCGGGTGATCGTATTGTGTGGAAATTACACAAGAAGCCGGGTATTTCGGCCGGCGTGGATGGACCCCTCGGCCTGTTGTGAGAGCTAGTGGTTCGACATTACTACGGAAGTCTGACATCACGGCGACCTTGTTGTTTTGGCGCAAATATTGCATAGTAGGTCTGGAGGAGACGAGAACACTGAAGTGTTTGCCGCCTCCCATTACTTCGCGCTTGCAAAAAAGCGCAATTCGTGGCTTTCTTGCTTGCCGAAAGCCAATTCGCCCGAGGGTCGCGCGTTGGACGTCCGAACGCCGCCGTCTTTCAGGCGCGACACTCTGCGCCCTCTCTCTCGAGAGATCCGAACACACGAGGCGGCGATCCGATCGTCACATAATTGAGGCATACAGCGCCTGATTTTCGAGGGAAGGAATTTTGAATGAAGTATGAATCCCCCCGCCTTGTCCCACTGAATACTCCCGATCAGACGGGCGGGTATTGCGCGGACGGCTCCGTTGGCGGCGAACCGTACGGGTTTTGTTACAATGGGGCACGACCGACGCAGCAGAACTGCTGCCAGGGAATCGACGGCAATGAGAATACAGGGGCGCCCTATTGCGGCATTGGGTGCCGGGCGATTTTCCTGGGTTGCGTGGGCGGACTGGGAGCTCGGGCTTGGTTCCTTTTCGGCGAAGGGTGTCGCGACGGTTTGGACCCTCAGTAGGCGCCCAACGAGGTTGAACTGATGAAAAGGGAATCGGAAAACGGAGTTGCGATGCGAAACCCGGATAGAAACGACGCCGTTCCCGCAGCGCCGGACGGATACTTCGATCGTGGTCGAACATCGCCGAGGGGCCTGCTCGAGGATTCGTACAAGGACGACGCGAACCTGATGGATACGGCGGCGGACTACGTGGCGGTGATTTTCCGCCATTTCGTTCTTCTGCTCATCGTGTTTTCGATCGTTTTCGCATGTGTTGCGGCCTACACATTCGCCGTGACGCCGATCTATCAGTCGGCGAGCACGTTGCTTATCCGTCAGTTTCAGCCGGGGATCGACCAGGCCCTGGGCTTCTGGCGATTCACTCATTCCGGATCGTTTCTCGAGACCGAGCTGTACGTCATGAAGTCTGCTGAATTGCTGAGAGAATTCGTCAATCGATCCGCGGTGGTCAAATCCGTTCCGTGTCCGCTGGACGGCAAGAAGGGCGGCTGGTTTGCGGATGGTTTCCATCCATTGATCGGGAAAGCGTACGCGTCCGCTGACCGCTCCGATGATGAAGCGTGCGGTATTGAAGCCAAGAGACAGTTTCTCTTGGCGCATTTCAGCCGGAACTTGTCGGTTTCTCAAGTGGACGACGACACACGCTTCGGCACCAATCTCGTCAAGGTCGCACTGGACGCGAAAAGCCCTACGAATGCCCGCACTTGGCTTTCCTCTTACATCGATTTCTATGTGGCTCAGAATCTCGAGAAGCTCCGATCCGAAATCGGAGCGACACGGTCGGCGCTCCAAGAAGAGGCCGACATGATGGAACAGAAGGTGGCGCAGGCGGAAAAGGAGTTGATCGAATTCGTCAATCAGCACGGGATCGTGTCCAAGGAAGACGCCGGTCTCGGGCGGGTGCTGCGGGTGCTGGACGAATCGACCAGACGCATAACCCGGTCACAAGAAGATCAGAAGAGGTTGGCGGACACAACGGGTCCGACGTACGCATCTCCCGGAGGAGGCCGTGACGCGGCCGTCGAAGACCCCTTGGTAAGCCGCCTCAAACAGGAACTTGCCACACTCGAGCTTGAACACGCGAAGATGGCCTCACTGTATTCAAGATCCTACCCGAAGGCGACTCAAGCGCGGGCCAAAATCGAAATTCTGAAGGAGAAGCTGGCCGAGGTCCAAGAAGACTCCACTTCCGCGGCTCTCGAAGCGGCTCGGAAGGAAGAGGCAATTGTGGCTGAGACAGCCGAGAAGGCCAAGGAGGAGGCCGCCAAGATAAACGTGCTCGAGACGCGACACGCGATACTGAAGAAGAGAGTCGAAAGCGAAAAACGGATGTACGAGCGGGTCTTGGACGCCCTGAAGAAGACGGACATCCGGTTGAGATCCGTTTTCAACAATGTTGAGATTCTGAGCCGGCCGAAAACTCCGAGCCGACCGATAAAGCCGGACATAGCGAAGAATCTCTCCATGGGCGCGCTCATTGCCTTGTTTTGCGGCCTCGCTGCTGCGTACACCGCGGAGTTCGCGCGGCGGAAGATTCGCGCGCCCCGGGACTATGAGGATTCGCTGCAGATCGCCACGCTGGGCGTGGTTCCGGACTTGGGAAAAGTGTCGGACGGCTGGACCGCGAATGGGGGAGATCAAGTCCATCAACTCATTGCAAAAGAGAACGACTACTATCCGTTCGCGGACGCGTGCAGCAATATCTTCAATTCATTGCTCTACTCGGAAGGGACGCTCAAATCCCGCACCTATATGGTGACCAGCTCAATACCCCGAGAAGGTAAGACCTTGTTGGCGGTGTCATTGGCCGCGACCGCCGGCCTCGAAGGCGCACTCCGCACGATCATCGTGGACACGGACTTCCGGAAGCCGAGCCTGTGGAGGATCTTCGGCCATGATGAAACGGACCCGGGCCTCGTGACGGTTCTCCGGAATGCGAACGTACGATTGCGCGACGTGATTCACAAGTCCCGGGTGGACAATCTCTATTACATGCTCGCCGGCGGGACCGCGAAGAATCCTCGCCGTCTGTTTCGCTCCAAGAATATGGAGCGGGTGCTCGAGCAACTGAGCCGTTCGTTCGATCTCGTGATACTCGATTGTCCGCCGGCCCTGCTCTTTCCCGATGTGCGCATCCTCAGCGCGTATGCCGAGGGAGCGTTGGTGGTCGCTCGACAGGGATGGGTGTCCGAGATCGACCTGAAACAGACCGTCGCCATATTGCGGTCGGATGGGACAGCGCCTCCCGTGGGGGTCATTCTGAACGCGGTTCGAAATCGGTCGCTCCTATACGGTATCGGCAGTTATCGCAATTACAAGGGTTACGACTACTATTACGGCAAAACAAAGAGCCCCCGCGTGAGTTGAACCTTGCGGGCGGCGCCTCAATGTGCGCGAGCGAACTCACGAAGCGGGAAGCAAATGCGCCAACATGCCCCCTCGGCGTTGCTCAGATCGCACGTGCCGTCTAATTGAGCGGTGAACGTCTTCACTAGGTTCAAGCCCAACGAACGCAACGAATCAATGTCCAAATGGGAAGGAATGCCGACCCCGTCGTCCTTGACCATTAATTCGAGTTCGTCGTGCCGGCGTCGTGCAAGGCGCACCGTGATTTCACCGGGCCGGCCGTCGGGGAACGCGTGTTTGAACGCGTTCGAGACGAGCTCGGAGGTGATAAAGCCGAGAGAAAGGGCTGCATCCGGATGCACCCGTGCGTCTTCGATTTCAACGTCGACCGCTATGCGGAGATCGGTCGCTGGATATGATTGCACAAGATTTGTGACCAGACTCTGCAGGTAATCGGAAATTCGCAATTCGGTCAGACTCTCCGATTGGTGCAGCTTCTCGGGGACAAAGCCCCAGCATCGGACCCCGAACCGCGTCTCCTCGATCAATCGACGCATCTCGTCGTTCTCGATCCGGCGCGCCTGCATGCGAAGACGGCTCGCCATGACCGTGAAGTTATTCTTGACGCGGTGATGAACTTCCCGCAGGAGGGCTTCCTTTTCCGCAAGAGAGGATCTGATTTGCCGTTCGGCTTCCTTGCGCGCGGTAATGTCGGAAACGACCGCGAGGACACGATCTCCGGCGTCCACACGAATGCTTCGCATGAATACTTCTACATCGAGCCTTCCACGTCCGCGGACCCGGGCACGCGCCACTCATATCGTTCCGGCTCTCCGGAGGTTACCCGTTCCCAGATAGACCGATCCGCGCACGCGTACGTAAACCAGGCGCCCGGACGCCACCACCCGAACTGCGTCCTGATGACGTATCCTTCGAGCAGCTTCCAGTCGGCGCCCCAGTCGATTTCATAGCCGAGGTCGGGGTCGGGAATCGACGGTCGAGGATCGTCGTACCGATCGATCTCGTGATATTGAACGCGTCCGGTGAGGCGGCCGGCGGCATTCGAGTATTCCGGGCGGATGAACCCCCAGCCGTAGCCGTGCGAAAGTCTTCTCGCGGTGAAGGACGAGACGAAGAGATTCAGGTTGGACGCTGCGGCCCAATCCAACCGAGCGCCGAAGATGTTCGCGTCGGTCATGTACCCGTGGCCGCTGTCCGCGGCGACGGAATTGTTGCCCGCTCCGTAGGTATATGACAGCAACAAGCTGTACGGCTTGAAGACCGTGACGTTGCTGTACGCGGAAACGAAGCGCACATCGGGCCGGCGGTCTATTATGACGCCGTGGCGTCTGTCGGGGCCGGGTATCCACGCCCAGACGAAGCTCACTTTTGCAGGCCCGCTCACGGCTCCAAGTTCAACGATGGCGCGAGTATGCTCGACGTACCACGGAGCGAAGAGGCTCCGCCCCCCGGGCAATACTCCCGAGGCGCTCGATAGCCACCGTTGTCGTTTGGTTATGCCGTACGACCAATCGAATTCGGTATTGAAGAAGAATCGGCCGTTATTGTATTTCAGAAACACGCCGCCGTGCGTGACCGTCAGGTCTTCGGGAATCACTCCGTATCTCCCCGTGGGATTGACCGGATCGTTTGACGCCTTGGAAGGTGGCGGACTCCGGTCCTCTGCGTGTTCGCCAATATCTCGCGCCGACGCCCATGGTCATGGGGCCGCCGTAGTAAATGACGCCGGCGGCGAAGTCCACCGATCGCATGCCGTTTTTGTCCGACAATGTGTAGTATCGCCACTGCCCGATCAGCCGGGGAGACCATCCCACAATCAACGTTACCGGCCCGAAGGGTGAAATGAGCGCAACGCCGGCCGCGTCCGCGTTGTCTTCCGAATCCCACATGAAGCCGGTCCCGAGCGGCAGTCGGCGCTTCCCGACTCTGATGATACCCGTCGGCGTTTGCGCAGTGGGCCGGCGCGCTTTCCGCGGGCAAGTCCGAAGGTGTGGAAACGCGTTTTGTCGGCCGTCGACCCCGACCGATTCACGCACGGTCGAAACAGGGGCCGGACGCGAAATGAGCCCGGCGTATGCGCGGGCTCATTTCATGAGGTGGGGTGTCGTGTGTGTGTGATGGAATCGGTCCGCCGGCCGCTTGCCCGGGAATGATCGTGGTGTAAACTTGTTGACCTGTCCCAGTGGAACGAACACGCGAGAGCCGAAATCCTAGAACTGAGCGTTTCTGCCGCTCAAACCTTTTCTCCTCGGCGGAGCCTCGTTTTCTTCCGCTGACGTCCACGCCTACGATCGGACGGCTATCGGCCTCCTTTTGTATCGAGACGGGACTCCGGTTCGAGGACGGGTCATGCTTGACCCATGACGTCCGTGTTTGGGCGAAGACCCTGATTCTCCAGCTTGACTTCCTCGATGATGGAAGCGATCTCCGCATGAAGAATTTCGAGCTGCCAGTTGAAGTAGATGTCCTCACCAAAGTCCCGAATAAGCTGCTTCTGCGCGTTGATGAAATCCTTCGGAGACACTGCGCCTGAGAATACGTGGATGGGATTGATCAGAGTCGCAATGATCTCTTCCTGGTTTTCGGCGTTTTCTTCTAACTTATCGGTGTTTTGACTCATGCTCCTGCCCTTGAGTTTGTTCATGCCTCTAAGTCTATGCAACTCCGATGCCAACCAATCCAAGTCCGACGAACACTTCATGATTACCACCGTTTACCGCACACCGGAACGCTCTAACAATTCCCCCGCTGTTCGATATCCGACACCCGTCGCCTTCACTGAGGCAAATTGTGTAGTGAAGGCGCAGACCTATCGCGATGTCCGAAATCGGACACCGCCGTCGCATTCCGCGCGCGCCCTCTCTCCCTACGTAATGGTTCACCGGGCTTGAGGCGGCTCTGCGCCCGGTGAGGATGGAGGGGGAGACTCATCTCCCCTCCAAGCCTCCCCCATCGAGATATCAATGGCTTGTCGCTATCCCGGTGAACGGTTACCTGCCTACTTATGTTTGACGCACTGCTCTATCTTTCCTATAATGACCGTGGGATGACCCAAAAGTTCAAAAAAACAGCAAGAACCCCCTCGAGGCGGGTTCGAAGGAGAGCCCATGGGAATGCCAGGCCCTTGGGAATTGATGATCATACTGCTGATCGTCGTCATGATTTTCGGCGCGAAACGTATTCCTGAAATCATGGGCGGTGTCGGAAAAGGAATTAAGACCTTCAAGAAGACCATGGAAAGCGATGAACCGCCTGCAGCCGACACGTCCCAAGCCGAATCCTCCGAAAGTTCCAAGAACGACAAAGCAGAAGCGAAGTAACCGAAAGCTTCGCCTGTGTCGCCGGCCCTGTCCCGACGCAGGCGACGCTCCCCTTCTCATCCGCGCCGGTCGGCACACAAAACCACGGACGAACGAGATTCTCCCGGCTCGAGTTTCGCGCCCGGGCTTGGGTGGATCCTCGACCCCTGCCGGGAACACGGCGCAGCCTAAGGCCTTCCCCGCAGATGCGGCTTTTCGTCCGTCCTTTGCGACGGATTCCGCACGATGACCGCCGGACACGACCGCACGGACGCTTCCGACGCTTCCATCCATCTCTTTTACGGCGATGAATTCCTCGTCAAGGAAGAGGTCCGCAAAATCGTAGACGGCTTCATCGATCCCAAGCTCCTCCACACGAATCTCATTACCCTTGACGGCGCAAATCTCGACGTGTCCGAGCTCTCCGCGATGCTTTTCACCCCCTCGTTATTCGGCGGAAATCGCATTGTTCTAGTCGAGCAAACCCCCATGTTCATGGGTAAGGCCGATCAGGGCAAGCTCGCGGCCAAGGCGGCGGACGCATGGAGACGAAACGATCGAAAGGCGGCGTTCAAAGCGCTCGGACAATTGTTCAGTCTTGCAGGGATCTCGAAGTCAGACATCGAGAGCGACGCGAGTTGGGTCGACGATCTCGTCGGAGGGGCCCAGTCGACCGATACTGCGGAGGCGCTCACGCGGGCCGCTCGGGCGTTTGTGGAATCGGGCGAGACGATCGGTTCAAGCGGCGACGAGGGGTTACCCGAAGAAATTCTTTCGGGCGCCTTTCCGGAGGGCACAAAGCTCATCATGACCGCGCCCGCGGTGGACAAGCGGAAGAAATTCTTCAAGGCCTTCGAGGCCGCGGCGCGCGTTGTGGAATGCGTTGGCCGCCGGGAGCGCTTCGGCGGGGGACTCGATCGGTCGTTTTTCGATGAACGCGTTCGCGGCGCGGTCGAGCGCGCAGGCAAGCGTATCGAGCCGCGCGCGCTCGACGCGGTCTATTCACGCGCGGGGAACGATCTGCGAAGGCTGCACGGCGAGGTGGACAAACTGGTCGGCTATGTCGGCGAGCGGACCAGCGTCACCGTGAGCGACGTGGAAGCGGTCTTCACCGATTTCCGGGAAGCCGCGTTTTTCGAGCTGAACAACGCGCTGAGAACACGCGATCCTGCCGTTTGCCTACCCGCGCTCCACGAGAATCTCAAGATCGTCGCCCATCCCTTGCAGACCCTCGGCGCGATTGCCACGGAGTTTCGTCGTCTGATGGTCGCGAGGGAGCTCCTCTTTACGGTGTTTAAACCTCACTGGTCTGCGGGGATGACCTATCAGCGCTTTCGGCCCATCGCGAAAAAGGTCCGGGACGAGCATCCTCCGTCAAAGAGCAAGACCAAACACGATCTTCTGTCGATGAAGGATTATCCGCTCTACTTGTATCTTCGCGACGCGCAGAAGTTCACGCTGGAGAAGCTCATCAGCGTTCTGGAGGCGGTCCTCGAGGCGGATATGACGCTGAAATCGTCCCGCTTGGGGAGTACGGCGCCGGATGCGGTCATGGAGGATCTTGTGCTGAAGATCTGCGCCCCCGACCCTTCGGCCAAAGGCGCTTCGCAATTCGGCGCGGGCAGGCGCGGCGCTAGGCCGCCGGTATGATCGCAGGGTTTTTCCCGCCGCGGTCGCATGGGTTCGGATCGCTTCATGGATTCGAGTTTGAGCGGTCCATCCGCGGATTCGAGGTTCCCGGACTGCCGGGGTTTGTTGACCGGGACGGGCTTCTCCAGCGGCGCGCCGGCTTTTCCATCATTGACAACGCGCACGGCTCGGTCTAGTATCAACGTCCTGTCCCTCGCACAATCTTCGCACGGATCGTGCCTTTCATTCCGAGGTTCTGAACATGAAGTATAAGATCGGCATCGACGTAGGCGGTACCTTTACCGATTTCTTGCTCACAAGATCCGACGGCGTCTTCAGCGCGTACAAGGTTCTTTCCACACCGAAGGACCCGTCCTTCGCCACCATGTCGGGGATCGCGGAGATGGCCTCCGACGAGGGGATGTCGCTCAAGGAGTTCTTGGAAGCGGTGGAGGTGATTGTTCACGGAACAACGGTGACGACGAACGCGGTTCTGACCTACCGCGGCGGCAAGACCGGCCTGCTGACGACGGACGGAGTGCGCGACGCCCTGGAAATGCGGCGAGGCATCAGGGAAGAACAGTACAACAATCGCTACACCAACGTGAAACCGCTTGTTGCTCGATACTTGCGGCTCCCCGTCAAAGGGCGATTGAACTACGCCGGCGAGACGATCGCGGATCTCGACGAGGATCAAATTCGCTCCCACCTCGCCTTCTTCGATAAGGAAAACGTCGAAGGGGTGGCCATATGCTTCATGAACTCCTTCGCAAATAAGGACCATGAAGAGCGTGCCGCAGCGCTGGTGAGGGAACTCCTGCCCGACGCGTATCTGTCGGTGTCGACGGATGTCTTGCCGTCGATCCGTTTCTACGACCGGGTGTCGACGACGGTGCTCAACGCGTACGTAGGACCGATTCTGCGTCGATATCTCAACAGTTTGCTCGCCAAGCTGGATGAAGCCGGCTTTCCCAACATTCTCCTGATCATGCAGTCCAACGGCGGGGTCATTTCGCCGAAGTTCGCGATGGATCACGCCGCGACCACACTCTTGTCCGGTCCTGCCGGCGGTCCCGTTGCGGGAATAGTCTATTCCGGCATTCAGGGATATCGAGACTGCATCACCATGGACATGGGCGGCACGTCCTTCGACTGCGCGCTCATCAAGGGCGCGGTCCCCTTCACGACCACTTCGGGAGAGATCAACCGACTGCGTTTGGCGCTCCCCATGCTGAACGTTGTGACCATCGGCGCGGGCGGCGGCTCGATCGGTTGGATTGACGAAGGCGGTCTGCTGCGGATGGGACCGCAAAGCGCGTCGTCGGATCCCGGACCCGCGTGCTACGGCCTCGGCGGCGAGGATCCTGCGTGCACGGACGCGGACCTGATCTTGGGCTATCTGGACCCCGATTACTTTGCCGGCGGTCGTATGCCCCTCTATGTGGACAAGGCGAAGAAGGCCATCGAGGAGAAAGTCGCCAAGCCTCTCAAATTCGACCTCTACCAAGCCGCGGCCGGCATGTATCAGGTGATCAACGTCAACATGGCCGCAGCGGTTCGGGAGGTCGCGGTCAAGCACGGCCAGGACCCGAGAGATTTCCCCCTCGTGGTGGCCGGAGGCGCCGGCCCGAACCACGCGTGCATGATCGCGCTCGAACTCGAGAACCCGGTCCTCATCATTCCGCGGGAATCCTCGATTTTCTGCGCGGCCGGCATGCTCATGTCGGATCTCAAACACAATTTCGTCCGCACCTATCCGATAATACTCAAGCAGGCCGATCCCCAGATTTTCGGGCGACTCTTCGAGGAGATGAGACAAGAAGGAAAAGAGCTGCTGCTCTCCGAAGGCATAAAAGAATCCGATATCGAGTATGTGTACTCGCTGGATCTCCGGTATATCAAACAGTATCACGAAGTCGAGGTGGAAGTGACCGCGCAGGAAGTGGATCGTTTCGACGTGGACAAGATGGCGGAGAAGTTCCACCCTGCGCACAACGCGCTTTACGGGTACTCGCTCGAAGACCAGGGCACGCCGGTCGAACTGATGAACATGCGTCTGGTCTGCATCGGTCGGACGGGGAAGCCGGAGTTCCAACAGCAGGAATTCGCGGGCGAGGATGCTTCGGCCGCGTTCAAGCGCACGCGTCAGGTGTACATGCCGCTCCAGAAAGAGTTCAGAGAAATCCCGGTCTATGACGGCTTGGCGCTCCAGTTCGGCAATCGGATCGAAGGGCCGGCGATCATCGAACAGGTGAACACCACCGCGTTCGTCACTCCCGAATTCAACGTGCTCACCGACCGGTACGGCAGCTTCACCATGTATGTGAAAGATCGGGAAGACGAGGTGAAAAGGAGGATCATTTCATGAGCACCGAGATCGACAAGGTTCTTGTTTCGATTTTGCAGCGTCGCCTCAAGTCGATCACCGAGGAGATGAGTATCGCGCTGACGATGACGACGCGTTCACCGATCCTCTGCGAGGCAAAAGACTTCGTCACAGGTCTGTACGACGCGAAAGGGAAGATGCTCGAACAGACGGAGAACTTGCCCATACTCTCGTTTTCGCTGGGACCGGTGTGTGAGTATATCGTCGACTACTTCGGGGACGACATCCATCCGGGCGACGTCATTTTCCACAACGACGTCTTCTCGATGGGCAACCAGAACAACGACGTTGCCGCGTACAAACCGATCTTCTTCGAGGGAACCCTCGTGGGATGGGCCGCGTGCAAGGGCCATCAGGCCGACATCGGCGGTGCGGTGCAGGGGGGCTACAATCCGCAAGCCACCGAGGTTTGGCAGGAAGCGCTCCGCATTCCTCCGGTGAAAGTCTACGAGAAGGGCAGACTCCGTAAGGACGTGTGGGACCTGATCTTCGCCAATATCAGACTGGACATCGTCGCCGAGGATATGCGCGCGGAGATCGGCTCGTGCGTGGTCGGGGAACGCGGCCTGCTCAAGATAATCGAACGGTACGGCCTCGAGACGTTCGAGCGTCACAAGGAGTATCTCTTCGATTCCACGGAAAGGATGATGCGCGCGGAGATCAAAACCATTCCCAACGGTGTGTACACCGGGGAAGCCACCTGTTACTACGACGGACGCACGCCCGGGTCGGAGTACGTGATCCGCGTGAAAATCACCGTCGACGATGGGAACATCACGTTCGATTACTCGGAGACCGACGCTCAGACGGACGGATTCGTCAACGGGACATACACCTCGAGCGCGTCCGCTACGATCCTCACCTTTCTGCAGATGGTCAACCCGGACATGCCGCACAACGACGGCATGGTCCGGCCGATCGAGATCGACATCCCCGTCGGGACGATCCTCAACGCCGCGTATCCCGCCGCGACCACCTACGGCAATCACCTCTGTCCGAACAACGCGGACGCGATCATGCGCGCGCTGGGACCGGCCATACCGGGGCGGGTTACCGCCGAGTGGAACGAGCTTCTCTGCTCGCTGACGACGGGGATCGATCCTCGGAATAAGCTGCCTTACGTGGACATCGGGTTCATGGGCTTGAAAGGCGGGTCCGGCGCGATCGAAGGGGTGGACGGGTACGACCACATCGGAATGATCGACGCGTCGGGCGGGGTTCTGGATCAAGACTACGAGATGTTCGAGCAGCAGACACCGCATATCCTGACCAAGCACGAATATTGGCGGGATTCGGCCGGTCCCGGTCGGTGGCGGGGCGGTCTCGGCGTCGAGACTGAGTTCGTTATCGGTTCGGACGACACCAAGGTGGTCACGTTCGGGGACGGCGACGTGGAGCCTGCGCGGGGCGCGCACGGCGGGATGGACGGCACGCTGAACAAGATTGAACTGACCTATCCCGACGGCGAGCTCTATCTTTGCACGACCAAAGACCTTGTTCAGAATGTTCCCCGCGGGACCGTCTACTTCCAGCAGGCCGGCGGCGGCGGCGGATACGGAGACCCCTTCCTGCGGCCCGCGCACAAGGTCGCTGAAGAGGTGCGCAACGGTGTCATTTCTTTCGAGTCGGCCCGCCGTGACTACGGTGTCGCGGTCGATCCCGAGACCTTCGAGGCGCTCGTCGACGAGACCGACAAACTGAGGAGCTCCCGCCCGCTTCGGGACGAGTAGCGTCGATTGATTTCATGTACATGGGTCGAGGAGGCTTTCATGACGTTCATGCCTTCGTATTCATCGTATGACGAACTTGCCGAGATCCAGCTGAAAGGGCTCCGGTGGACGGTGGACCACGCGTATAACGGTTCCGCGGCGTACAAGGCCAAGCTCGACGACGCCGGGTACAAGCCCGGTGACATCAAGAGCCTGGACGATCTGACGAATTTGCCGTTCACCACGTCCGCGGATCTCGCAGAAGGATATCCCTTCCCGTTGCTCTCCGTTCCAATGGACCGCGTCGTCCGCATTCATGCGTCCTCGGGGACCACCGGGAAACGCAAAGTCTTGTGTTACACGCAACAGGACATCGACGACTGGGCCCGTTTCTTCGCGCGCTGCTATGAAACCGCGGATCTGACGCCCGAAGACAGAGTTCAAATTTGTGTGGGGTACGGCGTCTGGACCGCGGGAGTGGGCTTCCAGTTGGGCTGCGAACGGTTCGGGGCCATGGCGGTTCCCGCAGGTCCCGGCAATCTCGAGATGCAGATGGAATTCCTTCAGGACTTTCAGAGCACGGTTATGTGCTGCACCGCGTCGATGGGTTTGCTGCTGGCCGAAGAGGTGACCAAGCGGGGCATGCGGGACAAGCTTGCGGTCAAGAAGATGATCTACGGCTCGGAACGTTCCTCCGAGGCCATGAGGGAAAAGATCCGTGAAGGCCTCGGGCTCACGGACATGTACGACATCCCGGGCATGACCGAGCTGTACGGACCCGGAACCGGACTCGAGTGTTCGGCCCACGACGGCATGCATTACTGGGCGGACTACTACATCCTCGAGATACTTGACCCCGATACCCTCAAACCGGTCCCCGAGGGCGAAGTGGGCGAAATGGTCGTCACCACGCTCCGGAAAGAAGCCGTGCCGCTGATCCGTTATCGGACACGCGACCTCACCGTGCTCAAAACCGGAGACTGCGCGTGCGGCCGCCTTATCCCGAGGCACGATCGCATTCTGGGCCGGTCCGACGACATGTTCATCTTTCGCGCGGTGAACGTGTACCCCGGCCAGATCGACAGCGTTCTCAGTTCACTGACCGGCATCGGGAGCGAATACCAGATCGTGCTCGACAGAACGGACGACGGCAAAGACACGATGCTTCTGAGGATTGAACGCGCGCGCGACGCGGATCCCTCTTCGGACGACCGAACAGCCGGCGAAATCCGAACGGCCGTCAAACAGAAACTTCTGGTCACCCCCGACGTGGAGATCACCGGTCACGGCGAGCTCCCCCGAAGCGAGCGAAAGACCAAGCGGGTCTTCGACAATCGGGGGTAGCCGCGTCGTCTACCGTCGCTCCAGGGACGAAGTCAACGACGCGAAGTCGTCTCTGAGCGCCTTCATCATACCTTCAAGTCTGTCCAGGCGGGCGTTGAGGCCGCTCAATCTGTCGAAGCCGGCCTTCACGTCCGCGACGGACGCCCGCATGGATGTGATTTCTCGTGTCTGGGTCTCTAAGGCGCGGCTAAGGCCCTCGATGTGCGAGGCCATTTGCTTGACCACTTCGGGTACCGGTAACACTGCCATGGTAATGCTCCTCTTCCTGTAATGGTTCACCGGGCTTGAGGCGGCTCTGCGCCCGGTGAGGATGGAGGGGGAGACTCATCTCCCCCTCCAAGCCTCCCCCATCGAGATATCAATGGCTTATCGCTATCCCGGTGAACGGTTACCTCTTCCTTGCATGGAATTGCACTGAGAACATCGGCCCGACGGAATGTCAACCGTAGTTCACGGAAACCGTGTTGCGGCCGAGCGGCCCTTCACCGTCCGGATGAGCATGATTCCCCGCGGGGCGGCCGTATCGAGCAGTGTTCGCGTGGAGAGGCTACGCGGGTCGATAGTGTTAGAATACCGTAACAAAGACCAACTTGTCAATCAAAACAATTAGTTGGAACGTTTCCCGTGAACGGAAAAGGCTGAAAGAATGACGTCGGGGCTCGTTTCCCATTCGTGAAATCCTTCGAGAACTGATATATTCTCCGAAGCGACGACGGCCGATCGCGACGAGGTCGGGCGGCGGACGCGTGCGAGAAAACGTAATCTCTCCGAGGCGCTCCCTCATGGACACGGATTTTACCTTCGCATACGGCTCGAACATGAATCGTTCCGACCTCCGATCCTGGTTGGAGCGAAACGGATACGACTCATCGCTCATCGTGGGATTCACACCCGCGCGACTGGACGGCTACGATGTGGTGTGGAACTACTATTCATCGGGTCGAGCCGGCGGCGCGGCCAACCTGGAACGGCGGGAGAACTCGACCGTGTGCGGCGCGCTGATCGAGTTCGAGTATTCCCTTCTCAAGGCGTTTGATCGTAAGGAAGGCCATCCGTACTTCTACAGCCGCGGCGATCATCGGGTCCCGGTCTCTGTTTTGGAAGGCGGCCGCGTCGTCGAGGCATGGCTTTATCTCGCCTGTCCCAATCGAGGAGCCCGACGCGACGTATGGCCGAGCCGGGACTACAAGAAGATCTGTTTGGACGGCGCAATCGAGCTCGGTCTTCCTGAAGTGTGCGTGGAAAAGATTCGCGCGTGGCCCTCTCAATGAGGATGTCTCCTTTGTCGAGGAAATACCGGACCGAGAGCCGGGAGCATATATGGGCAGAATAACATTCGTATACCCGGACGTGGAAAGCCTTGGACTCCAGTCCCTCATGAGCTTGACGCGGCGCCTGGGTCACCACGCCGAGCTGGTTTTCTATCATTCGGGTCCTCCGCCGGGCTATGGCCGATTACGATTTTCCAACGTAATCAAGAGCGCCTTTCGGGAAGATCGTGAGATTGAGAGCCCCGAGGAGTATCGACGAATAGCGGAACGCATATCCACCACGAATCCGGATCTGGTCGCTTTCTCCACGGTAACGGTGAACTTCAAACACCAGCTCGCCGTAGCCGCGGCGTTCAAGGAATTGAAGCCCGATGTGACGACGATCTTTGGCGGGGTTCACGCGACCATCGTGCCGGAACGTCTCCTGGAACGTCCCGAAATCGACGCCGTAGCCGTCGGCGAAGCAGATGTTTCGTTTCCCGCGTTTCTGCTGGAAGCCTTTCAGGACGGGCGTTTTTCGATGCCGAACAAGCCGGTGAAGGGCATCGTGTTCAGGAAGAACGGAGAACAGCTTGGTCACGTCGAAGAAGGGGACCTTATCGATCTCGAGACGCTGCCCTTTCCCGAAAAGAAGGACTGGGAGCCCCACATCAGAAACGTTCCGCACCTGTACACAATTATGTCGAGTCGAGGCTGTCCGTATCGGTGCAGTTATTGCCTCAACGGTTACTTCTGTAAGATGCGGGGGCGCGCCCTTATTCGACGCCGATCCGTAGACCACGTCATCGAAGAGCTTCTTCAGGCGAAACGGCGTTACCGGCTTTCGGGAGTCTATTTCTGGGACGACAGCTTCACCAGTAATCGTAGCTGGCTGTCGGAATTCTGCGAGCGATACGCGTCCGAAATCGGCCTGCCGTTCTACTGCCTGGCGATTCCTTCAACCTTAACGCGTCCGAAACTGGAAATGCTCAAGGAAGCGGGATGCCGCAACATTCAGGTCGGCGTCCAGTCTCTGGATCCGGACATCAACAAGAATGTGCTCCTACGACCGTTCAACAAGGACAAAGTCGCCCGCATGCTCGACGACGCGGCCGATCTCGGCATCGAAATCCGATTGGATCACATACTGGGCATTCCCACCGCCACGGTCGAGACCGAAGAAGCCGCCGTCTTTTTTTACAACGAACATCGACCCTATTTTGTCAACGTCTTCTGGCTGACCTACTATCCCCGCACGCCCATAATGTACATTGCGAAAGACTACGGCATACTGACCGACAAGGATGTGGAGGAGATCGAAAGCGGATTCTCTACACGACGGTTCGTCACTCCCGGCGGATTCGATAACTCGGCCATTCCCAAGGAATTCTACGGGATCGGGATTGTTCTCACGTATTTGCGGTGGACGCCGAGAAGTATTGTTCGTTTTCTGATCCGCTCCGGCCTGTATCGGGTCTTCAGGCTCCGCGGCTCTTTTTGGACGCTCAAATTACCGAATTACCTCCTCCTGGGCAAAGACGCGATCCGCAATGACCTCCGCCTTGAGTTCCACAGACTCCGCAAAAAAGCCGGCGTCTCGATCACGAAGATCGTCGGCGAAAACGACGGTGGACGCTGCGAAGACAGAGCGTCAAACCGTCGCGGGCCGTAGGGCCTCTCCGGCGATTTCCTTATGCTGACCCGTGACTTCTTCGACAGATCCCGCGGGTGGCTCGATCCCCCACACCGGTACGGTCGGAATATGGGCGCGAAATCATTCGTGCGTTCGTATCAGGATCTGTTCCATGGGGACCCCTCTCAGGCCGGCGGTTACACTCGATGAAAGGACCCGGAAGCGAAGCGGTTCATGCATCCAGTGAGCCACTGTTGATTTTTCCTTCGGTCCCTCACCCACCGCGGCCGAGACCACATAGTCTCCCGTGGGCAAGGGCGGCATTCGAAACGAGAACTGAGCGGTAACATGTTGTCCCTGATTGACCGCTTCGGGACCCGTCGAACCGAGTTTCCACGATCGATCCCCGAACACGGCTCGCCCTAAGCCGTCCTGAACGAGAAAGCTCACCGAGGGACATTCCAGACGAGCGTGAACTCGAGCGCGCACTTCGAGGACCACTTGTTCGCCGCCGACGATCCACCGAAGGGGCGCGCGAGAATCCCCGTCCAGGAACCGCACGTTGACGATCGCTGCTCGTCCGTCACCGAAGGAAGTCCCCGTCCGTTTGAAGCCGAAGACTTCCATGTCGTTGCGGAGTTCCGAGACGTTGATATATCTGAGCCGATGGTCGATCGGTTCCTCCATCGGCCGCTTATGGTCCGCGTCCTCACTGTTTCGGCCGAGCGCCCAGGCTTCCTGGTCCGCCGCGTGGGATTTTTTCGGCGCGCCGAACTGGAGTTCCAAGTATAATCTGCAGACCTCCTCCGCCGGACCTTGCGTCAGCATTCGCCCCTGCTCGAGGAGGACGGCTCGCTCGCAGAGCTTGACCACCGCGCTCGTGTTGTGGCTTACAAAAAGCAGCGTGGAATGCCTCCGGAAGTTGTTGAGATACTCGAGGCATTTCCTGCTGAATCCCGCGTCGCCGACCGCGAGAGCCTCATCGATGATGAGCACGTCCGCGTCGACGTTTGCGGCCACCGCGAACGCGAGCCGCATTCGCATCCCATTGGAGTAGGTCTTCACCGGTTGGTGAATGAACGAGCCGATATCCGCAAACGATAGGATCGCGTCGAACCGTTCGTCGATCTCTTCCCGGGAGAGCCCCCAGGCCGCGGCGTTGAGACGGGCGTTCTCTTCTCCCGTGAATTCGGCGTTGAATCCCGTGCCGAGCTCGAGGACCGCCGCGACCCGCCCTCTGATTTCCGCAGTTCCGACGGACGGGGCCAACGTCCCGGCAAGAATCTGCAGGAGCGTGCTCTTGCCGGACCCGTTCGGGCCGACGATCCCGACGCTCTCGCCCTTCTTCACGTCAAACGAGACCCCCTTGAGCGCCCAAAATTCACGATGCAGGCGCCGACGCCCGCGGGTCAGCGCTTCAATGAGTTTGTCCCGGGGCCGTTCGTAAATCGCGTAGCTCTTGCCGATATCTCGAACGGAAATGACCGTATCGTTTGCTGCGGCGGTTGGGGAGCCGCCGAACACCGGTGTCTGAGGATTGTTCGATCGTATCGGATTCATCGCGCGGGATAGGTTCCGGGTTTTCGGCGCACCTTATATGACCGATATTCCCCAGTCAACAGAGTGTGGGTCATCGAGCGACCCTGAATCGCTGAGCGGCGTATACCGCGGCAAGGAGCGCGCCTCCCAAAAGGCAGGCAAAATATTTGTTCTCCAAGCCGAGCCAACTCGCCGGCAGGCCGGGACGCATCATAATGACGGTCACCGCAAGGAGCATCACGGTTTCGTACCAACGGTTGGCGGTGACGAGCGCTCCCTGAGTCGCCGACACAAAGGTCATTGCCCCCAAGGCCGCGGTCGTGAAGATGAGCGCGCCGAAGAGGACGCTGTCCACGCCGATCAGCAACAAATCGTGGTTGAATATGAACATGAACGGGAGGATCGCGGTTCGAATATCATAGGTAAAGGCTTGCAATCCCGTCGGGATCGGCTCGGATCGCGCAATCGCCGACGCCGCGTACGACGCCAGGCCCACCGGCGGCGTATCGTCGGCCAGAATGCCGAAGTAAAAACAGAAGAGATGCGCGGCGATCAACGGCACGACGAAGTCATTGGCCGACGCGATCGACACGATCGCAGGCGCGGTCAGCGACGCCATCACGATATACGTCGCGGTGGTGGGCAATCCCATGCCGATGATCAGACATGCGAACGCGGTTATGAAAAGCATCGCGTAAAGGTTGCCGCCGCTTAACGTATCGATTACCTCGGTGATCAGTCCGCCCAGTCCCAGAGTGACCACCCCGACGATGATCCCCGCGCACGCCGTGGCGATCGCGACCGCGGTCATGTTTCGCGCGCCGGCAACAAGGCTTTGGCCGGTAATCAGGCAGGCTTCCTTGATTCCCCGACCGATCGATTCGCCGTTCCGCAGGGCGCGAAGCGGACGCTCGATGAACACAATGACCGCCAAAACCACGATCGCTCGAAATACCGCCAACTGAGGCGAATGCCGCAGGTAAATCAACTCGAAGACAAGGACGCCGATAGGTATGAGAAAATGAACGCCCACAGGAAAGACCTCCCGAAATCGCGGCGTGTCTTCGCGGCTGAGGCCTTCGATCCCGAGCTTGGTCGCCTCGACGTGGGTGATGTAGAGCAGCGCCGTGTACGAGACCAGCGCGGGAATCAGCGCGGTCTTGACCACTTCGATGTACGACATGTTCACATATTCGGCGATGATGAACGCGGCCGCCCCCATAATCGGCGGCGCCAATTGACCGTCAGTGCTTGCGGCCACCTCGATCGCGGCGGCTTTCTTCGGCGGATACCCGACCTTTTTCATAAGCGGAATGGTAAACGTCCCGGTGGTCACGATATTGGCGATGCTCGAACCCGACACCATTCCCGTCAGGCCGCTCCCGAGCACTGCGGCCTTCGCCGGACCGCCCTTGAACCGCCCGAGGAGCGACAACGCAACCCGGATGAAGTACGTGCCCGCTCCGGCCTTCTCCAGGAACGCGCCGAAAAGCACGAACAGGAAGACGATGTTCGCGGACACATCGAGCGGTATGCCGTAGATACCCTCGGTGGACATGGTCAATTGTCCGAGGAGGCGACGAAGCGTCACGCCCTTGAACGCGAGAAAGTGAGGAAGGTAATTGCCCAAAAGCGCATAGAGAATGAAGACGATCGAAACGATCGGTAGGGCAGGGCCCACCACCCGACGAGCCGCCTCGAGCAGAAAGATCGTCAGACCGACACCGATCACCAGGTCGCGGGTGAGCGGAAAACCCAGCCGGCTGCTCAGACCCTCATAATCCAGGACGATATAGACCGCGCACAGGCATGCGGCCGAGGCCGTCGCCATATCGAACACCCCGATCCGATCGCGACGCGCAAATCGCCCGAGGAAGCCCGGCCGCTCGCGCTTGAGAGCGGGATATGCAAGGAAGACGAGGAGAAAGGCAAAGCCCAGGTGAATCGCCCTCACCGCAAGACTGTCCACGATCAGAACGCTTGCGACGGCAAGCTGAAAGAGCGACCAGCAGAGCGCAATACCGGCGATGAGATAGACCGACCATCCGGTGGGCGTGCGGATGGGAACGGACGTTTCGCCGTCGTACGCTTGCGCCTCTCGCGACGGAACGATATCGGGGATCGTATGCTTCCGCTGCCTGGAATCCGGCATTACTTGACCTTGATGAACCTGTCGAGCCCCGCTTCCTTATAGTACTTCATCGCCCCGGGATGGAACGGCATCGACAGTCCCTGAACCATCTCTTCCTTCTTCAGGCGCGCGAACGCGGGATGCAATTTTTTGAACTCGTCGAAGTTCTCGAAGATCTCCTTGACGATCGCATAGATCACCGTGTCCGATTCGTTCGTGGACGTGAGAAGACCGGCCTTTACGCCGAAGGTAGGCACATCCTTTTCGTTTTCCACGCCGGAATAATATTCAATCGGGATGATCCCCTTGCTGTAGTAGGGCTTCTTTTCGAGGAGGTGATCTACGTTGAGGATCGGAACGAAACGAACCGTGATTCGCCCCGCGGCCGCTTCTTTCAACGATCCGTTGGGATGACCGACCGTGTAGAAGTAGGCGTCGAGACGACCGTCCTGGAGCAGCCCCGCCGCCTCCGAGGCCTTGAGCTTTTCCGCCTGACCGAGATCGCTTTCAGTGAGCCCGCAAGTGGACATGCCGTCCAGCGAATTCTGAAGCGTGCCCGAGCCGGGATTGCCGATGGCGACGATCTTGCCTTTCAAGTCCGAGCATTCCTCGATACCGCTCTCAACGGACGCGATCAGACATACCGTCTCCGAGTGAAGCGTCAGAACGGCTCGGAGATCCTTCTGGGGACCGCGATCCTTCCATTCGGCCCGGCCCAGCCAGGCTTGGGTCGCGCGATCAGATTGGGCGAGCCCGAGGTTCATGTCGCCGGCAAGGATGGCGTTTATGTTGAAGACAGACCCGCCGGTCGCTTCCGCGGTGACTTTGAGCCCGTATTCGTCGCTCTTCTCGTTTACCATCTTCGCGATCGCGCCGCCTGTCGGATAATAGACCCCCGTCACACCGCCCGTGCCGATGGTCACGAATTTCGTCCCGACGCAGCCGATCGCCGTGAACGCGGCAATGAGCGCACACAGAGCGGCGCCAAGCCCCAACGCTTTCTTCATCCTTGCTCCTCCTGCATCCCGAAACTCGTCGCCTGATGTATGTATGACTCCGCGCGGAAACGCTCGCGTCCTTCCACCATACCCTATCCAGGCGGCGGATGCCGGCATTTCCGGCTGTAAACTCGACAAGCGGCATTCGAAAGATCCGCCGAAATACGGTTTGAGCGACACGCCTACGAGGGCGCTCCGAGGACGTCACCAGCCGAAGTTAGGCCAGCCGCGCTTCAGCGCATGTCATTGAAAGCGAAGCGGAAAACTCTCGGGACGCCGGACCCGTACAGTTGAGGGTCATTTCGAGGAGGCAACCGACAAAGCAATCTCGGCGGTTGCGCACCTCGCGCGCTGAGATTGCTTCGTCACTGCGTTCCCGGCAATGACGTTCTCGATGACGTCGCGGGGAAGAAGCCGAGCCCTGCTCGTGAACGACCGCCACTCGGCCAACGGAGGATGTGACGCCCGGAGAAAACCTGATCTGTCGCAAGCCTTCAACAGGAGGCAAAGTCAGGATACGCGCCCCGGAGGGGCGCTCCAAAAGTAGCCCCGGGTTTCAACCAGGGGAAGCCGAGCCCTCGACAGATCGTCGTCTTGACGACCCCGGAGGGGTCGACCAATTGCGACCGCGGTTGGGGATGGGTGGATTCCTTCAGGGTCCGGACGGCTGTTTCGGCGCCGACGGTTCCGTGGGTTGAAACCCACGGCTGGTATTGGTCTGCCCTTTCAGGCCGGCGCGTAGCCGCGTAGGATGTGTTGAGCGAAGCGAAGCGTGTCGGTCGAGCATCTTCAAGAGGGTATGAAGCGAGGAGGCGTCCGCGTCGGCCGGCTGGGAACTGAAGTAAGTCGCATGTGTCAATGATAATACAGTCCGGCGAAACCTCTTGACAGCGGCAAGGAGGACGTTGGATACTAATTCTCAGGTTTACTGCCCCCGGGCGTTCGCGCTCGGGCCGCGGGCCCCTACGGGGGCCCTGCTTATTTGTGGGGGGAATATGCGGACGTCCGTGTACATTGACGGATTCAATTTCTACTACGGGGCCGTTCGCGGCACACCGTATAAATGGCTCGACTTCCGGGCATTGCTTCGCCGCATTCTGAAGCCCAAGCATGAGATCGTAAGCATTCGCTACTTCACGGCTCTGGTCTCCGCGACGTCGGACGATCCCGACAAGCCGAACAGACAACAGACCTATATCCGCGCCTTGGAGGCCCATCTACCG
>CAYLRL010000032.1:0-26004 GCA_964385875.1 uncultured Syntrophales bacterium
TCATCTCCCCCTCCAAGCCTCCCCCATCGAGATATCAATGGCTTATCGCTATCCCCGTGAACGATTACAACTTGTGACCATCGAAAAACGCACGACGAGATTCGTCGGGCGCCCGGCGCCAAGCAAAACCGGAACCGCGCCGGATGAATGCGCCTCTTGAGTCTTCGCTCGATTCGGATACACTGCCCACGAAAAAGAGACTCGCCCACGCATACTGCGATTCGACGAAAGCGAGCAGCCCATGAGCCGACCCCTTACCATCATGACCGCGCCCGACCGACAATGCCTCGACGAGCTCGTTGCGGAGGCGCTCGAGCGCCGTATCGACCCGTGGGGCAGGCCGCGTTTCCTTTACATGTCGCCCACGAAACGGAAATGCCGAGAAACCGCCGCGAGGCTGAGCCTCCGCAAACCGTCGTGGCGGGCGACCTTTGCGGTTCCCATGGAACTTGCGGAACGGACTGCGGACATGACCGGAGACGCCCCCCCGGTTGTGGGCGACGAATTGAAAGCTTTACTCGTCGCCGCGATACTCGATGAACCGAAGTCCCGGGAGTCGCTCGAAACGCTTCTGTACTCGTCGGGCCCGGCGCCCCCCGGGACGGCTCGTCGTCTGGCGCGCCTCCTCGATACCCTTACGAGGCGCAGACTTTCTCCCGGGGATCCCGAGTCGGGCGTGAGGCCCGCTTGCGTCAACGATACGGCCTACGTCATGCGGCGCTACAGGGAACTACTCGGTGAACAAGGCCTGGCCGACCCGTTGGACGTGGTCGACCGCGCGATCGACTATCTCGAGCGTACCGGCGCCGAAGCTCTGGGATCTCCCGACACTCTTGTCCTGGACGGCTTTGTCGCGCCCGAACGGTTGGAAGCGGACTTCATCGTCGCGGTCGCGCGTGCGGTCTCCAAGGCAGACGGGGAGATCATTCTCACCGCGCCGGCGCGGTTTCTTCACGAGCTCGAGGAGCGGGGATGGGACGGCCTGACGCCCGAGTCGCGCGTGTTTCGACACGGAAGAGAGTTTTTCGAGCGCGTGGGAGTGGACGGACCTTCGGCCGGAAAGAGTCTCGGCGCGACGCCGAAGCCTTCGACACAATCCGCGCAACCGCGACCCCTCAGGTCGTATGTGGATCGGGCCGAGGAAGTGAAGGGCATGGCCCGCACGGTCAAGCGGATGTTCTTCTCGGAAGACGGAGCGCCGCGGCTGCGACCGGAAGATGTACATATTGTCGTGCCGAACATCGATCCCTATTATCGTCTGTTCATCGAGATCTTTCCGCGTTACGGAATACCGTTCAACATCACCCGCGGCATTCCCCTTTCTTCCATTCCGGTGGTCGGGCTCATTCTCGCCCTGATGGATGCGGTCATCGACCGGGATCAGGAGTCGCTCTTTCGCTTCTTCTCATCCGACTTGGTCCAGGTCCCGCCACTCGACGATTTCCATGATCGAGCCGCCGACTTCATCGCTCGATACGCAGACGCCTTGGCGCCGGCCGTCGCTCTTCTCGGGACGCCTGCGCAGGACGATATCCCCGCAAAGCGCCTCGATACGACCGCGCTCGTTCGATTCTGCCGAGAAGCCGGAATACGCGGCGGACCGGACTTCCGGCTGGACTGGGTAGCTGAGGCGGCCCGTCACTTCGAGCGATCGGCTTTGGAGCGCCGAACCGAGGAAGACGACACCGGCCTGGATCGCCTCAAGCAGAGATTCCTCGATGTCCTGGGAATACTGATCTGTCTGGAGGCCGAATTTGAGCGCTTCGACACAGTCTCGGGAGCGGCGACGGCCGGCGAGCGTGTCGCTGCGCTCCGGTCTTTGATGGGACGATACGATCTTGATCGTTCTCTCGTCCGTTCGCTCGCGTCCATGGAATCTACGGCCGCCGAGATCTCCGCGATCATGCGTGAAAAGAATGTAAAGGGCTTTGCCGCCGTGCCGGCTCTGCTCGAAGAAATCTCCGACGATCTCCAAACCGTAGGGAAGGCGGAAATCACCGTCGAACAGTTCCGCGAGATCTTCCGACGCCGATGCCGATCGGAGATGATTCAGGAAGCGGGAGAATTGGCCGGGGTCGGCGTATCCCAGCTGCTCGAGGTTCGCAACCTTCATCGCCCCCTGCTTCTGATGGGCGGACTCACCGCGGATGATTTCCCTCCTGCGCCCGCATCGGATTTCCTGGTCTCCGCGGGTCCCGAAACCGAGGCCTTCCGAGCGTCCCTCGACGAGAGCCGGCACATCCTCGATGAGGCGCTGCGCAATTCCGAAACAGCCATCCTTTCATATCCGGTGTCCGCGGGGGGTGAAGCGCTTCAGCCGTCGCTTCTGCTCGAGGAGCTCCTCGTTCGGGGCGCAATCCGTGAAGAAACCGACCCCGAGGCGGAATTGGAACCTCTGTGCGCGTATGAGGTCAAGGAGTTCATCGGCCGGATCGCTCGGGAAGGCGAACCCGTACCCTGGGATGCGGTCGGGGGCCTGCTGCGAAATTACCCCGCGGCTTCGGACACGGCGGTCGAGCGACTTCACGAGGATGTGCGGTCCGCGTTCATCGCTGCGATCCTCCGCTTTCGAACGGATCGGGAGGGGGCGTACGACGGGATCATCGAGGACCCGCTGGCCCTGAAGGTTATCGGAGAAGTGGTCGAGAGCCCTTCGTTCGCGTATTCGGTGTCCATGCTGAACGACTACCGAAAATGCCCCCTCATGTTTTTCTTTAAACGAATCCTTGCGCTCGAACCGCCTCGAGAAATCCCCGAGGAACCCGAACCCGCGGACATCGGGACAGCGGTGCACGAGATTCTCGCTCGATTCTACGATCGCCGGCGTCGCGACGGGCTCGGGCGAATCACTCCCGTAAACCGACTCGATGCCGTCGCGTCGTTGTGGGAAATCGCGGAGGAGACTTTCGATCGGTTCGCGTTCCTATCTCCGGACAGGCTGGACGGCTGGGCGGTGCGGCGCAGGACTTCGGCGGGCCTCTATCCGGCGGACCGATTGTCCGATGCCGAGTTTCGCCGGCGCGTCGAGGAAGGATCCGACATGGCCGACTACCGCCGAGGGCCGTTGAGGCGACTCATCGACTTTGAAGCCAAGTTGGATTTCCCCATTGAAACGTGGTCCGTCGAACATCCCTTCGGGTACGAAAGGAATCCGCCGCTGATTATCACCGACGGCCCAGCGCGGCGCATGAGGATTCGAGGAAAAATCGACCGCATCGACCTTTTCACTCCCCCTGCCGCGTCGAAACCCGCGGCGGTCTTGGCGCTCGATTACAAGACCGGTTCGTGCCCGACCAACAAAGACGTGCAAAGCCGTCAAGACCTCCAACTTCATGTCTACGTTCTGGCCGCGCTCGACATATTCCGCGATCTCGGCGTCGAACGGGCGGGGGGATGTTTTGCGGCCCTCAATGCGGATACGGCCTCGCTCTGGAAGGCGCCCATCGTTACCGAAGGCTTTCCCGAGGATTCCCTAAAGGCAATGGCCGGACGTCCTACTTTCTTGACAAGGTCCGATCTGGACGACACGCGCGGGGACATGCTCGACATCGACGCGGACGTCCGCGCGGGGAATTTTCCACGGACGCGGGACGCTCGGGTATGCGAACGCTGCCCGTACATCGAGGCGTGCTTCCGAGACGAACGTCGCGTGAAAATCGTCTCGGCCGCGCCCTGAAACGAGGCTCCGGTGAAATCTAAAGATATGGTCGTCCATCCCGGGCTCAAGGCGTCTCCTGAAGAGATTCGGGAACGAGCCGCCGAGGCCCGTCGTATCGCCCGCGCGTGCGCTCTCTGTCCTCGGCAATGCGGCGTCGACCGAACCTCGGGAGAGCGAGGATACTGCGACGCCGACATCATACCCTCGGTGGCCGCGGCTTTGCCCCATTTCGGAGAAGAGCCCCCTCTTTCAGGGGGCGGAGGCGCAGGAACCATCTTTTTTCGACGATGCAACCTTCGGTGTGTCTATTGCCAAAACCACCAGATCAGCCGGGGACCGACGGGGGATCCCGCGGAATCGAACAACCTCGCCCGGCTTATGCTCGACCTTCAAAGTCGAGGATGCGACAATGTGGAATTCGTTTCGCCGAGTCACCATCTTCCCGGTTTGCTCGAGGCCTATGCCGCGGCGGTCGAGAGGGGGCTCGATCTCCCGGTCGTGTACAACACCAACGGGTATGAATCCGCGCGGACGCTCGAACTTCTCGGCGGCGTCGTCGACGTGTACCTCCCCGATCTGAAATACGCCTCCAACGATCATGCTGCTCGATTTTCCGACTGCCCCGACTACGTGGAAGCGGCCCGAACCGCGATCCGGATCATGCACGCTCAAACGGGTAATCTGGTTGTGGACCTCCGGGGCCGAGCGCTTAGAGGGCTGATTCTTCGGCACCTGGTTCTCCCCGAGGACATCTCCGGGACGTCCGAGACCCTGGAATGGATCGCAGCGAACCTTCCGGCGACGGCGACGATCTCGTTGATGGCGCAATACTCGCCCCAGCTCTTCGCGCGTGAGTATCCGCCGCTCGATCGTCCGCTCACCGAGGCGGAGTACGACGGGCCCGTCGACCGCGCCTGGGACCTGGGCCTCGAAAACGTCTTTGTTCAAGCCTTGGAGTCGAGCGAAGTTTGGAGTCCGGACTTCTCCGAGGACGATCCCTTTGGACGGCGCGGGTGATCCGGGCGCTTCGAAGGGACGGGATGCGGGCTATCGGTCCGCCGGGCCGGCGGCCGCCGCTCCTACCAGGTTGACAATCCTTGGGCCGAAGGCTAAGCTCAATGCTATGATACAATGCGGGTTTCATGAACCACACCCCTTCGGCGATGTTGAAGGCCCGGTTCCCAATTAGGGGAGGAATTTCAAGTGAAGAGGACCTTTGAGCTGGAATTCGCCAAGTTCATCGAGAAGTTCCACGATCAAATCAAAGAGAACTTCATGGAAGACGCGCACGACCGCCGCCAACTCTTGACGTCCCACTCGATGGGGAAAGCAGTTCTGGAGGACCTCGCCGACAGCATTTGCTCGGAGTTCACCAAGAATATCGATCGCCGGACGTCCGTCGAAGTGATCGCGGACGAGTACCTTAGGATGGGTCTGCATTGCGCGGAAGCGGACATCAGTTACGCTGAAATGGCGCGGGTTTTCATCCTGCTCAAGCGTCACATCTGGCTCTTCTTCCAAGAGAGCAACTTCGCCGGCCAGCCCTTTGACGTGCGGTCCATCGTCGCGCTGAACAACCGCACCGCCCTCTTCTTCGACCGAGCGATGTACTACTTCCTCGTCGGGTACGAACAGGCCAGCGTGGAAGAGCGATCCGAGATCGACACGTTGTACCACAGCTTTCTGGATAAGCTGCGCGTCGACCTGGGAATCCTCAACAAGTGATACGATCCGGCGGAGCGCTGAGCCGTACATCCGCGGCGGGGTTCGGACCCCGGTTCACTGTCCGATACAGGTACCCCCATAATTATGCTCGCCTACTTTGATTGCTTTGCGGGCGTCGCCGGCGACATGACCATCGCGGCTCTGCTCGACGCCGGCCTCGATGAAGAATATCTCCGAACGCAGTTGGCGGCGCTCGACCTCGAAGGATACCGGATCCGCGTGTGGCGATCCTCTCGCCGAGGCGTCGCGGGAACACGATTTCACGTCGACGTGGAGGCCGATCAGCCGAGCCGATCGTACGCCGACATCGTGGAAATCATCCGACACTCCGCACTCGGCGCGTCGATCAAGGATTGGGCGCTCGCGGTCTTCGATCTCATTGCGGACGCGGAAGGGAAGATTCACGGAAAGCCAAAGAAGCGGGTCCATTTCCACGAGGTAGGCGCGGTCGATTCCATCATTGACGTGGTCGGAGCGTCGATCGGATTTGAAGCGCTCGGCATCGATCGGATGATATGCTCGCCCCTGCCCATGACCCGCGGATTCGTGAACACCGCGCACGGAACCCTGCCCACCCCCGCGCCGGCGACATTGGAGATTCTCAAGGGGACTCCCGTCACGAGCGGCCGCGGTTCATTGGAACTGGTGACCCCCACCGGCGCGGCCATCGTCAGCGCTTTTGCCGAGAGTTTCGGCGAATACCCCGCGTTCGTTCCGTCGGCGACCGGATACGGTCTCGGTACCTCCGATCCGAAAGAATTCCCGAACGCGCTTCGGGTTGTGCTCGGCGAGGAAAAAACCGACAGAGAAAATCGTGATCGAGTGGACCTCTTGGAATGTCAGGTGGACGATCTCGACGGACGTCTCCTCGGGTCGCTTATGGATCGTCTTTTCGCGCAGGGCGCGCTCGATGTTTCGTACACGCCCGCTCAGATGAAAAAGAATCGTCCGGGAACCCTTATTCGCGCCCTTGCCCCGCCGAATCTGACCGACGCCCTCGCTGAGACGCTCCTCATTCACACGACCACGCTCGGCGTCCGAGTCGTGCGCACGGAACGGATAATCGTCCCGCGTTCCGTTGAAACCGTCGAGACGTCCTTGGGAACAATCCGCGTGAAGATTGTACGACTGCCGAACGGCCGCATCGAACGTCGACCGGAATTCGACGACATTCGATCGCTGGCGGATCGGACGGGAAGGTCGGAGCGGGAACTGCTTGCGGCGATTCAGCGCGAAGTGGATACGTAGGCTGCGGCGGGATACGACGAGGACGGCGAAAGGGGATCCGGTTTGAATCCCCTTCCCCGTAACCGCTCTTCAGTTCTCGGGACGCGAACACCCCACGGCAATTCTCGCTCGCGGAGGCGCCGTGCCGCTATTGGAGCACTTTGACCGAGTGCCCGAACTTCGTTCCGTTCTCCATCTTGTATTCGATCTTGACTTTCTCGCCTACCGCAGGACGTCGGAACGGCACGAATTGCGTCTTCAGACCGACGCGCACGTTGACCACTTCCGCGCCCTCACCGTCTTTCTCCACTCGCACCGAGATGCTCTTGGGCGACGACGCCACCACCTCGCCCGTAATCGTGTTCGGTTCAGGCGGGGGAGGAGGCGGGGGCGGAGGAGTCGGCTTTTCGTCTTTGTCGCCGTTGAGCTTCGGTTCCTCCGGTTTCGTCGGTTTCGTCGGCTTCTTCACCTGCGCGGTTCTGCGCGGCCGCCTCGGTTCGGGTTTCTTCACAGTCCGTCGAGCGGCCCACTGCGACGTAACGTGCGGGGGCGGCGTACGCGAACAGACCGGTTCCGGGCCCGGACAGGCCTCCTCGACGGTGTCGGGAACGGTCCGGCATCGAGCGGAGCTCGGCGGCGGCGGCGGATAGCAACTGACGTCGGGCGGCGGCGGCGTGAGGCTCACCACCTTGGTGGCCTTCATGTATCCCTCCTCGAGGATGAAATCCACAGCCACCTGTTCCCCGAGGCAGGGACGTCGGTTCGGAATATACTTGGTGCGCCAGCCCACGTTGAGCGTGGCGCATTGGCCGCCGCTCTTGACGATCATCGAGCGCCAGCCGTGGTCGACCACGGTTCCTTTGAAGGTGCAAATTCGATACGCGTCCGCGGAGCGCGCGGTCAACGCCGTGCCGATGAATACGGCGACAATCAGCGTTGCGAGAGTCGTTAAGGCGTACTTCCCTTTCATGGGGGAACCTCCTGAGCGAGGGGGAAAATATGTGAGGAGCTCTTTGGGCCGAGGCCCGCCGGGTCGTCCTGTCCCGTAAAGTGGCCCTGAACATAGTAAGTTATCTCAAAAATGTCAAGTAATTTAGAAAGTAAAAAAGCTTATCGCTCGACTTTCCGGATTATTCCAGCATGCAGCGCCGCCGCCCACCCCCCTTGTCTCGCCCGCCCCTTTATGCTATCACCATCCGCGGGAGTTCCGCTATGGGGATGTTCCGCAACGGCGACGAGCAAGAAATCGATATTGTTAAAGAGATGGCCGAGGGCTTGGGCAGCCAGGGGCTCAAGGTCGAGGATCTCCTCGAGAAGGCCGAGGCGGCGCGGGGCAACGTCCGACGGCTGTACGAGCGATACGCCAATGGGAACCATTCGGGCGACGATGGGGACTTGGCCGCGCTCAACGCGGCGATTTGGGAATACAACGGCCTGGTGGACAAGGCGGAAGACGCCCTTCGTTGGCTGCTGATTCAGCGGGAAGCATGCGGATTTCGGACCCACAAACACGTCGATCATTTTTATCCCGTTCCGGAAAAGATACGGCCGATCAAATCATGAGACGCGGCCGATATTTTTTGTTGGCGGTTCTCGCGGTCGCGACGGCTTTCATCGTCCCGTTGGGACCGGCCGCGGTCGAATCTGCGGCCGCGAAACGACCTCCGAAACCGACTGTGTGGGTGGTCTTTTTCGGGTCGTCGGACTGTCCCCATTGCGCGCGGGTCAAACGGCTGCTCACCGCGCTCACGCAGACCTATCCGGTGAAGATCAAGCGCTTCGACATCGACCGGCCCGATCATTATCGATTGTTCGAGCGGCTTGAAGCCGTTCATGGCGAAACCGAGTTCAAAGTTCCTCTCGTCATCGTGGGAGACTCGATCCTGATCGGCGAGCGCCGCATAGGAAACGATCTGGAGAAACGTGTCAGGCGATACGCGGGCTCGGGCGGAGCTCCCCTCCCCTATTTGGGGCGGAAGAAACGCTCCAAAGCCGAGGGACGAGACCCCGCGGCCGCTCCGGACGAGCGCTGCGCGTGCAACGAAGGGCGGCCGCCCACCATCGGCGAGGAATGGGCCAAGGTCCGGTCGTTCATCGACGGGCTCTTCTCCCGGCTGCCCACATTCAAATAGGATGGCTTCAGTGGGGGACGATCGCGCGTCCGGGGGCAAATCGTCCGAACGCGTTCCACGGGCCCGCTTGACGATATATAAATATATGTATATGATCAACGAAAGGCGTCCTTACGCCCGCCATCAAGGAGGTTACCGGTCGAATGTTCACCATCGATGAAAAATCAGCGCAGTACTTCACGGAAAATATGAAGGAAAACCAGGCCCTCAGGGTCTTCTTCGGCGGCTTCGGTTGAGGCGGCCCCAACATGGGGTTGGCTCTGGATGAGCCCAAAGAAGGTGATGAGACCCATCAGGTCGACGGCGTCAATGTCATCGTAGACCCGTTCGCGGCAAAGATAATTCGGGAATCCGGAGGATTGACCATCCGTAACACGCTCTTCGGGCCCATGGCCGAGCTTCAGGGCGCGGCCGCCGGCTGCGGCTGCTGAGGAACGAAAAGGCGTCGGCACGCCACATCTCACAAGAGCCGGAGGAGCATGTCTCATGCCCATTTTTGAGTTCCAATGCGAAGAATGCGGCAAGGAAACGGAGCGCGTCGTCTTCGGGTCTGAAACGGACGACGTGACCTGCCCCGAATGCGGGTCCGATCGGATGCGGAAGAAGATGTCGGTCTTCGCCTCATGCGGCGTCGGTAAGGACGCCGGCGGCGCGTGCGGTCCCAGTTCGGGCTTTTCCTGAGGATAAAAGAACGGGCCCCGGTTCGGGGCCCATTCCTTCTTTTCGCCGGGTCCACACTCGCATCCCGGAGGCTTGGCGCTTCGACCGGCGTCTTTTATCAGGCGTCTAATCCCACTTTCGTATATCTTCTATCGTTTTGCTCTCCGCGGGAATCGATCCCGGCGGCACGATTTTGACCGAACCCTTGAGTTTTGCGGTCTCTCGGAGCGTCTCAGCCACTTTCGCTTCGAGGCCTTCCCCAGCGCCGGCGGTCACTTCGATTTCCAGGGTCATCACGTCCTGATCCTGCGCCCGGTCGACGACCAACCGGCCGCGCGCGACTTCGGGATGCGCGTCGATGACCTTCTGCACCTGCGACGGATGGACGAACATGCCTTTGACTTTGGTGAGCTGGTCGACGCGGCCCATGATTCGGGTGAGCCGCGGCGCGGTCCGACCGCAGGGGCATTCGTCTTCGGTTACGCTGGAAAGGTCCCCTGTTCCGAATCGAATCAACGGATAGATCTTGTTGTTGACCGTGACGACCACTTCGCCGGGCTCACCGGGGGGAAGGGCTCGTCCCGTTTGGGGGTCGACGATCTCGACGATCACGTCGTAATGGGTGTGCATACCGTTGATCTGCGGACACTCGTATGACACGCAACCCACGTCCGCGGTGCCGTACGCCTGGCGCGCGATGATGCCGTACTCGTCCATGAATCGGGCGCGCATCGACCCCGGGAGCATTTCCGCAAGGAGCAGCGCAATTTGGAGATTGAAATCCCTGTTGATATCGTAGCCCATCTCTTCGCCGCGCTTGAGGATGGTGTTGAAGAAGCTGGGCGTTCCCACGTATCCGGTAACGCCGAGATTCTTCATGATCTGAGCCTGGGTTTCGGTATTGCCCACCCCGGTCGGGACCACCGTCGCGCCGAGCGCGCACATCGATTCTTCCATCATGTGACCGGCGGGCGTCAGATGGTACGCAAACGTGTTGACCACCACGTCGCCGGGTCGAAAACCCGCGGCGAAGAGACCGGCCTTCCAGCGATAGTAATCTTCGACGCGGCCCACCGGATCGTAGATCGGCCCGGGTGACTGATGAACCCGAGCCAGTTCGCCCATGGGAACAGTACAATAGCCTCCGAAGGGCGGATTATCGGCCTGGGCCTTGCCCAGATCGGTCTTCTTGGTCACGGGCAGCTTTTCCAGGTCTTCGAGCGAACGGATCGCATCAGGCCCTACGCCGCGCTCGTCCATTTGAGTCTTCAGAGGCGTACCCGCCGCGTACGCGTGTTCAACCACCTCCTGGAGAAATCGCTCCTGATAGGCTCTCCGTTGATCCGGCGCAAACCTCTCCTCTTCGCAGTCAAAGCCGGCGTTTCGATCGATTGGGCTCATGAACTCCTACCCTCCCTCATAATAGTGCGAGACACGCTGTGGGACGCGTCGGCCGCCCGGTCGATACGTGCGATGGAACCGCTCCCTTGGAAACGGCGCCTACCTGTGAAAAGACTCGTAATCGGAATCGGATTATCTTCTCCTTACCACCGACCGGAAGGTCAAATCAAGGTTTGCCGAGGCGGCCTCTTCGCGACGGCGGACCTCAGAAGATCCCCGGTTCGTCGAATTCGCCGAAGACTTCCCGGAAGACGCCGGCCATTTCGCCGACGGTGCAATAGGCTTTGCAGCATTGCACGAGCGCGGGCATGACGTTTTCTTTGGCTTTGGCGGCTCGTTCGAGCTCATTGAGGCGGCGGGCGACCTCCACGTCGTTTCGTTCCGCTTTCACCCGTTTGAGCGACTCGATCTGCCGTTCCCGGGTCGAGGGATCGTATTCGTGGAGTTCCACTTCGGGCTCGTCTTCGTCTACGTATTTGTTCACGCCGATCTTGACGTATTCACCCGACTTCAGCCCGCGTTCCCACTCGTAAGCCTGCTGAGCGACCAGCTTCTGGACGAATCCGCTCGATACCGCCTCGATCATGCCGCCCACGGACCGGATCTTTTCCCGTTCCGCTTCGATCTTCTCTTCCATCTGCTTGGTAAGCGTTTCGATGAAGTACGAGCCGGCAAGGGGGTCGACGCTGTCGCGCAGTCCCACCTCATCCATGAGCAGTTCGCAGGTCCGCAGTGAGAGCAGTGCGGCGCGCGGCGTCGGGATGGTAAAGGCTTCGTCGAAGGAGCAGAGCGCGGTGGTCTGAGCCCCGGCGAGGGCCGCGCCGAGCGCGTAGTACGCGCTGCGCATGATGTTGTTCTCCGGCTGGGCCTTCGTGAGGCCGAATCCGCCTCCGCCGAAGAGGCCCCGGAGGTGCATGGATTTCGGATTCGTTGCGCCGTAGCGCTCTTTGAGGTTGATCGCCCAGAGTTTGCGCGCGGCGCGGAACTTGGCCACCTGCTCCCAGAGATTACCGAAGATATTGAAATTGAACGTGATTCGTCTGGCCACATCATCGACGGTGAGGCCGCGGCCGATCGCCTCGTCGATGTACGCGTTGGCGATCTCGAGCGCGAAGCCGATCTCCTGAGCGGGGTTCGCGCCGGATTCCCGGATATGGTATCCGCACACCGAGACGGGATTGCATCGGGGCAGCGTGGTGATGGAATACTCGATGGTGTCGCCGATGAGGCGAACCGCGTCCTCGACGGGATATATCCAGGCGCCGCGGCCGATCATCTCCTTGAGGATATCGTTCTGGGGCGTGGCGCTGATGCGGGTGATGTCAAAGCCGCGCACTTCCGCCGTCGCCTGATACATGGCCAGCATGACGCTCGCCACCGCGTTGATGGTGAGTCCGGAGCCGATGCGATCGAGCTGAATATCCGCGAACGCGGTCTCGAAGTCCTTGAGGGTATCCACGGCCATGCCGACGCGGCCCACTTCTCCCTCGACCACGGGATTGTCCGAATCGTACCCCATCTGGGTGGGGAGGTCGAACGCGACGTTCAGGCCGGTCTGACCGTGGGATATGAGCAGCTTGAAGCGTTCGTTGGTCTCTTCGGGCGTGCCGAAGCCCGAGTATTGCCGCGTCGTCCACGCCCTGGACCGGTAGCCTCCGGGATGAATGCCGCGCGTGAACGGATACTCGCCCGGCTCCGCGAGGTCCTTTTCGTAATCGAAGCCGACCTCTTCCAGGTCCTCGGGCCCGTATCGCCGTTTCACCTTGATGCCGGATTGCAGTTCGACTTCTTCGATTCCGTCCTTTTCGTTTTTTGTGTATTTGGCTACACCCATGATCCTCACACTTTCGATTGGTCAGATAATCCCTTTGGATTTCAGTTCGGCGATCTCCTCGCTCGCGAAGCCCAGTTCCTTGCCCATGATCGATTCATTATGCTCCCCGAAGCGCGGGGGAAAGGACAGCCGGCCCCCGCTCTCACGAAGGAATTCCGTTTCATAGGCCGGCGGCGCGAGGGTGAGTTCGAATCCGGTCTTCGGATCTTTCGCCTTGAGCAGCTTGTCCTTCACCGCCCGATCCGCCGCAACCTCGGGGATGGAGTTTATCTTGGACGCGGGCACGCCGATGGCGTTCATCATATCGAGGAGTTCCCGGGTAGTCATACGACGCGTCTGTTGCGCGATGAGTTCGTTGAGGTTTTCCACGTCCGCGATCCGTCCTGCGTTCTTTTGGTATTCCTCTTTTTGGAGCGCCTCGAAGCCGGGCTGCGCGGCCATGTTCCCGAACTGCTTGTCGTTTCCCACAGCGAGGTAAACGAATCCGTCCGAGGTGGGATAAACCGAGACGGGGGCGAAAAACTCGTGGGTATTGCCCCGACGGGAGACGCGCTTGCCGAAGGTCTCCGTCATGGTCACGGGAACGGTCAGCCATGACGTGGTGCTTTCGAACATGGACATGTCGATGCGGCTGCCCTTGCCCGTGGCCGCTCGTACGAAGAGCGCCTTCATGATGTGCCCGTACGTGTGTTCGCTCGTCCCCATATCCGGGAGGGGGACGCCCACCACCTGGGGGGTTCCGTCCGGTTCGCCGGTGAGTTCCATGAGCCCTCCCCGGGCCTGGAGGATCGGGTCGTACGCGGCCTCGTTGCTTTGGGGACCGAAACCGGTGATGCCGACCCAGATGAGATCGGGCTTTTCCCCGCTCAAGGTGTCGTAATCGATCCCGAGCTTGAGATAATTCTTCGGAAGCTGATTCGTCGCGAAGACGTCGACGTCGAGTTCTTTGATGAGCCGCTTGAGTATGTTCCGACCCTCCCCCTCGGCCAGATTGAGGGTCATGGCTTCCTTGCCTGCGTTGATGGCGGTGAAGTAGCTGTTCATCCGCTCCTCGCCCTCGAGGAACGGATCACCGACCAGGCGGTTGGGGTCTCCGTACACCGGGTGCTCCAAACGAATGACTCGGCAGCCGTCCATGGCGAGCCGATATGTCAGATAGGGAAGAACAGTGGCCTGTTCCAACGAGAGGATCGTCACCTTCTTGAAAAGCTCCATCTGCCTGCGCTCCTTCGCCGAAGACTAATGATATTGACAGTGATTGAGAGTGAGCCTAATATGGAAGCTTGAAACGAGAAAAATCCTCCGTCAAGAGTTAATCCGAGTTCAACAATCGTGTCAAGCCCGTTGGAACAGGCGGTTGAGCGGGTCGACAGGACGCGCGACGGTTCTCGACGGAACCTAACCGCGGTGACCGGGCGGGGCTCAGAGGCGTCGAAATCGCCGCGCGCCCGGCGGATTCCCAAGGCTCGAACTCGGATGGAATGCAATACATGCGGTCGGCCGGCGTTCGACCTTCGTGCTCGCGGCCGACCTAATCACGGCGGATGTGCGCGCACGCGTCGTCATGCGCGGGGAATACCTCCGCCGGGCGGACCGGGCATTTTGAGGACTCACCTTGAAGCAGGGAGGAGAGTATGACGATAAGCAAATGGATTCACATGGGCACGGTGCTTGCTCAACACGCGATTCACTATCCGGACAAGCTGGGCTGCCAGGACAAAAAGAAGGATTTCACCTTCAAGGAATGGAATGAACGCAGCTGTCGATTGGGCAACGCGCTGACCAAGATGGGGTGCCGCCACGGTGACCGGTTCGCGGTTTTGGCGTTCAACCGCGTCGAGTGGATGGAGATCTACACCGGGTGCGCAAAGGGCGGACAAATCACCGTTCCGCTGATGTTCAGGCTCGCCGGCCCGGAGGTCGAATACATCGTGAACGACTCCGGCTGCAACGCCATGATCGTGGAAAAGCACTTTGTCGAGATGATCGACGGCATCAAGGACAAGCTTCCCATCCCGGCGGATAACTATGTATATCTCGGCGAACCGGGAGACCCGGCGCCTCCGGGCTACGTGGAATACGAGAAGTGGCTGGCCGACGCGTCTCCCGACGAGCCTGACGCGTTCGTAGACGCGGAAGACCCCTGGACGTTCATGTATACGTCCGGCACCACCGGTAAACCCAAGGGAGTGGTCCGAACCCACGAGAGCTATCTCGCGCAGTATTATCTCGATGTCGCAAACATGGGGCTGCTTCCGACGGACAAGACGCTGATGGTCATGCCCATGTGCCACGTCAATTCGATCTTCTATTCCTTTCCGTACACGCTGGTATCGGGCGCGGTCTGCGTATACAACGAAGCGAGCTTCAACGCGGAAGACCTTCTCACCACCATCGACAAATACCGGATTACGTTCACCTCGCTCGTTCCCACGCACTACATCATGATTCTTTCGCTGCCCGACGAGGTCAAAAAGAAGTACGACGTATCGAGTATGCGGCAAATGCTCATTTCATCCGCGCCCGCCAGACGCGACACCAAGGTGGCGGCTATGGAATTCTTCAAGAACGCGGAACTGTGGGAAGCGTACGGCTCCACCGAGGCGGGCCTGGTCACCCTCTGTCGCCCCCGGGATCAGCTGACAAAGCTCGGCACCATCGGCCGGGAGATCTTCGGGATCGACCGGATCAAGGTCCTCGACGAAGAAGGGAACGAAGTGCCGGACGGCGAGGTCGGCGAACTCTACGCCCGCACGCCGATGATGTTTCGGGAGTACTGGAACCTTCCCGAGAAGACCAAAGAAGTCTTCCAGGGCGAATGGTTCACCGCCGGGGACATGTGCTACCGCGATCCCGACGGCTTCTACGTGCTCGTGGACAGAAAAGCCAACATGATCATCACCGGGGGCGAGAACGTCTATCCCTCGGAAGTCGAAAGCGCGATGGGGGAACATCCCGCGGTGAAGGACGTCGCGGTGATCGGCATACCGCACGACAAGTGGGGCGAAGCGGTCCACGGCGTCGTCATCCTCAACGAGGGGGAAGAAGCTTCCGAAGGACTGAAGGATGATATTCGGAGGTTCGCCCGAACGAAGATCGCCGGGTACAAGGTTCCAAAGACGATCGCATTCATCGAAGAGGATGAAATGCCGCGCACGGGCACGGGCAAGATTCTTCACCGTGTGCTCCGGGAGAAATTCGCGTAAGGCCGCACTCTCCCGCCCTTGAACGGATAAACCGCTTGAATTCAGCTTCGATTGGTGATAACTCTGCGCCCGTCACATCGCGATGGGCGCAGAGGCGTCCACCGTGCATCAGGTCCGCCGAGAAAAGCCCCATGAAGCACGCACCCTCCATTGTCGCCGCTGCCGCGTTGACGCTCATCGTAGCCTGGGCCACGCCGGCCCGATCACAAACGGCTCCGATCTCGACCTCCCGGCCCAACCAAACCCTCAGCCACCAGATGAACCAACCGACGCCCAAGCCGAGTAAACGGTACGAGCTTTCCCAAAAGACGGTCGACGAGATTGCGGACCTGTACCTCGCAGCCAAGAAGGAGCTTGAGGCGAAGTCCGGCGCCGCAAAGGGCCGAAAATAGTCGAACGGGGCTTCAGACGGACCCGACCGAGCGCCGGATTGCGCTCACATCGCGGGTCGGGCGCGCTCTCTTACCTTTCCCCCACCATCGTGATCCATCGAAAGACATACTGTGTCTTGGGCAGGTGATCGAAGAGCCGGTTCACCTTCTTCACCCGTTCCCGGTAATCTATACTGGGGAAGAGCCCTGCCGACATCGCGGGGACGGAGTAGAAGTCCCGGAGGAGCTGCTCGGGGAGTCGCATATCGTCCTGGAAAGTTCGTTCCCGAACGAAGATCCGACGAAAGGCCTCATGGAAATCGGCCAGATTGACCGGTTTTCGGAGGCTGACGCCCTCTTGCGCGTCGCGATCCGCCAACGCCAGAACATGCTTCCCAAAAGGATCGTACAACCCGTCCATGAAGGTGAGGCCCACTACCCCGCCTTCCTTGAGAAGACCTCGAACGGCCCGCAAGCTCTCCGCATAATCGGGCATGAGAAAGATCGACGCGCTGTACACCACCGCGTCGAAGGGGCCCTCGACGAACTCATCCGGTCGAGCGCCGTCTCCTTCGATGAAATGCAGTCGCTCGTTGTCGCCGTACAAAGCCCGCGCCGCGTCGAGCATCGCGGGGGAATTGTCCAATCCCCACACTTCACTGTCGGGGATCGCGTCGTGGATCTGTTTGACGCTGACGCCCGTGCCGCAGCCAATATCGAGAACTCGGGCGCCCGCGGCCGGATGCATGCGATTGATCAGCGTCTCGTTGAGATCGCGGAAGAAGCCGTACCGATCCTCAAATTCCCGGTAGGCCTGCGGACTGTCCTCGAAATTCATCTTCACTGCGGACTTGATCTTGTCTATCTTGTCTCGATCCATGAGATCCCCTTCTCCGACCGTCGAACGACGTGCGTCAGGAGCGGCTCGGAGGCGGCTTTTCCCCCGGCAGCATGACCAGCCGAGCGAGATTCTTCTTCAGGCTTGATTCACTGTGGTCGTCGCCGTGCTTCCATTCCCTGAGCAAATTTTTGGCTTCCTGCTTGTCCATGTTCAGAATCGCGCGCAGTTGCCCCATGGTCACGCATTCTTTTTCATATGCGTACCGTGCGAGGAGTTCCACGGGAACCGCCTTGACCTGTTCGAGGCTTGCGGTGACGCCGACCCCGCGCAAATGTCCGTGGAGCTTCCGGTACGCTTCCGCTTCATCGAATTTTGGCCCCGAGCCTTCGGCCGCGTCCGTAGGGCCCGTCTGTCCGAGATACGCGGACGTCTGATCGATGAAATCCTGCCGAATGGGAGAGAAGAGATCGGTGACCGAACAGCCGTCGGGACCGACTCTTACGCCGTGCGGCTTGAAAGGCGGCACCACGTGCATATCCCCACTGCTGAGCGTCACCTCGCCGTCCGGGAAAATCAAGGTCACCCGACCGCTGTGCACCATGACGATCTGTTCCGCCTCGTGGCTGTGCTCGGGCAGAACCGCCGACGGCGCGAGCTCCCATTTGACGACCATGATGTTTTCGCCCCAAAACATCTTGCGTTTGATCTGTTCGTTGATCTGTTCTTCCTGAATGTTGTCCCACGTAATAATGTCCATTGCGGTCTCCGCTCCCCTTAAGACGCGGCTCGTGACGACTCTGGTGAAGGCCCGCAGGCGGTCGCGTCCGTCAACGGACCTCGAAAAGAGCGCCCGTACGCGTCGCGTCGACACCGGATCGGACCGCCGCTCGGAGCGTCGTCAGTACTGAGCCGCCTCGTCAAGGCGTTTGTATTCTCGTTTTCTGTCTATGCCCACAGGTCGTTGTTCGAATTCCCTCAAATCCTCTTCGGTTCGCCGCACACCGCCGCCGAGGTCCTGTTCGCCTCGGTAGAGAAAGAAGAACGTGGTCTTGTGCGTTTTCATGAGCAGGTTCGTCCCGAGCATGCGGTCCATGTGGGCGAACACCGGCGCGCCGGCAACATTCACGTAGCCGCCGACGAAAATGAAGCCGAATATGACGGCGAAAACGATGATGAAATAACGCATAGCGGACCTCCTTTTCGACAGTCGCGGTAGGCGCTTTTTCGATGCGTTCGACGGTATGGGAGGGACCGGCCGAGGGCGCCTCGCCCTATTTCTCCCATTCTTCCAGATTTCCCGCGTGAGGATTGATAACGGTGACTTTGGAATTCTTCAGCGCCAGCCACCGCTTGCATTTACGACATTCGATCTTCACGCCCGTTCGTTTCACTGTTTTATGGACGGCGATTCCGCAGGAATCACACTTGATGTCGGCCGTCTCGAGGGAATCGAGGGCAAAGGCCTCCCAGATCTGTCCGCTCGCCGGCTCGATTTCCATGAGCGCTTTGACCGCGTCTACCATCTCCGCGGCCTGAGCCGTGTCGATTCGGTCGCGGGAACTGATGGCCTCCACCGTCTCCACCAGCTTCTTGAAATCCTTCTTGGGTCGTCGCTTAAACGGCTTCGACGCAGAGGTCTTCGCAGGCCGTCGGCGCGAAGGGAGAGCGCTTTTCACGCGCTTCATCAGGTCGAGGCGAGGAAACCGTTCAGGGTAGGTTCTCACGTACCACACCAGAAAGATCACGCCCCATACGCCGACGCCGATGAGTCCGGTCATAAAGTCCATGCGGTTCTTCCCGTGTCGGTCTTCCCTGTGGTCACGCGTGTGAGCCGGTCGTACGACTGCGGACTTCGCTTCGCCGCTCGGACTGATTGTCGTCGAGAAGCCCCGCCGTCGAGAATTTCATGTCCGTTCATAGACGGCGCGGCCGCGCGTCCCATCTATCCCTTCGCCGCGCCCGAACCCTCGTCCGCTCGTTTTTCGTTCTCGTGCGACAGACGGATCTTCTCGAGGACGTCTTCCACTTGAGATCGTGTCTCGGAGAGCGTCCCCGTATTATCAATGACGAAGTCCGCCCACTCCCGTTTCTCCTCGATGGGGATTTGAGCGTCCAATCGGCTGCGAGCTTCTTCTTTCGTCATTTCGTCCCGTTCGATAAGCCTTCGCTCCTGCTCTTCCTTGGGAATATACACCACGACTACGCGATCGCAATGTCGGTCCCATTTCACCTCATACAGAAGCGGAATGTCGACCACGGTCACGGGATGACCGAGCTGTCTGTACTCTTCGGCGCGTCGAGCCCACTCTTCGCCCACTCGCGGATGGATGATCGATTCCAGGAGCTTGCGCTTTTCAGGATCGTTAAAGACCGCCCGTCCCATGACTTCGCGGTCGAGCTCGCCGGCTTCCGTGATGAATTCATCGCCGAACGCTCTGCGTATGTCGTCGAGCGCCGGCGCGCCCGGCCGCACAACAAATCGTGAGAGTTCATCGAGACAAATCACCGGCACGCCCAATTCCTCGAGCATGTGGGAAACGGTGCTTTTACCCGACGCGATTCCGCCCGTCAAACCAACAATGAGCACGGCAATACCCTACCTTCGCGTGATCGAGGCCCCCGGCCCCGGCATTGTAGACAACGATCCGAGCCGCCCGTCAATCCTTTTTCTTGAGGTAATGGTTCACCGGGCTTGAGGCGGCTCTGCGCCCGGTGAGGATGGAGGGGGAGACTCATCTCCCCCTCCAAGCCTCCCCCATCGAGATATCAACGGCTTATCGCTATCCCGGTGAACGGTTACTTCTTGAGTTCTTCCCAGGCCGCATTAAGCGCTCGGTCGACTCTCTTCCCCGTCTTTTCCATCTGATCCCGGAAGGTGTTCCACTGCCCTTTGAAGAGCTCCGCCATATTGGCGGTCTGCTTCTCGATGGTCTTTAATTGTTCGTCGCCCAGCCTGCCCGTCGAGGTCCATTGCCGGTCGAGCGTCTTCTTGGTCTGTTCCACGGAAAGATCGAATGTTTCGCGACTCAACTCTCCGATTGCGTTGAGCCGGTTCTTCATCTCATCGAGAAAGACCTGCCATTCCTGAGCGTTCTGTTCGTCGAGAACTTTCCAGTTCTTCTTGATCCGCTCTGCGGCGCGCTCCACATCTTCGGCCGCGATCTTGCTCGACTGTTTCATGTTATTGGCGACGCGGTCGACGGTGGCCGTGAACTCTTCCCGAGAGCCGCCCCAGCCCTTGTTCAAGGCCGACCTGACCTCTCCCAGCATGAACAGCCCCACGGTGCTGAGATTGTCCATCAACTGTCTCATTTCCTCACGGATCTTTGCGTTTTGCTCCATCAAATCCTCCCATCGTCCGTCGATAACCCTTGTCCAACCTTTGAGCGTACCACGGCCGCGGTTCCCCGGCAATGGCAAAAAGCGGAACGTTCATCCGCCCGATCTTGACATTCCCAGTGCGCTGAAATAGACCTGAGGACCGAAGCGAGGCAGCGAGACCGTTCCGATGGCCGCCCGCATCCCCTGAAACGAAGGACTCGCGCATGAAAGAGATCCCCGATCGCCCTTCCGTCTCCGAGGAAACCGCAGCCGGCGCCGATGCCGACCGTGAGCTTCGCTGGGCGGGGATTCTTCCCGGCACGGAAGTGGACGCGGAGACGGCCACCGAGGCCGGTGTGCCCTGTTTTCGTTTTATCGGCTGGTCGAGCGATTCTCCGGACGTCTCCACAGCCGCCGGGGAAGAACCGATTCGTCGGGCGCTCGCGGACTGGGATCGCGAATGGGAAGCCGCTCGCTCCGATGAGCGGGACGAGACGGTCGCCGCGGCGACGACCATTGTAATCGACGATCCTTTCGGGCCGCCACCGCTCCCAGCGCTCATTTTCGCGGTCATTCTCATTGCGCTTGCGGTGTAGGCCGCAAACCGGCCGAGCGCTCGGCGGGTCGGAGAGAAGCCGCCTGTGTATCATTTCGCGACGTTTCTTGACAGCCCTCGCCGTTCCTGATAACAATCCAGTGGTTAAACTCCGACACACGCGGTATAAACGGCGGCTCCCGCGATTAATCTCATCTCGGGAGTCCGCGGGGCGCTCCCGAGAACCGAGCGGACCGGACGACCCTTTCCATGCCGGACCCTCGACGTGATGCGACCCGCCTCCGCGACGTGGATGCGAACCGGACGATTCCCGCTCGAACGATAGTGACCTCTCGCATGCGCTTCTTCTCGGCGCCGGCGCGGGAAGCTCGACGTTAAAACTTCACGGCCGCTCATTCGGCCGCTTCATGGCTAAGGAGGTAGATACGGTGAAGGTACTGGTCCTGGACAACATATCCGACCTCGCAGTGCAAATCCTGCGTGAAGCCGACGGCATCGAAGTTGATACGGACTCGGGTCTCTCCCCGGAAGAACTGATCGCTCGGGTAGGACAGTACCATGGGATGGCCATACGCGGAGCCACAAAAGTCACCGCGGACGTCATCGCGGCGGCCGACAACCTGAGGGTGGTCGGTCGAGCCGGAACCGGGCTGGACAATGTGGACGTCCCGGCCGCGACCAAGCGCGGGATTGTCGTCATGAACACCCCCGGCGGCAATTCCGTTACGACCGCGGAGCACACCCTGACGATGATGATGAGCCTGGCGCGGAACATTCCGCAGGCCTATTCCTCGCTCAAGTCGGGAAAATGGGAGAAGAAGAAGTTCGGCGGCGTTGAAGTGTACAACAAGATTTTGGGCGTGGTCGGACTGGGAAAGATCGGCGCAATTGTTGCGGATCGCGCGGCCGGACTCGGCATGAACGTCATGGCTTACGACCCCTTCCTTTCCGACGAGCAGGCCAAACAGAAAGGAGTTCAGCCGGCGTCCCTGGATGAACTCTTCGCCAAGGCCGACTTCATAACTCTGCACGTTCCGCTCACCGATGACACCAGGGAACTGGTCAACGTCAAAAATATCGCCAAGATGAAGGACGGCGTTCGCATCATCAACTGTTCCCGCGGTCCGGTGGTCAACGAGGACGATCTCGCCGATGCGATCGAATCGGGCAAGGTCGCCGGCGCGGCGCTCGATGTCTACTCGGTTGAGCCTCCCGAAAACCGACGCCTCATCGAGCTCGATCGCGTCGTCTGCACGCCGCATCTGGGCGCCAGCACGAAGGAAGCCCAGGAAAATGTGGCCGTCGCGGTGGCCAATCAGATCCGAGACTACCTCGTAAGCGGCACGATTCGAAACGCGGTGAATGCGCCGGCGGTGGCGGGTGAGGCGCTTCTCAGGCTTCAGCCTTACCTCGATCTGGCCCGTCGGCTCGGTCTCTTTCTCGGGCAGATGGTCCGCTCGGGTATGAAGAGCGTGAACGCCGGATTTGCGGGGGACGTCGCGGACATGGAGGCGGCGCCCATCACGACCGCGTTCCTCACGGGCTTGCTGACGCCGGTTATGAAGGAAGACGTGAATCAGGTGAATGCGCCCCTGGTCGCGAAAGAGCGGGGTATTGTGGTGTCGGAGACGCGGGTCAGCCAGGTTCAGGATTATCTCTCCGTGCTGAGATTCACCGTCGTCACCGAAAACGCCGAACACCTCGCCGAAGGGACACTCTTCGGCAAGTCCGAGCCGAGAATGGTGCGGTACGGATCATTTCACGGCGAGTTCGATCTTTCCGGCAATCTGCTCCTGCTGCGCGGGGTCGACAAACCCGGCGTGATCGGCGCGGTCGGGTGCGCTCTGGGAGACCGGGACATCAACATCAGCCACTTTCAGTTCGCCCGGGAAGAAGAAGGCGGCGAAGCGCTCCTCTTTTTGAATACGGACTCCCGAGCCGACGATGCGGCCTTGGAGGCCCTTACCGCCCTGGATAACGTCAAGGAAGTCCGCAGGGTGACGATCTAACGGGAATCATGCTGAATATTAAGGATTTATCCAGCCCCGATCTGCCGAAACAGGACAACTACGAACAGGCCCTCAAGTTGGGCCTCGAGGCCTTCGAACGCAAAGATCCCGCTCGAATTGCGGCCAAGGCCGGCGCTCGGATCGAAGACGGTGTGGTCATCCTGCCGCATCTTGATCGTGAGATCGCTCTGCGCGTGACCGATGGGACGTTCACTCTCCGGACTACGGGCGAGGAGTCCCCCATCTGGCTGTCGATCCTCGCGCTCCATTATCTGAACAATGCCGGAGGGATCGTCCCGAGCGGCAATCTTAAGCATTTCAGAGAGTTCAAGGAGGGGACCTTTTATGAGCCGGCCTTCAACCGCCGGACCAAGGACATTCTCATCAAGGTGTTTGGGCAGAGCTCCGGCGCTATGATCGCTGCGGGCGAGAAACTGGGCGGAACCGCGCTCGACACGGGAGACGCGTCGGTGAGACTCCCCTATTTTCCCTACCTCCCCATCACGTGCATCGTGTGGGAGGGGGATGAGGAGTTTCCGCCGGAGGCCTCGGTCTTGTTCGACGAGACCGCGGATCTTTACTTCAGCGCCGAAGATATGGCGGTCGCCGGCCAGATGGCGGTGCTGGAACTGCTCAAGGCCGCGAAGGAGTAGTCTTCCATTCCGGATGCGCAGTGCGCAATCTCAAAATGAGAGCATATCATCGATCACATGCTTGAACGAGGTATGATATGAAACTGGCAGTATCCGGAAAAGGCGGAGTGGGTAAAACCACGTTGTCGAGTCTCCTCGCCCGTTACTGGGCGAAGAACGGATATCGAGTCCTGGCGGTGGACGCGGATCCCGACGCAAACCTCGGCTCCGCGCTCGGGATTGACACGTCGGACCTCGTGCCGATCGCCAAGATGGACGAACTGATTTACGAGCGCACCGGTGAAAAGCCCGGCACGGTCGGCGGATTCTTCAAGATGAATCCCAAGGTGGACGATTTGCCGGAAGCGCTCGGACGGGAACGCGACGGCGTTCGGCTGCTCGTGATGGGAACGGTGAAAAAGGGCGGCGGCGGATGCGTCTGCCCGGAGAGCACTCTGCTCAAGGCGCTCATGAGCCACTTGGTCCTCTACCATAAGGACTTGGTTATCATGGATATGGAAGCCGGCATCGAGCACCTGGGTCGCGGCACCGCGCAAGGCATGGATCGCCTGGTCATCGTGGTCGAGCCGGGCCGCAGGAGCCTCGAGACCGCGGCCAAAGTGCGGCAGCTGACATCCGACCTCGGCCTGGAACGGGTCGCGGCGGTGGGAAGCAAGGTCCGCAACGAGAAAGAGGAGCAGTTCCTGCGCGAGAACATGGACGGTATACCGCTCGTGGGCATAATTCCGTTCTCGGAGGAAATCGCGGACGCGGACATCGAGACGCGACCGCCTTCGCTGGACGACCCGGTCATCCACAAGGCGATCGAGACGATTGCCAAGCAGCTGGAAGTCGAGCGTTAGGCTTCGAGCGTCAGGCGCGGGAGAAATCTCAAAGGGCCGGAGTTCGCTACCATCGCACAGCGGCTCATCGAGGCCGTCGGGAAACAGCTCGGTCCGTCGACACGGCAGTGACTCGCCTTCGCGACGTTGTACGCGAAGACCAGGATAAAAGCGAGAAACCGGCGGGCATCAACGCCGGCAGGGTTGGATTCGTAACGGCGGGGATCCGCGCAAACGCTCCTCATCCCAACGACGAATCGGAGAGGAAGGAGTGAAGGCTCTCGGTTCGTCATGTCCCGCGAGACGGGGAACCCGATCGAGGGGCGGGAAAAGTGACCGAGACGCGGGACCGCGCCGCAGTTGAAGGGCTGCCTTTGTATCACCGTCAAAAAGGAGGACTCGATGTCGGCTAAAATCATCAGCGGAACCGAAGTATCCCAACAAATGAAAGACGAAATGAAGGAAGAGGTGGTCGGCCTCAAGGAAAAAGGCCTCGAACCGTGCCTCGCGGTCATCCTCGTCGGCGAAGACCCCGCTTCCAAGGTCTATGTGAACAACAAGAAGAAGGCCTGCGAGTACATCGGGATCAAGTCCCTCGAGACCAAGCTCTCCGCGGAAGCCACCACCGAGGAACTGCTCAAGGTCATCGAAGGGTACAACAACGACGCCTCCGTGCACGGCATTCTCTGCCAGCTTCCTCTGCCGAAGCACATCCCCGAGACCACCATCCTCCGTTCGATTCTCCCCGAGAAGGACGTGGATTGCTTCCATCCGTTCAACGTGGGTCTGATCTCCATCGGCGAAGTGCGTTTCCTTCCGTGCACGCCGGCCGGCTGCCTCGAACTGATCAAGCGCGGCGGATTCGAGACCGCAGGCAAGGACGTCTGCATCCTCGGCCGCAGCAATATCGTCGGCCGCCCGCTCTCGAACATGCTCGATCAGCGCGACATGAACGCGACCGTGTTCATGTGCCACACCAAGACCAAGAACCTCAAAGAGAAGTGCCAATCCGCGGATATCGTCATTGCTGCCATGGGCGTGCCTGAATTCCTCAAAGGCGACATGGTGAAAGACGGCGCGGTCGTCATCGATGTGGGCATCAACCGCGTCGACGCTCCCGACACCGAGAAGGGCTGGAAACTCGTCGGCGACGTGGCCTTCGACGAAGTCAAGGAAAAGGCTGCGGCCATAACTCCTGTTCCCGGCGGCGTCGGCCCCATGACCATCGCCATGCTCATGAAGAACACCCTCACCGCGGCCAAAGAGACCATGTAATCCCCAACCGCGCCACGTCCCATCCACAGCCGGGGAGTCTGCGTTCATGGAACCGGATTCCCCGGCCTTTCATTTCTTCTCTCCCAATCCCGAAACGGCCGACCCGTTTTCTCGACGCCTCTCTGCATGTCATTGCCGGCCAAGCCAAGCAATCCCAGCGCGGCGTTACCTCCAAGCGTGTCATTGCGAGCGGAGCCAAGCAATCTCGGCGCGGCGTTACCTCCAAGCGTGTCATTGCGAGCGGAGCGAAGCAATCCCAGCGCGGCGTCACCTCCAAGCGTGTCATTGCCGGCAAAGCCAAGCAATCTCGGCGC
>CAYLRL010000032.1:26104-27736 GCA_964385875.1 uncultured Syntrophales bacterium
AGCAATCTCGGCGCCCCTTGCGCAGTGGAGGCCGTCGCGATAGAATTCAAGTGACATCGGTCCCGCGCGCCGGTCCGCTTCCGCGCCTGTAGTCCAATGTGAGCTAAGGAGCTCCGATTGGGTTCCCGCTCGAAACAGCCAAAGCAATGAGGCGTTCGCCATGGAGATTCCCGGCAGGATTCAAGAAACAGTGGAGAGAATGCTCCAAAGCGGTCGTTACGCGACGGCGGAGGAAGTGCTTTCCGAAGCCGTTCGTGTTTTGCAGCTCCGGGACGAGTTGCGCGACGCCATTGCGCACGGTACCGATCAACTCGATCGGGGAGAACGGATTGAAGCCGAAAAGGTGTTCGAGGAACTCCGAACCGTATTGGCTCCTCGCCGCCCGCAGTGATGTCCAAACTCTCCTTCTCGCCGGTTGCCCGAAAAGACCTCTTCGAGATCATTGAGCATATCGCGGAACATGACCCGGCGGCCGCCGAAAAACTCTTCGACGAAATCGTTCGCGCGGCCCGGATACTCGACGATTTTCCCGAAGCGGGAGCGCTTCGGCTGGATATCGCCCCGGATATTCGATACCTACCGGTACGGAAATACGTAATCTTCTATAGGATTGCGCCGGACGCAGTGGAAGTCATTCGTGTGCTGCACGGTTCCCGTGACTACGCGTCGCTGCTTGATTGACTCGTCGCCGGGCCTTTCCCGGGGTCGGCCAAGCGTTGGAAATATTGAACGTTTTTGCGGCGACGTTCGGGCGGACACTTTTCAAAAAGCGCCGCTTCCCGAAGACCTTCACGGCTCAGCCGCCGGAACCTCCGCATTGAATCCTTCGGCCGGCCGTAGTATCGTGCCTTCGCGTTCGCAGGGGGGATCCACTCATGGCATTCGGCGGTCCGACGTTTCGGAAGCGCCTGATCACCTTGGCCGTGACCACTCTTGGATGGTTTGTGTTCCGGGTTTTGGGGCTTGCCGGCAATTACTTTGCGGACTAATCGCTCTCGAGGCAGACGTGGCGCTCGGCTGTTGCGTTTTTCATCATCATTCCGGTGGCGTATCTTCTGCTCGTCTACGTTTGGAAAGACAACCTGATCGCGGCGGCGATTCGACGATTCACGAAGGGACGACATTCAAGCGCCGTCGCGGAAGCTCACATGGAGGAATCATGACGACCATCGCGTTCCGGCCGATCGGGGTTATCCATTCACCGTTCAAGGAGCGGAGCGGCGCGCCGATTCAGCCGGCGGGCGCTTCCGGCGTGAGGGGGACGGTCCAGCTCGATCCGGAATACGCTCCCGGCCTGAAAGACCTCGACGGCTTCTCGCATATCATTCTCGTCTATCATTTCCACCTGTCGGAAGGGTATGAGCTCGAGGTAATCCCCTTCCTGGACGACATCCCCCGCGGGGTGTTTGCGACCCGAGCGCCGAAACGTCCTAACCCGGTGGGGATTTCGGTGGTGCGGTTGGTCTCAATCGACGGAGCGGAGCTGACCATCGAAGACACGGACATCCTCGACGGCACGCCGTTGCTGGACATTAAGCCGTTCGTGCCGAGGTTCGACGCGCCGGATGTGGAACGCGTCGGCTGGCTGACGGGCAAAGGCGAGGATGCCCGGGAAAAGCGAGCGGATGAGCG
>CAYLRL010000032.1:27836-49621 GCA_964385875.1 uncultured Syntrophales bacterium
GCGACGGCCGCCCTCGACGCTTTCGAGCTTCGACGGCATAGTTTCCTCGCCGCACAAATCGCACGGCTCCGAGGGTTCGATGACCGCTTTCGGGGGGAGGTCCACATGCTCGGGCTCGACGGCAAAGAGCTCGTCGGGCGGCATTTCGAGCAGCTCCATACTCTTCTGTCGGTGGTGCTCCCAGAACTCGTCGCGCTCTTCGTCAGTGGCCGCTTCCGAGCGCACTCGATCGATCAGCTCTCGGTGGCGGTCGGAGAGTTGGAGCACGCCGTGCTTGAGCGCAACTCGGACGCCTTCTCCCGACCGTCGTGAAACAAAGGTGAACGCCTGCTTTCCGTAATCGTGATGGATCAGATTGCCCTTGCCGAAGGTGCACCCGGTAAGGACCTGCACTGCGTCCGCGCTGCACGCGTTTGTCTCGAGAATCGCCACGATCTCTTCGTCGGGCGCGCGGGACTCCTCGAGTCGCTCCAATGCGACTTCCGCGGCCTTATAGCCGATCGAAAGCCCGGGACAGATATGACCGTGAAAATCAACGGCCTTTTTCCACCTATCGCTCGCCGTTATCGCTTCAACACTCATGTATGGATCGCCTCCTTCATATTGCGGTTGCGGCGCCGTTCGGTCGCAGCCGATGAGGCGTACAGGGCGTGAACGCCGGGCCGCTTAATGTAGATATCACAGGGACCGCGGTGCGTCTCTTGTTTTCCCGGCCGCGCCGACGATCCATTGCGACGAAGCGACAGGGAGCCGCCATACGCCGCGCACGCCTATGTTGGGCCGACATGGGCCCCGTCACTATCCCCGACAATTATGTATTCGTCATGGGCGACAATCAAGACCACAGTGATGACAGCCGATTCTGGGGAACCGTCCCCATCGACGATATCGAAGGAACCGCCCGCTTCGTTTATTCGTCCGACGATTGGAGCAGGACCGGAAGCTCTCCTTGATCGTGGTATGTGTTGAGAGTTCGGCGACCCCCTGAGCTACACCCGATAAAAGGTCACCGGGGGAGGGGTTCTCTTCGCAGGCTGCTCCGCTGGTTCGTCTGTCGGCTTGGTCTGATCCCATCGGAAATCCGCGCGTTTGCTTTTCGGCGTCCACATGGGATGGTCCGCGAGGCTTTCGTACTCGATTTCGACGGGATTGTGGATGAGAGGGCGCTGGGTTTCATCCCAGAAGCGATATTTGACCTCTGAAATCCTTCCTTCGAGCAGGTCGTATTTCATCAACTCCGTCCGCTCATATGACCAACCTATCCGTTTCTGAGAGGCGACAATGTCGTCAACGCTGCGCCTCATGAGCGCCACGGCAATGTCGGGCGCCGTGAAGAGGTGGGCCCATCGGCAAAGGCCGGGACACTGAAGAACCATTCGTTCATCGCTCATGAGGAAGGGATGGACGCGTGTGAGTGAATCACCGCGAAATTCCTTCTCGTCCACATAGCGCATTCCGGTGTCGTTGGAGATCATGCAGGCTGCGATCCTTGTACCGGAGCGTTGGGGTCCGGTCACGAATACTTTCCTGAACTCGGCGAGCCACTCGAACATTAGATGCTCCCTCGGCAGAGTCTTTCACGATTTACCTTACCATATTCATGGTTCGCCTGCCGGCGATATTGATGCGAGCCGGTTTTGCCGACGACTCGTCCCTATTGTCTCCGCGGTCCGTCCGCCGACAGTGTGCGATTGAGGGCGCGCGTAGCGCCGATTCTTCGTGCGCGCTCCGCACATTGGCACATGATGTGCCTTCATGGATGGTGCGTCGGCGCGAGCATGGCGACGCGTCCGGCCTATACCGGAACCGAGAAGACGTGATTTTCGGCCCCGGCGCCCCATTCCAAGGAGCAGCGCAATGAAAAAGTATGTGATTTTGAGCAAGATCTCGCCGCACGCCTTCGAGCATCCTTCCGATTTCAAGAAGCTTGCGGAAAAAGTGACTGAAACCATCAAAGCCGAGTGTCCCGACGTCGACTGGAAGGACAGCTACGCGACCATGGGCCGGTTCGACGTAGTTGATGTCGTAGAATCGGACAACCCGGAGCAGGTAGCGCGCGCGGCGATGATTATCCGCGCCTTCGGAAAGTCGGAGACGGAGACGCTCCCCGCCATTCCCTGGAAAGAATTTCTCGAGACACTCTGAACCGTGTCTTAGGGCCGGACACGCCGCGTCGAAGGAGCGCAACGTGAGGCGAAGTCGGCCATTGAAAACTATCCGCGCCGCTGCGTTATCGACGCAGGGGCTTGAACGCGGCGCGCGGTCTTTTTCTTTAGCGTGCCCGGGGGAGGACCGCGCATCTCTCGGCTTTCAAACCAAATCGGACAAAAAAAAGGACCCTTTCGGGTCCCTAAGACGGTCACAGCACATGAACGCGACCACAGTCGCGGAGACTAATCGAGTTTGGATTTCGGCATCGGTTTGCCCCCCGCGTCTTCGGACGGCTTCTTTGCCCCGGCCTCGGCAGGGTTCGCAAACGCCTCGGGTTCGTCTTTGTTGACCGCGGGGTGCATCTGCTCGAACTCCGCATGAGGGTCGGCGCCGGTCTTGTGATGCACATCGCCTTCGGAACCCGGTTGGATCTGCTCGGGTCGAACTTCCCGCATCGGCTTTCCGGCCTTATCTTCAGACGGTTTCTTTGCGCCCGACTCGACCGGATTGGCAAACGCTTGCGGCTCCTCTTTTCCGACCGCCGGATGCATTTGCTCGAATTCGGCGTGCGGATCGGATCCTTTCCAGGTGTGAGGATCCTTGGCTTCTTCGCCGCCCGTCACTTTCTCTTTGACCTTCTCAATTGTTTCATCAATTTTTTCTTTCACGCCCATATTGTTCCTCCTGTCGTAGCATTGACCGCCTTGGCGGTGTTGTCGCAAGTCTCAACGCCTGCGGCCTTTCGCGTGCGTGTTCGAATTGTCATGTGCATAACATCATTAAACAAAATGCAGATTCATCGAGCGCGCGCCGTCTACCCCGTGCTCTCGGTCGGTTTCCCGGACTCTTTCCATTCGTTCCAGCCCCCTTTGAGGGCGTACACGTTCTCAAATCCCTTTTTCATCAACTTGCGAGCGGCCCCTGCGCTCGTGTTCTCGTGCGGTCACGAACAATAGAGGACCACCTCTCGGTCTTTCGAGTACTTGTCGGCCCATGAATCAACATCTTGGGGGTTTTCCCGCACCGCCCCTTTGATCTTGACATCCGCAGACTCCCATTCCCCCGGCTGACGCAAATCGATGATGGTCAATTTACTGTCATTTAGTCGAGACTCGAGCAAATCCTGAGTCATTCGGAGCGCTTCCGCGTTTTCCGAAGAGGAAGCGGTTTGGGCCAAGCCCAGTCCTAAAAGGCTGAAACCCATGAGGGCCAATGCCGGCGCTTCTTCGATCACGTAACTTCTCCTTTCTCCCGATGATTATCCGGAAGCCGAGTTCGGGCGCCCGATCGGCTTCTTCCCGCCGTAGATCCGGTACCCGTGTTTAACGTTCCGGATGGCGGCCGCCCGCCACTTTCGCCGTCACGCGTCGCCGAGCCGGCTTTCCACGCGACGGCAATCGGGGCAGTTGTCACTGATGTGTAGGCACGTTTCGTGCCAACTTTCGCCACGTATCCGGGCGCAGCTGCGAACGCGGCGTCGACGGCGGACCAATCTCCTCAATGGCCCGGAGATCAGTGATGGGGGCCCGGCCCTTGAGTCGACGCGCGTCGATCGAACGCGTTCCCTCCCCCGGATTTCCGACAATACGCCGCCTGCGTGTCAGATATTCCGACAGACCGAATCGAGGACGATTAATTACCCATTTTATGAGGAGAGCGTCGCCGCGCCGTCAGAGCCGCACATCCGGTGATCGGCCGGGCCGAGACCGAATCGCGGTTCGAGCCGAGAATTCCGTCGCTTTTTTTCGGACTGTGTCCGATCGCCGCACAAACGCGTCCTAGCTCTCATCCTTTGCCGTGGCGGCTATTGGAGCGAAGAGGAGACGGTTATCCGCCTGAGTCGGCCCTTGGGATCGGTCAATTTGTGACAGACGCCGGAAAGAAGGCTTGTTTCATTTCGTTCTTTCGACCGACACGGCGATTCATAAAGAAATACGCGTGTCCCGCGCGCGACACCATGAATCCCGGAGGCCGCTCCCTTGACGCGTGCGCATGGTCGTGGGCGGGTCGTCACCGCGCGCACAGGCCGCCGGGCCCCGTTTTGCTCGTTCCGGAAGGAATTTGGCATACCGTGTGCATAAGGTAAGGCAGTCCCAGCGGAAAGGAGCGCAGAACTATGAAGTCATTTAATCCTGAAGACATTACCGACGCGCAGCTCAAGGAATTGTTTGAGAACACCCGTACGATTGCAGTCATAGGTCTCTCGCCGGATACGGGCAGCGACAGTTTCCAAGCCGCGGATTATCTGAAGAGGGTTGGATACCGTATCATTCCGGTCACCGTGCTCGCCCATAAGCTCCTGGGGGAATTGTGTCACCACGAGCTCAATTCGATCCAAGATCCGGTGGACATCGTCTACTTCTTCCCCCATCCCGATGAGGCGCCGCAGAAGACCGCGGACGAGCTCGCCGGCATCGCAGACCAAGCCGAAAAGATGGGTATTCCCACGCTATGGTTACACGAGAACACCCGCTGCGACAACGAGGCGAAGCAGACCGCGGACAAAGGCCTCACCGTGATTCAGGACGCTGCAATGCCGAGGTTCCATTCCAAGGTCATGAGCGGTATCGGCGCCCACGCGTGATCCGCAGGCGGGATCCGTATGAAGTCGACAGCGGGGGTGACCCGCGATCGCCCTTCATCCGCGGGCTGGTTTTGAGCGTTGGCCCCACCGTGGTTCAGCTCCGCGTCGTCTTCCCCTTCAAAGCGGGCAAGGGCTATTTTGGCTTGGACCCGGTTACCCTGACACCGCCCTTTGTGGTCTTCTCCAACGCGGTCCGGGGAGTCGTCGCGGTCTACCGGCACGAATTTCCGAGACGATGATTGATAAGGGATCGCCGTCCCGCACACGTCAAACTCTCAAGGCAGATGCCTCAAAACGGCGTCCCGCACGCGCAACGCCGCAGCAAACATTGCCCGAGCGTCTTGCTCTGTGGGCTCGTAAACTACATCCGGATACCTGGAACTCACCGCATAGCTCGTTAACCGTCGGCAGTCTTCTTCCAGATCTGTCATCGAGGGCTCCACCTCGAGGCACTCCGTCAGCAGAACCACGAGGTCGTGGGTTCTGCCGGGCGGAATTTCATGGTAGGTGAGAACCGCTTTCAGGAGCTTCTCCGCAGCCTGCTGGGCATGGAAGCAGACGGTGTCCCAAGGCACTTCTTCAGCGGCCAGGTTATTGGTTATGTTGAGGAGGTCGTTGCAGGCCTTGGCAAGCCACGCTGCATGTCCCGACTCAGCTTCTCTCATAGAGAACGTCTCCCTCTGCCTCTATGTGAGAAAGAACCGTTCCCGGAATACGGCGCGCCCGCCTAACCTCTTCCGGTGTGTAAACCAGCACATCAAGCGCCCAACGCCGAAGGCCGAACAGTGCGCTGATCTGCGCGGCGCGTTCCGGCGGGCTGAGGTCCGACTCCATTTCCACGAAGAGATCGAGGTCGCTCTCTTCCCTTTGTTCTGAACGGGCTCTGCTACCGAACAGAACGATGCGGAGGGGATCGAAATGCTCGACGATCGTGCGAGTGACTTCAGTGAGAGACGGAGCGTCCATTTCTTCCGCCATCCGGGGTCGTGAATTGAGACGAGCTTATCAACATCTCATGTTCTTGTCCAAGGACTTTTTGTGTTGGTAAGGCGGCGTCGGCGACCGCCTCGAGAGCGGCCAAGGGCGCCCGCCGCGCGGCCGGGCCGATAGTCGATTGCGGGACGAGCCTTGAGCCTTTTCGTTCACATGTCCTCGTCGCTGATCTCTTCGGCTGCGATGCGTCGGACCGCCGCGTCAAGCTCCTTGACCATCCGAACGCCGAGCCCCAGGGCCCGCTTGTTCATGTCCGCGAACCCGGCGGGGACACGGTCGGTCAGCGTTCGTTCCAAAGAGCGTCGAGAGACGAAGCCGGTCAATTCGGAGAGCGCGCCGAGCGCAATCACGTTGGCGGTCATTTCCCGGTTGATCTTCTCTCGAGCCGTCGCTGTGAACGGCAGCGCAACTGCGTTCCGAACCGGAGGATGCCGCACGAGATCGCGATCCACAATCACTTGAGCGTTCGGGGCCAGATCGCCGCAGTAGGTGTCGGCGGCTTCCTGGGTGAGGGCAAGAAGAAGGTCCACCTCGGCGCAGAGCGGGTAATCGATCGGTTGGTCGCTGAGGATCACTTCGGCTTTGCTCGCTCCGCCCCGAGCTTCGGGCCCATAAGACTGGGACATTGCAACTTCCCGGCCGTCGTGGACGCCTGCGGCTTCAGCCAAGACGAGGCCTGCCAGGATGATCCCCTGACCGCCGGAGCCGGCGAGCCGAATCTCGACCCGCAACGAAGGAAGCGGCGCCGGACGCTTTCTCGGCATTACGTTTTCCCTCCGGCTTTTTCCGCGGCTTCCCTGCAGATCTCATCGTACAGTTCCGTATAGATCGGCATGTCTTTGTCCACGAGAACGCCGATCGGGAAGCGGCCTTCGCGATCTTTGTCGGTCATCTTCTCCCAGCGTTTGATTTGCACCGCGCGGGCTTTGAAGTCCTTCATCATATCGATTTGGGAGCCCAGCCGGTTCTGGCGACCGTAATTTGTCGGACACGGTGAGAGAACCTCGACCACGCCGAATCCCGGTTTGTTGATAGCCTGAACGAAGAGATTGTCCATCTTGGTCACGTGATAGACGGTGCCCCGTCCGACGAACGCGGCCCCTGCGGTTGCGGTGAGCGCGCTGATATCGAACGGGGGCTCGATATGGCCGAACTTGGCCGTCGATGCGGACGCACCCATGGGCGTCGTCGGACTGGCCTGGCCGCCCGTCATTCCGTACGTATGGTTGTTGACGATGACCGCGGTCATGTCCAGGTTGCGTCGCGCCGCATGGATGAGATGATTTCCTCCGATCGCGCACGCGTCGCCGTCTCCCATGACCGTGATCACGTTGAGTTCGGGCTTGGAGAGTTTGATTCCGGTGGCGAAGGTAAGCGCCCTTCCGTGAGTGGTGTGCACGCTGCCCACGTCAACGTAGACGGGCAATCTGCCGGCGCAGCCGATCCCCGAAACCAGGACCACTTCGTTCTTGCTGAAACCGCTTTTTACCATGGCTCGCACGAGCGATCCGAGCACGATGCCGAGGCCGCACCCCGGGCACCAGACATGGGGAAACTTCTTGTCGTGGCGGAGCCACTCATACACTACGCTGCGATTGACCTGCGCCATTACGCCGCCTCAATGAGTTTGTCGAGAATATCCCGAGGGGTAATCATGCCGCCGTCGAGCCGTCCCAAGCTCTGAACGCGGGTCCTTCCGTCGTTGACCCGGAGGACCTCCCGCCGCATCTGGCCGAGGTTAAGTTCGGGAACGAGCGCTCCTCTCTTGTCGGTAAGGGCTTTCTCAACCGGCTTTCGGGGGAAGGGCCACAACGAGAGCAGCTGGAGCAATCCAATCTTCATCCCCTGTTCACGACCGATCCTCACCGCGGCGCGAGCCGATCGCGCGACGCACCCGTACGCGATAATCACCCGTTCCGCGTCGTCCAGATGGAACTCCCGCACCATCTCGAGATCCGCGAAGCTCCGACTGATCTTGTCGAACAACCGATTCATGAAGGGCTCGGCTTCATCGCGACGCCGTGTGGGAAATCCGTGTTCGTCATGGACCAGCCCGGTTATGTGATATCGGTACCCTTCGCCGAAATCCGCAAGAACCGGCACGAGACTGCCGTCGGTGCGATAGGGGAGGTACCAATCCGGCGGAACCCCGGGCCGACGACGTTCGATAACCGTCACGTCTTTGGGATCGGGGAGCGTTACCTTCTCCCGAGTGTGGGCAACGATCTCGTCGGCCAGGAGTATGACCGGCGTTCGGAACCGCTCGGAATGATTGAACGCTGTAACGGTCAAGTCGAAGCATTCCGCGACCGTCGACGGATAGAGGACGATCGCGGGATGGTCGCCGTGGGTTCCCCATCTGGCTTGCTGGACGTCGCCCTGAGAAACGTTCGTAGGCATCCCCGTCGAGGGGCCGGCGCGCATCACATTAACCAACACGAGCGGGACTTCCGTGATACAGGCGTATCCGAGATTCTCCTGCATGAGCGAAAAGCCCGGACCGCTGGTCGCGGTCATGGCCTTACTTGCGGCCAGCCCCGCGCCGATACACGCGCCCAGCGACGCGATTTCATCTTCCATTTGGATAAACGGGAGTCCCCGAGCAGGCAGCTCTCGGCTCATCATTTCCATGATTTCGCTCGCCGGCGTAATCGGATACCCCGCATAGAAGTTGCACCCCGCCGCGAGCGCTCCGTAGACGATGGCTTCGTTACCCTGAAGAATCCGTGTTCGGCTTTGAGGCGCCATCCTTTTCTTCTTCTTCCTCCGAGGACGGGACCGCGGCCAGGCGTTCGGGCGATCTCGGATAATGGTCGTCCGGCTTTGACGCGCGTGTCCGGGCTTTGCCCGTCCGCTTGGGCCGGGACGGCTGATCCACGTCCTCCACCCCAATGGCGAAATCCGGACAGAGTTTTTCACAGAGCCCGCAGCCGGCGCACCGCTCGGGATGAGCGATATACGGATACCCCCACGCGTCAAGATCCAGGGCGTGTTTGGGACAAAACGCCACGCAGTTCCCGCAACGTTTGCACCAGGCCAAGTACAGCGTAACCTTTTCGGATTGGGTCGTATCGTTCGAGTGGGTAGACATTGTTCCGTGTTCAAGATGGTAACACGCACACCGCCGTGTGACAAGGAGGGCAGCATCCGGCCGGCCCCTTTCTTCCGGAGTCCATCGCCGGTAAAGAGCTTGCGCGGCTCTTGCTCGTGTGTAATCATACGGACCCGGAAGTCGGATCGGAAAAGACCCCGGCGGGCGGTTTGCCGGCGCGGGCAGCGCGATCGGACGCTCAATCGCCCCTTCGTCGGGAGTGGGAAGCCCGGGCGCTTCCGTTGTGCCGCTCGGCTTCACCGTAGGACGCTTTCTCAATCCTGTCGGGAACGGGACGGGTATTACGTTGTTTGGGCGGCGCTCATCCGGGCGGAGTTCAGGCCCGGTCTCACGAAAGGTTGACCATCCACACGTCGGAAAGGCGCACATTCATGATCATTGTCGGAGAAAAGATCAACACCAGTCGGAAAGCGGTCGGTGAGGCCGTCGAGCAGGGAAACGCGGACTTCATCAAACGTCTCGCCAAGGAGCAGATCGACGCCGGCGCGAACTTCATCGACATCAACGCCGGGACATTTCCCGGTCGGGAGACAGAGCTTCTCTGTTGGCTGGTCGAGACGGTTCAGAGCGAATTCGACGTTCCCTTGTGCCTCGACAGTCCGGATCCCGAGTCGCTCTCAGAAGCGATCAAGATCCACAAGGGCGAGCCGATGATCAACTCCATATCGCTGGAGGAAGACCGGTTCAACGCCCTGATTCCCGTGGTGACGTCAACGCCCTGTCACGTGGTCGCGCTCTGCATGGCGCAGACCATGATGCCCACCACCGTGGAAGAACGGGTCGAGACGGGGACTGAACTCATCAATCGTCTGACGGATCGGGGCGCGCCCATCGAGAAGATCTACGTCGATCCCCTTGTGCAGCCCATATCGGTGGACACGAGAATGGCCCTCGGCGCCTTGGGAGCGATACGGGAGATCATGACCGCATTTCCCGGGGTCAATACGATTTGCGGCCTTTCGAACATATCATTCGGCCTGCCCGCCCGTAAGTTGATCAATCGCACATTCCTCGCGCTTGCGCTGGATCACGGTCTGAACGCGGCGATCATCGACCCGACCGATTCCCAACTCATCGAAACGCTCCTTGCCGCGGAAATGCTCCTGGACAAGGACGAATATTGTCAGAACTATATCGAGGCCTACCAGAACGGCCTCTTTGCCGGCTAGAACCTCTCTCATCCAATCACATGACATTCTTGGAGGTGGCGCCATGAGTGATTACTCCGCATTAACCGAGGCCGTCGTCAAGGGCGACATCAAGGGCGCGGTTGCCGAAACACAAAAAGCGATAGACCACGGGGCGGATGTCCAGGACATTCTCGACAACGGTCTTATCGCGGCTATGGATCAAGTGGGCGAGAACTTCGCGAAGGGAAAAATCTTCGTTCCGCAGATGTTACGTTCGGCCAAAACGATGCAGGAATGCATGAGCATTATCAAACCGCATTTTCAGGAAGGCGGAATGAAGACAAAAGGAACCGTGCTGATCGGGACGGTCAAAGGCGATCTTCATGACATCGGCAAGAATCTCGTGACCATGATGATGGAAGGCGCGGGATTCGCGGTGACCGATCTCGGCGTCGATGTGCCGCCCGCCAAGTTCGCTCAAGGGGCGCAGGAAATCAATGCGGATATCGTGGCCATGTCGGCCCTCCTCTCCATCACGATGCCTGCGATGCCCGAGACGATTAAGGCGCTCCAGGAAGCCGGAATTCGAGACAAGGTCAAGGTGATGATCGGGGGCGCTCCGGTTACCGACAAGTACGCCAAGGAAATCGCAGCGGACTCGTACGCGCCCGACGCCGCGTCCGCGGTGACCGCGGCCAAGAAGATGCTCGGCCTTTCCTGATCAGGCGCTTTTCCCCGCAAGGAGTGAACTCATGACCCCCTTGGAGATTCCTACGTTCCAGCCTCGCATGACGGTTCTCAATAAGGAGCAAGCTTGGGCCATTCACACCGCGGCCCTCGAAATACTCGAAAAGATCGGCTTCAAGATGGAGCATAAAGGCGCGTACGACATGCTGGTCGACGCGGGATGCTCGGTGGGCCGCGAAAACTGGCTCCGGATGCCTCGCCGGCTGGTTGAAGACGCGCTCAAGTCCGCGCCTCGGCAGATCGCTCTCTACGACCAGATGGGAAACAAAGCGATGCCCCTGGTGGACGGCAATCCGTTCTATGGAACCGGGTCGGACACCACCTTCACCCTGGACCTTGAAACCGGCGAGCGCCGGCGATGCCGACTGAGCGATACCGCGAACTTCGCTCATCTGGTGGACGCACTCGAGAACATCTCGTTCTCCATGTCCATGGGCAATCCCGAAGATGTGCCGGTGATCGAAGACATCTACGTGTACGCGTTCGCGGAGATGGTCAAAAACACCAACAAACCGCTGGTCTTCATCGCGGACAGCGGCCGGGACATCAAGAAGATCCACGAGATCGCCTGCGTGGTGACCGGCGGCGAAGAAGAGCTGGCCCTCAAGCCGTTTCTGCTCAACTATTCCGAGGCGATCAGCCCCTTGCGGTTCCCGCAGGGAGTCATGGAAAAGCTGATCTTCTGCGCCGAAAAGAAAATCCCCATCTGTCTGCCGTCGGGATCCAACGCCGGGGGCGGCGCTCCCGTGACGCCGGCCGGCGCCCTGGCCATGGGAATCGCGGAGAACATGGTGGGGCTCGTGATCCATCAGTTGGCCGGGCCGGGGGCTCCGTTCCTGTTCGCTCCCAATGTGAGCGCTCTGGATATGAAGTCCTCGGTGGTCTGTTACGGCTGCCCGGAATGGAGTCTCACTCAGGCGGCGCTGGCCGACATGCGCGATATGATCTACGGCCTGCCGATCTGGTCGTTCGCCGGCGCGTCCGACTCCAAGGTCATGGACGCTCAGGCCGGCGCGGAAGCGATGTTTTCGATCGTGACGAGCATGCTCTCGCGCTGCAACCTTATCCACGACGTGGGATACCTGGAGTACGGCAGCACGTCCTCGCTCGAGATGGTGACCATGGCGAACGAACTGACGGCCATGGCGCGCTTTTTCACGGGCGGAATACCCGTCAATTCCGAGACGCTGGCGGTCGAAGTGATCGAACGTGTCTCCGGCGGCGGTCCCGGTTCCATCTTCATGACGGACGACCATACCTTCGATCATTTCATGACCTCCCTCTTTCTCCCGAAGCTTATCGATCGTTCACGCTATGACACGTGGGAGAGCGAGGGCTCGAAGGATCTGTACAAGCGATGCAACGAGGAGGCCAAACGGATCTTGGCCGAACATGAAGTCGTCCCCAAATCCGACGACGTGTTGAAAGGCGTGGAAGAGGTCCTTCAGCGGAAGTGACCTCGGGACTTCTCAAACTCCGCATCGAGGACCGGTGGGGCCTCCGACGAGCGACGGCCCTCACCGGACCCTTTACCGTGCGAATACGCTCCGGAAGCTATGCACAAGGCACTGCAATGGGGACAGAATCTCAGTTCATTCGACAAGCTCGGGAAGAAGATCTCAAACGTATCGATCAGGCTGCGCTGCGCGTTCTCAAGGAAACGGGGGTTCGCATATCGGACGCCGGTTATTTGGACAAACTCAAAGCCGCTGGAGTGCGGATCGACGCCGATGAACAGAAGGCGTTCTTCGATCCGGATTGGATCCGTGAACGCTTAAGTTCCGCGCCCGCGCAATTCACGCTCTGTTCAAGGAGCGGCGAACACGACCTGAGCCTCGGCGCCGGCACGGTTCATTTCGCAAACGGCGGTCGAGTCTTCCGAATTATCGACCTCGGGACAAAGGGCCATCGCCGAACCATGCTTCGGGATGTGCGCAACACGGCGACTCTGGTGGACAAGCTCGATCAGATCGACTTCTACATCATTGCGTGCCAAGCCCACGACGTCGACGCGGAGCACTATCACCTGAACGACTTCTTCCAGGCGTTCAACCACACCGGGAAGCACGTCATGGGAGGATGCGACACGCTCGAGGGCGTGCGCCAAGTCTACGAGCTCGCAACGCTCATCGCGGGCGGCGAAGACAACCTGCGGGAACGACCCTTCTTCTCGGTGATTACCAATCCGATCAGCCCGTTGACTATCGAGTCCGTGACTCTCGGCATTTTGGAATTCTGCAGTGTACGCGGGATTCCGGTCACATGCGGACCCGCTCCCATCGCGGGCGCGACCGCTCCTGCCACCCTGGCCGGCGCCCTCGCGCAAATGCACGCGGAAGCGCTGGCCGGCGCGGCGCTCACTCAGGTCTTTCAACCGGGCGCAAAGGCCCTGTACGGCGCGGTGCCCACCACTATGGATCTCCGAACCATGGAATTCACCATGGGATCGGTCGAGATGGCGATCATGACCGCGTGGGCGCCTCATCTGGCGCGGCTCTATCATCTCCCGATCTATGCGTCGGGCGGGGTGACCGAGTCCAAGGGTCCCGACATTCAGGCCGGTGTGGAAAAGACCTTCTCCCTGCTGATGGCCGCATCCGCGGGAGGCGACTGTATTCATCTTGCCGCGGGCATGCTCGATTCGGGAAATTCCATTTCCTACGAGCAATATGTGATAGATAATGAAATCATAGGGATGGTGCGGCGCCTTTTGCAAGGGATCACCGTCAACGAGGAGACCCTTGCGGTCGACGTCATCGACAAGGTGGGGCCCGGCGGCGCCTACATCGCGGAGGATCACACCATCGAGCACATGATGGACGAATTCTTCTATCCGTCGCTGGCAGTGCGATGCAACTTCGATATCTGGGAGGAACGAGATCGACCGAGTATGCTCAGCCGCGCGATCGAAAAGGTCGACGAGATACTCGGCGACGGCGAGGAAGGCCTGCTCGACGCGGATCTGACGACGCGGCTCAAAGAGGCGTTTCCCATGCTGCGATCCGGCGCCTGATCGCTCAGCCCGGAGAGGCGAGGGCCGCGATCGCGAAAGGTCGACGGTGATAACGACCGAAGACAAACCCGTTCGAATCGTCGCGTGCGGGGTCTTCAGACCCGCTCTCGAATACCTGGGCGTGCGATCTCGGGTTCCCGGTCTCCGCATTACGTACCTTCCTTCGAACCTTCATCTGAATCCGAAACGCCTGCGAGCCAACGTGCTCAATCATCTGACACGATCCGGAAAGCGGGGTGAACGCGTCGTGTGCCTCTACGGAGACTGCTTTCCGAACATCTCCGAGGAATGCCGCAAGCGTGGGACCGAAAAAATTCGGGGCTGTCACTGCTACGAATTACTGCTGGGAAGGGAACGTTTCCGGCGCATTATGGACGAAACCGCGGGGACTTATTTTCTGGAACGCGATCTTCTGGTCGACTTCGAGAAGTGCTGTCTCCAACCCCTGGAACTCTACGACGACGAAATGCGACGGTTCTTCTTTCACCACTATCAGCGCCTTATATACGTGCGCCAACCTCTCGACGAGGACCTTATGGAAAAAGCCGTCGGACTGGCGAACTTCCTGGAACTCGCGCTGGAAGTGCGCGAGGCCGACTATGCTGCGCTTGAATCTGAAATCCTCAGCCTCCTCACCCGGAACTCGGCGTCGGATTCCAAGTCTGTGAACGGAGTTCCCAAAAAGCGACGCCTTTTGTGGAGTCCGCCTGATGACTAAATCCAAACGGGCCAAACGCAAAACCAAGCGCGCCAAAGCCGCGCCCTCGCCTCCCCGTCGGGAAAAGACTTGGCATGTCTGGTTGAACGTTCTGCCGGAGCAGCTCTGGTTCAAGATACGACGGGGAATCACCATCTGGGAAGCCCTCGAAAACACCGACGTGGAACTGGAGGGAGACTGCGGCGGCCTTGGCAAGTGCGGCAAATGTAAGGTGAAAGTCATCTCCGCGCTTGGTCCGCCGACTCCTGAAGAGCGTGAACTCCTCGAACCGAGCGAGCTTGCTCAAGGCGTCCGGCTTGCGTGTCGCACTTCCATCAATCGAGACATGCAGATCGACATTCAGACTGAAGGCCCGACGATCGAGCATAACCAGATCCTGAAAACCGGCTTTCGTGTGATCGTCCAGTTGGACCCGTTAATCGATCAACGGATCGTGACCACGACGCGGGATTACTCCGACGACGGTCTTGCGGACCTGGACCGCATCAAGCTGGTGCTCGGCGCCGAATATCAAGACCTTCGCGCGTCGCTGGACTGTTTGCGAACGCTGCCGTCCCTTATTTCCGATTCCGGTTTCGAGGGAGCGGCCGTGGTCCACGGTGACTCACTCCTCGCGCTTCAGCGGTGGGAAAAGGTCGGCCGGCGATACGGCCTCGTTTTCGACCTGGGAACGAGCACCCTTGTCGGGAAGTTGATCAGCCTCCTCGACGGGAATGAAATCGCGGCCATATCGTGCCTCAATAGTCAGATCAAGTACGGAACCAACGTCGTCAGCAGGCTTCAATACGTCATGGAAAACCGAAACGGCCTGCAGCGGCTCAATCAAATGATCGTCAACGACATCAACCGCTTGACGCGGGCGCTCTTAGAGGTGGGCCGTCTCGAAGCGGATGATGTTTTTGTCACGGTGATGGCCGGCAACACGACCATGCAGCATATCTTTCTCAACTTGCCGCCCCATGGAATCGCGACCGCCCCCTTCGTGCCGGTGCTCACCGACGGACTGGTTGTCCGCTCTCGGGACGTCGGCCTCGAACTGCACCCCGAGGCCCTGACCTACGTCATGCCTGCTCGTTCGGGCTACGTGGGCGGCGACTTGATCAGCGTGCTCCTCGCGTCACGCGCAGCCGAGCAGGATCGGGACATCATCCTTGGTATGGACCTGGGCACGAACGGGGAAATCTTTGTCGGCAACAGCCAACGGATGCTGACCTGTTCCGCGGCGGCGGGACCTGCTCTGGAGGGCGCGCGCATCACTCACGGCATGATCGCTCGAACCGGAGCGATCGAAGGCGTGAGCTTCGTCGACGACGGCATCTACTATCGCACGATCGGCAATACCAACCCGCGAGGTCTCTGCGGCAGCGGACTGGTGGACCTTGTGTCGGTGCTGCTCCATTGCGGCGCAATCGATTATGAAGGGCTGATCCGAGCGCCCGAGGACGTCGACGTGGAGGTGCTCAAGGAACGGCTCATCCCCGGAGACGACGGGCTCTACGATTTCCTCATCGCTTCACGGGAAGAGAGCTATCACGGGAAGCCGATCCATCTCAAGCAGGAAGACGTGCGGGAACTCCAGCTGGCCAAGGCGGCGATCGCCGCGGGAGTGGACGTCCTCGTCAACGAACTGGGCGTCCCGTACGAAGGACTCGGCGGTGTCTGCATGGCCGGCGCGCTCGGAAACTACGTGAACATCCACAGCGCCATGCGGGTGGGATTGCTGCCGCCGGTCAACCCCGAGATCATCGTCTCCCTGGGCAACGGCGCGACCACCGGCGCTGCCATGGTCCTGCTCTCACGATCTCACTGGCAAAAGGCCGAACTCCTCTCGGACTTCATCGAACACGTGGAACTCTCCACGAGACTCGATTTCAACGAACGCTTCGTCGCAAACCTCGACTTCCCCCAAGGGAATATGTGGTAAGAACGAGATTCCCGGAGGCGACGTTCGGTGGCTTGCCTGTTTTGCCTCAGTTGGAAATGGACTATAGTTTCACCATTTTTCCGGTTTGATACGGCTGGCATCGCGGAGGTTGGTTGAAAGATAAAGGCGTTCCCGCCATATCCTTTTGGGAAAGAAACAACGGGAGGAGGAACGCCATGAGCAAACGGAATCTACCTCAACCCTTTGAGATTGACAAGCTTCGATTTCGGGATTGTTTCACGGCGCCCAGCCTGCGGCATTTCACGGCGCTGATGACCGGCCGGCTCATGACCGTTTGAATGAACTCGATCAGCCGGGTCATATTGACGGTGGACGCGCATGAATCGGAGCATTTCGGCAGTGTCTGCCGTTTCTTCTCGAGAGCCCGGTGGAAGCCCGACGAGCGCGCCCGAGTCATTTTCCTCCTCATAGTCGAAACGTTCTCCCCGGGAGCCGGCGCTCGATCTTGCCGTTGCTCCGCTCGAATACCGCCGCGCCGTGCTCGAAAAACTCCTTCTGCCACTCATAAAACAAGGTCGGATGAAGACCCTGCTTGTCACACAACTCCGGGACCGGAACCTTGTCAACAAGATTTCGCCTCAGAATCCGAACCTTGTCCTCAGCCGAAAACTTTCGCCTCTTTCGTGCCACGGTCAATCCCTCCTTCTCGGCTCTATGCTAACCGAGCAAGGGGAAATGTCCCATTCCGTCTGGAGCACAACGTGACCTGCGACACACCTGGAAGACGAATGCTTTGCGGTCCGGCATGGATCAGGAGATTAGAGAAAGGATTGTGGGGCATTGGAACAGAGCACGGAACGTGAGCGAGCGGTATGGGCGGATCAGCGATGCGGATCCTGTGCGTGCGATAGATGGAATGGTTTTCGACCACGGCGAGACGGAAATACTGATCGTCCGGGCATAGAAGAAAAACCCGGCACGAGGGGCACCGCCCTCTGCCGGGGATTCCGGGAACAAAATGGGAACAATCACCAAAATGTTGAAGCTGATGATTGTGCTAAGTATCTGGTAATGGTTCACCGGGCTTGAGGCGGCTCTGCGCCCGGTGAGAATGGAGGGGGAGACTCATCTCCCCCTCCAAGCCTCCCCCATCGAGATATCAAGGGTTTATCGCTCTCCCGGTGAACGGTTACAGTATCTGATATTGTGGCGGGAGCGACGAGACTCGAACTCGCGACCTCCGGCGTATAATGCCAAGCTAACCATTAAACATTCCAACACCTTGATCGAATTCCCCAACAATTTCCAACCTGATTGATTCTAACCGATCCCGGCTGGTCCGTTTTGAGCCCGAAAAGGGGTAACAATTTGGAAACAGGGCTCGTTTGCCCACAAGCCCAAAGCGAGGGGTAGTCATGATGAATTCTCGATTCATTGGCATGGTTCTTGTTGCCGCCCTATTCTCTTCCGGCGCAGCGTTCGCCGGTGAGATCCGTGTCGGCACGGCCGATGACCTGCAGGCGATCATCACGTGGTGCGAAGACACCATACCGCTTCACGAAACCGGCCTTGTGGTCGACTGCCGATGCAGGAACGGGAAGCACGCCGTGGCGTTCACGCTTTCCAAGGCCCGGCCGGAACTCACGGTCAAGCGCCGGCTGACGGCCTTCGCCGTGAATCATGGCGGGTGTGTCGGTGAGCCTCGCATTCGGCGTGTCGAAGCGTCCCATGCCCGGCTGATGGAATCCATTCCGAAGACCTTGGCGGAGATCGAAGAGAAGAAGCGCATTCGAGTCGCGGAGCAGGAGTGGGCGAATCGGTACTGGGCGCTGCGGCAGAAGCAGGAGCACATGAGGCACGTTCAACGGCTCAAGGCTGAAGCCGAACAACTCAACATCCACGCCGAACAGTCGAACCAAGACGCGGAACTTGCCGCCCGGCGCGAGACGGCCGCCTCGATTCGATACGGCCTGGAACGTGTCAGACGGGGCATTCTCGGCCAATAGAGCGGCTTCCCGGTCGTTTTCGTGGGGGGCATTTCGCGCCCCCCAACGCCGAACACCGCACCTGGAAACGTTTTCACCTTCCCCGATCTTGCCGGGGCATCACACCATCGGGAGGATTGGAACAATGTCCGACAATCTCGCAATCGTGGAAAACACCGAAGAGCGTAACCATCTGCCGTTTGCCGTCCCGGAAGACGTTGCCGAACGCCTGGGGCTGAATGAACCGGGCGCCTTGCCGTGGGACGGGCTGAAGGATTCTTTGATTGACCGGAACCGCTTCCCGGCCGCATTCCGCTTCATGCACGATTGGCATCGCCGGGCCGCCGCCGTCTCGTATGCCCTGCGGGAACTCCGATCGAATGAGCGGGACTCGACGGAAAAGCTCGACGCGGTGGTGGTACTCGGAGGAATCCAGGCGGATCAGCTTGCCCAATTCGATGAGCTACAGCGCTGGGCGATGAGCACGTGGGAGCATGACCCGCTCGTGAAGGGAGGCTCAGCCGGGAAGTGATCTCAGCGCCACGAATACGGCCTTGACGGCATCAACGAGAAAGGCTCCATTGCGGGGCCTTTTCTCTTTTGCTTCTGATTCTTCTGTGCTCTATGGCTGTAAACATTGACTTGGCCACTGTTCTTGCACTAATCTACCAATGGAGGTTGGGCATATTATACGGGAAAGGTTTGACCCTTGAAAGCGCCATTAGCAGACAGACACCCCAACTCGCCGCTTGCAGAGGTGATTTTTGAGATCCGGTATCCCGGTGAGACGGCCATCGAGGGTCGGCGGCATGAGTTTCAAGACAAGATCCGAGACGATTTTCCGGATCTTTTTGTCCCGCTTCCTCAAGCAAGAGAAGCTTCGGCTCTTCAACCGTACCGTTTCGAGGGAAAAAACTCTGGTGTCGCTATCGGCATAAACCGATTTGCTTATTTCTCGTGGAACTACCAAGGGTTCGAGGTATTCAAGGCCGAATCACTTCGGCTTGTCGGAATTTTTGCAGCCCTTTTTCCGGTACGGAGGTTGACCCGCATAGGTTTGCGACATTTGAACATCATCCCCTTCGTAAGAGAAAACGGCTTGATTCCGATCGATTCCATCACAACCCTGGGAGACCCATTCGTTAAGATAGTTTCCAGCCTCCCTGCACAGTTTTCAACATCCTTTGTGGCACCTGGGCCATCTGGAAGGGGAAGCATAACCGCGAGACTTGAATCAGTCACCAAAGAGGATCAGCATGAAGCCCTGAAGTTGGACTTCGACTACTCTCTGACGGGAGACGACCTTCATATCGATAGAACCGAGGATTATCTGTCTGAGGCTCACCGAGCATCAAACGACCTGTTTGAAAGGCTCATAACCGAGCAGTATTTCGAGTTCATCAAGGGGTCAGAGCTATGAAGCTGTCAAACGCAGCCGAAGACCTTGACTCACACGGAGTCTCCGTCCGTGAAGGTTACGCCCGGTCAACAGATTGTGGTGGAGACACGTTCGATCCTCCCAGTCGGAAACGACCGATATACTCAAGCCCTGAAATTCAGCCTGAGACCTCTCACCTGAAAAGTTCAGAAGGCTTTCCCTCCAAAGTTCCCCAAACGAGGTTCCGTATGGATGGACGCGTCTTGATTGCCAATAAACCCATTACGGTCACCTTAACCAAAGGTGAGACTCTGTGGTTTGCCGAGAATGAGAAGCTTGACATATTTGCTTCCGGAGAGAGTGATGAGGCGGCTGTGACCGACTTCAAGAAACACGTCGTCTATTTTTATAGGCACTACACGTCCAAGCCCGACGAAGCTCTTACAGGGCGAGCGCTGGAACTCAAGAACACTTTTCGAGATCTCTTCGCAGGGATGACACCGGATGAAGGTTGATAAGCGATTGGCGATGAAAAGTCTTTCCAAGAAAGGTTTCAAGCGAGACGAGACGGGAGATCACATTTATTTCCTCCACCAACGAGACGGCAAAGAGACCGGCATCAAAACATACGTGTCACACTCACCTAAACAAAAAGATATTTCTGGAGATCTTCTTCACTCGATGAAGCGCCAGCTTCGCCTTCAAACCACTCAAGAAGCACGTGACCTTCTCGACTGTGCTATGGGGGCCGAGACCTACGTGAATCTCCTCGTGGATAGGGGGCATCTAGGTTAAGAATTTCGTTCAGGGAACAAGACCCTTAAAGATCCGTGGCTAACAAATTTTCTCAAACCCGTCGCCAGTCCCACGCAGGCATCGGGTTCTTGTGCGACCATAACCCGCGGCGGTCTCGACGGGCTTTCCACTCCAGGTTGCCGAGCGTCTTATCGTTGGGGGCGTATTTCCGATACCACCAGGCCATGCCGTTCCGCACAAGCGCATGGTTTACGTTCACGCCGTCAGCGAACACGTTCGCAATCAGCCGCCCGTACCGATCCTTGCCGAGCGGCTCCACTTCCACGACTTTTCCGAACACCATCCCCGCCGTGAACTGCTTTGCCCGCTTCCCGAACGGTTGCCGACGCTCAGGGCAATCAATACCGTGAAGGCGGATCTTGACCGGTCGACCGAGCGCATGACCTTGATCGTGTCCCCGTCGGTGACGCCGACGCACTTCCCTTCCCATGCGAAGGCCGGGACCGCAACGGCAATGAACAGAATAAGAGCGCAATTGACGGGTGTGCCATGAAGCTTGCCTCAGTCGGAATGCCGCGCTATAGAATAGGCGCTTGCGGACACATAAGCGAAAAGCCGGTCAGAAATTCCCTGCCCCAAACGTGCAACGAACACCGCCGCCGAGCATGCATGCCGCGAGACCATACCCATCGGTTCCCAGCAGACAGCTGTGAGCATCGACCGAATCTCCGTGAGCGCACCTGCAGTCCACGCACACGGCGCCGCTTCCATGAGCAATACAGCTGGCTCCGTCGGCGATACCCCCGGAATGGCACATTTGCCCGTCGTTATTGGAATCCCCTGCGAAACACTCGCCTTGCGATAGACAGGCGTCAAAGGACAAGAGCATCGGGCGGTCATAGCGCATAGCTGTCCCCGTGTCGGTGTGTGTCTCTCCACCCGCATAGAACCGCCGTTTCACAGGCAATTCTCATAGCTGGCAGTCGCTAAAAAGCATCTTCGGAATACGGCCGCGGGTGACTGAAGACTTTATGTTGGCCATGCACGTGGGTCAAGAGAAATGAGACACTGTTCGTGAAAAGTGTTTCCCGTTCATACCCGACACAGCTGTTCGTCCCACGGGAACGCCGGGACCGCAACGGCAATGACAAGGATCAGAGCGGCGAGTGATCTGCAAACCATGAAGCTCCCGCTAATGCCGGGAATGCCGCGCCATACTACACCACGCCGCCGGGACGGAACCCGGAAGGCGGGAATGGTGGTCGTGTAGAGACGGGTTTTAGGGTCTCTTCTTTGCTTGAATGAAAGGCCCCGCCCCGTTTCCCCCTCCTCC
>CAYLRL010000033.1:0-47864 GCA_964385875.1 uncultured Syntrophales bacterium
TCGTTGCGCGTCGAGATTGCTTGGCTTGGCCGGCAATGACATGGATATGGCGGTTCGGGGCCTTGCGCGCTGAGATTGCTTGGCTTGGCCGGCAATGACATGGATATGGCGGTTGGGGGGTCGTTGCGCGTCGAGATTGCTTGGCTTGGCCGGCAATGACATGGATATGGCGGTTGGGGGGTCGTTGCGCGTCGAGATTGCTTGGCTTGGCCGGCAATGACATGGATATGGCGGTTGGGGGTCGTTGCGCGTCGAGATTGCTTGGCTTGGCCGGCAATGCCCGTTGGACTTTCCCTTGCGAATAACGGTCGATCGTCTCGGCGTCTTCCGGCTCTTCCTCCCCCATCGCCGGAGCGGCATGGTCATGGAGCGCTCCCTCACTTCCCGCTATCCCACCTCTTCGACCTCGAGGCGAATCTTCCCGACCATGTCCAGGAGGGCGGTCGATTCGCCTGAGTCGTCGTCCTCGGAGATCTTGACGTGGGTGGCGTCTGCGGGAACCTGTCCCAGGGTGGGATCGACGGAGATCCACGAGCCGACGAAGGATTCGGCCCACGCGTGATAGAGGAATCCGACTCCCTTGGTGTAGACGAGTCCGGTCACGGTTCGGGTGGGGATACCGACCGCGCGGGCCATTGCGGCGTAGAGATTGGCGTGTGACTGGCACTCGCCTTCACGGGATCTCAGCACGGAGACCGACGTCAACGAGTCGCGCATGGAATTGCGAATGTTGCGGGAGATCCATTGGGCGAGCTTTTGGACGCGCTCAAGATCGGAGTCGCCCTCGGATACGATCTTCCGAGCGCGGGAGACGATTTCATTGTGATCGGACTGGATGGAGATTGTCGGCGCCAGGGCCGCGTCGCGCTCGGTCGGGGAGAGCGTCGCGCCGGCCGAGGTCGAATTGGGAAGATCCTCGCAGCGGACGAGCAGGGAGAAGCCGGCGGTTTCGTTTCCGTCGCTCGACGGCGTGGTCCGTTGACGGTGATCCGAAGGAATGAGTTCCCGGCGTATCCCTGTCACGCGGAGTTTCAAGGAGCGTGTTTCAGTGGGGCGAAGGATGGGTTTGCTCACGCGTATGCGACTGAAGTCGAGGATGATATCCTTGCCCTTGTTCGCGGTTTTGAGGAACTCCTTGGCTGTTTTTTCGTCTTCGAGGATGGTGATGAGCGAACCGGACACGGCCTTTTCGAGGACGGTGAGACCCTGGGGATTGAGCCACGAATCGACCTCCGCGTCGCCGAACTTCGTCTTCACTTTCCACTCGGCGCGGTGGGGGCCCGGCTCGCCGACGACCTTCGTGACGCGCTGTTCCACTTCCCGGACGTTCCGGCGTTCGGGATTGAAGACGTTGAAGGTATACTCGCGCCCATCCTTGAGTCCCTTCATCACGGGCATCAGATTTACCGCGCTGGAATGATAGACCTTCCCCTCCAGCGGATATCGAAAATTCTTCTTTTCGCCGTCCACCTCGACGTCGATGATAAACGCGCCGTCCTCGACGCGACCGGTCACGCGGCGCTTCCGATCGTTCAGATTCATGACCGAATCGAGCGAGACAAGCGTCAAGTCGGGCCGGACGATAATCTCCTCTTTCATGCTGATCCGATTGGTCTTCTTCATGGCTGTGAGCCGGATGGTCGATTCGTTTTCGATCTTGAAGTTGTCGCCTGCGGGAAGGATACGAAAATGGCTGAAGCCCACCTTGTCTTCCTGGAAATACGTCCCGTAGAAGGCCTCGTTGAAGGGGAGCGCGCCCACGTCCGCGTAGCCGTCCGGGCGGGCCCGCTTATCCCTCGCGTCCGGGCCGCCGAGCGTGGAAAGGACGCACGACGCGGTGAGGATCGTGAGGAGTGTGAGGCAAACGGCCGATCGAACGGTCATGCGGATTTCCTCGAATGGAGATCTCCGGAGCGCTATGAGGCTGTTTATCAGACCTCCGCCGCCCCCGCAATGTTCGGGCGATTCCTCAAGGATTGCGCGAACCGCGTGCGTAGCGGATCTCCCCTCTCTCAGATTGTCTCAAGGGCTTAAATATTGGACAAGACCGCGCTGTCGTCCCCGGGAGGCTCGTCGACAGGGGTATACGGGAGGAATGTGGAGTAGGACGATCTGAAATGGGCCTTCACCAGGCCGATGGGACCGTTCCGCTGTTTGCCGATGATAAGCTCCGCCTCGCCCTTCTTAGGGTTGTCGTCGCTCTGGTTGTAGACCTCATCTCGATAGATGAAGATGATCACGTCAGAATCCTGTTCGATCGCGCCGGACTCACGCAAGTCGGCGAGCTGGGGGCGCTTGTTGGGGCGCTCCTCCACTCTGCGGTTGAGCTGGGAAAGCGCGATCACCGGCACGTTTAACTCCTTTGCCAGCGCCTTCAACGCTCTCGAGATTTCCGAGATCTCCTTTTCCCGCGAATCCGTGGGGGTCGTGCCGCGCATGAGCTGCAGGTAGTCCACGACGATCAGACCGAGATCCTTCTCTTTTTTCAAGCGCCGCGCCTTTGCCCGCATTTCCAAGGAGTTGATTGCCGGCGTATCGTCTACATAGAGTGGGGCCTCCGAAATTTTCCCGGCCGCGGCGGTCAGTTTGGGCCAATCTTCCTGACTGAGAAAGCCGGTGCGCAGATTCTTGAGATTCACTCTCGCCTTCGAGCACAAAATGCGGAGACCGATTTGTTCCTTGCTCATTTCCAGGGAAAAGATCGCCGTAGGCGTGTTCGCTTCGATCGCGGCATTGGTCGCGACGTTGATGGCGAACGACGTTTTGCCCATGGACGGCCTGCCGGCGATGATGATCAGGTCGGACGGCTGGAATCCTGCAGTGAACATGTCCAGGTCCTTGAAGCCCGACGGGACGCCGGTAATGGCCTCCTTCCTGTCGTAGAGCGATTCGATGGTCTCGAACCCGCTGATCATCAGCTCCTTGATATGCACAAACCCCGACTGGATGCGCGTTTCGCCGATCCGAAAGATGATCTGCTCCGCCTCGTCCAAGAATTGGTCCAGATTGCGGTGGTCTTCATAGCAGCGGGTCGAGATCTCGTTGGACGCGCTGATCATCTGCCTCAGCAATGATTTCTCCTGAACCACCTTTGTATAGTGCAGAATATTGGCCGCGCTGGGGACCGCTTCGTCCAACTCGGTCAGGTACGCCGGCCCGCCGACCGCCTCCAGCCGACCCTCTTGGTTGAGCGCGGAGGTGAGCGTCACCCAGTCGACGGGCTCCCCCTTCTCGAAGAGGGAGATCATGGCCCTGAAGATGAGCCGATGGGCCTCGCGGTAGAAATCATCGGGCTTGACCAACTCGATGACTTTGGCCAACGCGGTATTGTCGAGCAGAAGACCGCCGAGGATCGCGCGCTCCCCTTCGATGAACTGAGGGGGAACACGAAGTTGTTGGTTATGCTCGGAAGTCATCGGGGCGGGCTCCGGGTATGAACGGCATGATGCGGGACGGGCTTCTATCACAGTACCGCGTGATACTCAAGGTACCTTTTCGAGGGAGCGGAGGGACGGAGCAATCCGCCGGTCTCGGAGCGCCGTCCGATAGGTGCGATTCTTAAAAGGCCACCGTTGGGCGGGATAGCGATAAGCCGTGATATCTCGATGGGGGAGGCTTGGAGGAGGAGATGAGTCTCCCCTTCCATTCTCACCAAGCGCAGAGCCCCCTCAAGCCCGGTGAACCACTCGATTACAAGACTTCGCGCGACGGCCGAGAACGCAAACGAGGGAACCGATCGCGTCGACCGGCTCCCTCGCGGTGTAGGATAGGCGGATCGCGCCCTATTCGGCGGTTTCTTCCTCGGCCTGGACCACGATCGGAACGTCCACGGTCACTTCGGGATGGAGCTTGATCGAGGCCTGATACTCGCCGAGGCGCTTTATGGGCTCGGACAGGGAGATGCGTTTTCGGTCGATCTCGTAGCCCTTTTCCTCGAGGGCCGTGCCGATGTCCGCGGTGGTGACCGATCCGAAGAGTCGCGCTTCTTCGTCCTTCGATTTCCGTTTGAAGGTGAGCGTCAACGCTTGGATCTGTTCGGCCAGCTTATCCGCCGATTCCTTCTCCCGCGCGAGCTTGCGTTGTTCCGCTTCGATTCGGGAACGGTAGAAATTCCGGTTCTTTTCGGTGGCGAGGCACGCCAGCCGCTGCGGCAGCAGGTAATTGCGCGCGTACCCGTCTTTGACTCTGACGGTGTCCCCAACGGAGCCGAGGTTGTCCATATGCTGGAGAAGGATCACTTCCATGATAATCACCGCTTTCCCGCTAACGCAGCGGCACGCTGAACGGCAGGAGCGCGATATTGCGCGCCCGCTTGATGGCCGTGGTCAGTTGCCGCTGATGTTTAGCGCAGTTGCCCGATATTCTTCGGGGAATGATCTTACCGCGGTCGGTGATGAAACCTCTCAGGATATCCGGCTCCTTGTAATCGATCCGCAAGCTCGAGTCCGCGCAGAACCGACATACCTTCGCGCGCGGAAAATGCCGGCGTCGTCCGCCTCGTCGTGGTGGTCGGGGCATTATGCGTTCTCCTCTTCAGGGCCGGCTTCGGGGGCCGGCTTCTGTGGGGCGGCTTCCACGATTCGCGCGGGAGTCACGTCCTCGGCTTCAGCGGAAGCGTGCTCAGCGGTTTCCGGAGCGGCCTCCTCCACCGGCTGGGCGGGGGGTTCCGGAGCCGCTTCCTCCACCGGCTGGGCGGGGGTTTCCGCAGGCGCTTCGGGGGCCACTTGCTCAGCGGCTTCAACGGAAGCCTGTTCAGCCGTTTCAACGGACGCTTGTTCAGCGGCTTCAGCAGCCGCTCGCTCAGCGGCTTCGGCTTCTCTGGCCCGTTTGGCTTCCGCGGCCTTGGCCTCTGCAGCGGCTTTCGCAGCCGCGGCCTCGGCCGCCTTACGCTCCGATTCGGCCTTGAACGCTTCGAGGTCGACCTCGTCATCGAGTTTGACGCTGACGTATTTCATAACCTCGTCCGCGATCTTGAACCGGCGCTCGATCTCGCTGACCACCGCAGGAAGGCTCACGTAATCGAAGAGGATGTATCTGCCGCGATTGCGCTTCTGAACGAGGTAGGCGAGCTTCCGCGAGCCCCAATCTTCGATTTTGACGACTTCGCCGCCGTTTTCTTTGACGAGGGCGCCGTATCGGTCGGTGAAGGCTTGGACGTCGTCATCGGGGAGGTCGGGGTCGAGAATGACGACGGACTCGTATCGTCTCATACGATCTCCTTTCGAGTTCCAGCCCCGCAGGGCAAGGAGCGTTGGATGAGCTAAAAGGGTACGTTTAGCATGGAAGAAAGAAAGATCGCAAGAAAAAAACGCAGCCCTCACCGTTTGTGAATCAAACGGCACTTCCCGCACTTCCAGATCCGCTCCCGTAGAAAGAAAAACAGTATCCCCACGCCCACGAAGAGCGAGCCAACGTAATACGCGGCCGGAAGCGCGAATTCCACAAACCAGGGAGTCTGGAAGAAATTCAAGGCAAGACCGTACGCAGCCATCAACGCCGCGCCCAGCAGAATGAGGATAAATCCCGCAACCGGCGACAGAACCATCCTCGTCGAGCGCGTCATTACACCGCCGCACTCGAAGCAGAGTTTCACCCGGCCCTTGCGCAGGCGGGTTTGGAATCGGTTCAGTTCGTCTTCGGGGTACCCTGGGGGAGGGATGCCGCCCTCGATCGGGTTCTCCTCGACTGGATACGTCCTCGCCTGCTCAAAGTCGGTCTCGGGGTACGAGACGGAATTCCGGGCCGCGCCTCCACGCGGCGCGGTTCGTTCGCCGGGCATATCCATCGACGCGGATCGAGCCTTGGCGCCTTGATTTCGGGTCGTTTTGCGGGAGTCCCGGTCCGGCGTAAATCCCGGCTTCCCATGATTCTGAGGTTGCTTCAACAATCATTCTCCGACGTCGGACGAGGTATCCGCGACCGGCCGGTAACGCACAAGCGGCGCACAGCCGCTCGACCACGAACTTCGCGCTCGCGCGCCGGCGCACAAGGCAGCCGCAATGGTAGCAGACGGGACGGTAAAGTCAATCAGCGAGGAACGAAACGTCTCACGGAGGGGATCTCCGCGCGACGCGTCGCGACGCGTCGCGCGGAGGAAACGGCGATCAGGTCGGCGGAGTCCTAGCCTGCGTACGGGTTACCGAAGAGCAGGATCAGCGCGATAACGAGAGCGTAAATGGTCAGCGACTCGATCATGGCCAGACCGATGATCATGGTGGTCAGGATTCGACCGCCGGCTTCCGGGTTCCTCGACGTGCCTTCGCAGGCCCCGCCGATAGCGGTTCCCATGCCGATACCGCTTCCGATGGCCCCGAGACCGATGGCCAGACCCGCGCCGAGCACGGTGTACATCAGCACGCCCGCCATGCCTTCTTCAGCGGCGAACGCCACACCGGAGAGCAGAGTTACGGCCAAAACTACGAGCGCTGCAATAAAAGTTTTCCTCATGGGAATAAGACCTCCTCTTGTTGGGATATCAGTGCGCCTCTTCCAGCGATCCTACGATGTACATCATGGTCAGCATGATGAACACGAGGGTCTGAATGAAAGAGATGAACACGTGCAGAAGCATCATGGGCAGCGGAACAAGCCACGGAACGAGCAGGGTCAGAATCACGATGGCAAGGTCTTCGCCCATTATGTTTCCGAAGAGACGGAAACTCAGCGAAAGAATTCGGCTCAGGTGGCCGATGATTTCAATCGGCAGCATCAAGGGAATGAGCCAGGGCACCGGGCCGAGGAAGTGCTTGTAATAGTGCGAGCCGTGAACCTTGATCCCCACGTAGTGCGTCATAAAGAAGGAGACGAGCGCCAGTGACAGGGTCGTGTTCAGGTTGTTGGTCGATGACTGAAAATAGGGGATGACGCCGATGAGGTTGCACAAAAGAATAAAGAAGGCCAAGGTGGCGATCAGCGGGAAGTACGGTCGTCCCTTCTCGCCCATCGTCTCGACCACAAGGTCCTCGACGGTTTGAACGGCGACCTCCCAGAAATTCTGAAGCTTGCCGGGAACAATCTGCAGGTTCCCTTTCACCAGCAAGGCGGCGACGATAAGGATCGCCATGACGATCCATGCGTTCATGACGTTGTTCAGGTCGGCGTGGCCGACCGCGCCCCCCGCCAAGTTGTGCCAGAATTCCTCGTGACCGTGATAGAGGGGATTGGCGATCACGTCGGTGAACACAGGGGGGTGGATATTCGCGGACATGCGCTAGACCTCCTTTGGAGTCCTGTTGGCGAAGTATATAAGGATCAACAGAATGAAAAGCCCTGCGGGCACGACGGAGAGTCCCGCCACAACGCCTACGGCGTTCATCTTCAGGATCTTGATGAAGCCGTACAGGCACAGGCCGACAAGAGCCAACCTCAGGTAAAACCCCCCGACCAGAGACGCAGTTACCCGGCCTCTGTCGGGGAAATCCGCTTGTTTAACTTTTCGGGCCGACGCCCAGGAATTACCCAGGGCCAGCGCGCCTCCCGCGCCGAATCCAATGGTGAATTCCGCCGAGGCGACCAGAGCGGCCGTTACCAGTCCGAGAAGGTAAACCCCGCTCGTAAGACCCAACCAAACGATCGGTATCGTGCTGAAATTCATTTATCCGACGTGTCCTTGTCGGATTCCAATTCCTTCCGGACGGCTATCCACACATTCCGTGCGGCGGCCACAATCCCGAACAAAAAGAATATGACGCTGAGATACGGGAAGGTTCCCAGTTTGCCGTCGAGCCAGTAACCTACCCAGGCTCCGATCAGTATGGCAAACACGATCGACGCGCCCAGTTGGAGAGCGTCGCCCACCACCTGCCACGTTGTCTTCCATTGATTCACTGAAGGTTATCTGATTACCAGATATTCCAGTAGTCTGTCAAGCTTCGTTTTCGTCCCCTGAAGGGGGATATCGCCGCAGCGCAGGATAATGGATTGCGAGCTCGAATCCAACAAAAAAAATGCCCGGCCGCGTCGATACGCTCCGGAGGCGGGCCCAAGCCGGTCGGTGTTGACGCGCCGCGACCCCGGTGCTACGTTTTCCGGGCGCAGCGGGCCGGCTGTGGGGTCCGCATGCGCGGTAATTGTTCGTTGTGATCGAGGCGCGCGCGTCCATGAGTCTCTCGGAGAAATACAATCTCGGTCTTATCGGACGAATTGTCGAAGCCTTCCTCGTTTCGCGCCTCCCGATCATATTTATCATCCTGTCGCTCGTAGCCGGCGCGGCCGCCCTGATCGTGACCCCGCGGGAAGAAGAGCCTCAGATCGTCGTTCCCATGATCGACGTGATGATCAACTTCCCCGGCGCGTCCTCGAAAGAAGTCGAAAATCTCGTCACCATCAACCTCGAGCGCAAGCTGTGGGAGATCGACGGCGTGGAATACGTCTATTCCATGTCCCGCGCGGGAAGCGCGATCGTCACCGTTCGTTTCTACGTGGGCGAAGACCGCGAGGAGAGTATCCTCAAGACCCACAGCAAGATCATGGCTTATGTGGACCACGTGCCCCCGGGCGTTACCGGCTGGGTGGTGAGGCCCGTCGAGATCGACGATGTGCCGATCGTGACCTTCGCGCTCTACAGTGATTTCTATTCGGATTTTGAACTGAGACGGGTCGCGGACGAGATCCTCCACCGCATTCAGGGAATCCCCGACGCCGGCCGAGCGCGCGTGGTCGGGGGGCGGCAGCGCATGATCAGAGTGCTCCTCCAACCGGACAAGCTCGCCGCGCGGCACGTGTCCGTCTTGGAGCTGGAGCGAGCGATCACCGGCGCCAACGTGAATATCCGCGCCGGCACGATGGAACGCGGCAACGAAGAGATCGTCGTCGACGCGGGGCCGTTCATCCAAGGAGTCGACGCGCTCGGCGAACTTCTGGTGGGTGTCCATAGCGGCAAGCCGGTCTACCTCAGGGACGTGGCCGACGTGACGGACGGCCCGGATGTGGTGGAAAACTACACGCGCCTCGTCTTCGGTCCGGGCGCGAAGCACGACACGGAAACAAAGCACGCCGCGAAGGCCCAACCGGGCGCGACGTACAACCAGGTCACCATCGCCGTGGCCAAGCGGAAGGGGACGAACGCGGTCGATGTGGCCGAGGGGCTCATCGAGCGGGTGGAGCGTCTGAAGGACAAGGTGATCCCGTCCGAGGTCGGCGTTCTCGTCACCCGGAATTACGGTCACACTGCGGACGAGAAGGTAAACGAGCTCGTCAAGCATCTCGGGATCGCGGTCCTCAGCATAATCGCGCTGCTCACGGTCATGCTCGGATGGCGGGAAGCCATGATCGTCGCGCTGGCCGTTCCGATGACGCTTGCCGTGACGCTGCTTTGTAATCTCCTCATCGGGTACTCCATCAACCGCGTCACGCTGTTCGCGCTGATATTGTCGCTGGGCCTTCTCGTGGACGACCCGATCGTGGACGTCGAGAACATTCATCGTCATTTCAAGCTCAAGAAGCATCCGCCCCTCGACGCGACCCTGCTTGCGGTGGACGAAGTGCGGCCGCCGACGATTCTCGCGACATTGGCGGTGATCGCGTCGTTCATTCCCTTGTTTTTCATTACCGGCATGATGGGGCCGTACATGCAACCAATGGCCTTCAACGTGCCGATTGCGATGATCCTGTCGCTGGTGGTGGCGTTCACCGTGACGCCGTGGGCAACGTATCACGCGCTCAAAAAAGAATACGACAAAGAAAGCGAGCCGTACGACTTCACCAAAGGCCCGATCTACCGAACCTATTCGGCGCTGATCTCGCCGTTTCTCGGCAGCCGGGCGTTGAGTTGGCTCTTCCTCCTTGCAGTGCTGATCGCGCTCGCAGCATCGATGCTCCTCATTGTGTACAACTTCGTCCCCGTGAAGATGCTCCCCTTCGACAACAAGAACGAACTGCTCATCCTTGTGGATACGCCCGAAGGAACGACCCTCGAAGAGACCGACCGCGTGGCGGCCGAAACCGCGCGGTATCTCTCGACGGTGAATGAGGTCCGCGACGTCTCCACCTTCACGGGAATCGCGTCGCCCATGGATTTCAACGGTCTTGTCAGGCACTACTATGTACGCCGCGGGAGCAATGTGGCCGACCTTCGGGTCAACCTGATTCACAAATCCGAGCGGGAGTTCCAGAGCCACGGGCTGGTCCTGCGGATTCGACCGGAGATCCACCGCATCGCACGCCAACACAACGCGATCATCAAGATTGTGGAAGTCCCGCCCGGTCCGCCGGTTTATTCGGCGATCACTGCTGAAGTGTACGGGCCGCCTCAAGCCTCGTACGAGGACCTGATCGCGCAGGCCGAAAAGGTTCGGGCGGCTCTCGAGAAGACCGATAAGGTCGTCGACGTGGACACCAGCGCGGAGTTCGACGCGACCAAGTATGTCTTCGCGGTCGATCGCACGAAGGCCGGGCTCGCAGGGATCAGTGAAAAGGAGATCGCTCGGACCGCCGAGATCTTCCTGGGCGGCGCGTCACCCACGATTCTTCACAGCGAGAGCGAACGAGAGCCCCTGGAGATCAACCTTCGGCTGCCCAAACACTTGCGATCGAGGCCCGAGGACATGGGGCCGCTTCGGGTGAAGGCGCCCGACGGGTCGATGATTCCGTTCAACGAGCTGGGGGCGTTACGGGAGACGACAATCGACAAGACGATCTATCGTAAGAATCTCGAACGGGTCGTCTTCGTCACGGGAGAGGTCGCGGGGATTAGTCCGGTCAACGCGATATTCCGGCTTCAGGACGCCATGAAAGAAACGCCGTTGCCTGAAGGTTATCGGGTCGACTGGGCGGGAGAAGGCGAGTGGAAGATCACCCTCGAGGTTTTCCGAGACCTGGGGTTGGCGTTCGCCGGCGCGTTGATACTCATCTATATCCTGCTCGTCCAGCAGACCGAGTCGTTCGCGATTCCGCTCGTGATCATGGTGGCCATTCCCTTGACGCTCATCGGCATCCTTCCGGGATTCGCCGCGCTGAATCTATTCCTCAGCCAACAGATCGGGCCGTATCAGGATTCTATATTCTTCACTGCGACGAGCATGATCGGGATGATCGCGCTCGCCGGCATTGTAGTGCGGAATTCGATTATCCTTATCGATTTCATTCACTTGCGTGTCGATCAAGGGGAGACCCTCCGACAGGCGATTGTCGAGTCCGGCTCCATTCGATTCACGCCGATCCTCCTCACCGCGGGAGCCGCGATTTTCGGATCGTGGGTCATCACGTTGGATCCGGTCTTTTCCGGCTTGGCGTGGGCGTTCATCTTCGGGATCTTCGCGTCGACGATTTTTACGCTGCTCGTGGTCCCAATCGTCTATTACCTCATCTATAAGGAGAATGGCGAAACGTGACGCAGGCGCCGCGTTGGTCCGGGCCGGAGAGGAGCGACGCGGGGAAAACGGCTCTCGGGGCGACGCGCAGGGTTGCTAATCAAGCGACGGATGGTTAGCTTCTAAGCATCGACTCCGTAACTCCGATAACTGAGGGTGACACCATGATAAGCGACAAAATGCAGGAAGCAATGAACAAGCAGATCAACGCCGAACTCTGGTCCTCGTACCTCTATCTCTCGATGGCCGCGTACTTCGATTCCGTGAACCTTTCGGGATCCGCCAACTGGATGAAGTGCCAAGCGCAGGAAGAGTTGACCCACGCCGTGAAATTCTACAACTACGTGGTCGAGCGCGGCGGACGGGTCAAGCTGAGCGCGGTCGACAACGTCCCGACCGAGTGGGATACTCCGCTGAAGGTCTTCGAGGACACGTACGAGCATGAGACCAAGGTCACCGCGATGATCCACAACCTGGTGGACATGGCTAATCAAGAGAAGGATTACGCCTCCATCGCGTTTCTCCAGTGGTTCATCACGGAACAGGTGGAAGAGGAAGCGTCGGCCGACGAGATCGTCCAGAAGCTGAAGCTCGCCGGCGATCGAGGCGCTGGGCTGTTCATGATCGACCGGGAATTAGGCGCGAGAGTGTTCACGCTGCCGGTTCAAGGTGAGGAATAATTCGGTCATCTCGTTCGAGTGTCCGCCCTCCGGGGCTCGGCGCTCGAATCCCTGAACAGGAAGGAGGCGTTTATGGCGGAAAGATCCGAGCCGGCCTTCAAGATGCTGGCGGCGGCAATCGAAAAGGAACAACAGGCGATCGACTTCTACAAAGAGGCTGCCCGGAAGTGCTCCGACCCGTTGGGTAAGGACATTTTCGAGATGCTGACCACCCAGGAAGGCGTGCACATCGCGCGCATAAAGGACCTGTACACGGATCTGGAGAGCACGGGCGCCTGGACGAGCTCATGGAAGGATCACAAGCAGGAAAACGAGAACCTGCAGCAGCTGTTCCGCACGCGCATGTCCGAAACCGAGCCCAAAGCCAAGGGATCGACCGGCGACATCGAGGCCCTCACCGTCGGCATGGAGATGGAACAGGGCGCAATCGACTTCTACTTCAAGGAACTCGACCGCGCCGAAGATCCCGTGGAGCGGGAATTCATCCAACGTATGATCCGAGAGGAACGCAGCCACTACGGCGCTCTCGCCGATATCAGGATGTACTTGAGCAATCCCGAGTCGTGGCACGTCGAGATGGAACGCCACGTCCTTGACGGAGCGTAACCGTTCGAGGTGAAGAACGACCGCGAAAAGTGGGATCGACGATATGCGGATGACGAAGCGCGTGTCCGTGATCCCGACCCGCTGCTCCAAGAGAACGCGGGGCTGCTCCTCGGGGGGAGAGCGCTCGACGTCGCGTGCGGGAAGGGGAGGCACGCGCTCTTCGCGGCCCGACGAGGGTCCATCGTCGACGCTACGGATATCAGCTTGAACGCGCTCGAGACGCTCAAATACCGCGCCGACCGTGAAGGGCTCCGGATCAACTGCTTTCAGGCCGACCTCGACGAGTATGAGTTCCCCCCGGGGCTCTACGATCTGGTGACGGTCTTCTACTTTTTCGCGGCGACCCTCTTGCCTTCCATCGCGGCGGCCCTCAAGAAAGGGGGCCTCCTCTTCTACGCGACCTACAACCATCGCCACACGAGCGTGAAGCCCGGTTTCAATCCCGATTATCTCGTGCCTGAGGGCGGGCTCCGGCCGTATTTTCCGGGTCTCCACGTCATCCTGGATCACCCGGAGACCGGCGCCGACAAGAACATTTCCCAACTCATCGCCCGTAAACCCGAAGACTGACGGAACAGAGGTGAACGCGCAGTGATCAGCCCCCTGGATGGAGTGAAGATCGCCTTGACCGCGCTGCGCGTCAACGTGATGCGATCGCTGCTCACCATGCTGGGGATTATGATCGGGGTCGCGGCCGTGATCGTCATGGTCGGGATGGGCGCGGGCGCCCGGGAAATGATCGGCTCGCAGATTCGCTCCATCGGCAGCAATCTCATCCTGGTTGTTCCGGGCGCGTCCACCCAGAGCGGCGCGCGGATGGGCGCGTCGACCGTTCATACGCTCACGTCCGACGACGCCGAGGCGATCCTCGATGAATGCCCCGCGGTCAAACGGGTCGCGCCCATTTGGGGGCAGGTCTCGCAGGTCGTGCACGGCAACCGGAATTGGCGCACCCGCGTCACCGGAACCACGCCCGAGTACTTCGACGTCAGAGAGTGGACCATCCGCCACGGCCGGATCTTCACCGCCGAAGAGGTCCGCCGCGCGGCGAAGGTCTGTGTGGTAGGGACGACGATCGTCGACAACCTCCTCGGCGAGACCTTCCCGATCGGGCGGCTGATCCGCATCCAAAACGTGCCGTTCCGCATAATCGGCGTGCTCGAGTCAAAGGGGCAGTCCCCCCGGGGAACCGACCAGGACGACGCGATCTACGTCCCGCTGAAAACCGCTCAGTACAGGCTTTTCGGCACGCCCTTCCGCGGGGAAGTAAGGGCGATTCTCGTGCAGGCCGCGGAGATCCCGCTCATTTCCCAAGCGGAAAAGCAGATCGACGAACTTCTGACTCGACGGCACGGCCTCAGTCGTTTCCAGGACAAGGATTTCACCGTAAGAAATCTCACCGAAGCGCTCGCGGCCGCTCGAAAGACGCTCAATATCATGACGATGCTGCTCGGCGCGATCGCCGCAATCTCGCTGGTGGTCGGCGGTATCGGAATCATGAACATCATGCTGGTCTCGGTCACCGAACGGACTCGCGAAGTCGGCATCCGAAGCGCGGTGGGCGCGCGGTCTGCGGACATTCTCTCCCAGTTTCTCATCGAGGCGGTGGTCCTCTCCGTCGCCGGCGGCTTCTGCGGTCTCATCCTGGGGATCGGCGGATCGTACGTCTTCGCCCGACTCAGCGGGTGGCCGGCGATTATCAGCCCCTGGGCCGTGGTGATCGCACTACTCTTCTCCGCCGCGGTCGGCGTCTTCTTCGGCTTCTATCCGGCTCTAAAAGCCGCTCGGATGGAACCCATCGACGCGCTTAGGCATGAGTGATCGTCATGCCGGGGTGTCGTGGTTTGAAGAATCAAGAGGACTAATAGGCGCCCGGAAGGCATGATACGCGTTGTTTCGATACGACTTCAAATTCCGCTTTCAGTTCACCGTCGAGACCTGCTATATAGCGGGCGAGTCTTCGCGTGGGGGACCGCTCGCCGCAGTGACGGCGCGGCCCGAGCGCAGGAGGAGTCATGCTGTTCGGTCTGGCGGTTGGGGTCTCGATTGCGTGGAGAGCCGTTCGACTGTGGGTCGGTCGAGCGAAGGGCGACTCGAAATGACACTGCCGGCGATTGAAATTGATGTGAAGAATCAATTGCTTATGTGGTTCGCCGCCGCGCGGAACGACGCGGGACTCTAGCCCACGGCGCTATCCAGCTGTACACTCTTGGGGAACCGACGCGCCGCGCAGCGGGTCGGAACGGTTCCCGGACGGTATGGAGCAATGAATATATTAGGGATTTCAGCATATTATCACGACAGCGCAGCCGCGCTCGTCAGAGACGGCAGGATCGCGGCGGCCGCCCAGCAGGAGCGGTTCTCCCGGGTCAAGCATGACCATCGGTTCCCGGACGACGCGATTCAGTATTGTCTGAAGCAGGAAAACCTCACCGCGGACGATCTGGATTACGTGGTCTTCTACGATAAGCCGTTCATCAAGTTCGAGCGCCTGCTGGAGACATATCTCTCGTTTGTTCCGCGTGGATACGCTTCGTTCATGATGGCCATGCCGTTGTGGCTCAAGCAGAAGCTCCACATGCCCAAGCTCATACGGCAGAGCCTCGGGTACGAGGGGAAGGTGCTCTTTCCCGAGCATCACGAGTCCCACGCGGCGAGCGCGTTCTTCCCGTCGCCTTACAAGCGGGCCGCGTTCCTCACCATGGACGGTGTGGGCGAGTGGACCACGACGAGCTGGGGCGTCGGCGAGGACAACACAATCCGCATCGAGTACGAGATCAAATTCCCCCACTCTCTCGGGCTGCTCTATTCGGCGTTCACGTATTTTACGGGCTTCAAGGTGAATTCCGGCGAATACAAGGTGATGGGTCTCGCGCCGTACGGACAACCCAAGTATGTGGACGCGATCAAGCGGGAATTGATCGACATCAAGGACGACGGCTCCTTCAAGCTCAACATGGATTATTTAACGTATCCGTACGGTTTGACCATGACGGGGAGCGGATTCGAGAAGCTTTTCGACGGTCCCGCGCGGCGGCCGGAGAGCAAGCTCACCCAGCGGGAGATGGATCTTGCCCGATCCGTGCAGGTGGTCACCGAAGAGATCATGCTTAAGACCGCGCGGCACATCCACAAGAGCACCGGGGAGAAGCATCTTTGTCTCGCCGGGGGCGTCGCGCTCAATTGCGTGGGGAACGGCAGGATTCTCCGGGAAGGCCCTTTCGAGGACATCTGGATCCAGCCGGCGTCGGGCGATGCGGGCGGCGCGCTCGGAGCGGCGCTCTTCGTGTGGCATCAGCTGCTTGGAAATGAACGGAAGGTCGTCGGGGACGCGGATCTTCAGTTCGGCTCGTACTTGGGGCCGGAATACGCGGAAGGCGAGATCAAGGCCTTCCTCGAATCGAACGGCTATCCGTATGAGTATCTCCACGACGGGCTCGTTCCCGACAGGGTCGCGGATCTCGTCGCCGAAGGAAAGGTGATCGGCTGGTTCCAGGGACGTATGGAGTTCGGCCCTCGGGCGCTCGGCGCGCGGTCGATCATCGGCGACGCCCGGGATCCCCGCATGCAGGCGCAGATGAACCTCAAGATCAAGTATCGGGAGAGCTTCCGGCCGTTTGCGCCGTCGGTCCTTTCCGAGGATGTCGGCAGATACTTCGAGATCGATCGGCCGTCGCCCTATATGCTGCTCGTTGCCTATGTGGACGGCGCGATTCGTCGGAACATGTCCGGCGACGAGCAGAGGCTCTGGGGTATTGACAAACTCAACGTAGTACGGTCAGACATCCCTGCGATCACGCATGTGGACTACTCGGCGAGGATACAGACCGTCCACAAGGAAACGAACCCGCTCTATCACAAGATGATCGAGGAGTTCAAAAGGAAGACCGGCTGCGGCGTGATTGTGAACACGTCCTTTAACGTCCGCGGAGAGCCGATCGTGCAAAGCCCGGAGGACGCGTATCTTTGCTTCATGCGGACGGAGATGGACTACCTGGTGATGGGGCCGTTTCTCTTGGATAAGACGAAACAACCCAAACTCACCGGCGATACGGACTGGAGGTCGCAGTTCGAGCTCGACTAGCTCGGACGCGCAGGCTGCGAAGGCATCATGGGTATCATAGCGGAAATCAAAGAAGAAATCCGAGCGGTGTACCGGGAACCGACGAGCCGGGATTTGACGATCCTTGCGGCGCTCTTTCTCGTTATCCCGGGTCTCATCGGCTCGTACCTGGCGTTTTGGAAGGGCAGTTATTCCGGGTACTACTGGCTTGGCGTGGGCGTAGGGCTTGCGGTATTGCGGTTTATCCCCCCGCTGTTTCGAAGGATATACCGAATTTGGTTGAGTTTCTCGGTCATCCTGGGGTATTTTGTATCTAGGATCATCTTGACCCTGATCTTTGTGCTCGTGGTGATTCCAACCGGAATTATCATGAGGTTGGTCGGAAAAGACCCCATGGAGAGGAAATGGGATTCGGCCGCGCCCTCGTACTGGATCAAGAGGGACGAACAACCCGAACAGACCGTCGAACGATACGAGAAGCAATTCTAGCGCGGCCTCTGAGTTCGCATCCTCGGGCCGTGGTCGAGGATGCGAACGATGTCGCTCCTGTGGGAACTCTGTGATTTCATGAAGACGCGGAAGAAGTTTTGGCTTGCGCCTGGGCTGACGGCGCTTGTGGTCTTGGGCGGTTTGACGGCGTTGACGACGGCTTCGGGCGTGTTCGCGCCGTTTCTTTATCCGCTCTTCTAGGGGAACGTACGTCGGCGGCGTCGCCGCAGACGGATATATCGGAACTTTCGTCGGCCGTGATTGGTCAATCCAAAGTGACGCGCTCGGCGGTCTCCACAAACCGCGACCGAGCTTCCAACCGCGGATAAGGGGTCGACGCGCCGGATCGAGGAGGCAATTGAAATGTCCCTGGTAAAAGAATTCTGGGATTTCATGAAGGTACGGAAGAAATTTTGGCTGGCGCCTATACTGGTCGTGCTGGTGATTTTGTCGGCTTTCATTTTCCTCGCGGCAAGCTCGCCCGTGGCGGCGCCGTTCATCTACACGCTCTTCTAGGAGGAGCGTAAACGCAGCGGACGCGCCGCGATCGGCGGAATCGGGCGAGCTCCCGTATCCGTCGCGCGGCGCGTTGCTCTTCTCCGGCGGCCGATGAGCCGCTGTTCGCAGAGTTCGCTCCTCCCCGACGGTCGATCCCATCCTTTATACGCCGGATGCGCGCGGCCCGAGAGGGGACGTCTGAAAGAGCCCCGATCGTAGCCGATTCCCGTCCGTCGAGTCTCTCGGGAACCGCCGGAAGGACCGGCTCGGGCGCGTCGTATCTCCCACGTAAGGAATCGATAATGTCGGTGAGCACAGAGCAATCCCAACCCGGTCTTGCGAGAAAGCTCCGCAGGTTTATCCTCATCTGCCTGTACATCGGCTTCCTGGCCGCGGTGGTTCTTGGAATGTTCGCCGCTATCGAATATTACGCGTACCTCCAGGTAAAGGCGTCTCCGGCCGGCGAGGCGTACAAAGGCCGTGATTTGGACGCCGCGCGTCGCAGCTCACAGCAGGTTTCGCCCCACTTCGGGTACGAGCCGACGCCGGGCTTTGCAGCCACGCGCAACACCAAGCTGGGGAACGCTCACGAATATATCAACGAGCAGAGTTTCAAGGATTTCGATCCGGTTCCCCTCGAGAAGCCCGACGACGAATTCCGTGTCTTCGTCACCGGCGGGTCGGTCATCTACGGTCGAGGACCGGTTCCGCCGGCCGACGCGGTTGCCGATTTCTACGAGGTCACGTACCGGTGGACCATCCCCCACATCATGGAAAAGCTCCTCAACGCGGACCCGCGCGTCCGGGAGAAAGTCGGCGGGAAGACGATCCGCGTGATCAATGCCGGCGTCCCGGGGCACGTGATCCAGCACGATTTGATGCGCTACCTCGCGAAGCTCCGGAGATTCGATCCGGACATGGTGATTTCCGTGGACGGCGCCAATGAGGTGCACACGGTCGCGCGTCCGCTCAAGGATTGGAACTACTTCACCCAGGGGCCGTACTACGAAGTGGTGAGCGAAATCCTCGACATGAGCGACGAGGGCCTCATGAATTACCTCACCCTCTGGCTCAAGCGGAACACCTACTTCTTCACCTGGCTCGCCATGAAAGAAGGCGAAGGGCCCGGCATCCTCATGGAGAATCGGGGCTTCGCCGCTCACCCGCAGGACCCCACGCCGGAAATGATCGAACGCCGTAACACGAACATTGATCAAGTGGCGGACACCCTCGCGCTGTATCACGCGGTCCTCGAGACCGATGGGAAGCCCCACGTGCTTGCGCTTCAGCCTATGTTCCGCAATTGCAGGAAGCCTCGAACACCTATGGAAAACAAGATCGAAGAAGTCACCGGCATGGAGAAGATCGGCTTCTACGACGCAAAGGAGACCTACGACGTTCTGGTTGAGCGAGTCAAGAAGCGCGTGGCGGAAGCCGGTCACGAAGTGCTGGATATGACCGAAATCTTCGACAACGTGAACGAGTGGGTTTTCACCGATTGGTGCCACCTTACGAACGGCGCGAATTACCTTATGGCCAAGCGTTTGGCCAATGAAGTGAAGACGCGGCTCCTCGGTCTGGAGCTTCTGCCGAGCGACCGACTCAACGAACCCTTGGATCTCTATTTCCGCGATTACGCGAAAAAGGCCAAAGTCCTCGTCAAAGGCGCTCCGACCGACGAAGGGATGCACATCCTCAAAGGATATCCCGGCGAGAAGCTCCTCGATGTGAAGCCCTCCGAGGGAAACCGTCCCCCGAAGGTGACCCTCGATTTTGGCGAGGTTCTGCCGATCTCGCGGTTGCGGATCGTATGGGCGGACGAAAAGGCCGTTCCCCAGTCGTGGAAAATCAAACTCTCGGAGGACGGCGAAACGTGGACGGACTGGTTGAGCGTCGACGACACGAAGACCGATCGTTTCGATAAATGGCCCGGATACGAGTATTACGCGCCCGAGGAGACCGAGGCCCGGTACGCCCGATACGTCCCCGAGGGCGCGGCGGCCGACCGCCCGATCCGCCTGCGGCAGGTGAGCCTCTTCCGGTAAGGGGCGCGGGTCCCGCCGACCGATCGTCGCTCCTCGAGAAGCGCGCCGACAGTAACGGACGGTCCGCCGTTTGATAAGCGACGGAATTTTTTTATCCTCGGATGAAAAGAATTTGTTTCCTCGATCCGATTGGAGTATAAAAAAGGATTCAATTTCCCGTGAGTCGGTCTTTCCGACTTCCGCACTCACGAACCCGGAGTTATTCCATGCCGAAAATCAAGAGCTGCCGCGGAGCCGCGAAGCGATTCACCATACTCAAAAGCGGCAAGATCAAGCGGAAGAAGGCGTATCACAGCCATATCCTGACGAGCAAGTCGACCAAGCGGAAGCGCAACCTCAGGCAGATGACGTTCATCAGCGAGGAGGACCGCAAACAGATCAAGCGACTCCTTCCCTACGGGTGAGGAGACGCCTCGAGACGACGATCGGTCCCGGCGCGGTTGAAGGCGACGGGGCTCGCAGATATTCGGAGTACGGCGAACAAAGGAGTTACTGATGCCCAGAGCACGCTCTGCGCCTGCGCGAAAGGCGCGGCACAAGAAAATACTGAAGATGGCCAAGGGTTACGTGGGCGGTCGCGGTAGAACCTACAGACAGGCGAGGGAAACCGTCGAAAGAGCGCTCTGTTACGCGTATCGGGACCGCCGCAACAAGAAGCGTGATTTTCGTCGCCTGTGGATTACGCGGATCAACGCGGCCTGCCGCGCAAACGGTATGCCTTACAACCGGTTCATGGAAGGCGTCAGAAAGGCGGAGATCGGGCTGGACAGGAAGATCCTTGCGGATCTGGCCGTGTCCGACCCGGGTGGTTTTAGCCGCGTCGTTGATAAGGCGAAAGCGGCCCTCGAGATCTGACGTCGTTTCAAGCCCACGAAACGAATGACAAGAGCAGACGCCGCGGCGGGAGGTTTCAGCCCCTGATGCCCCCGGCGCGGTTTTGAGAAAGCGGCCGTACAGAGCCGCTTTTTTTGTGAGGCGCCATGCGGGAGCAACTGGAAGAAATCAAATCCAAGACCATCGAGACGATCGACGCTATTTCCGATGAAAAGGCCCTGTCCGACGCTCGAACGCGCGTCCTCGGGCGCAAAGGCGAATTGACGGGCATACTGCGCGGACTCAAGGATCTCGATCCCGAGACGCGGGCGGAGATGGGCAAGCTCGCCAATGTGGTGAAATCAGAGCTCGAGCGGAAGTTCGACGAGGCCGAGGCGCGCCTGGCCGACGAGGCCGAGCGCGGCCGGCTCGAGTCCGAATCCATAGACGTGACGTTGCCCGGCAGGCGGTTCATTCTCGGTCGAGGCCACATTCTCAACCGTACGGCCAACGACCTCATCGATATCTTCAGAGATTTGGGCTTCCAACTCGCTGAAGGGCCTGAAGTGGAACTCGACTACTACAACTTCGAGGCGCTCAACATTCCCAAGGATCACCCCGCGCGGGACATGCAGGACACCTTTTACGTCTCGGAGAACATCGTTCTCCGGACCCACACGTCGCCGGTCCAGATTCGAGTCATGGAGAGCCGCCAACCCCCGGTGCGCGTGATCTGCCCGGGGAAGGTCTTCCGTCGGGACGCGGATATCACCCACTCCCCGATGTTTATGCAGATCGAGGGACTCTGGGTGGACGAAGGGATCTCGTTCTCGGACCTCAAGGGCATTCTCGTCGCGTTCGTGCATGAGTATTTCGGCCGGGACGTGGGCCTGAGATTTCGACCGAGTTTCTTTCCGTTCACCGAGCCGTCCGCGGAAGTGGACATTCAGTGTGTGATCTGCGGCGGTGCGGGCTGTCGCACGTGCAGCGACACCGGCTGGCTCGAGATCCTCGGATCGGGCATGGTCGATCCCGCTCTCTACGGCTTCGTGAACTACGACGCGAACGTCTATACGGGCTTCGCATTCGGCATGGGGATCGAGCGGGTCGCGATGCTCAAATACGGCATTCCCGATATCAGGGCCTTCTACGAGAACGACGTACGGTTCCTCCATCAGTTCTGAGACGCATAAAGAGGTGACGGAAAGATGTTCGTCAGCTTCAACTGGCTGAAAGAATTCGTAGACATCGAGCAGACCGCGGAGGAGATCGCGGACGCGCTCACCATGAGCGGAACGGAGATCGAGGGCCTGGTTCGGGTCGGCCATACGCTCGACAATGTCGTAACCGCGCGCATCGAAGAGATAACCCCGCATCCGTTCGCGGAAAAGCTGCGCCTGGCAAGGATAACCTTCGGCGACCGTGAAGCCGTCGTGGTTTGCGGCGCGCCGAATATCGCCGTAGGGCAAATCGTGCCGTACGCGATGCCCGGCGCGGTCCTGCCCGGCGGCCTCGAGATCACGGAGCGCGATATTCGGGGGTTTTCCTCGCCCGGCATGATTTGTTCCGAGAAGGAGTTGGACCTGGGTGAAGACGCGTCCGGGATTCTGATCCTCGACGAGGACACTTCCGTGGGTCGTCCTTTGGCGGAAGCGATTGCCGACATTGACGACTGGATCTTCGAGGCGTCGGTTACGCCGAATCGCGGTGACTGTCTTTCGATCCTCGGCATTGCCCGCGAGGTTGCGGCGCTCACCGGCGCGCAGGTGCGACTCCCGCCGATGGACGTGGAAGAAGACGGGGGCGACATCTCGGAGCGGACATCGGTCGAGGTTCCCGATGTCGATCTCTGTCCACGGTACGTCGTGAGAATGGTCGAAGGCGTAAAGATCGGCCCGTCGCCGTTTCGCGTGCGTTTGCGGCTCCATAGATCGAGAGTGCGGCCGATCTCGAACGTGGTCGACGCCACCAACCTTATTCTGCTCGAGTGCGGCCAACCTTTACACGCGTTCGATTACTCGCTCCTCGAGGAAGGCCGCATTGTGGTGCGGCGGGCGGATCCGGGCGAAGTCTTTACCACATTGGACGGCGTCGAGCGAAAGATGCCCGAGAACGCGCTCATGATCCGTGACGGCGGCAAATGCTCGGTCGCGTTGGCCGGTATCATGGGCGGCCTGAACTCGGAAATCCGGGACAACACCACGACGGTGTTGATCGAAAGCGCCTGCTTCGAGCGTTTCGGCGTGAGGCGGACGGCCAAGGCGCTCAATATGTCCACGGAAGCGTCCTTTCGCTTCGAGCGCGGGGTGGACCCGGAGGGAACGCTTTGGGCGGCTCACCGGGCCGCGCGGGTGATCCGTGACCTCGCTGGAGGAAGCATCCTGCGCGGGGTCGTCGACGTCTATCCCGAACCGATCCGTCGGCCCGGCGTTCCCGTTGCGTTCGAGAAGGTGAATCGGGTGCTCGGGGTGGATTTGTCCGAGGACGACACGATCTCGTCCCTGGAGCGGCTGGGTATCCGACCGGAACGATCTTCGCGGGACGCCGTGACCGCTTACCCTCCGTCGTGTCGGTGGGATTTGGACCGAGATGTGGACATGATCGAGGAGGTCGCCAGGATCTACGGCTTCGACAATATACCGGTCACCATGCCGACGATTACGTCCGCGCCCGATCGAAGCAGAGAGACGCACACGTTCGTCGAGCGCGTGGGCCGAGTCATGAACGCGTCGGGGTTCACCGAAGTGATCTCGATGTCCTTCGTATCGGAGAAGCATGCCGGTAAGTTCGCGCCGGAAGGGCCGGACGCGCCCACGGTTCGCCTGCTCAATCCGTTGACCGAAGAGACGGCCGCGATGAGACGATCGCTCATTCCGGGGCTCCTTGCCGCGGTGCGGCGGAACCTGAGCTTCAGGTCGTCGGATTTGCGGTTGTATGAGATCGGCCGAGTGTTTACTCCCGTTCCGGGAGAGGATCTGCCGCGTGAGGATCTGAAGCTGGGCGGCGCGGCCTGCGGATCGGTGTTCCCGGAGATCTGGCATTACCAGCGTGGGACTGTGGACGAGCGCGGGGAGGTGAGAAAACGGCTGGAAATAGATTTCTATGATGTGAAGGGAGGAATCGAGAATCTCCTTGAGGATTTAGGAGTTGAAGGGGCCGAATTCGTACCTTCGGGCACAGCTTTTCTGCATCCGGGCAAGTCTGCGGATCTTAAGGTGGAAGGACGCGTCATAGGCTACCTGGGGGAATTGGCTCCGGGACAGCGCCGTGAGCAGGATATCGAGGCTAAGGTGCAGATATTCGAGATATTTCTAGAGCCTTTACAGGTTTTGGGTCGTCGGGAGACGATTTTCAGCCCGCTTCCTCGCTACCCCTATGTAGAAAGGGATTTAGCAATTATCGTTGAAGAAAAAGTTTCAGGAGATGCGATTAAACGGTTGATTTCACGTTTGGGCCATGATATCATCTCCTCCGTAAACTTGTTTGATCTGTACCGAGGAAAAAACATTCGGGAGGGCCATAAGAGTCTGGCCTTCCGAATCCGGTATCAATCTGAGGATCGGACCCTGACCGACGAAGAGGTTCAGGATGTCCATGCTCAGGTGATGGAAACCCTTAAGAGGGAAGTGGGCGCCGCTGCCAGAGAGTGACATCATGAATAATCCCTATTGGTTACATGTGATCGGGGGAAACGGCGTTGGGTTTGCTTCCCGTTGTGCCGGCGACGTGGTCGGATGAATCCTCTTGTTGAGGGGTGGTCGTGTGATGACAGTGCCAATTCCGGAGAAACAGTATTTCAAAATCGGTGAAGTGAGCGAAATACTTAATGTTGAACCCTACGTCCTGAGGTACTGGGAATCGGAATTCAAGATCCTGAAACCGACGCGAACCAGAGCGCGACAGCGTCTCTATCATAAGAAGGATCTTGAACTGTTGATGGAAATCAAGCATCTGCTGTACGATGAGAAGTTCACCATAGCGGGAGCCAAAAAGCGTCTGCAGGAGATGAAAAAGCAGGAGGCGGCAGCGAGAAGGGCGCGAAGGACTTCTCGTCCCACAAAGCCGAAAGAAGAAGCCGCTCCCGTGCCCGAGCCGGAGCCCGCTCAGAACAATTCCATGGACAGCGAAAAATCCGATTACCGAGAGATCCTCATGGAGATCAAGAAGGAGCTGAAAGAACTCAGAGCCATCCTTGAGGGCTGAAGCCTTCGGCGCAGCCCGCGGTTTCCTCGGCCTGCTTCGCCGGTCTCAATCGGCCGATCGCCGGACCCCGACGGAATGGACCGCCCATAGCGGCCGGGGCGCAATCGGTATCTCGTCACTCAAAAGCGCAGTTCACCGCACTGCGCTTTTCCTACGCCCGCCTCCGATCGGCGACCGTTCGTCTTTTTCCTCTTTGCCCCGACGCTCCGGTGATCTATACTAACGTAGACACTTTTTTGTCCGGGGAATATCCCGCCAACACGAATTTCTACATGGAAGGAGAATCAAATGACTTGGACACCGCGGCATTGTCCCGGGTTGGAAGAACACAAGAATCTCCAATCATTTACGTGCAAATGCCCCAAGTGCGACGCTCAGTTGGAGATTTTCTCCGACGAATTTGACAAACCCCACAAGTGCCCGGAATGCAAGGAACCGGTCGACTTCAGCCAGTGCAGTATTGAAGCGTCCGCAGGACAGGTGACGTAGAAAACCTGTAATGGTTCACCCGGCTTGAGGCGGCTCTGCGCCCGGTGAAGATGGAGGGGGAGACTCATCTCGCCCTCCAAACCTCCCCGAACGCGATATCAAGGGCTTATCGCCGGCCCGGTGAACGGTTGCGAAAACCTCATATTCGCCGGGATGCGGCTTGTTCGGCCGATGTCTCTCCCCGCTCGCCGCTCTTCCCGTCGTTCCGCAGCGCGCTTTTCCCGGCGTGATTCCTACGGCCACTGCGGCTCCACGGGCAGCCGTATCACGAAGGTCGCCCCTTTTCCCTCGTTGCTGTCGACGTCGATCGTCCCTCCGTGTTCGCCCACCAGCCCGTAGCATATGCTGAGTCCCAATCCCACGCCTTTCACTTCGTTTTTGGTGGTGAAAAACGCGTCGAAGATCTTGTCGATGTTTTCCGGAGGGATGCCCACGCCGGTGTCTTCGATGACCACGGCGATTTCTCGATGTTTGGCCGCATATTTAGTGGCCACCCGAAGCTCGCCGCCGTCCGGCATTGCGCTGACCGCGTTCATGATCATGTTGATGAACACCTGCTTCATGTGGTTGGAAACCGCCATGATCCACGGCAAATCCGGGTCGAAGTCCGTCGAGGTCTCAATGCCCCGATCCTTGAACTGTTTACCGTAGAAGAGCAGAATTTCGTCGATCAGCTTGTTGATGTCGGTCTGCTCTTTCTTTTCGTCATCCGGCCGGAAGAAGTTCAGCATCTTTCTGAGCAGTCCGGAGACCCGCCTGCATTCCTCCCGAGCAAGGTCGAGGAACCGGCGCCTCTCGTGGCCCTCCGGCACCACCTCTTTGATGAGTTCAAGGCAGTTGGTGATGCCGTAGATGGGATTGTTGAGCTCGTGCGCGAGCTGCGACGCCATCTTGCCCATCGCGGTGAGCCGTTCCGCCTGAATGAGTTGCCGGCGCAGCCGCTTTGCCTCGGTGATGTCGCGCATGAGACCCTGATAGCTGATCACTTCTCCGGCCGAGTTCTCGCCCGCGTATCCGTTCACGGAGACATCCCGAATTGAGCCGTCTTTTCGCCTGATCTGTAGTTCCCGCTCCGTCACCCTCCCGGACCGGGTGAATTCCCGTCGAAAGTCTCGGACGTCATCCGCTTCGAGGAAGAGGTCTTCGTAGTAATTCATACCGAGGAGTTCTTCCTTGGTATAGCCGATGATCTCGCACAACGCCCAGTTGCAATCGAGCACCATCCCTTTGGCGTCGGCCACGAAGACGCCCTCACGGGTATTTTCGAGCAGTTCTCGATACTTGAGTTCGACGGTCTTCAGCTGATGGCGCATGAGGCGATCGTGCGTTTGATCCACCACGAATCCGCGATATCCGAGCACCTCGCCGTCCGGATCGGTCCAGACTTCGCTGGACAGAGTCACCGGCAGCAGCGTGCCGTCGGCGCGCTTGAACATCGCGTTGTAATTTTTGACAAACCCCTGTTCCTCGATACGCGCCTGGAATTCAGCCCTATCTTCGGGTCGCGCCCACAATTCATCCGTGATGTCGATCTCCAGCACCTCTTCGGTGACGTGATACCCAAGCATTTGAACCAGCGCGTTATTGGCGTCTATAAACCGTCCGCCGCGAGTCGAGATGTAGAATCCGTCTCGAGCGGACGCAAAGAACTCTTCGTAATTGCGTCGGATATCCTGAACTCGACGCTCGATTTGCTCGAGGCTCATGTCTTGAACCGCGATGTCCCCTTCACGGCGCATGGAGCCTCCTTTAGCTACTTCATCGGTCCGCGCGTCACGATGCGCCATCCGTGTCTCCTCGGTCGCCGGACTCCTTCAACCGCTCGAAGACACGGATGAATCGACGGCCTCTGTCGTACTCGTTGGCGAACATGCCGAATGAAGCGCAGCCGGGGGAGAGCAGAATCACATCCCCCGGCAGGGCCCGGTCCATCAGCGCGCCCACTGCCGGCGCCAAATCCGAAAATCGACCCGAGACGCGCGACCCGCCGCCGGCGGCCGTAATTCCCTCGTGCAAAGCGTCGGTGGCCGATCCGTCGAGGAGCGCAATATACACCGCACGCTCGGCCGCGGCCCGAGCGAAGGGGGTGAGATCGAGCTTTTTGTCCGAGCCCCCGGCAATCAAAAGGATACGACGTCCTTGGAGCGCGTCCAGCGCGGCGCATCCCGCGGCGGGACTCGTGCTGGTCGTATCGTTGATGAACTCAACGCCGCCGATCTCACCCAGCGGCTGAAGACGATGCTCGACCCCGTCGAAGTCTTCGACGGTCTCACGAATCACGCTGTCGGACACTCCCAGGAATCTCGTCAATGCGACGGCCGCGGCGACATTCTCTCGGTTGTGGGCGCCTGGAAGCCGCACGTTCCAATCCGAGGGGATATCCGCGGCTGAAAAGAACTCGACGCGGCCGGGCGCTTCTTCGGCCAATCGAGCGGTTTCGGCCTGGTCGCGGTTGAACACGCACACGTCCTCGTCCCGTTGGTACCGATAAATCGCTTTTTTATCTCCGATGTAGTCGTCCATTCCACTATATCGGTTTAGATGATCGGGATGGATATTGGTGAAGACCGCCGCGTGCGGGCTGAGTCGGGCGCCGTGAAAACCCTGCAATTGCCAGCTGGAGAGTTCGAGCACGACGATATCGCCTGCCGAGGCCGTACCCAACAAGGGAAGCGTGGCCTGACCGAGGATGTTCCCCGCGAGATGCGCGCTAAGGCCGGCGTGGGTGAGTATGCGGTGGATCAGCGTCGTGGTCGTGGTCTTGCCGCGAGTGCCGGTGATTCCGGCCACGGTCCCCTCGAAGTGCTTGCAAAAGAGCGATTCGTCCATTTCGATCGGAACGCCGTGCGCGCGGGCCAGTTCCAGGTACGGCGAAGACGCGGGCACGTCCGCGTTTCTCAAAATCATGTCCGCGTTCACGAAATCATCCGGATCGTGGCCGCCGAGCTTCAGCGCGCAGGGCTTGCCTTCGAGCCGGCGGACCGACTCCGCCAGTTGATCCCTGGTTTTCAGATCGGTCACTGTTACCCGAGCGCCGCACTCGACCAGGAAGAGGGTGTCCTTGAGCCCGCGCCCGAGGAGACCCAGTCCCATGACCGTGATCGAGCAGCCTGAGAATAGTCGACGCGGATCCTGCATGGCTGAAATCCGAGTTCGGACGGTTCGGCGAACAAATCGCCGTAAAGGACCGAAGCGTGACTTCGAATCGTATCCGTCCTGTTCGTTGGCGTCAGGTCAAGTTTGTAGACCGTGGGCGCTTACCCGGGGTACTTCTATCATCCATTCCATGCCGTGGCAACGCCGAGGTGTCTCACACGGCGGCCACGCCGGAACCCGGCGTCCAAGACCGCACATCGGCTCCGTATATGCCGCACAGGCTTGGGAATCGGACCGAACCGACGGAGCGGCCGCATCGAGACTCTCGACCGCGGGCTCAGGGCGCGGCAGAGCAAATTCCTTGACGGGCCGGTCGGCGCTCGCTAGTCTGACGGTGTCGGCGGGCGTTTGCCTGCTCTGCTTGGCCCGCAGTCCACGGCGCCGTGATGCTGCGGGCGTACGGCGAATCGTTCCGAGCACGCAATCGATCGAGACAGGGAATCACGCTTTGGGTACTCCGCCTCTCAGCCCGCCGCCGGCAGGCCGGAACACGGGGGGATACGGCGCGTATCTCCGCCCGTCGTCGGACGAGGAGTGCACGGTGGTCGACGAGAAAATACCGATACCGCGGCTGATCGAAGGACTTCGGGACGCGCGGGTGTATGACGAGCTTACCCAGAACCGACTGGACATTCTCGCGGCGACGTTCGAGGCCGGAGAGGAGATCACCCAAAAGGAGCGGCACGTTGTCCGCAATATCTTCGCCGACCGCATCGAGGAGATCCAAAATACCGGAGCGATAAGCTTCCGGTCGCTGACCGGACCCCATGAGCTTGCGCCCAAAGGAATCATCTCCTGCGAGGTAAAGGACTTCCTCGGATTCGGCAATATGGGGCCGGTCTATTCGGTCAAGGTCGAAGGCAAGCCGTTCGCTCTCAAGATGCATTCCGCAAAGGAGATCGAGGAGACCACCCGACTCCATGGGAAATTCGGTCTCGCGGGAATCCTTCACGACTTTGAATCACGCGACAAGCCCACCATGCTCAGCGAGTTGGGACAGAAGGTCCTCGCGCGGAAGCCCAAGAAAGAATACGGCCGGACACGACGGATCGTTACGGTGCACGACGTGGGGCAGGACGGCGATTCGGTCTTTCTGCTCATGGATCTCCTCGCAGTGGACCCCATCCATACGGTCAATCCCGCCGATCTCGGCGGCGACTTCATGGACGTCATCACCTGGAGCGTGGACTGCGCGGTCGCACTCGCCCAGCTGCACGTCGAGGAACGCCGACTCCACCTGAACATTCGGCCCGAGGCGTTCATCCGCAAGGCAGTGAAAGGTCGGGAGCGTCTGCCCAAGTTCACTTTCTTTCACTTCCCCCGGAAATTTCCCCGCCGAGAGGACAGCGCCGGCCTGAAGACCGAATTCGTCATGGTGGATCACCTGGACACGTCGGTGGACATATCGGACCGTGAGCCCAAGGGTCTGGGCACGGTTGGAAGCTGGCTCTTTTTGCCCCCCGAACGCATCGTCGAGCTGCTCAAGATCCTCAGGGAGGACTACAACTCCTGCGTGGTGCGCCAACAGGCGCTCGAGGGCCCCCGAACGATCAGGCTGAAGCGCACCCAGATGGACGATATCTGGGCCCTGGGACTGACTTTCTACCAGTTTCTCAGCGGCGGGGAGGCTCCCTTCGGCCGGCCGACCAATCTCTCCGAGATGGTCAACGGAATACTCCTGACGCGGTTCGATTACTCCCGCATCGAGAGGCGGCTCAGAACCCTCGTCGCTTCCATGCTCACCAAAGATCCGCAAAAACGCTTCAAACGCGTCATGACCGGGACACCCGACAAGATACGCGATCGCAAGGTTATGGCCGAAGCCGTCCTGTACAAGCTGGAATATATAGGCATCGGCGAGGGGGAGTGAGGCTCTCGCGGAGAGGGGCGGATGTGGAAGAGCCCCTGTTCGTGTTCCCCGGTAGAATCTTGGTATCAACTCCTCGAAAATGGGATTTCCGCGGTGGGAATCTTCACGGTCGATTCTTCGGTGGTTTCGGTGCTCGTGGGGACCGCGTATCGATCGAGGCTCCGTCTGAGCGCGCCGTATGTGGACGCGATGACCCCGCACCTCGGGCAGACTTCGATGGGTCTCCCGTTGTCGAGACCGCAGAGCGGGCAGATCCGTGGAGCGGCTTCTTCCGCGGGCGCCTCTCCGCCGTGGGTGAGGCGGTTCAGTTCACCGTCAAGCGAGATCACCAGTCGGGCAAGGTTCCGCACCACGATGTTGAGCATCTTCAACTGGAGGCTTGGGTCCAATTCCTGAAAGAGCAGGGCGTTGATCTGCAGAAGCTTGCAGTCGGTCTCCGCGATGACCGCGGCGTAGCGCCGCTGCCGGGCGAACGCCCCGATTTCGCCGAAGCAGACGCCCGGGAGGAAGTTCGAGAGGGTCCGATCGCCCTTCATCACCTTGACGTTTCCTTCCACGAGCACGAAGAAGTTCGAGTCGGATTCGTTCTCCCGGATGATGGTTTGGCCGGCCGGACAGGTGATGAATTCGCCTGTCCTGACGATTTGCTCGAGCTCCTTGTCGGAGAAAAGGGCGAACATCTCGAATTTCTTGAGACGCGTAACGAGATCTCGATCGGGCGCCAGCTCGGTATGGATGCCCGACCTCAGACAATCCGCGAGCGCTTCGGCCAGCTCCCGGGCCGTCTCGAAGCGTTTCGCGGGGGATTTCTCGAGGCACCGCGCCACGATCGCGTCCACTCGACCGGGTATTTTGGGATTGACCGCGCTGGGGAGAGGAGGCGTGACGGTGCATATCTTGTTAAGGACGTCCTGCGGCGACGATCCGCGAAAGACGAGCTGCCGGGTGAGCAATTCGAAGAGCAGGACCCCGAGCTGATAGATGTCCACCCGCTGATCTTGGGGCCTTCTGAGCACCTGCTCGGGCGCCATGAAGCGCGCGGACCCGACCAGCTTCTGGCGTGAGTGCTTGAGATGACGACGAAAACGGGCGATGCCGAAGTCGGTGATCTTTGGTACCCCCTGCGCGGAGACGATGATATTCTCGGGCTTGATGTCGCGGTGAATCACGCCCTTCGAGTGAGCGTACTCCAAGGCGGAAGCGAGCTCGTACACGATTTCCAACGCCTTCTTGACGCTGAACCCCGACGCCTGCATGTGTTGGAGGAGGGTCTTGCCGAATACGAACTCCATCACGATGTACAGCACATCGTCCTTCTTGCCGAGATCGTAGATGACCACAATGTTCGGATGGAGCAGTACGCCGGCGGTTTGGGTTTCAAGGAAGAAATCCCTGAGCACCTTCTCTTTCGAGCGTCGCTTGTCGGTGAGCGCTTCGAGGCTGAACATCTTGATCGCGACCGGACGTCGGATAATTTTGTCGTTGGCGAGATAGACCCGACCCCTTCCTCCTTCACCGATAGGACGGATGATCTCGTACCGCTTGATCTTCTTGATGTCCGGCCAGTCGTCAGACACGTGATTCCACCGTCATACGCCGAAACGCATTCCACTTCCGATACGGCGCGGTCTTGGGGAAGCCGACGACAAGTCCGCCCGAGCCCACGCGGGGCGCGGTCCTTCAGGGCAGCGAAAGGATCATCGGACCGTTCTCGGTAATGGCGAGAGAATGCTCGAAGTGAGCGGACAACTTGCCGTCCGCGGTCACCGCGGTCCACTGGTCGTCGAGAAGTTTCACGCGCCAGTCGCCCTGGTTCACCATCGGTTCGAGAGCCAGGGTCATGCCGACCTGAAGACGAGGATTCCACCCCATAGACTTGTAGTTCGGGATCTGGGGGGGTTCATGCATCTTCCTGCCGATTCCGTGACCGACAAAATCGCGTACCACCGAGAACCCGTACGCTTCCACATGGGACTGAACCGCGACCGATAAATCCTGTAGGCGGTTCCCTTCAACAGCCTTCTCAATGCCTTTGTAAAGCGACTCGCGGGTTACGTCCAAGAGCTTCTGCGCGTCCTCCGAAATGCGGCCGACGGGGTAGGTTCGCGCCGCGTCGCCCACGAATCCCTTGTGAACAACGCCCACATCCACACCGATGATATCTCCTTCGACCAACTCGCGGGGACCGGGAATACCGTGGACGATCTCCTCATTCACGGATGAACAGATCGCAGCCGGATACGGGTTGTTATTGCTCATTCGGTAACCTTTGAACGCCGCCTTGGCCTTGGCGTCCCGTATCATCCGCGTGGCGGTTTCATCCAGTTCCGCGGTCGTGATCCCCGGCTTGATGATTTCGCCCATGCGCTCGAGGATTTGAGCGACGATGCGATTCGCCTCCCGCATGATCTCGATTTCACGTTTGGTCTTCAGGACGATCGTGCCGGGCTGTTTGACGGGCCCTGCTTGGGCTTTGCGTGTTCGTGTCATAATTCGCCTCGACGCATATCATACCAAAATTCACCGGTCTTTTCGTCCTAAAATGAACCTGAAACCGCTTCTTTGAACACATATTCCGCGCTTCGGCCCGCGCCGGCGAAGCAGCGCGCATCGTCAGCGCGTCGAATCCAACGCGCGAACCAATCCTTCCGGCGCGGCTTCGATCATCGCGCGAAGCCTGCGGAGATTGACCGGGTCCATCTCCCGACCGTTCAACTCTTTGGGTGTCTCGATAAGTTTGGGCCTGTCCTCGAATCTCACGTCGTTCATGAGACGCCTGAAACAATCCGCGCCGATCGTTCCCATGCCGATATGCTCATGCCGATCGACTCGACTGTCGAATCCCTGAAGGCAATCGTTCAGGTGCAGGGCTTCCACCAGATCCAGGCCCACCGCTTCGTCAAGCTCGTCCACGGCCTCCTCGTACCCGGCCGCCGACGCTAGGTCGTATCCCGCCGCGAACGCATGGCACGTGTCCAAACACATGCGGAGCCGCTCGGGAGCGACGGTCATGTCGATAATGCGTCCGATCTGATCGAATGTGTGGCCGAGAGCCGTGCCTTGCCCCGCGGTGTTCTCGAGGAGGATCTTCACCGCGGATCCCGACGTGCGCTTGAGCGTCTCGCTGATGGAGCCCGCAATGCGCCGAATTCCCGCATTAACCCCGGAACCTTTGTGCGCGCCAGGGTGGACGACGATTTGATCGAGACCGAGGAGTTCCGCTCGTTCCGTCTCATCGGTGAGCGCGGCTACGGACCTTCGCCTCAGACCGCCGTCGGGGCTGCCCAAGTTGATGAGGTACGAGTCATGGGCGATCACGTGAATGCCGGTGCGCTCAACTTCGGCCTTGAACAAGGCGACTTCCTCACGTCCGATCGCCCGGCTTCTCCATTGGGTGGCGTTTTTCGTGAAGACCTGGATAACGTCGCACCCGAGCTCCTCTCCTCGAGAGAGCGCCTTGTGCAGTCCGCCCGCAATCGACACGTGCGCGCCCAGTCGCGTATGATTCGCCGAATATCTCATGACCGCTCTATCCCGATCGCGGCGGGAACCGTTCCGAGTTCGCCGGCCACAGCCCGCGCCGGCGTCGCTTTTTCCCTCCGTCCGGTTATGATACTATCCGTCGATCTCGAAACAAGGACCGCGACCGATTCGGCGCCGGCAAATCAGGCGTTCACATCGCGGAATACCGCTTCCAAAGGTTGCGGGAGACAATTCGGAAAAGAAAGGCCGAACCGTGACGCCCGACGAATCCGAACGCGAAACCGATGAGCGAAAACCCATTGAACTCCATTGTGAACTCAAGGTGTACTACGAGGACACCGACTGCATGGGAGTGGTCTATCACGCCAATTATCTCAAGTACCTCGAGCGCGCCCGGACCGAATACGTGGAAGAACGCCTCGGCAGCATGGCCGATTACCATAACCGCGGCTACTATTTCATGGTCCACAAGATGGAGATCGCGTTTCACGCGCCGGCGCGACTCGGCGACCGTCTGGTTGTGAGATCCTGGATCGAGCGAACCACGCGCTACCGTATTGTCGTGAAACAGATCCTCATCAAGAAGGACGAACCACGCGATTATCTGGTCACAGCGACCGTTATTCTGGTCGCGGTCAGCCCCGACGGCGCGCTCATGAGTATTCCGGACGAGTTCCATCAGCTCTGAACGGAGCCCATTCCTCGAACGCAGCCGCATCATGCCGTTCACATCAATGTGGAACACCATTCATAGGATGATCGCTCACGATCCGGAGTCGGAGCGGAATCGCCGAGCAGCGCTCGGTCCGCGTCCATTTCATCTCGGAGGAAGGAATCGCGTCGGGGTGGCGCTCGCATTGATCGCGGCCCTGACCGTCACGGTCGTGTCCGGATCGGACGAAACGCCGGCCGAACTCATTCAAGAGGCGCTGGACCGCTCTGGGATGACGCATCAGATCGATCGACTCCCCGAGGTGATCCTCGCCGCGCTTCCCGCGGACGCGTTCCCGCAGGACGCGTCCGGCCGCGAGATCCGACGCCGGGTGGAAAAGATCTTAAGTGGGGATCATTTGCGGCGCCTCGTTGCGGACGCGCTTCGTCGCGATTTTCGTCGCGACTACGTGATCGCAACGCTGAAGTTCTATCGCACGGTCGCGGGACGAAAACTGAGACGGGCCGCTTCTCGCGCGCTCTCGCCGCACGTCCTCAAAAGGGTGCGGGAAGAACGGGATATCGTATCGAGTTTGACGGAGAAACGGCGCGCGCTGCTGGAGCGCATCGTTCGCGCGGAGGAGGTCGCCGCGACGAATGAACGGCTCGTGCAAGGGGTCATTCGCGGGCTGGCCCGCGGGTATGGTAAGACCGCTCCCGATCCCGAAGGAACGTCGCCAAACTCGGCGGATGAATTGTCGCGATCAGAACATCGGTCGACCATTGATTCGGCGGCTCTCGACGAAATCGCGCTCACGTCATACGCATACATGCTGAAGAATCTCTCCACTGAGCAGCTGGAGCGTATCGCTCGGTTCGACGAATCGCCTGCCGGGGAATGGTTTCGCTCCACAACGCTCGAGGGGCTGACCGAGGCGGCGTTTCGAGCGGCCGAGGCGGTCGGGCGAAGTTTGGCGCCCGCGGAATCGACAAAGGATGAACCGAATTATGAACAGTAGCCGGCGCCCGGGAGTCCGGATCGCGATATTGTGCCTCGCGGCCGTTGCGCTGACTGCGGCGCCTGAGACGTCCGCTCGGCGCACTCCAACCGAAGCGTCCGAGCGCGGCGAGCCGACCTACGCTCGATATGTGGATCCGGAGGGACGGTTCAGCTTCGAATACCCCTCGACCATGAACGTGCGCGCCGAAAACCCGAACGAGGTCATGGTCGGTCATCCCAAAGCCACGCTGCGCATTTCGGTCTACGTGGACAAGCGTCCGCCCGGCAGCGCCGCACACGTCAAACCCTTGTTGCAGAGCTTCAAGGAGCGCCTCCGGAAAGATGTGAAAAACGCGAAGGTGCTCGTGGACGGCGAACCCGAAGACACGAACGCACGGCAGGGATACGTGGTTTGTTTGTTCAAGGATTCGAGGGGGATCGACACCGTGCAGCTCGTCCATTACGTCGCGGCGCGCGATCGACTCCTTCAGATGATCGTTTCGGATCGGCCGAAGGGTTTTACCTCACTGAAGGAAGTCATTCGGAAGATTCACCGCTCGCTCACCATCATGAAGCCCGACCTCAAGTGAGCCGCGTCCGGGGGCGTACGGCGCGCGATGGAACCCGACGGCCTGCGGGGAGTCCGATTCTCATGTCGAAGGGGCGAACCGGCCCGACTTGACCGCGCGCCCCGAATCCGACTTCTCCATGGGATCGCATCATGACGGATTTCAGACTGGTGTCGGACTTTGAGCCCACGGGCGATCAGCCGGCCGCGATCGACGGTCTGGCGCGCGGCGTAGAGGAAGGCGCGCGGCATCAGGTGCTCCTGGGCGTCACGGGTTCGGGAAAGACCTACACCATGGCCAATGTGATCGCTCGATGCGGACGTCCTTCGTTGGCGCTGGCGCCCAACAAGACGCTCGCTGCTCAATTGTTCAGTGAGTTCAGGGCGTTGTTTCCAGACAACGCGGTCGAGTACTTCGTCTCCTACTATGACTTCTATCAGCCGGAAGCGTACATCCCTCAAAGCGACACCTTCATCGAGAAGGACACAGCCATCAACGAGACGATCGACAAGATGCGGCATTCCGCGACCCGCTCGCTCCTTGAACGCCGCGACGTGATCATCGTGGCGTCGGTGTCGTGCATTTACGGTCTCGGCTCACCCGAAGACTACCGCAATATGCTCGTGCATCTCATCCAGACCGAAGAGACCGACCGCGACGAGGTGCTGCGTAAGCTGGTTGAAATCCAGTACGAGCGCAACGACATGGATTTTCACCGCGGCACGTTCAGGGTTCGGGGGGACGTGCTGGAGATCTTCCCGGCGTACGAAGAGGACCGGGCGATTCGGATCGATTTCTTCGGCGACACGGTCGACGGCGTTTACGAAATAGACCCGCTTCGGGGCAAAGTGATTCGGTCCCTGGACCGGGTCGCCATCTATCCCGCCGGCCACTACGTGACGGAGCGGGCGCGCTTGGAGCAAACCGTCGAACAGATTCTGGAAGAGATGAAAGAGCGGGTGGAGTATTTCCGCAGCCGGAACAAGCTCATCGAGGCGCAGCGGATCGAGGAGCGCACGCGCTTCGACGTGGAGATGCTCAAGGAGATGGGCTATTGCAACGGCATCGAGAACTACTCGCGCTACCTCACCGGCAGACAGGCCGGGGAGCCCCCTCCCACGCTGCTCGATTATTTTCCCGACGACGCGCTCTTCTTTCTCGACGAATCCCACGTGACCGTGCCCCAAATCGGCGGCATGTTCCGCGGAGACCGTTCCCGGAAACAGACTTTGGTCGACTACGGTTTCCGTCTTCCCAGCGCGTTGGACAACCGACCGTTGACGTTCCCGGAGTTCTCGAATAGGACGAATCAGGCGATTTACGTATCGGCCACCCCCGCGGAGTACGAACTGGAACGAGCCGGAACTCGGATCTTCGAGCAGGTCATACGGCCTACGGGGCTCATGGACCCATTGATCGAACTTCGGCCGGCCGCCGATCAGGTGGATGACCTCCTCGGGGAGATTCGGACCCGTGTCGAGCAGGGCCAACGGGTGCTCGTGACCACGCTTACTAAGCGCATGGCGGAAGACCTAACCGAGTATTACGCCGGCCTCGATGTTCGCGTGCGGTACCTTCACTCCGAGATCGACACCATCCAGCGAATGCAAATCATTCGGGATTTGAGACTCGGTGAATTCGACGCGCTCGTGGGGATCAACCTGCTCCGCGAGGGACTGGATATCCCCGAGGTCTCGTTGGTGGCGATCCTCGATGCGGACAAAGAGGGCTTCCTCCGATCCGAGCGGTCGCTCATCCAGACCGCGGGAAGGGCGGCGCGCAATGTGGACGGAACCGTCATTCTGTATGCCGACCGCGTAACGGGGTCGATCCGGAAAGCGGTCGACGAAACGAATCGACGTCGCGCCATCCAGATGGAACACAACAAGAAACACGGCATCACTCCCTCGACGATCCGCAAGAATATCGACGACGTGCTCTCGTCACTGGCGGAACAGGACTATGTGACGATCCCCGTGGAACCGGAAGAAGGCGAGGGCGCAGAGTATCAGGACCTTCCCAAGGCGATCGAGAAACTCACCAAGGAAATGTTTGCGGCGGCTCGGGATCTCGAATTCGAAAAGGCGGCCAAGTTGAGGGACCGTATCCGCGAATTGGAGAATCGGCATATCCGCACCCGGTGAGGGCGCGGGGTTCGTTCGTCGATTTTTCGAGTGAAACGAGCGTCGAATTATGAGATAATCATGGATTCGAGTCCCATCGCAACGGGGGCTGAGGCCAAGGACGCGAGGTTAACCCAATGCACGTTGGCGTTATCGGAACCGGATATGTCGGGTTGGTTACCGGAGTCTGTTTTGCCGAAATGGGCAACGACGTCATCCTCATGGATATCGACGAAAACAAGATACGCGCGCTCGACGATGGAGAAGTTCCCATATACGAGCCCGGTCTCGAGCAGATGCTCGCTCGAAATCTGGCCGAAAAGCGGATCTCCTTTACCACCGATTTGGAGTATACCGTCCAGAACTCCCTCATTATATTCATCGCAGTGGGAACGCCGCCCAGAGACGACGGCGCGGCCGATCTGAGTCAGGTCTTCAACGTGGCCCGCGGCATCGGTCAAGCGATCAAGACTTACAAGATCATCGTCACCAAGAGCACCGTTCCCGTCGGAACCACACTCAAGGTGCGCGACATCATCGCGGAAGAGACCATCCATCCCTTCGACGTCGCGTCCAACCCGGAGTTCCTCAAGGAAGGCAACGCGGTGGACGACTTCATGAAGCCCGACCGAGTTGTTATCGGCGTGAACGACGTGCGCGCCGGAGAGATCCTCAAGGAGCTCTACAGTCCGTTCGTCCGAACCGGCAAGCCCGTTATGATCATGGATATACTCTCATCGGAAATGACCAAGTACGCGGCCAACGGTCTGCTCGCGACGAAGATCTCCTTCATCAACGAGCTGTCCCGTCTCTGCGAGCAAGTGGGAGCGGATGTGGAACAGGTGCGGTCGGGCATCGGCGCGGATCCGCGCATCGGGCCGCAGTTTCTCTTCGCCGGGATTGGATACGGCGGATCGTGCTTTCCCAAGGATGTGGACGCGCTCACCCGGACGGGCGTCGAGCACAGGGCCAATCTCACCATACTCGAAGCGGTCCAGGATGTGAACAAGACGCAGCGGGCGCACTTTCTCAGTAAAATCCTCAACCATTACGAGTCGGTTGAAGGCAAGATGTTCGCGTTGTGGGGCTTGAGCTTCAAGCCGCGGACGGACGATATCCGCGAAGCGCCGGCGCTCGAGCTGATCGCGGCGTTGATCGAACGGGGCGCACGGATCAGGGCCTTCGATCCGGTCGCAATGGAAAACGCGGGACGGCTGCTCGGAACGTCCGTCGATTTCGCTCCGGGCAACTATGAGTCCCTCAAAGGAGCGGACGCTTTGATCATTGCGACCGAATGGAACGAGTTCCGCTATCCGGACTTCGAGAAGATGAAAGAGCTGCTGAACGAACCCGTAGTCTTCGACGGGCGAAATCTTTATGACCCGGTGCGGATGAGGGATCGCGGATTCACTTACTATAGTATCGGCAGAGAGCGCGTCTCTCCGGTCTGATCGGACGAGGCGGGAACGGCGCCGATACTGTCGAGTGGGGCGAGGGACGGGGCTCGACATCACTCAGCTGAGAGGGTACGAGCCATGGGCAAACGCAAGATACGAGCAAAAGAGCTGGCGGACGACATCCAATCGGGTATGAAGCGGCAGACACTGCAGGCCAAGTACCGAGTGACCGCAGAGCAGCTGACGGACTTGGTGCGTAAGCTTGCGTCACACAATGCGATCGATCCCTCGTCCGATCACGTGGCCGCGCTCCTGTCTCCCTCCGTGTCGGGCGTCCACGCCTTCGATTGTCCCGATTGCGGATTCGTTGCGCCCGAGCCTCACGACGAGTGCCCGGCCTGCGGCGCGTACGTGGCCACGGTTGAGGAGGAGCTTGCCGACGACGATCCGAGCGTCGCGTTCGACATGCCGCAGGGATCGCCGTTCGATGCCCCCGAGGAGCAGTACGAGCCGACTCCGCCCGCAGACGCGAGCATCTTTCGAGCCGGTCTGAGCCGAAGCGGCATGTACGGCTGCAAAGGCGTGCGGCAGATCAACGAACTGAAATGGAAATTCAAGACCAACGGGTGGGTCTCGTCGGCTCCGGCGGTAGGTGAAGGGGCAGTCTTTTTCGGCAGCTGGGACGGCGTCTTTTTCGCCGTGGATATCGCGTCGGGTAAGGAGCGATGGCGATACGACGCGGGCGGACCGGTCGCGTCGTCCGCAGCCTTCGCAATGAGCAGCGTGATCTTCGGGACCTCCGACGGCAAGATCTGCCGATTAGACGCGTCGACGGGCAAAACCGAATGGCGGTTCGAGACGGAAGGGCCGGTAACCTCGTCCCCCGCGGTGGCCGACAATATGGTGCTTGTCGGCGGGTCGGACTCCCACCTTTATGTCCTGGACGCGCGGCAAGGTCGGGAACTTTGGCGCTTCAAGACAGGAGGGCCGGTCTCCTCATCGCCTGCGATTCACGGCCGGACCCTCTGCGTCGGCAGCTACGACGGTCGGCTCCATGCGCTCGATCTCAAACGCAGGGCGCCGGTGTGGGAGTTCAAGTCGGAAGGCCCCATCTCATGCGCTCCCGCAATCAGCGACGGAATGGTCTTCTGGGGCGGATGGGACGGCGTGCTTTACGCGGCGGACCTCGAGAGCGGCGGAGAGAAGTGGCGGTTCACGACCCAGGCCAAGATCACGTCCTCGCCTGCCGTGGCGTACGGAACGGTCTTCTTCGGAAATTGGGACGGGGACTTCTTCGCTGTGGACCTGAAGACCGGTCAGGAGAAGTGGCGCGTGAAGGCCGACGGATCGGTGGATTCTTCACCCGCGGTCGCATACTTCTGCGTGTACTTCGGAAGTCGGGACCACCACCTGAGGGTGCTCGATACCACGGTCGGCATGCAGAAGTGGAAGTTCAAGGCCGAGGGACCTATCAATTCGCCGCCGGTTCCCTCCGACGAGTATGTCTTTTTCGGCAGCGACGACGGGTACCTGTACGCGGTCGGCTGACCAAGATCGCGGCGGGCGGACGAGCATCTTATTCCGCGTCGATCTCCAGGCGCTCCAGCTCGGGCGCCGGCGGCAGCGACGCAAGATCGGGCAGCCCGAATATCTCGAGAAATCGATGTGTCGTCCCATAGAGCATGGGACGGCCCGGCACGTCCTTTCGTCCCACCACTTCGGCGAGGCCCCTGTCCAGCAGGCTTTTCAACGTAGCCGAACTCTCCACTCCCCGGATTTGCTCGATTCTCGACTTGGTGACCGGCTGATTGTATGCGACGATGGCTAGGGTTTCGAGAGCCGCGCGACTGAGCCGAGCCGGCTTGGTCTTTTTCATCTCGAGAATCCACGGAGCGATCTCCGGCAACGAGCGGAATTGATATCCGCCCGCCACTCGACAGAGTTGAAATCCCCGCGCCCGCTCATGGTACTCGCTCTCGAGCTCTTCCAGGACCGATTCGATGGTTTCGACGGGCGCGTCCTTGACGACCACGGCAAGGTCGCGGGCGCCGAGCGGTTCCGCGTGAGCAAAGATAAGCCCTTCGACAACCGATTTGAGTTGGTCGCGGTTCACGGAAACCTCATTCGGAGCAGGTCGTACGGCGGCGCCGGTCATTCGAGGCGCGCAGACCGCCCGCTCGTGAACACGTATAGCAGGCCCCGAGCCCCTCTTCAACATGCGCGGCGGGTTGCGCGTTTCGACGACCGATGACTGCGCTCATTCGCGGCCCGGAACAGGTTTCGAGAACTCGCCCCCGCGCGGTGCGTCGATAGTACGGGTTTCGGCGACGCTCATGCCTTGTAGCTCCACCCAATTGTGTTACAATACATGGCTCAATGGGGCGGGCTTCCGCTGAAGCCCATTGAGACGACATACGCTCCTCCCGTGATCGTACGAGGCCGCGCTGACAAATCATTCCGGCCGACTCCCGAAACGCCGGGCGGAGACGACTCGGGACCGAGATCATAAGGAATTCCGCATGTGGACCATCGAAGACAATCCTCAGGGTATTACCGAAGCCGACATAGTCGTTGGAATTCCATCATACAATGAAGCCGAATCGATCGCCTTCCCCACCCAGCAAGTGGACAAGGGGCTTTCCGGCTACTTCGGCGACCGCTCGGCCGTCATCGTCAATTGCGACAATCATTCGGAGGACGGTACCCGCGAGGCGTTTATGAATACGCCCACGGAGACGCCCAAGATCTATCTTTCGACCGCGGAAGGCGTGAAAGGCAAGGGGAATAATTTCCGAAACCTGTTTGCCAAAGCGGTCGAACTTTCCGCCAAAGCCGTGGTTGCCGTCGACGCGGATCTCAAGAGCATCACGCCGCAGTGGATTCGCAACCTCGGCGAGCCGCTCTTCGAGGATTATGAGTATGTCGCGCCGCTCTACGTCAGGCACAAGAATGACGGCGCGATTAACAACAGCATCGCATATCCTATAACCAGGGCCCTGTACGGACGCCGAGTCAGACAGCCCGTCGGGGGCGATTTCGGCTTTTCCGGGGAACTCGCCCGAGTCTTCGCTGAAGGCGAGGCGTGGACCGATTCGGCGTCGAACTACGGAGTCGACATCTGGATGACGACGCTGACCCTGCGCCGCCGCGTGCCGGTCATTCAGTCATTCATGGGGAGCCCGAAACTCCACGAAAGCAGGCATCCGCTAACCGGCGACACCGTCCTCTTCGACAGTCTCATCACGACGCTCTTCGATTTGGTCAAGCATAACGCGGACTTCTGGAAAGAGGTCAAATGGAGTCGACCCACCGCGGTGTACGGCCTCGGACAGGGCGAGTTTCAAGTCCCCCCGGCCGTGGACGTGGACGAGAGGCTCCTGCGACGTCAGTTCGAGGAGGGCATGGAGACGCACGCGGATGTGTTCAAAGAGTGTCTCCCCCCGGCCGTGTGCGATAAACTCTGCGAGGTCGCGGATTCCGGCGAGTACACGTTTGAATTTCCCACGAACCTCTGGGCGAAAGCCCTGTACGACTATTGCAAGGCATACCGAGATGAAGTCGTTCCTCACGACCGGCTGCGCGCCTCGCTGAGGACGCTCTTCTTCGGAAAGACTCTGTCCTTCCTTCGAGAAACCGAGGCCATGAACAATCAGCAGGTCGAGGAGTTGATCGAAGATCAATGCCTGCAATTCGAAAAAACCAAACCGTATCTGCTCGAACGATGGTTCGGGTCATGACCGGGGTTGGGTTACCGGTGAGCCAAGGAGCATACTATGCCCAAAGTACTCATTGTCGACGATGAAGAAGGTATCCGAATGCTCTACTCCATGGAGCTTGAGGACGAAGGGTACGACGTCATCACGTTGCCCGACGGGAGCGAGGTGTTGAAGACCATCGAGGAAGAGAAACCCGACGTCATCGTCCTCGACATCAAGATGAAAGAATATAGCGGCCTCGACCTGCTCCAGGAAATTCGCAAGAAATATCAGGATCTGCCCGTTATACTTAATTCCGCATACTCGAGCTTCAAGGCCGAAGGGAAGGCGGTCGCTGCGGACTACTATGTCATCAAGAGTTCGGACCTTACCGAACTCAAAGAAAAACTTAAGGTGGCCCTCGAAACGCAGATTCCGGCCGATTAGGAGAGAAAAGTTTGCGCCGCCGTCCGGGCCGGGGCAAGCGGCAAGTCCGCGGGCGCGCGGTTCTGAGCGCGGGGAAGGCCCCTCAATGAGTCAAATGGGTCGAGACCACGCAGGTCCGTCCGCGGTCGATCACGAGTCGCCGACGGGGCGCGCGGGCGGGCAGACGCCCGACCTCATACACATGACCGGCCTGGGCAAGGTCTACATGGCCGGGCGCCTCGAAGTTACCGCGCTGCGCGATATCACCATCACCGTTCGACATGGCGAATTCATTTCGATCATGGGACCGTCCGGTTCCGGCAAGTCCACCCTCATGAACATTATGGGATGCCTCGACGCGCCGACCTCGGGACGATATCTGCTCGATGGTGAGGACGTGGCCTCCCTGTCCCGCAACGAGCGCGCGGATCTGCGGAATCGGAAAATCGGCTTTGTGTTCCAGGGATTCAACCTCCTGCCGAGGATCGACGCGGCCGCAAATGTGGAACTCCCCCTCATATATCGCAAGGTCAAACCCGCTGAGCGCCGCGCCCGCGCCCGAGAGGCGCTCGAACTCGTCGGACTGGCCGACCGGGCCCACCACCTTCCCGCTGAACTCTCAGGCGGCCAACAGCAACGAGCCGCAATCGCCCGAGCCCTTGTCAACGATCCTGAGATCATCCTCGCGGACGAACCCACCGGCAACCTGGACACCGCCACCGGCCGCGAAGTCATGGACGTCTTCCGCCGGCTCAACCGCGAGCGCGCTATTACCTTCATCATCGTCACCCACGATCCGGAAACCGCAGCGCTTACCCAACGTTCGATCTATATCAGGGACGGCGCCATTCAGAGCGGGCCGCAGCCGACGGCCGCTCCGCCGAATAGGAACGCGTCCCCGAATTCGGTCGATCCGTCCCCGGTCCGGGGGTGATCCTCCGCGATAACGTCCGCTCGTCGACAAAACAGCCCGATCTGGGATAAGATTTCTCCGCAGACGAACCTCCGGTCCACACAGGAGACGACGACCATGATCCCCCGAATAAAGACCTTCCAGGTCAAAAACTACAAGAGCCTCGCCTCGGTCTCGGTCGACCTCGAACCCCTGACCATCTTCGTGGGCGCAAACGGATCGGGGAAGAGTAATCTGCTGGACGCGTTACAATTCCTCGGAGAATGCGTGACGGGACAAGTGGACATCGCAGTACGTAGCCGAGGCGGTCTGCACGAGATATTGAGCCGTCGTGAAAGAAGGCCCTGGATAAGCTTTGATCGAGGCCGGAACTTTGAGGATCAAAGAAAACAAATCCAGAATCAGGCAGCCAATGTCGCCTGCTTAGGTTTTCGCCTTGCCTTGGAGTTGGATGAAGGGGACGAAGCGGAATATGTCTTCCAGCTTTCCGGCCTTGGACCTTGGGCGCCGGTCGTTATGCGTGAACGTTGCGAAATTCGAAGAAAAGGGCAAGAGCCCGACGTTTTCGAGGCCAAGTTCGGTCGCTTGACTGTTCCAATAGACGGGATGGCGCCGGCAATAATGGCTGACAGACTAGCCCTCGCCCTTGCGTCGGCAACGGAGAAGTTCAGGTCCATATTCAACTTTATACAATTATTTCAGTTCTATTCGATAATACCTGCTTTTCTGAGAGCCGAGCAGGTTCCAGATCCTGGCTATGTGCTTTACCCGGACGGTAGTAATGCTGCGGCGGTCCTGACAACTCTCCAAGTCCATGACGCACATTCGTACGCAGTTGTGCTGGACTACCTCTCGGAATTTGTGCCCGGCCTCAAGAAAGTGTCCGCTATACCCGTCGGTACACGGGAAACCATAGAATTCGTACAAGACATTGAGGCCGGGGAGCCGGTATCTTTCAGCGCATTGAATATGTCTGACGGAACTTTGCGAACTCTCGGACTACTTCTCTCGGTTTACCAACCAAGCAAGCCGTCCGTCTTGGCGATAGAAGAACCGGAGCTTGCCGTTCATCCCGCGCTGGCGGAAGTCCTGTTCGAGATTCTCCGAAACGCTTCAGATGACCGGCAGGTGCTTGTAACCACGCACAGCGCGGACATCCTCGACCAGAAGGACGTGCGTGACGACCAGATTCGGGTGGTCTACTGGGACAAAGGACAGACGCGGGTCGCGCCGCCCTCCGGGCCCGACCGGCAGGCGATTCGCGAGCGTCTCTACTCGGCGGGCGAATTAATGAGAGTGGGACAGCTGGACGCAGATCGAGCCGACGCTGATCAGCCAGAGTCCGGCGATGACTACTTCCCGTCAATTGAGGCGACGGAGTAGCGACGGTGGGCCGCGTGCTCGTGCCAATCGTTGAAGGGTACGGTGATGAAAAGGCCGTACCGTTGTTGATCCGTCGAATACTGCATGAGCGCCTGCAGGAATTCACCGTCCAAGTGGCCCGACCATTTCGCGTTCCGAGAGACAAGGTTGTGAAGGAATACGAACTGGAAAGAGCGATAATACAGGCCCAACGGAAACAGAAAGACGCCGGAGCGATCCTCGTTCTTCTAGATACCGACCCTGACGACTGTCCCGTCGTGACGGCTTCACTGCTCCTTGAAAAAGCTAAATCGGCGACAGGACTTCCCGTGGCGGTAGTCTTGGCTCAGTTGGAGTATGAGTGTTGGTTTTTGGGGGCCAAGAAATTTCTGAGAGGGAAGTGCGGCATACGGTACGACGCGGAATCCGTTCCCCACGCCGAAACCATACGTGGGGCCAAGGGCCGGTTGGAACGGAACATGGCAGAGGGCATCAATTACAAGGAGACGAGAGATCAGGTTAAACTCACGGCTAAGCTGGACCTCGACGAATGTGAGAAAAACTGTCAGTCATTTGGCAAGTTGCTTCGGGATGTGCAGTCTCTTATCGATAGGATGACTCGGGGCTAAAGGCTCAGAATGATCGATCTTTTGAATGGCGTCGTCGTGAGAATCCTCATAATAATCCTAGCGCTGATTGCTCTCGGCGGCGTGGCCTACGTGGGAATGCGAGCGAACGGACCCGAACAACCGGGAACGCGTTTCATCACGGTTCCGGTCGAGCGGGGTGTTTTACGCGCGGAGGTGAATTGCACGGGGACGTTGTCGCCGTTGGTGGTGGTGCAGGTGGGGAGTCAGGTGTCGGGGACGATCAAAGAGGTGTACGTGGATTTTGAGTCTCGGGTGAAGCGGGGCGAGCTCATTGCCTTGATCGATCCGGCGTTGTTTCAGGCCAAGGTTGCGCAGGCCCAGGCGGATGTGGAAGCGGCTCGGGCCGCGTTGGAGAAGGCTCGTGTGACCTTGGAGGACGAGCTTAGGGATCTCAAGCGTCAGGAGCAGCTTCTCGAGAAGGGTTCGATCTCCCAGAGCGATTTCGACGCGGCCGAGACGCAGGCGGACGCGGCCCGCGCGCAGGTTGACGTGGAGAAGTCGCGTGTCGCGCAGGCCCAAGCGCGCCTCGAGGAGGCGGAGCTTCAGCTGCAATACACTCGAATAATCGCGCCGGTGAACGGCGTGGTGGTGTCGCGGAGTATCGATCCCGGTCAAACGGTCGCCGCAAATTTCCAAGCGCCGGTTTTGTTCAAGATAGCCGAAGACCTCCGTCGGATGCAGGTGGACACCAATGTCGACGAAGCGGACATCGGTCGCGTCGAAGTGGGCCGCACGGCCCTTTTTTCGGTCCCGGCCTTCCCTGAGCGGGTGTTTGAAGCGGTGGTGAAGCAGATTCGCAACGAACCGATAATCGAGCAGAACGTGGTCACCTATAACGTGGTCCTCGGCGTCGACAACAGCGATCTCAAGCTTCGACCGGGCATGACCGCGCACGTGAGGATACTCGAGGATGAGGTGAAGGACACGCTGATGGTCTCTTCTCAAGCGCTTCGGTTCACGCCTCCGGTGGAAGGACGGGCCGCGCCCCCGCCGGCTGAGAAGGCCGACCGAGCGCCGAACGAGCGGGTCGTATGGAAGCTTCCGCCAAACGGCAAAGTCCGACCGGTTCCGGTCCGCACAGGCGTTCGGAGTTCGAGGTCCGTTCAGATATTTTCGGAAGAGTTGAAGGCCGGCGACGAGATCGCGGTGGGCGTCAAGACGAAACGGTCGGGCGCGCCGCGTATGCGGGGGTTGCGTTTCAAATTTTAGGCGGCCTCCGAGCCTCTGAAATCCGACGACTCGACGCTTTTCGCGCCGAAGTTTTTACGATCGGCGAGGCGCTTGTATTCACAAGTCGCATGAAGCCGGCTATACTACGCGATCGTAATGGTTCACCGGGCTTGAGGCGGCTCTGCGCCCGGTGAGGATGGAGGG
>CAYLRL010000034.1:0-6604 GCA_964385875.1 uncultured Syntrophales bacterium
GGAGAGCGGTCAGGCGCCGGTAATTGAAACAAAAAGGAGCGTTCACATGGCGGAAGTTCGAGAAGAGCGGATGGCATTGACTCCCGACCCATTGTTCGGTGATGTACGGGACAATTGGGGATGGCTACTGGCGTCGGGAATTCTCATGACAATACTGGGGTTCATCGGGTTGGGCGCGATGCTGGCGTTGACGTTGGCGAGCGTCATTTTCTTCGGCGCGCTTGCATTGATCGGCGGCGTGGTTCAACTGATCGAGGCGTTCAAATGCAGAGGCTGGAAAGGCGTGCTGTGGCATTCGCTGATCGGAGCGCTCTACGTTGTCGCCGGCATCGTCATGATCGTCAGTCCTATGGAGGCTTCCCTTGTGTTGACCCTCGCGTTGGCCATCATCCTGGTGGTCGTCGGTATCGCCCGGATTATCTTGGCCGTGCAGATGCGCGCGTACGGCGGCTGGGTCCTGCCGCTCATCGGCGGGATACTCTCCGTCATTCTGGGCGTCCTGATTTGGATACAGTGGCCGGTCTCCGGACTGTGGGTGATCGGGCTGTTCGTGGCGATCGAGCTGATCATCCACGGGTGGTCGAACATCTTCATCGCTCTGGCCGCGAGGAGCGCACGGCCGGCCGAGGCGTAGGCGGTTCGGGCGCCGCGCGTGAACACAGGGGCTGCGATAGGCTTTTGAGATTGCTTCGTCGCCGGGCTCCTCGCAATGACAGGCCGAGGCGTAGGCGGCCCGGCTCTCCCCCTCACGTGAGGTTATCCGCCTTGATGTCGAAGCGCTTGATGTATCGATACAGCGCGTCCCGTGAGACGCCGAGGATGCGGGCGGCTTCCTTCTTGTTCCCTTCGGCTCGGCGGAGCGCTTCGATGCAGACGGAGCGGGTCACTTCATCGGTGATTTGCCTGAGCGACCAGTATGACGGGAAGGGTAAATCCGTCGACCAAGTGTTTTCATCCAGCGTGCCGGGGAAGGAAGGCAGTCTGATTTCGAACCACTCACCGTCCCAGAGCATGAGGGCTCGTTCGAGCATGTTCTTCAGTTCGCGGACGTTTCCCGGCCAATCGTAGTTCATGAGCTCGGTCAACGTGTCCGAATCGATCGGGGGCGGTTCGTGGATGTTCATGCGCCGGCAGAGTTGCTCCAGGACTTCTCGGACCAGAATTGGGAGGTCTTCCTTCCGATCCCTGAGCGACGGGACCGTGATCGGGAAGACGTTGAGCCGATGGTAGAGCGGCTCGAGGAAGCGTTTCTCGGCGACTTCCTGCCCAAGGTCCCGGTGGGTCGCGGCCATGAGCCGTGCGTCGACGGTAACGGTCTTTTCGCCGCCGACCCTCATGAAGCCTTTCGTATCGAGGAAGGTGAGAAGTTTGGATTGCAGCTGGAGGGGCAGTTCGCCGATTTCATTGAGGAGGATACTGCCCCCCTCCGCGAGTTCCAACAGCCCGCGCTTTCTGCCCCGAGCGCCGGTGAACGCTCCCGGCTCATGGCCGAAAAGTTCCGATTCGGCGAGTTCCGCGGTGAGCGCGGCGCAATTGATAGCGAAGTAGGATGCGTCGGCGCGGTGTGAATGATCGTGTATCCACTGAGCCAGGTAGTCCTTGCCGCTGCCGCTTTCACCCTGCAGGAGTACGATTCCGTCGGTTCGGGCTACCTTCGAGGCGTGGTCGAACACCTTCTTCATGGCGTCGGACGGATACGCCGCGGATTTAACCGTCATTCGCGACGACGCGCGTCTCCGTTCGGTCATGTCTCGGGCGATCACGCAGAGGCCGGTGACGCGGCCGGCCGAATCACCCAACGGCACGCGGATGTCGAGGAAGGTTGTCTCCCGGCCGCCGATCCGTTCCGTATGCTCGAACTCGACCACATTGCCGTTCAGGGCGCGGTTGTCCATAGCTTCGACGCGTTTGGCGGACTCCCTCGGTAGGAAATCCGCGGCTCTTTTCCCGACCGCGTCGGCCGCAGGCACGCCGAACAGGTCCCCAAACGCGGGATTGACTTCCTGAATCCGGAGATGCTTGTCCTTGATGATAATAACGTCCCGGGCCGAGTCGAAAATAGCCCGGAGACGGGCTTCGCTCTGCCGCAGCTCTTCCTGGGCCGCTTTTCTTTGTTTCATCTCGATTCTGAGAGCGCGGTTGGACTCCCGCAGTTCCGCGGTGCGTTCTTCCACCCGCTGTTCCAGTTCGTCGTAAGACCGTTCCAGCGCTTGTTCGGCAAGTCGCCGCTCCGTAATATCCGTGAGGGTCATATTGACGAGAGTTTCGTCAATATTGTCAACTCCGGACGCGGTGGCCTCGAGGAGCACGTATCGTATTTCGTCGCCCCGCGCCGCTTGCAGCGCCACTTCCGTACTCGTCTTTCCCGTTGAAAGGCGCGCCTGTTCAAGATGCAGGTGGAGCGTTTTCGCGTAATCACCCGCAACAAACGCAGAGAAGGTTCGTCCCTCGATCTCGCCTTCAGGTTCAAGCATGGCCTGCGCCCGCTTATTGGCGGAAACGATCCGGCCCTTCCCGTCCACGGAAATATAGCCGACGGGCGCGCAATCGTACAGATCGCGATATTTGTCCCGCGCCTCCTCCAGTTCGCTCGATACTCGGCGCAGTTCCTCGTTCTGCATCTCCAGTTCGATTTGGTACACCTGGAGTTCATGGAGAATACCGGGAAGATCTTCCTCCGACAACAAGGAGACGTCGGAGAGACTGTCGATCCGCTTGTGCAAGCGCATGCCGTCCGCGTCCGGATACTTCTTCCGGAGCTTCTCGTACGCGAGATCGCGGAGCTCTTTCAAGCTTGGAGGCTTATCCGATGTAGATTCATTCATGACTTGTCTGCATCCCTCATCCGCAGATCGAACGCCACATGGGAACGGCATACTGCATTCGGGTTTGCCGGGCGTCGCGGCCCCGCCATCGCACAACCTCGTACAAATCGCGTGAGCCTTTGGGCATATGTTCCCGTTTTAAATGTGTTGGTTGCCCGATTTCCGCCACGCCTCTTCCGATGGTAGGTCCGATGGTTGTTTAACGGGCTGCGAGTGTTCCATTAGTCGCTTCCGTGATGTTCTCCTTATAAACCATAATCCCCTTTTCCTCCGGTGTCCAGATGTACGCCGCCGCCGGTATTGCGGTAGCTCAATCAGGTATTGTCTACCATATTCTTGAGCCGCATCGCGTCCTGCGTTGCGTACCCCGCTTGGTCGTTGTCAAAATAGCAGAAGATCTCGATTCCTTTCCGGGCCCATGCGGAAAACGCCCCGGCCCAGCCGGAAAGCGTTTGGGTATCGTAAGAGCCCTCGTACTTCGCTCCGGGGCCGTGCAATCGCACGTACACGAAGTCCGCGGTCACCTCCTTCGGCGAAACCGACTGCTCCATGTCGTAGATGCAGAGCGCCGCGCCGGCCTTGCGAAGCAGTTCGTACGTGTCGTCGTTCAACCAGCTTTCATCGCGGAACTCGAATGTATATCGTCGATCCGAGGAGACAGCGTCGAGGAAGGTCTCGAGCCGCTCATGATTGTACTTCCAACCGGGCGGGAGCTGGAAAAGTATCGGGCCGAGCGTTTCTTCGAGCGTATCGATGCGGTCGAAGAAGCGTTCTACACTCTCTTCAGGATCTTTGAGCTTCTTCATGTGGGTGATGTAACGGCTTGCTTTCACTGAAAAGCGGAATCCCTTCGGAACCGTGTCCCGCCATGTTTTCAGGGTCTTCTCCTCGGGCAGTTTGTAAAAGGAGTTGTTGATTTCACTCGTACTGAAGTGTTCCGTATAGTAGGAAAGGAAATCCTTGGCCTTCATGTCCTCAGGATAAAACGGCCCTTTCCAATGCTTGTAGTGCCATCCGGAAGTCCCTACATGTATCATCGAACCGACACTCATGGCGCTTCATCCTTTCGCCTGCGCATGGGCCGAGGCTGCGGCGTCACCGTTTTTTGGCACTTCGGGCACACATAGGAACTACGCTGCGACACCGTCCGCTTTTGAATCTTCCCGGAACAACGGGGACACGGTTCGCCCTCGGAGCGCCGGCGCGTGATATAGGTCGCGGGAAACTTGTCCGGATCCGCCTGATTGATTATCGCGGTCTTTAGCACGTCCCGCATGGTCGCGTACAGCTTCACGAGCTTCTTGTCGTCAAGGGCCGAGCATTTTACGCCCGGGTCCAACTTGGCCTGAAAGAGAACTTCATCGGAATAGACATTGCCGATCCCCGCGATGAAGCTCTGATCCATCAGCGCGGTCTTGAGCGATCCTCGCCGGGACCGCATCATTTCGACGAACTCGTCTTGATCGATGTCGAGCGCGTCGGCCCGCTCCTTGATGTACACCAGGTCGGGAACGTAGAAAACACTGACCCGGCCGGCGGTTATCCGATAGCCTACCGCGGGGGCTCGGGTGGAATGTTCCACCTCGAAGGCCTCGAAGGTGACGCCGCGTATCTCGATCGGCTTTCGCGGCGTTATTGCTTCACGCCTTGAAACGGGATAGTTCTCGATCGCCTTCCATGTCTCGTCCGTGGCGTAGACCGGGCAGGGCGCTCCGTTCTTGAGACCGCCCGCATGGTCGGGATGCGCGTGCGTAATGACGATCGCCCGGGGATTCATGTCGTCCAACCTGTCCACCCAGTCTTCTCCGCAATCGATGACGGCTCCCTTGCCGCGATACGTGACGCGACACGATGTGTGCATGCAATGGAGCGTTGTGCGGGCTTCGATGTAGCCCCGCGTTCCGAGGAACTCGAGCTTCATGGATCACCATTCGGCGGGACGGCCGCGACCGATCGCAGGCGCATGCGCGATTGCCTCGAAGCCGTGATCGGCGTATCTAACGGTTCACAGGGCTTGAGGCGGCTCTGCGCCCGGTGAGGATGGAAGGGGAGACTCATCTCCCTCTCCAAGCCTCCCCCGTCGAGATATCAATGGCTTACCGCTCTCCCGGTGAACGGTTACCTTTGTTCTTCGTTGGACGGGAATTCTTTCAGCTTTCGCCCAGTTCTTTTTCTCGCACTTCATGGAGGGCTTGAGACTGAAGTTCCTCGAGGCTGGGTCCCAAATCCACTGGATATTCGGCGGGGTCCTGGAGACGCTTGTATGATTCGTCGAGGCGGGCGAACTCGTCCTTGAAGCGATTCCGCGCTACGCTGAGCGACTCCCGGGGCCGGATGCGCTTCCCGTTTTCCATGACCACCTCGAGGAGAGGCTCTCCCTCGAGCTTTTCGTCGCGCAGGGCGATCGTGTCGGAGCGCATCATTCCCTTGTCCAGGGTCCTGAAGACTTGCTTTTCGGCGACGAGGGTCCGTTTGCCGCTGCTGAGCTTGAGTACGGGCCGGCCGTCGTACTGGACGAGCTTGTAGGCTATGTCGAGGTACGGCGCATCCGCGGAGACGCCCATCTTGGTGCCGACGCCGAATGCGTCGATCAACGCGCCGTTTTGGAGATAACGGTCGATCTTGAATTCATCGAAGCCGCCGCTGGCGAAGATATGCGCGTCATGGAAGCCCCCGTGGTCGAGGACCTTCCGGACCTCTTTGCTCAGCTTGACCATGTCGCCGCTGTCAAGGCGTACGCCCCGCAGTTTGTGACCGTCACGAGCCATTTCTTGGGCCACCTGAGCGGCCTTTTCCGCGCCGGTCACCGTATCGTACGTATCGATCAAGAGTACGGTGTTGTCCGGAAAGGACCGTGAGAAGGCGCGGAAGGAGTCGATCTCTTCCTCGAAGCTCGTGACAAAGGAATGGGCCATGGTTCCGGAGACGGGAATACCGTACCGGTCGCCGGCCCGAACGTTGCTCGTGCCGTTGAATCCCGCCAGATAAGACGCTCGGGCCACTTTCATCCCCGCGTCGCTCCCTTGGGTGCGCCTGAGCGAAAAATCGACCAAACCTCGACCCTGCGCGGCGTGCACGCACCTGGCGGCCTTGCCGGCAATGACGATCTGCAGATTCGCGGTGTTAAGGGCGAACGTCTCGACGAGTTGGGCTTGGATGATCGGCGCGGTAACTTCTATGACCGGCTCGTCCTTGAAGAAGATGCGCCCCTCGGGGAGTGCGCGGACCGTCCCGGTGAATCGAAGATCGGCTACGTGATGGAGGAAATCATCCGAAAATATGCCGGTCCGGGCGAGATACGCGAGATCGTCGCCCGAGAAGCGATACGATTCGAGGAAATCAAGCACGTCTTCGAGGCCCGCGGCGACAAAGTAGCCCCGGTGTTCCGGATATTCGCGAACAAACATGCTGAAGACGGCCGGCGCAAACATTTCGTTGGCGTAATACGCCTGAGCCATCGTCAGCTGGTATTGGTCTGTCAGCAGCGTCAGAGAGGTCGATTCCGTCGTCATTCTGAACTCCTCGAATGTTGGTGCGAAGGCAAGGTCCCCGCCGTGTCGACGCGGAACGCTTTTAAACCGTAAGCCGCGTGATTTCGCGCGAAGTGAAGCAATCCCAGCGCGTGGGGCTCCGATGAGCTTCCGAGATTGCTTCGTCGCTGCGCTCCTCGCAATGACATACCGAGGCGAGCTCGCTCACTTTGCCGGCTTCGTCGCCGGGCTCGTCGCAATGACATACCGAGGCGAGCTCGCTCACTTTGCCGGCTTCGTCGCCGGGCT
>CAYLRL010000034.1:6704-19043 GCA_964385875.1 uncultured Syntrophales bacterium
TCGCAATGACATACCGAGGCGAGCTCGCTCACTTTGCCGGCTTCGTCGCCGGGCTCGTCGCAATGACATATACAGGCTAATCCCGAGGCTCGCCGGCTCTCCAACCGCAAGCGATGTCATTGCCGGCGAAGCGAAGGGCTCTCAGCGCGTGGGGCTCCGATGAGCTTCCGAGATTGCTTCGTCGCTGCGCTCCTCGCAATGACATACCGAGGCGAGCTCGGCCGCCTTGCCGGCTTCGTCGCAATGACATATCCGGCCGTTTTCGGCGCACTCATAACGCGCGGCCGTTGGAACAGGACCTCTCTCTTTTTCCTCTCCCCCTGGGAGTAGAGATAGGTGAGGGTCCTTTGGAGAGCGCATTGGTATTATCGCTCGTACGTCCCGATCAGTTCGGCCTCCTCGAGGATATTGCCTTGCATCGCGTTGAGCGCCTCGGATTTCTTCGCCCCCGGCTGATTGAGCGCAAGCGGTTCACCGAGCGCGTAGAGTTTGAAATGGTAGTGATGCGTGCCGTGCCCCGGAGGCGGCATTGGACCGCCGTATTCGGTCTTTCCGAAATCGTTGACACCTTCGACCGCGCTGCCGGCGTCGCCTTCAGGCAGACCGGACGCATTACCCGGTATCTTGTACGCTACCCAGTGAACCCACGGCTCGGGTGTCGGCGCGTCGGGATCGTCGCAGATCAGGACGAACTCCGCGGTCCCGTCGGGGGCGCCGGACCACGACAGCGGCGGCGAGACGTCTTGACCTTCGCCTGTATACTTCTTCGGTATGGGACTGTTTGCGGAAAATGCGGAACTTTCGATCTTCAACATGTTAATGACTCCTTTCCGGTCGGTTGCGAGGTTGAAGTGGCGTCTGACGGATTCTCAGGTCATGCGATCCACCACAGGTAGCGCATCACGATCGCGCCGAGGAGGACGAGGATCGGAATCCGGAAGAAGAATCCGAACGCGGTTTGAACCGCCTCTTCCGCGCGTTTCTCTTCCGGCCGCTCGAGATCGAGGACCTTCTCCCTCGGGCGGGATGGGATCAACGCGGCGAGAAAAAGCGTGAAGATCGCTCCCACGAGTACGAATACGAGCCAGGATCGTGCCCACAGCGACGGACCAAACGGTGTGATCCAAATGCCGATCGCCCACACGGAGAAGAAAAGTACGATGAAAAAGAAGAGAAAACCGGCGATCGGACCGGGACCTTTCTTGCCGAAAAGGGTCACCAGGATCAAACTGAACGCGATGGCCGTAACAAAAGCACAAAGAATGTCGATCGCCGGTACCATAAATCTCTCCCGTAGTCGACAGGAAGGCGGCGGCGGGGCGCGAGAAGCGTGCTCCAAGCTCCCGCCGCCGGGTGGAGGGCTATAAGGGAAACCCGAACCGCGTGTTCCTCACTCGCAGGCGGTTGCGCACTTCCGCCGCGCCGGCTTCACGCGCATTCTCCGCGGCGGCGCGGTATTCGGCCCAGCTGTCGACCGTTCCGGAAAGCGTGATCACGCCCTCGGAGACCGAAACGTCGACAAGATGGGCGGAGACTCCGTCATTGGTCGGCAGCTCCGCTTCGACTGCTGCTGCGATATCGGCGTCGCCCAACGGATCGAGCGCAGGAACAGCGTCGACCGGGCCTGAAGGAATCATAAGAGCGATCAGACAGACCGTGACGCCGAGACTGAGAACTCGTGGGACAAACTCTCGAAAGAGGGTCCTTCTCAAACGTCGCATACAGTACCTCCTTTTTCCGACTGTGTGGCGCCCCGAAGGTAGTTTCCCGCGGGAGCACGCCCGTGCTTGAAAAAACTGCAGCCTCCCACGTACTTTGCACGGGAGGCAAGCGCCGGTTTCGGAAAGGCTGCGACTTTTCGATCTATTCCAATGTAATCCGTTTGGACATCTGCCAGAGGCCGTGAATGTTGCAGAGGCTTGTTGCGATCAATTCGCCCGCCTTCGACGTTTTCATGGCCGCCTGCACCGAGTGGTCGGTGTAGACCGGACCGGTGTTCGGTCCTTCGACGGACTCTCCATGCGCGGTAAATTCGAAATTGCCGATCTGATAGGCAAATTTGTCGTCATCCGGTTTGAAGAATACTTGTATCCACCGTATGTGATGTTCGGTGGTATTTGGATGCGACACTTCCTTGCCGAGAGAGACCTTGATGTCGAACATCTCGTCCGTGGCGACCTGATCCGGACATTCAATTACGGGGACATGCTTTTCGGTTTTCCAGTCGGCTGTTTGATACATTTCTTCAATTCCTGCCATGAGTATTCTCCTTGTCTGTTAGTATTCGCTTGCGACCCCGAAGCGACTCGTTCGGAATCGTCGCGGGGTTCGCCCAATTCTTAGCCCGTGCAAAAAAGGGGTCTCCATCGCGTAGCTGCGTTAAAGGTTGGACTTCGTAGGTAAGTCCCCGGAATCTCGTATAGCCAAGACGCCGGGCCAGATGCGGGAACTTTTTGGCTGAGCAGTACAGCGCAATGAAGACCCTTACCGTAGACGCGTCGACGATTGTAATTGAGGTAATCCGCCGACTGCTCCCCTGTCCGGACTTTTGCTCCGGCGCTTATCGGCTCGGCCGGTCGGATCTCGTCGACACGTTTCGTGCTTTGGGCGGATAGTGTAGCAAGCCTTGTGCCATATGAGTCCTCGTCCGCCCTTATCCGTGCATACGGCCGCAGGCCGGTAATTTCGCGTCTCGCCGTCGGCCGGCGGCAGTCTCTTTCTTGAATGGTAAACGCAACCCGAAAAGCGTACAAGCGACACCTCTGCCGAGAAAGCATGCAATTTCAGGGAATCGGACGCCTACGACATGTCTTATCATCGGACACACAACCCCGTTCATGTCAGAAGTTCGGGCTCGATGTGGAATCGCCGAAGGTATCGGTACAGCGCGTCTCGGGATATGCCCAGGATTCGCGCGGCCTCTTTCTTGTTCCCTTGCGTGCGACGGAGGGCCTCCATACACATCGATTTGGTCACCTCGTCGGTGACGTCCCTCAGCGACCAGTAAGAAGGAAACGGAAGATCGTAGGACCAGACCTCGTCGGAATTTTCCGACGACGGGAGCTTCAGTTTGAGCTCGTCTCCGTCCCACAGCATCAGCGCTCGCTCGATCACGTTCCGCAATTCTCGGACATTGCCCGGCCAGTTATACGCGGCCAAGCCGGCCAATTCGTCGGGATTCATTTGGGGGCGATCGGGCAACTCCATGCTCTGCGCGAGGCTCCCGATCATTTCATCCACGAGGATCGGGATGTCTTCCGGCCGGTCACGAAGAGGCGGAATGCGAATGGCGAAGACATTGAGCCGGTAGTACAGGGGCTCGAGGAAGCGTTTTTCCTCAACTTCCTTTTCGAGATCACGGTGGGTGGCCGCAATGAGTCTCGCATCGACGGTGATGCTCTTTTGTCCGCCGACGCGCATAAAGGACCGCGTGTCGAGGAACGTGAGAAGTTTGGATTGGAGCGCAAGGGGAAGCTCGCCGATCTCGTTGAGAAGGAGCGTCCCGCCTTCGGCGAGTTCGAGCATACCCCGTTTGCGGCCCCGAGCGCCGGTAAACGAGCCCGGTTCATGGCCGAACAATTCCGACTCGGCCAACTCGGGGGAAAGAGCGGCGCAATTGAGCGCAAAGTAGGGGCTGTCCGCGCGTTTGGAGTGATCGTGTATCCAGCGGGCCAGGAAGTCCTTTCCGCTTCCGCTTTCGCCCAGAAGCAGTATGATCCCGTCGGTCGCGGCCACCCGAGCGGCCCGTTCAATGGTTTCCTTCATCGCCGGAGACGGATATTCCGCGTGGGGCGTGGGAACCGGCCGGGAGGCCCGCGCGCGTTCGGTGACGTTTCTCGAAAGGCAGCACACGCCGATCACGTCGCCGTCGGGGTTCCTCAGCGGGACACGAACGTCGTGAAACGTCAGCCGCTCTTCGCCAACGGTCCGTGTGTGCTCTTCTTCCACATCCGATCCTCCGAGCACTCGTTTGTCCCAGTTTTCCAGTTGCTTCGCCGTTTCCGTGCCGTAGAGACGGTCGACTCGTCGTCCGTACAAATCCTCGGCTTTCACGTCGTGCAGTTTTTCCATCGCGGGATTGACGTGGGTGAAGCGAAGATGCCGATCCTTGATGGAGATCAGATCCGAGGCGCTTTCGAGGACGGCGCGGAATCGAGCTTCACTCTCGCGGAGCGCGGTTTCGGTCTCGTCTCGTTGCTTCAGGAGACGATGTCGCTCCAACGCATGGCGGATAACGCGAAGGAGCATTTGCTGAGACCAATCATCCTTGACCACAAACTCCTGGGCGCCTTCACGCACCGCCCGGATCGCGGTCTCCACGTCTTCCAGGCCGCTGATCACAACCACAGGGATATTGGGCGCGACTTCGCGAACGCTCGTGACGGTCTCCAATCCCTCCGAGTCGGGAAGCATGAGATCGAGCAGGATTATGTCGAAGGTCTCCGTCTCGAGGACGCGGCGGGCGTCACGGAGTCGTTCCAAACGCTCGAGCTGGTATGCCTCGGGCGCGGGGGAATCGCTCAACGCGTCCTCGATCCAAACGGCGTCCATGTCGTTGTCTTCAACGAGAAGAACTCGACAGACTTCCTTCTTCATTGCGAGGTCCCGCTTCTCATGATTCAATTTTCAGCACGTTCGCCTTCGGCGGCCTTCCCTCGGACGAAGACCGGCCGGCTCTCCCGGTCCGCTCTCGTCGCGAAGACCTCCGGTCAGGGGGAGGCCGCGCGTGATTGGGGAAGTCTCACGAAGAATACGGCGCCTTTCCCGTCCACCGACTCGACCCACACCTCGCCGCCGTGAGTTTCCACGATCCAGCGGGTGATCGCCAGACCGACACCGCTCCCGGGGTACTTCTTACGCCGCCGCGCCTGTTTGAACAGAGTGAAGATGCGTTCCAGATCCTCGGGCGGCACACCCACGCCGTTGTCCGAGACCGAAAACGTCCAGGCGCCGGCGTCGCCCACCGCGGAAACGTGCACGCGCGGCGCCTCGTCGCTCCGAAACTTGATCGCGTTGCCGATGAGATTTTGAAAGACACGAACCATCTGAGACGCGTCGCATTCGATGGTCGGCAGAGGATCGTAGGAGACCTTCGCGCCCTGTTCCCGGATAGACGATCGGAGATTCTCGAGAACCTTTTCCATTACCACATTGCAATCGGTCGGGCGGAACTCGATCGGTTTCGTGGTAATTCGGGAATAGGACAACAGTCCTTTGATCAGCGCCCGCATATCCGCAACCGCGTTCTCCGCGTGGCCGATGAGTTGTGCGGCGTCGTCCTCCATAAGGTCCGGCCGTCGCTTCTTGAGTAATTCTATGCAGCTCGCGACATTCCGCAAGGGCTCTTGGAGGTCGTGCGACGCGACATATGCAAATTGCTCCAGATCGCGGTTGGAACGGGAAAGCTCCTGCGCTTGTGACGCCAGGGCCTCTTCCGCGCGTCTGCGCTCCGTCACTTCTTCTCGAAGCCGCCGGTTCGCTTCCATCAGTTTCTCGGTCTCGGCAAGCGTTCGGTCGTCCACGTCCAACGCGAACATACGGAGTCGCTCCCCGTCTCCCGTCGGCCCGATGACGAGACGCCGGTTCACGCGACGACCGTCGCTTCGGAGTAACCGCATATTCCGGGTGTACAGCGGCTCCGACGGGCGACCGCCGGCGAGGATTCGTTCCCACGTGGCTGCGCTCTCAGCCGGCATGAAATCCGCCGGGGATCCGCCGATCACCGCGCTTTGTTCGACCGCGAGGAGCTCCGCCGCGGCCTCGTTCACCGATATAATACGGCCGTCGCAGTCCGTCGTAATGACCGCGACCGGCATGAGCTCGGGATCTGTTATGCGTGGATCGTCCATAAAGGTCGTACTCGCGTCGCACAGGCCTATCCGGCGCGTAGACCGATCGGCTTCGGCCATACCCGCGCCGACAGGTTGCCAAGATTTGTTTAAAGCCGTTGACCGAGATTACGTTATAAGCCCTATTCTCGGTGGCCCAGGCATCTCATTTTCTGTTCGATGGCCTCGTCAAGGCGTTCCTGCCATTTGCGCCACTCCTGCCTGAGCTCGGACATTTTGCCTTCCAGTTTTGCCCACTCCGTATTACGCCTTTCGCTGGTAATGTCGATCTTGGGATGCTTGATTTGATCCTCCAATTTTGCCAACCTATCCGCGATCGGTTGCAATTCGTCCTTCACGGCTCTCATCTCGGAAAGGACGGCCGATTCCTGAGCGGTGAGGACCTCGTCGGAAGGACATTCACCGCAAGCCTCCTCATTGGGGGGCGCGCTCGCGTGGTGTTTCGGGTCGGGATTGGTCATCTGTGCGATCTCCTTGCGAAATGATGAATCGATTCCTGCGAGAAGGGCCGGCGATTGACAAAGTCGTTTGAAAATTCAATGGTTTGTCATAAGCATGTTTTATGCCGGCATGGGCCCGGTGGAAGTTGCCGATTCAAGTGGCTGATTTATTGAAGATTGTGCAAAATGACCTTCGTCGGGCGCGTCCGATGAGACCGCCGCGACCGGCCGGCGTGTACGATTGTCGGACACGCAGTTCATCGACCACTGTGATGTCAGGATGTTAGACCTCCTCATCGTGTCCTCTTGTCGGACAACTTCCGCGCGAGCACACTCCTTTTCGAGGCCACGGCGGGACGAGCGATCGAGCCCGGCTCGGAGACGCCGACGGGCGCAACCGAGCCGGACGGTCGCTCCGCATCGAGGGAGGGCCGATCGGTCTGCAGGCGTCAAACCGGAGCGAAAAACTGGGGAAAAGCGAACATGACCTTACCCGATCATAAGACGAAAATTGTGTGCACCATCGGACCCGCGTCCGATTCGCCGGAAATGCTGCGGCGAATCATTCGTGCGGGCATGGACGTGGCGCGCCTCAACTTCTCGCACGGGGACTTTGAAAGCCACGCCCAAACCATCGGAAGGATCCGCGAAGCCGCAAACGCGGTCGGTCGCCGGGTGGCGATCATGGCGGACCTGCCCGGCCCAAAGATACGGGTGGGAGAAATCAGGGATGAGCCCGTCCAACTGGCGGCCGGGGATAAGTTGACGCTCTCTACCGATGAGTTCGTCGGCGACGCGGAGCATGTTTCGGTCTCCTTCGCTCCGCTTCCCCGCGTGGTCCATCCGGGCGACAAACTCTTCATCAACGACGGCATCATTCAACTTGAAGTGGTCGACGTCACGGGGAACGACGTCAAATGCGAAGTTCGGGTCGGCGGAGAATTGCGCTCCCGCAAAGGACTGAACGTCCCCGACATCGACCTGGGAATCGGCGCGTTCACCGACCATGATCGTGAGTGCCTTCAATTCGCGCTGGAACACGGCGTCGACGCGGTGAGCCAATCGTTCGTGGAGTCTCCGGAAGACATGTTCGAGCTTCGGGAAGCCGCGGAAAAGACGGGCAAGCAGCCGTTTCTCATCGCCAAGATCGAGCGCAGCCGTGCGCTGTCGCAGCTGGATGAAATCCTCGACGCGGCCGACGGTATTATGATCGCTCGAGGCGACCTGGGTGTCGAGATTCCGATCGAGGAGATTGCGGTGGTTCAGAAGAAGCTGACGCGACTCGCCAACCTCAGGGGCAAACCGGTGATAACCGCCACGCAGATGCTCGAATCGATGACCGTGAGTCCGCGACCGACGCGCGCGGAATCGACCGACGTGGCCAACGCTATCCTTGACGGAACCGATTGCGTGATGCTTTCCGGAGAGTCTGCCATGGGCAAATACCCCGTGGAATCGGTCCGCATGCTCGCCCGAATCGCGGCCGCGGTCGAACCGCATCGGCCGAGGGATCACCTCAGGGAGCACCTGGCTTCGTACGGCGACGACGGAAACGTAAGCCTCAGAGATCTCATTGCGCTCAGTGTGGTCACAACCGCGGACAGCGTATCGCCTGCCGCGGTCGTTTGTCCCACTCGCAGCGGCGCTTCGGCTCAAAGCATCTCCCGATTTAGACTCCCGGTATGGATCATTGCGGTCTCACGCCACCCGCGCACAATCCAGAAGCTGCACTTCTCCTACGGCGTCAATCCGGTCTTCGTGTCGGAGCACCCGGACGATTGGAACGAATTCGCACGGGATATCCTGGCCGAATACGAGATCGAAGGGAATCTCGTCATTCTCACGGAGGGTCCCTCCGTCAAACATCCGGAAGCGAACAACAGAATGGAAATTATCGATCTTAATCGGAAGCCGTTCCAACCGGAGTGAGGTCTCGAAGCCGTCGGCCGCGGCCCGGATCACGGGAGAAGTCACACCGAGACGGGGACTTCCGCGGACGGCGCGGAGGAGGCCGCGAGCATGAGCGGCGTCCCTTGGGCGAAGCGCGCAACGGACTCTCTCATGATATTATCGGTTCGGTCGCCGGCGTCACGCCGCACGAGGTTGTCCGGCCGAAAGTCATTCCCGGGAACCGACTCTATCTCGCAGACTCGTTCTTTCAAGGAGCGTAGTTCATGACCGCGTTTGTCTTGGCCGTTGTTCTGGCCCTTTTTATTTCCGCGTATTGCTCGCTTTTCGAGGCCGCCTTGTACTCGACTCGAAGCGGCGCTCTTGAAGCCGCAAAAGCCGCAGGTCCCCGTGCCGGTCTCGCCGAGCGCTTCTTGGAGCTCAAGCGGGATGTGTCCAAACCGATCGCGGCAATCCTCATACTCAATACGATCTCCCACACACTCGGCGCAACAATGGCGGGTGTCTACGGCGTCGAGGTTCTGGGGCAATCTCTTATGCCGGCTTTCTCCATCGCATTTACCCTGGCGATTCTGATATTCACCGAAATCGTGCCCAAAACCGTTGGAGTGGTCTACTGGCGAATCATCTGGCCCTACACCGTGTGGCCGCTGACCGTCATGATCTACGCCTTGTATCCGGCCATCCGGGTCACGGAAGGAATCTCGCGGCTGATTACCAAGTCCGCCGTGGAACCCACGATCACCGAAGACGAAATCCTCGCGGTGGTTCGCCTCGGCCAAAAGGAAGGGCAGATCACCGAGCGGGAAAGCACGCTCGTGCACAACATCATCCATCTGGAAAATAAGTCCGTGAGGGAAATCATGACCCCGCGAACCGTCGTGGTTTCCCTCGACGGAGACACTTCGGTCGCCGACGCGGTGGACGTGGTCAAAACCGAGGCGTTCACGCGGTTCCCGCTCTACCGGGACGATCGGGAAAACATCTTCGGATACGTGGTCATCCGCGATATCTTTGAGGCCAAAATCGACGGCCGTGACGCGGAACCGGTTAAGACCTTCGCTAAACCGATCTCCCATGTACCGGAAAGCACGGACTGCCTGCGAGTGCTCACCCGCTTCCTCGCCTACCGTCATCATATCGCCGTCGCGGTGGATGAGTTCGGCGGAACCGCAGGGATCGTCACCCTCGAAGATATGGTGGAAACACTCCTCGGAACGGAAATCGTCGACGAAATGGACAAAACCGTCGACCTCCAGGAACTCGCCCGAAAAGCCGCGGTCAAAAAAGAAATTTCGTGAGAGCGGGAGGCCGCAGAGGCCGGAGAGCGGGGAGAAGCCGAAGCCCGCGGCCGTGTCATTGCGGTCCGCCAGGATAAGCCTGGTCGGTCCAACAACCGGAACGAGGTTGTCTTGTAGTTGCTCGTTCAACAAGAAGCGATGCGGACGGCCGAAGAGTAATCGTAAGGTCGAAGCTCCGCATTTGCGAACCCATGAGCCGTAATGCGTAAGCGTGAACCCGGTTCGGCCTCGTCAGACACGTGGAGCTCGGCCAACCTCCCGCAACTGGTGAAGCCCGGCGAAGTCACATGAGGCAAAGAATTCTGGTCGAGCCCGGTCAGCAGCAGGATATGACGAAATTCAACGTCGCGCGCTCGACGCGCCCACCGGATTGCCGCCAAAGGGCGAAACTATAGATGTTCAGCGGGCACGGGAAAGAACGGTTCCGTCATCGAGGGCCGGGGCGGGAAGATCGTCCCGCGTGCCTTCCCGCGCCCTCCACATGTCACTGCCGGCGAAGCGGAGCAATCTCGGCGGCCGGGCATCCCTTCAACCCAGACACGCGCCGCCCCCCTCTTCGGCTCGGATTTCAAGACCCCGGCGATGCGCCGGTCGCCCCGACGACCGGCCGGCCCAACCCAACCGAAACCCTTAACCCGAAAGAGGCGCGGCAGATGCGGGCCCCTGCGGGAAGCATATCCTACCCCCGCTGTGCTTGCTTCACATGCCGTATACGACGAATCCACTCGAGTGGATAGAAAATCCTGGTCCAAGGAGATGGATCCGGGTAATACCAAGCGAGATTCGCCGATTGTGGGCCTGCAGATAGGCTGGCAGTGACCAGTACTGAGAACGGTTTCTTCCCGTACATTTTTCCTAGAAGCCGCGCATGGTTGCGAAAGAAATACCCTGCCGCCTCAGTGCCAAGAACACCTCCTCCCATCAGCACAAGGCATGGCTTTCCTGTGCTTTGAAAAAACGTCTTGTGGATGAGACCGACGTCATCGCAGGGGTCCTCAGTATCCAGGCGTAAATCCGGAAAAAGACTACCCAGATTTTCGGGAAATTGCCTCTTGGACCGGTTTTCCGGATCGTCTTGCGCAAATATCTCGATGGTCTTGGCACTCCCCCCAATGCAGACTATGTTACGATCCCACGTGCGATAATGATCCACGATGGAGAGGAATTCGATATTCCTAGTCTTTCCGGAGCGACCGAGAACGTTCATTACATCCGCAGCCGCTTGCATATCTGCCTTGGCTATCACCGCCGGGATGTTCGGATGTCTGCTGACTTTCCCGCTCGTTGCGGGCGGGAAACAGTCTGGAAGTTGCGCCTCATAATAATTCGGATTGCTTCGATCCGGAGAACGCATCCAGCGGATAAAAATAGCACAATTCTCGTCTTGCTCAAGGAACCCGGCCAGAAGTCTACGTAGCGGAAAAAGATCCCGCAAGCTATTTAAGCAGGCCAGTGCTGCAGCAAAGAGGGCCGACACGAGAACGCCGAGAAATGCACCGGCCCACACATCGAGGGAGAATGCCTCGATGAGATCTGTGAAGAAACCGAAAAGAGCATTATTACTCATATGTTGTTCCGCCTTGCACTCACCCCACGACAAAACCTAAGACGGTCCGTGTAGGATGGGGAAAACGACGCGAACCCCATCTGTCCAGCACTTTGATACACAAGAAGGTCCTGATGATGGCGCCGATTCGAGATGTCGCGATCGCCGCGCTTTCCTCCGGGAAGCTCATCTCACGCGTGCTTCTTATTCTTTTCGCTGTGCTCGTGCAGTGTAGTGCGAAGAGAACGCTCAATAGAGACCCCACATCTCAGCGCGGCGATGGCAATGACTACGAGTACGAGTCCCCAAGCCGACCAATCCCAAGACCACCGGAATATATCTCTACTGTAACCGAGCCATACGATGGTTACAACCGGAAAGATAACAACAGTTATCCACGTCAACCATTTTGACACATTGTTCTTGTGAAGACCGATCCATGGGGCATCATCCACGCCTTGCCATTCCGATACCCAATTGTCATCCGCGTCTTTAATAGTTTCTTCATTTCTCGTTACGTTGCTTCGTAACATGTTGTCAAGCCTCTCCAACTGTCGGACCTGTCCGAGTAGATAAACGAGCGCGACGAGTATGAGCACTGGAGCGAATCCGGTCGCTATTTCTGACGGGATGGTGATGCCCCCAAGCGTAACCCCGCTGGTTTTTTCGTCCTTTTTCTGCTCGAAGTAGGCCAAAGCGTCTTCGGGGTTGGCCCCATTCAGCTCGTTTAGGAAATGACTCGTGACGGGCAAGAGTTCAGAGCGTTGACCGTCGAACGACTCCCCGGAAATATCTTTCCATTCTATCCCGCCGGTTACGGTCGCAGCGGCGCCGTCCTCATTCTTCTGTTTGTTCCCATCATCCTCGATTATATATTTGTGAAACCATTTTACGAACATAGCGTAACGACAGGCGCGACCGGGGAGATCGGAATCCGTTAGCCTGCCATAAATGTACTGACACGGGACTGTGAAGTCGGCCGTCTTGGGATTGCATTTGTCCTCACCGCCATTCTTGTCGCTATACGTTAAGGTGACAGCGATACGTAGCTTTGCGCCATTTTCGCTTTGTTCGGTGTCTTGAGTATCTGAAACTTCACGGAGCTCTCTGTGAATGTGAAGGTCTTCGAGCTTGCCCCAGCACTGCAAGCGTTTGAGAGCCCTATCGACCGGTTCCGCCAACGATTTATAGAGCTCAGCCTCGTCAATGCCAAAGTACGGATTCAGTTGCCAGTCGAATTTGGTCAGCCAGCCGTGAAGGTGTCTGATCTTACCGGAATTTGCCGAGCGATCGTT
>CAYLRL010000034.1:19143-47679 GCA_964385875.1 uncultured Syntrophales bacterium
GCACTCCTTCACACAATCTGTTTCTTCATCGGAGCTGAGCGAACGTTTTGCATACTTTTGGAGGTCGTCACAGAAATGCTCCGGACGGGGCTTGCTGAGGAACGCTTTGAACTCCTTATTGATGTGGGTTTTTAAGCATTTGACTTCGTCTTCAAATGGCTTCTTGGCCGCACCGGAGGGTTGAAGCAGCGTCGGCGCAATTTTGACGTTGCCCGTGTATTCCTTCGTCTTGATGTTGGGCTTGCCGTTCGCTGCCTGGGAACTGTTGGACGGCGGCCCGGAATCTCCAAAAGAAAAAGTGACACACCCCGGCTGCTTTTGGTCCGTAGGGGTAACGTGATGAGAAGCCTGTTCGAGAGCAGCGCTAAGGACTTGGATTTCTTTAATGGCGTCATTGTATTTTTCTACCGGACTGGGCAGCAAAGCCATGATGAGAGTGAGAGAAGTCACAATAAGCATATAGAAGTACGCGCTCTGTGTGTTTGCGACGTGCTTATCAATATTGAGCGCGGGCGGCTCGTGGTTAGGTGGTTGACGATCGTTCGGAGGCCCTTGGTCGTGAGGTTCGGTTGGCATGGCTCATCCTCCCTTCCGTGATGATGGGCCGCGGCCCAGTGGGAGATGCTCTCCCTGGATCATGCGTTGATAAGAGGCTTTTCGCAGCTTTGAGCGGCGATTTCTACGCTCGCCGCGCTCACACCCCCTATGTCAATGGACGTAGGGAAGATCTTCTCATCGGGTTGTTTGAGGGCAAACCGACTATCCACCATTATGCGGGATTGGAGGAGCCTGTCAAGTACAAAAGAATGGGGCGTGTTGGACAGAGCAAAGTAACGGACGAAAGTCGAGGAAAGGGTTTACGCGCTCTCCGGCGTCTCGATTCCCAGGGCTTTTTCGTAGACTCGGCGGAGGGTGCTCTTTTTCACGCCGTGGTCGACGATGTCCCAGGGGAAGGTTTCGTTGGGCGGGCGTTCTCGGACCGCGTGCTGTTCCGGCGCGATGCCTTCTTTTTTGAAGATAGTCGGGGATTTGGCGTTTTCCGTGGCCGCGCGGATCAGGGCCGGCGCGAGGCGTCGGTCGCCGCGGGAGAGGACGGCCTGGAAGAGCGCGGAGCGTGGCGATTCCGTGCGGAGGTGAACATTGGGCAGGTTTTTGAGGCCGTCGCGGATGAGATCGACGCGCTTCTCCAGGTCTTTGGTCGGAATCATGGCGGCCCATTGGAAGGGTGTCCAGGGCTTGGGTACGAATGGATTCACCTGGACGGAGATCGACCCGATTTTCTCCATTGCGCGGGACGCGTCCACGAAGATCCGTTGGCTTTGGCGCACGAAGGTCACGATTTCCCGGGCGTCGTCGTCGGTCTCGGTCGGGAGCCCGATCATGAAATAGAACCGAATATTGGGAATGCCGGCGGTGACGAGCTGCGGTATGAGGTCGTGGAAGGTTTTCGGGTGGATGGGCTTACCGATGACGCGTTTCATCCGAGCGGACGCGGTCTCCGGCGCGAGGGTCGCGGTCTTCTGGCCGGACTCGGCGATGAGTTCGATGATTTTCGGGGTGAGGCCCTCCGGCCGGATCGACGAGAGGGAGAATCGGCCGTCCTTGCGGATGATAAAGCTGAGGATATCCTCCATCTGGGGGTGGCCGGCCAGGTCCGATCCGACGAGCCCGATCGAGCGCCCCTCGCGGATCGCTTCCGAGACGCGCTCACGGATCTTCCGAAACGGCGTGTATCGCACGGGGAAATGCGTCCATCCGCCGGCGCAAAAGCGGCATCCTCGGCCGCATCCTCGGTTTGCTTCCACGAGGAGGCTCTCGCCGAACTCCGTTTCCCGGGAGAAGAGCACGGAGACGGGCGCGTCCGCGCCTTTGTCGAGGCGTTTGGCCGCGAGGATTTTCTCGGGATAGCCGGGTTTGCGGGCGACGCTCACCACACGGCCCGCGTCGTCGAACTCAAATTCGTACGCTGACGGAACATAGACATGCGCCGCGTCCTTGAAGCGATCGAGGAAGTCCTCGCGAGCGCGCACACGACGGTCCGATTCGAGCATAATTCGAGCGAGCGTATCGAAGAAGCCGGCGGCGCCCGATTCGAGGTCCCCGTCGAGTTCGCCGATGAACGCGAGGTCGAGGAATTCCGCCAGGGGCTCGGGATTGAGCGAAACGGACACTCCGCCGGCGATAACCACGGGATCGCGGAGGTCGCGGTCCTTCCGCATCACGGGGAGGCCCGCCGCGGCGAGCGCGCCCGGAATCGCGGGATAATCATTCTCGAAGGGGATGCTGAACGCGACGATGGGAAAATCGCCGAGCGGTCGGCCGGACTCCTCCGAGAGCGGTCGACGGTCCGCGGTCGCCGGCGCGTCGGGATCGGGGAAGAAGAAGCGTTCCGCGGCGAACGCGGGATGCTCGTTGAGGAAGCGGTAAAGCGCCTGATAGCCGAGATTTGCCATGCCGATCCGATACGCGTTCGGGAAGACGAGCGCCACGGGGAGCGGCGCTTCGGGCTTCGGTCGGATCGTTTGAGTTTCGCCCGGTCTGGGCATGGGAGCCTCGGGGCGCGGTTTCGGAACAGCCGACGCCGGCAGGCGATCAGCGCAGCGTAATCGAGTCGCTCACTCCGGTCTCCGAAGACCCGTACCCTAACCCTCCGCCGGATGGAGAGGGTCAGGGTAAGGTGAGGGTCGGGGCATATCCATACCTTCTGATCAGTCCGCCTGTTTCCGGAGGAAGGTGGGGATATCCAGATCTTCCTCACGTTCCATCGCGTATTCGTCGACCACGTTGAGGTGGCGGCTGTTGCGTTCCCGGGCGCTTTTCCGGACGAAAGGGGGAATTCTCACGTCGTTGGGTTCGCCCGGCTGGTACGTCCACGCGCCGCTGGAGTCCGGCTCCTTGCGCTGGGGCGCGGGAGCGGGGAGAGGCTTGACCTTGGGCGCCGGCGCCTCGGATTCTTGGTCCCTGACCGCTTCCTGACGCTTGCCGAAGCCCGTGGCGATGACGGTCACATTGACCGCTTCTCCCATTTCTTCGTCGATGACCGCGCCGAAGATGATGTTTGCGTCTTCGTGGGCCTCGTTCTGGATGATCGAGACCGCGTCGTTGATCTCGGAGAGTTGCATGGACGAGGAGCCGGTGACGTTGATGAGCACGCCGCGAGCGCCCGAAATCGAGATATCCTCGAGGAGCGGGCTGTTGATGGCCATGCGGGTGGCCTCTTCCATGCGGCCTTCGCCGATGGCTGACCCGGTACCCATGAGCGCGACGCCCTTTTCCTTCATGACGGTCTTTACGTCCGCGAAGTCGAGGTTGATCAGGCCGTTCACCGTGACGAGGTCGGAGATGCCTCGGACGCCCTGGAGCAGCACGTCGTCGGCCTTGCGGAACGCGTCGAGGAAGGAGATGTCCTTCTTGAGCGCGAGGAGTTTCTGATTCGGGATGATGATGAGGGTGTCCACCTCTCGGCGGAGTTCCTCGATTCCTTCGTCGGCCTGTCGCATACGGCGCTTGCCCTCGAAGTTGAAGGGCTTGGTGACCACCGCGACGGTCAGCGCGCCCACTTCCTGCCGAGCGATTCGAGCGATGACGGGCGCTGCGCCGGTACCCGTTCCGCCGCCGAGGCCCGCGGTGATGAAGACCATGTCCGCGCCTTCGATGGAATCGCGGATATTGTCGTAGTCTTCGTTGGCCGCAATCCGCCCGATTTCGGGATCCGCGCCGGCGCCGAGGCCGCGGGTTTGTTGGCTGCCGATCTGGAGCTTCACTTCCGACAGATTGTGTTCCAGCGACTGCGCGTCGGTGTTGACGGTGATGAATTCCACACCGTTCAGGCCGGACCTGATCATGTTGTTGACGGCGTTTCCGCCTCCTCCGCCCACACCGAGCACGCGGATGACTGCGTTGCGATCGCGATCGGTTTCAAATTCGAGCATTTTCGGGGCCTCCTGAGTGAAGAGATCTTGGTCCGGTCGGACTCAGCCGCTTCGACCGTTGGCGCCATCGTCGCGGCGGCGTGCGGTTCGGACCTCGACCACACCCAATCCAGATCACACATACGAACTATTGAATAATCAATATCGCCCCGGGCGTCGGTCCGCACACTCGGCCGAAGACCGCTCGGGACGGGATTCTCGTCTTGTTTCGTCTCCTAGAACGCCTCGCTGAACCATTGCTTCATGCGGCCCATGATTTTGTCGAACATTCCCGCGTTCTGATACGGGGCCAAAAGGTCTACTGAACGATTTCTGGCGGCCCACAGCACCAACCCGACGCCGGTCGCGTACACCGGGGAATTGACCACGTCCACCAGACCGCTGATGCCGTAGGGATACCCGAGCCGGACCGGCATATCGAAGATCTGTTCGGCCAGTTCGACCGCGCCTTCGATGCAGATGGTACCGCCGGTCAGGACCATGCCCGACGCGATGCACTCCATGAGGTTGTATTTCTCGATTTCGCGGCGCGCCAGACTGAAGATCTCCTCGAGTCTCGGCTCGGTGATGTCGGCAAGCACCGACCGAGAGAGCACCCGCGGATGCCTGCCGCCAACGCCCGGAACCGAGATCGTCTCATCCGCGGTGATGAACGATCCCAATGCGCAGCCGAAGCGTTTCTTGATCTTTTCGGCTTCGGCCATGGGAGTGCGCAGTCCCACCGCGATGTCGTTGGTCAACTGATCGCCGCCGACCGAGATGACCGCAGTGTGACGGATCGAGCCGTCCGAGAAGACCGCAATGTCCGTGGTGCCCCCGCCGATGTCCACCAGGAGCACGCCCAGTTCTTTTTCGTCGGGAGAGAGCACGGCGGACGCGGCGGCAAACTGCTGGAGGACCAGATCGCGCACCCGCAGGCCGCTGCGATGCGCGCATCGGACGATGTTCTGCGCAGACGAGACCGCTCCGGTGACGATGTGGACCTTGGCCTCGAGCCTGACGCCGGCCATCCCGATGGGCTCCTTTATGCCCTCCTGGTCGTCGACCATGAACTCCTGGGGGAGGATATGGACAACCTCTCTATCCATGGGAATCGCGACCGCGCGGGCGGCGTCGATGACGCGCTCGACGTCCAGTTCGGTGACTTCTCGATTCTTGATCGCGATGACCCCGTGGGAATTTATACCCCTGATGTGGCCGCCCGATATGCCGGCGTACACCTCGTCCGCCTGGACTCCGGCCATGAGTTCCGCGTCCTCGACGGCTTTCTTGATGCTCGCCACCGTTTGGTCGATATTGACCACGACGCCTTTGCGCAGGCCGCGTGAGGGAGCGCTCCCCACACCTACGATGTCGACCATGTCGTCTTCGTTGACCTCGCCGATAATGGCGCAGACTTTGGTGGTTCCCACATCCAGGCCGACGACGGTGTTTTCAGCTCGAGACATATTCCTACCCCCGGACCCGCGCCGCGCCCGACCTGACCAGCGCGCGATCCTCAAAGTCCAGATCGATAATTCGGGCGTTATTCCATTCTCCGCGGCTGGAGAGGAAGCTCTTGAGCTTCCCGTACCGCTTGAGCTTCATTTCATAGTCCGACCGGCCCAAAACGACGGTTCGGCCGGAAACCGTCCGGAGCGTCAGGCCTCGGTCGAGATCGATCCAAATCTCTGAGACCGCCGACGGAGCGAGCCCCTCTTCGGTCCGTTCCACGATATCGAGGAGCGCCAGGCCGGTCCGTATCATCTCGCGAACCTCAACCTGTTCCGACTTCAACTCGTCCTCGTTCACACCCGCAAAGAGCGGATAATTCACCGGATCGCCGGGAAGCACGCGCGTGAAAAAATCCGCCTGCCCGTCCACGTAGTAGAGCTTGCCGGCAGCCAGGATTGCGCGTGGGGTCCGTTCGTGGATCTCGATGATCATCCGACCGGGCAGCCGCCGATAAACCGACGCGGATCGAATCCACGGGTGGCGCTTCAGGCGACCCGCGATGGACGCGAGATTCACCGCCAGCAGATTCATGCCGGCCTCGAGCTCGGACGCCTCGATGACCTCTTCCTTCGAGAGCCGCTGATTGCCGGTTACATCCACCTGCTGGAGGTTGAAGTACGGCATATGGAGAAAGACGAGATACAACAGCAGCGCTCCCAGGATTGAATCAACCGCCAGACCGCCCACGAGGAGAGATTTGAAAACCGCGCGATTGCGCTTACGGGCAGCGAGCTTGTCCGCCGCGCTCCTCGCCGGTTTGTCTCCGCGTATGACGAGTCCTCGCGGCTTTCTAAGCATGAGCCGGCCCCTCCGGCGCTATGCGGATCTCAAGCTCGAGATCGACGCCTTCCGCGGCCCGGACCGCTTCACGTATCTCTTCGATAAGGGCAAGAACGTCTCCGGCCGACGCTCCGCCGGCATTCACGATGAAGTTGGCGTGCGCGTCCGAGACTCGAGCGCCGCCGACAGATCTGCCCTTGAATCCCAAACGGTCGATAATCGCTCCCGCGGGGTTGTCCGGGGCCGGATTCTTGAAGACGCAACCCGCGCTCGGGAAGCCCATCGGCTGTGTTTCCCATCGGTGTTTCCGCGCGGCTTCCATGCTCGCCTCGACCGCGTCGGGATCGTCTCGGACAAGCCTCAGGCCTGCGGCCGTGACGACCGCGCTTGCGGGGAGATCGATCGAACGATACGAGCACGAGAAATTTTCCCGCGCCAGTCTCTGTTCCGCCGCGGCCGGAGTGACGATCGTGATTTCGGAGAGCAGATCGCCGATCCACACGCCTCGCGCGCCGGCGTTCGACACCACTGCGCCCCCAACCGAGGCGGGTATGCCCCAGAGCGCCTCGGGTCCGCGCAAACCATCGCCCGCGCACCGATTGATCAGAGCGGGAAGAGGCTCGCCGGCCGCGGCGCTCACCTTCGCGTAATCCGATCCGTTCGACTGAATCGTGAAGCCGCGAAGACCGGTCAACCTGATTACCGCTCCGGGAAAGCCTTCATCCCGAAAAAGCACGTTGCTGCCCGAACCGAGGATGAAGACCGGAATCCGTGCCTCTCTCAGGTATGCGAGCGCCGCGCGAAGTTCCTCGGGCGCGCCGGGTTCGATGAGCAGCTCGGCCGGCCCGCCGATTTTGAAGGTGGTGACGTCGGCCAACCGCGCGTGTTGGATAACCCGGCCCGTGACGAGGTCCGCGATATCGCGAATATGCCCGGGAGTGACGATCATCGAGTCGCCTCCTCTCGACGGGCCAATTCCTCGAGCAGGATCGGTCCCATGCGCGTCACGTCGCCGGCCCCGAGTGTGATGAGCATATCTCCCGGTTCGAGTTCGGGGCATATCTCCCCCGGCGCGAACTCGAGATCCGGGATGAACCGCGCGGTCTTGTGACCGCGAAGTCGAATACCTTCACAAAGCGCCTCGCCGGAGACGCCTTCGATGGGCTTCTCGCTCGCGGGATAGATTTCAGTTATGTAGAGCAGGTCCGCGGCGAAAAACGCAGTGAGAAACTCCTCGTAGAGCGCCTGGGTTCGGGTGTACCGATGCGGCTGGAAGAGCACCGCGATCCGCTTCTCCGCGATCTGCCGCGCGGCCTGCAGGACTGCTTTGATCTCGGTCGGGTGATGACCGTAATCGTCGATAACCCTGACGCCGGCCTTCACGCCCCGGAGCGTGAACCGCCGATGAACGCCTTGGAATGAGTCGAGCGCTTCCTTGGTCTTGTCAAAGGGAGCCTCGAGGATGTCTGCGGTCGCGATCGCGGCCAGGGCGTCCTGAACGTTATGGACTCCAGGCATCGGAAGATTGATCTCGCCGAGCAGCGTGTCCTCACGGTAGACCTCGAAATGGGAGACGCCGTTTTTCAGCTCGGGTTTGCGCGCCCTGATCGCCGCCTGGGGGCTCAGACCGTACGTAATGAAGTTCTTCTGAATCAGCGGGATAATCTTCTGAACCTCGGGATCGTCGAGACAGACGATCGCGTACCCGTAGAAGGGCAGACGATTGATGAATTCGAGGAAGGTCTCACGGATCTCTTCCATGGACGAGTAGCAGTCCATGTGCTCGAGGTCCATGTTGGTGATGAGCGCAATGCTCGGATAGAGCTTGAGAAAAGAGCGGTCCGATTCATCCGCTTCCGCGACAAGGAGGTCGCCCTGACCGAGCCTCGCGCCGCCGCCCAGGGTGTCGAGCCGCCCGCCAATCAAGACCGTCGGATCCAGACCCGCATTCGAGAGCACCGCGGCGATCATCGAGGTGGTGGTGGTCTTCCCGTGCATACCGGCGACCGCGATGGAGGTCTGCATGCGCATGAGCTCGGCGAGCATTTCGGCTCGGGGGATGACCTGGATTCGGCGCTCCCGCGCTTCCATCACTTCGGGATTGTTTTCAGGCACTGCAGAGGAATAGACGAGCACATCGGCCTTGTCGAGGTGATCGCGAGAATGTCCGATACGGATCTTGGCGCCCAGGGATTCGAGCCGCCGAGTGGTCGCGGAACTTCTCAAGTCCGAGCCGCTTACGCAAAAGCCGAGCGCGAGGAGTATCTCGGCGATACTACTCATGCCGACTCCGCCGACGCCGACGAAGTGAACGTCGCGCACTCGTTTGAAGAGGCTGCCGATCACGAACGGCTCCTTTTGAGCGCAATTAGTTCCCGGACGATGACGTCGGTCGCATCGGGTCGTCCGAGTTTCCGGGAATTCTCGGCCATGCGTCGCAGCAGATCGGGATTTTCGATAACCGTGACGATTTCCTTGACGAGCGCGCCGTTCTTGAGCCGTTCCTCGGGAATAACCCGAGCCGCGCCGCCCGATTCGAGGACCGCGGCGTTCTTGGCCTGGTGATCGCCGATCGCGTACGGATACGGGACCACGATCGCCGGCTTGCCGACCGCGGTTATCTCGGAGAGCGACCCCGCGCCCGCGCGGCAAACCACAAGGTCCGCGGCTCGGTACGCGGTCCCCATATCGTCGATGAATCGTCGGACATCCGCACTGAGGCCCGCGTCCGCATATTTGGCTTCGATATCGGTATTCACCTGCAGCCCGGTCTGATGGACGATGGCGATACGATCCTTGAGCCGCGCCAAGGTATCCAAATTATTTATGAACGCCTCGTTGATGCTTCTCGCGCCCTGTGAGCCTCCGAAGACGAGCACCGTGAGCTTTTCCGATCGCTCCCGGGGAGCCTCGCTCGCCAGGAGATCCCGCCGCACGGGATTCCCCGCGCAGAGCGTTTTCTCCCGCGGCGGCGCAGGTTCGGTGTTGTCCCACGAAATGAAGACTTTGTCCACAAATCGTGAAAGAATTCGATTGGTCGTGCCAAGAACCGAATTCTGTTCCTGAATCGCCGTCGGCTTTCCGAGCATGAGCGCGGCCGCCAGGGTAGGTCCCGACGCATATCCGCCCACGCCGAGGACCACGTCCGGTTGGAAATTGCGGAGGATCATCAGTGATTGAACGATAGCCCGGGGGATTTCCACCGACCCGCGAAGCGCGTTCAGAACTCCCTTTCCTCTGAGACCGCGCGCGGTAATGAACCGAATGGGGAATTCGCTTTCAGGGATGACGCGCGCCTCGATCCCCCGCTCCGTTCCGACAAAGAGGACCTCCGCATCGGGCGCATGCCCCCGGAGCCCTCGGGCGACTGCCAGAGCGGGAAAGAGATGTCCGCCGGTTCCTCCGCCTGCGATCAGAAGTCTCATGTGTTCGTTCCCTCCGCGTCCCTGTACGTGGACCGTGCAACCGCCATGAGGACCCCCAGTCCGGCCAGGTTCATGATCATCGACGTTCCGCCGAGGGAAACCAGCGGCAGCGGCAGGCCCTTGGTGGGGAGCATACCCATCGAAACCGCCATATTCACCAACGCCTGCAAGCCGACCAGGCAGGTTATGCCGAACGCGAGGTATCGGCGGTAATTATCGGTCGAGCGCATGGCGACAACGAGGCCCCTGCAAATCAACAAATAGAAGAGGACGATGAGGAGGAGGACGCCCACAAAGCCCATCTCTTCTCCCACGACCGCAAAAATGAAGTCCGTATGGGGTTGCGGAAGATAGAACAGCTTTTGGATGCCCTTGCCGATCCCCACTCCCCAGGCGCCGCCGCACCCGAACGCCATGAGGCTCTGGATAACCTGGAATCCCGAGTTCCGAGGATCGGCCCAGGGATCGAGGAAGCTCATAAGTCGGGAAAGACGATACTGCGCGCTGATCGCGACCTGAAAAAGAAACGGCAGGCACAGGATCGCCGCGCCGAGAATATGACGCAAGCGCACTCCCGCGACGAAGAGCATGAGAAAGCCCACCGTGGTCAGGATCACCCCGTTGCCGAAGTCCGGTTGAATCAGAATGACGATCACTACCACGCCGATCACTGCGACATGGGGGAGAAAGCCCAGCGTCAAATCTCCGATGTGGTCTTGCTTCCCGGCGAGGGAATCCGCGAGAAAGAGCACCAGCGCGTACTTGGCGAATTCCGAGGGCTGCAGGAAAAAGCCGAACGGCAATCGAATCCAGCGATTGGACCCGCCCATCTCGACGCCCACGCCCGGCACGAAGACGAGCAGCATGAGAAACACGCCCAACACGAGGAACGGAATCGCCAGACGCCGCCAGAAGTCGGGCTTCACGATCGAGAACAAATACATGAGCCCGAGTCCGATGACCATGGCCAAACCCTGCTTCTTCGTATAGTAAAAGCCGTCGCCGAACTTCCCTGCAGCCAGAATGAACCCCGCGGACGTCACCATGACGATGCCGATCGTCAGGATCAGCGCGATCAGCGCAAGAAGCGCGGGATCGGGTCCCAGGCCTCGTCTGGTCGGCGCCGGATGCTTTGTTGCGGCGTAAGCGGCCACGGTTCTCTCCAGGGTTTGCCTTGATCAGGCATACAGACGAATGTCCACGACCAACGGGGTCCGCGGTCCCCGTCGAGGACGCCTCAATCGTGGCACGGTTCGGGCGGTTGACAATACCGTATCCGCTGCGGCCCGACGATCCGCGCTGCGACGATCCATCCCGCATCCCGCTCCCGACGTTTTTACGATGCCCAGCCGAACATGAGCGAGCGCGTCGGTTCGGATCGCGGACACGCGGACCGTATCCACCGCGCGGCGGATGCGGTCCCATCGTATGTCTGCGGAGCATTTCGATTTGTGCGCTTTCGGTCGTTTCATGGAATACGGTCCTATCGGAGCTTCAGGGTGCTCACCGCCATCAGAGCGAACACGATGGATATGATCCAAAACCGGACGATCACTTTGGGCTCCGGCCATCCCTTGAGCTCGAAGTGATGATGAATCGGCGCCATATTGAAGATTCTCTTGCCGGTCGCCTTGAACGACGCCACCTGGAGGATCACCGAGATCGCCTCGATGACGAAGACCCCGCCGGCGATCGCAAGCAGGATTTCATGTTTCGTGACCACCGCGATCGAACCGAGCAAGCCGCCCAACGACAGCGAACCCACATCTCCCATGAAGACTTCCGCGGGGTACGCGTTGTACCAAAGAAACCCCATGCCCGCGCCGAGCATTGCGCCGCACACGACGGAGAGTTCGCCCGCTCCGGCCACGTACGAAATCTGAAGATACTGCGCCAGCTTGAGGTGTCCCGCGAGATACGCGAAAACCAGATACGTTGCGCCGCAGATCATTACCGGGCCGATGGCCAAGCCGTCGAGGCCGTCGGTGAGGTTCACCGCATTGGACGCGCCGGCGATCACCAACGCGACAAAGGGAATATAGAAGATTCCCAGGTCCGGTTTGACGTCTTTGAAAAACGGCACTTCCAGCGTGGTCTGGAATCCCGGGTCCCACCAGAGGTAGAAGCCCACCAGCGCGCCCACAACGAGCTGATAGCCCAGTTTTCGCTTGGGCGTGAGGCCGCGGTGGCTCTTGCGCATGAGCTTGAGATAATCGTCGAAAAAGCCGATCGCGCCGTAGGAAACCGTGACGATCAGGACGATCCAGAAGTAGGGGTTGTCCAGTCGCGTCCACAGAAGACACGAGACGGTCATCGCGAAGAGTATGAGAATCCCGCCCATGGTCGGCGTGCCGCTCTTCTCGAAATGGGATTTGGGCCCGTCGGCCCTGATCATCTGGCCGATCTGGAATTGGCGGAGATAATCCACGAGCGGCCGCCCCAGAAGGAAGCTGATCATCAGGGCGGTGAGCGTCGCCATGATGGTCCTGAAGGAGATATACCTGAACACGTTGAACAGGATGAGCTCCGCGCTCAATGGATAGAGAAAGTGATAGAACACGGCCGGTTATTCCTCCAGGATTCGTTCCGCCAGGGTTTCCATTTTCATTCTGCGCGAGCCTTTCACCAGGATCGCCGCGTAGGACTCCGTCTCGTCCCCGATCAGGCCCCACGCGTCGTCCTTTGTGTCCACTCCGTCGACGGCTTCGTTCGCGCCGCCGGCGTTCAGGAAGCCTTCTTCGAATGCGCGGGCGAACTCGCCCACGAAGATGACCCGATCGATACCGAGACGCGCGGCGAGGGCGCCCGTCTCGTGATGAAGCCGATCCGCGTCCGCGCCCAGTTCGAGCATATCCGCCAGGAGTGCCAGGGTTCGTCCCCGTTGGTTGTAAAGGGCGAGCGTCTCGAGCGCGGCCGCAACGGATTGGGGATTCGCGTTATAACAGTCCCGGAAGAGGACCTGCTCCCGTCCGAAGCGCACGATTTCGCCGCGCCACGACGGAGGAGCAAATTCCTCCAATGCGTCCGCGATGGTCTCCATATCGACGCCGATCGCGCTCACGGCCGCGGCCGCGGCCAACGCGTTGGTCACCGCGTGCCGCCCGACCGAGTTGAGGCGCATCGTGCGGGTCCCGTCCGGGGTTATCATGTCGAAGGTCGTTTCGGTCCCCATTCGGACGTTCTCCGCACGATAGTCGCCGCGATCGTAGCCAAAGGTAACCACTCGTTCCGACACTTCTTTTCGTAAAGCTTCTATATACGGATCGCCCTCGGGGAGCGCCGCGGTCCCGCCGCGTCGCAGCCCTTTCACCAGGCGGAATTTTTCTCGCGCGACGTTCTCGACGCTGCCCAAACCCTCCAGGTGAACCGGACCGACCGTCGTGATGACCGCGACGTCCGGACGGGCCGCATGCGCGAGGAGTTCCATTTCGCCGTTCATATTGATGCCGGCTTCCACGACCGCCGCAGTGTGTGCGCTGTTGAGCTTGAGAACGGTCATGGGCAGGCCGATCGTGTTGTTCAGGTTGGCCTGAGAAACCAGGGGACGATGCGACCGTCCCAGGACGGCCGCAATCATCTCCTTGACGGTAGTTTTGCCCGAGGAGCCCGTTACCGCGATCAGGGGGATGGGGTGGTTGTCACGGTGAGCTGATGCAAGGTCGGATAAAGTGTGGAGTGTGTCCTGTACCTGGATCAGGACGCGGTCGGTGAGATTATGGAGGATTTCCCTGATGGCCTCGCGGTGCACGAAGCTTCCTCGGGCGCCGGCTCTCAGGGCCGGCAACACAAACTTATGGCCGTTGAAATTCGCTCCGGTAAGAGGAACGAACAGGTCGCCTTCCTTGATGTCTCTCGAATCGGTCGAGATTCCGGAGAACGATGTCGCGGGATCGCCGTTCACGATCGAGCCTCGGCACGCTTCAGCGATCTCTTTGGCAATGTACGGTCCCGCTTCCGCTCTCATTGGCGCTTCCGTTCAGTCTCGTTCGGAATTCCGATCCCGCCTTACACGGGGGATTCGGAATTCGTTCCGGTTTCTTTGTCGCTCAGCTTCGCCGACTCTTCCCGGACTACTTCCCGGTCGTCAAAGGGATGGCGTACGCCGTCGACTTCCTGATAGGTTTCGTGACCCTTGCCGGCCACCAGGAGGATGTCCTCGGGCTCGAGTCGGTTGAGCGCCCATGCAATGGCCTCTCGACGATCCGGAATGATCCGGAATCGCCCGGCCGTGAGGGGACCGCCGTTCATCGACGGGGTCTGCTCCTCGAATCCGTACTCGAGCACGCCTTCCTTGATCTGTTCGATAATGGCCTCGGGATCTTCGCTGCGTGGATTGTCCGACGTAATGACCACGAAGTCGCTGCCGTCGGCCGCTTCCTTTCCCATGATCGGACGCTTGGTTGTGTCCCGGTCTCCTCCGCAACCCATAACGGTGATCACGCGGCCGGTCTTGAGGCGGCCGATCGCCTCGAGTACGCCTTCGAGGGCCTGCGGCGTGTGCGCGTAATCGACGAAGACCGTCCCTCGGTGGGACGGCACGCGCTCCAGCCGGCCTGGGACGACGTTCACCGCTTCGATTCCGTCTTTGATCGCGTTGATGTCGATGCCGAGCGCTTCGCCGACCGCAACCGCCGCGAGGATGTTCATGAGATTGAAGGTCCCGGTCAGGCGGGAGCGAAGCTCGAACCGTCCTGATCTACTCTCTATGGTCGCCGATAGACCCTCCGCGCTCATCCGGGCGTCTTTGGGACGGACGTCGCATTCGTCCGCCAGGCCGAATCGAAGGGTCGGAACGCCGGATATTTCGTCCGCAAGCCTCCGGCCGTACGGATCGTCCGCGTTGATTACCGCGACCGGATCCTTTCCCGATTGGGGGAGGATTTCCGTAAAAAGGATTCGTTTCGCCCGGTAGTACTCTTCCAGATCGCCGTGATAATCGAGATGATCCCGGCTGAGATTGGTGAAGACCGCGGAATCGAATCGGCATCCGTGAAGCCGGCCGCGATGCAGGCCGTGGGAAGACGTCTCGATACACGCGTGGGTCACGCCGGCGTCGACCATTTCCCGGAAAATCGCCTGGATGTCCGAGGACTCGGGCGTAGTGTGCGGCGCGGACCGTTCGGTCTCCCGCCAGCGGCGGTTGATCGTGCCGATAACGCCGGGGACGCCGCCGGCCGCCTGGATGATGCGCTCGAGGAGATAGGTAAGCGTGGTCTTGCCGTTGGTTCCCGTAACGCCGACAAGGACGAGGTCCTCGGTCGGGTCATCGTACACCGTGGCCGCAACCGGCCCCAACGCGCGCTTCGTATCGGAGACCGTGATCCAGGGCACGAGCGGGTCATCGGGGCCGCGATCCCGTTGGGCCAGGATTGCGACCGCGCCCTTTTCCACTGCGTTTGGAATATACCGGTGACCGTCGGAGACCTCGCCGCGTACCGCCACGAACAGCCCGCCGGGCTCGACCTTACGGCTGTCGTGGGTCACGTGGATCACCCGAACGGACCGGTCGCCTTCACAGCGGGGACGGTCCAAGACCGGGAGTATGTCCTCGAGCAGAGGGCTCACGATTCCAACCCTTTGAACGTTACTTTCAGCGTCGACCCTTCCTTGAAGACCGCGCCGGGTTGAGGATGCTGTTCGACCGCATAGCCTGCGCCGTGAAAGGAAGCGTCACATTTGATTTTCCCGCATGCATCCAAGACTTGACGCATGCTCAATCCCTTGAGATCCGGCACGATCCATTCGCCGTCCCGCTTTGCGCGTTTCACCCGAACGCTCTTGCGGCGGGCCCGATCCGACGGTTTGGGAACGGGCCCGGTCTTGACCAGGAGCGGTCCCGCGCTGCTGGGGCGGCTGCCGCACAGCGACACAATGCCTTCTGCGATCTTCCGAAAGACCGGCGCAGCGATCCGGCCGCCGGTCTTGTGACGTCCCGAGGGTTCGTCGATCACCACGAAGATCACGAGCCGGGGCTTCAAATCCATCACTGCGCCGATGAATGAGGCCACATACTTATCCTTGGAATAGCCGCCCTCCGGGTCCGCTTTTTGTGCGGTGCCCGTCTTGCCGATCACGTCGACCCCTTCGATCGCCGCGGCCTTGCCGGTGCCTTTCCTGACGACACGGCGAAGAATCTGCACGATTCGCAGCGATGTGGACGGCTTGATCACACGACGGACCAGCACAGGGTGGTTGGCCAGGATCGTCTCCCCGAGCGCGTTGGTTATCTCTTTCATGAGGAACGGGCGATAGAGCAGACCGCCGTTGACCGCGGCCGCGAAGGCCGTCGTCAGTTGCAACGAGTTCACCGTGATTCCCTGACCGAACGCGATGTTGGCCTTGGTGATCGCGGACCATTTCCCGGGCCGCATCAACGAGCCGGCGCGCTCGCCGGGAAGATCCACGCCGGTGGGCGTTCCGAATCCGAAGCCCTTGAGTATTCGGTAGAATTCGCCGCGCTTCAATTTCTCGGAGATCTTCACCGAACCGATATTGCTGGAATAGACCAGCACATCATCGAACGAGAGAACCTTGCGGGGCACGATGTCGTGGATTTTCGATCCTCTGTAGCGATACAAGCCGTTTTCGCAGTCGAAGCGCGCTCCGGGTGATATGCGTCCCAGGTCCAGCACGGATGAGGCGAGGAAGACCTTGAATGTGGAGCCGGGCTCGAAGGTGTCCGTAACCGCTCGATTGCGCCGAACTTCCGCGGGAACTCGGTGAAAGACGTTCAGGTTGTACGCCGGCTGAACCGAGAGGGCCAGGATCTCGCCCGAGTCCGCGTCCATCACCAGCGCCATTCCGCTGCGCGCCTTTTCCTTCCTCACCGCGTCCTCGAGCTCCTTGGCCGCGATGTACTGGATATTCCTATCCAGGGTCAGGTGAAGATCCCGTCGCTTCGGCCCTTGAGCCATCGCGGCGAACATCACCGGCCGGCCGAGCGCGTCCTTCTGCGCGGTAACCGGAACTGATTCGGTCTTGAGATCGCGATCGTAGTAGAGTTCGAGGCCCTCGAGACCCTTCGAGTCGATTCCCGCAAATCCGACCGCGTGTGCGGCGAGCTTTTTCAACGGATAAAACCGCTTATACTCTGTGACACTGAAGACGCCGGGAATGTTCGCGTCCGTGACCTTGGCCGTGAGAGACGGCGGCACCTTGCGCCGTACCCAGACAAAGGCCTTGTCTTCCGTGATCTTTTTCAGGATCTCCTTTTCGTCCATTTCGAGGAGTGTCGCCAATTCCCTCGCCGCGCGGATGCGATCTTCCACTTTCCGCGGCCGCGCGTAGATCGATTTGACCTCGAGACTGGCCGCAAACTGTTCGCCGGTCCGATCGAGAATCATTCCGCGCCGCGCCTCGAGGTGAAGGACGAGATTGCGCTGGCGATCGGCCCGTTCCTTGAGTCGGTGAGCGTCCGAGATCTGCAGGCGATACGCGCGGACCACCAGCAGCAGCGTCGCCGCGCCGAAGACGCACGCGACGAGGGCGATTCGCACCGCGACCCAGTTTATGGAAGCTCGCCTAGGGTACATGGACCACCTTACCCATATCGGGGAAGACCAGACCGGCCCGTTTCCTGGCCTGGGCTTCCAAATCGCCGGGAGACTGCAATGCGGAGAGTTCCACGAGCAGTTCCTCTTTGCGTTTCTTCAATTCCTTATTCGTCTTCTCCAAGTTAGCGATATCGTAACCGATCTGCACGAGCCGCATGTTCGTGCGCACGTAGAACAAACCGACCACCAGTAATGCGATCGCAACGATCAAGGCAGTGAGCGCGCCGAACCGGCGAAACGGTCGCCGCGCCCTGATCCGAAGCGCAAGCCCGGACGCTCCCGCGCGGATTCTCCCGGTGAAGCTTTTCAGCGCCATTCGGCTCCTTCCGGCGATTCGCTCGGCGCCTCGATGGCCCTCAGACGAGCCGAACGCGAGCGCGGGTTGCGCGCGATCTCCTCCTCGGACGGTCTGATCGGCTTGCGCGTGATCAACCGTCGGCCCGCCGACCCCTTGGTCTGTTCACGGAACGCCGTCTTCACCAGGCGATCCTCGATGGAGTGATACGAGACCACGCAGAAGCGGGCGCCCGGGTTCAACAACCCGGGTATGTCGGTAAGGGCCTTTTCCAAGTTGGCGATCTCCTCATTCACCGCAATGCGAAGCGCCTGGAACGTCCGTGTCGCGGGGTCCAGTTTGCCCGTCCGCCTGACCGCTCGACGCACCGCGTCCGCCAGATCGGCGACGGTCTTCAAGCGCCGTTGATTTCGGGCCTCGATGATCATTCGGGCAACCTTCCTCGCGTGACGCTCCTCGCCGTACCGATAGATGATGTCCGCCAATCGTTCGGCGGTCGTTGAATCAAGCACCTCCGCCAGACTGCGCCCGGATGTGGTGTCGAACCTCATGTCCAGTGGTCCGTCGGAGCGAAAACTGAAGCCCCGTTCCGGATCCTCCAACTGGTTGGAAGACAAGCCCAGGTCCAGAGCGGCCCCGTCGATACGCTCGTACCCCAGCGAACGGACGACCTCCGTCGCGTGATGAAAGCCCGCGTGAACCGCAGTGAATCGATCTCCATATGCTCGCAGGCGCTCCCGGGAACGTTCGAGCGCGTCGGGATCGAGATCGGTCGCGATGACTCGACCATCCGGGCCGGACGCCTCGAGAAGCGCCTCGGACCATCCGCCCGCGCCGAGGGCGCCGTCGAAGTAGACGCGCCCGGTTCGAGGCCGGATGATCTCAAGCATTTCATCGAGTAGTACGGGCACATGCAAACCGATCCTCCCAAAAGGGTTTAAAGTGTTGACGCCCGCGGTTCGTTCCGTCGACGCCCCGCCGGCCGGTTTACCGATATGTGACGCTTCCTGAGCGTCGTTTCACGGACTGCCGCCCGTCAGGGAAGATAGGGCGCCTTCGACGCACACCTATCGTTCGCCTGGTCCTGGGAAGTAATGGCGTTCCGGAGTATCGGCCGCATCGCGCGGAAGGCTCTTCCTGCGCGGGCCGCGGCAGCCTGTGGTTCAAGCCTTCTGTGAAGAACCCTATAGAACCGATAGGTTCCGATGTCAAGCTCTTTTTTACTTGAGAATCAAGAAATTACAGCCTAAAATAACTACGCTATTTGACTCCTCTTCTAGAGACAGCCCCCGCGCCGAAAGGTTCCCCGCTTTTCTCCCCGCACCCTTTCTCACCACGTCCCGTCGACCCGATCGAACCGCGCCTTGGCCGAGGCCCCCAAGCGAAGCGGTCAATCGAGCATTTCGGGCGTGGAGAGGGCCAGGCGGACGCGCTCCACCGGGACTCGTTCTTTTAGGGGTTGACGACGGGCCGCGAGAGGGCTACACTTAAAGCGTGCCGAAGTGGTGGAATCTGGTAGACACACCATCTTGAGGGGGTGGCGGGCGCAAGCTCGTGCCGGTTCGAGTCCGGCCTTCGGCACCACGATGGACGATTTCAACGAGCCCGGCCTTAGGCGCCGGGTTTTTTATTCCCGGGAAGCGGGCCCGTCGGGGGCTTACGCCTGAGGAGGAGCATGATGACACGGGAGATCAAGCTTCTGAGCTGGAACGTCAATGGGGTTCGCGCAGCGTACAAGAAAGGCTTTCTCGAGCGGCTGAGCGGCGAGTCGCCCGACATTCTGTGCGTCCAGGAGACCAAGGCGAGTCCGGACCAGCTCCCCGCCGCGCTTCTCGACCCGCCGGGGTACCGGACATATTGGAGCGCTGCGGAAAAGAAGGGCTACAGCGGTGTGGGAGTATTCTCCAGGTACGAATCGCTGCGGACGGACACGACCTTCGCGGACGGGAAGTTTGACACTGAGGGGCGATTTCTCCAGCTGGAGTTTTCCGACTTCGTCCTCCTCAACGTTTACTTTCCCAACGGGAAGAAGAATCGGGAGCGGCTCGATTACAAAATGGACTTCTACGAGGCCTTTCTCGAGACGGTCAACGAACTGCGCACGCGCTTCGGCAAGGTCGTATTCTGTGGGGATGTGAACACCGCTCACCGCGAAATCGACTTGGCCAGGCCCAAAGAAAACGAGAACGTCTCGGGTTTTCTCCCTATCGAACGGGCATGGATCGATCGGGTCGTGTCCGCCGGCTGGGTGGACACCTTCCGGTCACTGCATCCCGACGAGGTTCGCTATTCGTGGTGGGACCTGAAGAGCAAAGCGCGGGAACGAAACGTGGGCTGGCGCATCGACTATGTGTTTGTGAACGCGGAGATGCTCGATTCCGTTACGAGCGCGTTCATTCTCACGGATGTGACGGGATCCGACCATTGCCCCGTCGGAGTGAAGATAATCTGCGATCAGGGCGATCCGATAGACTGACGGCGGCCCCGTCGACCATTCCGGTCGGCCGGCGGCCGCGTCACTGTCAGATGAGCCCCGGGATTTTGGCGCCCCGTTCGGCGGGCCTTACCATGCTCAGAGCGTGCTTGTACACCAGTCTGATCTCGTCGTTGTTTTCTACGATAATGCAGAAACTGTCGAAGCTGCGCACATAGCCTCGCATTACGTCGCCCGATTGCAAGAAGACCTCGACCTCGATTCGCGCCTTGCGAACTTGGTTGAGGAATTGATCCTGAATATTGAAGTGAGCTTTCGCCATCATCCGCACCCCCGTGCACACGATCCTCGGATTCGGTATTCGAGAGTACAAAATGCGGTGAATACCGAAGAGGACAAAAAGTCTCGGGATATCATCTATCGCCGAGAAAATGACCAACCATCAGCGAAATCCCGTCTCGATCCGCGGGATCCGACCATATCACCTCGGGTTCGGAACGAAACCATGTGAGCTGCCGTTTGGCGAAACGGCGGGTATCCTTTTTCAGAAGCGCTATCCCGTCCGCCGCACTCATTTCTGAGGCAATGATGTGTCCGGCGTGGCGATAGCCCAATGACTGCAAGGGCTTAAGGTCCCGCTGGTATCCCAACCGATACAGGTTGAAAACCTCTTCCACCAGTCCATCCTTTATCATAAGGTCAACTCGCTTATCAATCCGTTCGTACAAAAGTTTTTTTTCGGGCGCCGGGCACAGATACAGGGTATCGTACGGTGAATCTCCGAACCGATGTCTCTCCTGAATCCGAGAAATCGGACGCCCCGTCGCGTGATGAACCTCAAGCGCGCGCACGAGCCGGACGATGTTGTGCGGATGAGTCTTCTTCGCGGTTTCCGGATCGACCTCCTCCAGACGCCGGTAGAGAGATCCCGGGCCCCGGCGCTCTTCCTCGCGCAGGGTCGCTCGGTGAGCTTCATCCGGAGGCGGTCCCTGTGCGATTCCGCGAAGCAGGAGACGCACATAGAGACCGGTCCCGCCCACAACGATCGGGACCTTCTCGCGCGAGAGGATCCAATCGATCACGGCGCGGGCTTCGCGCACATAGTCGCCTCCCGTAAAATCTTCATCGGGATAGCGAACGTCAATCATGTGGTGGCGCACGCGCGATCGATCTTCGGCCGCTGCCTTTGCCGAACCGATATCGAGGTAGGTATAGACCTGTACCGAGTCCGCGGAGACGATCTCACCGCCGTGCCGTTCGGCGAGTTCGACGCCCAACGAGGTTTTACCCGACGCGGTGGGACCCGCGACAGCGATAATCTTCGGTCGCTTTCGCCCGGCCGTTGCGTCTCGGCTCGGCGTCGCTCCCATCGGTTCGCCTCATACTCGGTGGAAGAACGAATCGGCCGGAGATCCTGTCGGTGGTTTCACGGTTTCTACGGCATGATTCGGAGTGGGGAAGGGCCGGACGTTCAAAGTCGAGCATGGTCCGGATGGTTGTCGGCGAGCGTTTCCGCGACCGTTTGCGACACGCAGCGACCGCCGAGCGCGCGAACCGCTTCAATCTCGATGCGCGCCATCTCTTGATAGAAGTCCGTCCTGTCGATCCGGACGTCGGGATGATTCGGCTCGATCTCGGTCTCGAACCGCCGGCAACCGCCGCTCTCGAGAACGCGGCCGTCCGGACGGCGAATATGGTGCGGAATACCCGCCAGTCTACAGATCATCGGCCGATAAGGGTAGAGACGGCACGCGCCGTTGCGATTCAGCGCGCAAATCGACGAACGGTACTCGTCCCCCTCGGGATCGCGGCTTTTGGCCGCCAGAACGGTCGAACAGCGAGCGAGGATGTCCCGGCGCTCCGATTCGTCCAGAAGTTCGAAACCGCGGCGCAGATAGAGCTTCTCAATGTAGGTATGAAGGATGAGATCGACCGTGCAGCACGTTTCCCCGTCGCAGCCTTCGCACGAGAAACCAACGTCCGCCGACCGCGTTGCGTAGACCGAGTCTATTCGTTGATAGAGCTCCTCAAGTCGAGCGAGAAGGGCGGCCCCGGAAATGACGCGCGTGCTTTCCAAGCGGTTTTCCCGACATATCCGTCCGTCCGCGGCCCTGCGTCAGGGAGAGTCGACGGCAGGGCACGCGACACTTCCGGACGGATTCGTCAATGCCGTTAACGAAAAGCGACCCGTGAATCGGCTATTCGGACCAAGTGATCGCTTCTTCAGGGCAGGTGTCGATGGCTTCCTGAATGTCGTCCTCGGATGAGGTGCAGGGATCCTTCAAGTAAGCCTTTTCGGTCTCTTCGTTGAGCTCGAAGCAGTCTTCCGCTATAGCCGCGCAGGTTCCGCAGCCGGTACAGGCTTCTTCATCGATAACCGGTTTCTTAGCCATGTTGTCTCCTTTCCAGATTTTCCTTGCAAATATTGTGATACACAAGTGGAGGTATCCCGAGAGGTTTACATCTTCGGCGCGGCGGCGTCAACCCTCTATTCTGCCCCGCAGGCGCGATCAACCCTCCCCCACGGCCGACGACCGCGGTCCGCCGCCTGATAACATATTAAGATGATAGCGTATGCCCGGAAACAGCCGCCGCGGTGAAATTCAAAAAAGCGACCGGCGAGCCTTCCATTTCAAGGCCGCGGCCCACCCGGCCGGGACGAATCCGGTCGGACTTCGCAGGGCGTACGGGGAACCTCGGCCGAGCCCGGCAAGAGGCGCGCTTCACGCTGAAACAGCCCGCCTGCCCGCCGAATCCGAAAACCCCGGATTCAAAAAGGTTCTTCTCGGGGTCGCGCTCCAAACCTCGCAACCGATGCGACCTTTTGCGTGGGAAGATACGGAATTTCCTTGACTTCACGCTCCGGACCGTGAATAAAAATGACGAAGGGTATTTCCGCGTCAAAACAAAGGTTTCCATTCGAGTCGTCACATGAGGAGGGGTCATGACTAAGGCGGAATTCATTGAGAAGCTGGCCGCCAAAGGGGATACTACAAAAAAGCACGCGTCCGAGGCGTTCGCCCTGATCTTCGACACCATCGCCGACGAATTGGCGAAAGGTGAAGAAGTCTCGGTCCCCGGATTCGGTAAATTCTCCGTTGTTACCAGAGCCGCCCGGACGGGAATCAATCCGCGCACGAAGAAGAAAATGAAGATCAAAGCCACGAAGGTTCCCAAGTTCAGCCCGGCTAAGGCCCTGAAAGAAAACGTCAAGTAGGCTGCCCGGAACCTCGTCGGACGCAAAAAGGAAAAGGGGAATCGCCACGTTCGGGCTTCGGAGGGTGGAGGGGTGTGCAGTCGCGCGCCCTCGGCCGGGCGGAGGCGCCGCCGCCCCGCGCGGTCGGTTCGACGCCGGCGTGTCGATCGCGTGGCGATTGGACCGAGGAGCGTCCGGTTGACACACCGCGGCGGTCTTGATACATAATCGGCGCTACCAGAGGTCGCGCGCACAGAGATCCCGCGCAGAGCAACACGCTCGACAGCGGGCCCCGCTGCGCATCGAGGAGTGACGGTGACGTTTGTATTCGGCAATTTTATCGGCGCGTTCGCCGGCGTTTTGGACATGGTTCTCTCGATCTATATGTGGATCGTGATCATCGCCGCTTTGATTTCATGGGTGAATCCGGACCCGTACAACCCTATCGTGCGCTTCCTCTACGGCGTGACCGAGCCCGTCTTCGGATTCGTTCGCCGCATTCTCCCGCTGCCTCCCATGGGTATCGACATTTCCCCCATCATCGTGATTCTGGCTATAGTTTTCCTGCGGCAGTTCCTCGTCCAAACGCTTTACCAGGTCGCGGTCGATCTTCGATGATGCGGCCGGGCCCACCCGGCCTACAGCCGCCGGCGGACTCGGCCGCTCGCCCATCCCGCGACCCTCCACCACGCCCGGCGTGCCCTCATGTGCGTTAAATCACACCCCGACGGCGCAACCATCCGCGTGCGAATCATTCCGCGATCTTCGGAAAACACCATAGCGGGAACGCGCGGGGAGGGCGTCGCGGTGAAAGTGACCGCGCCCCCGGTGGAAGGGCGCGCGAACAAGTCGCTCCTGAAATTCCTCGCCAAGACATTGGGTGTTCCTCCCACTTCTCTCTCCATCCTCAAAGGGGAGTCCTCCCGGGACAAGCTCGTGCTCGCCGCGGATCTGACCGCCGACGAAGTCCGTATGAAACTCGGTTTGTAAACGCAGGACGTGTGGGTGATCGGGGCGGTTTGGCGGTATTTGTCCGATCCTGCGAGCGGATGGTCGACGCGTATGTCGGTCGGCGGAGGGGGTCCGGCGGGCGGGAAATAATCTCATCCAATTTCGAGATAATCCCGATAGCTATACGTGGATAGAAGAGAAATTGTCTTGACAACTTTGTTTAAAGAGTGATACAACTACACCAGTCCGCAAGCCCTGTAACGCTTGCGTCACCTTTGTGATTCATCCGCCCGGCATGTCCGGTCGCCGGCGAATCGGGCTCAAGACGCCGTCCCCGGCCCGGCGCCCGCCTGGAAGGCTGGGATGAGGCGGAAAGGCGGAATGATGCCGCTCCTTGAAGGCGTAGGTTAACGTAGAGTCGGGACTCAGGAGGAAAGTATGAGAAAGATTTTGGTTTTATTCCTGGTAGGCGTGTTGGCGGCCGCCTTCGCCGCTCCCGCCTTTGCCTGGGAATTCTCCATGAAAGGTGAGTTCGAGCACCGCTTCCGGTATATCGGCAGGCTGGGCGACGACGACCTTTTTGGGAAGGCGTCCCTTCAAGACAGTCCTGCCGTCGGTACATTCATCGGATTTGCGGGGCCGAGCATTTACGGGACGGGGTACACGCAACACGGGCCCTCGGATTCGGCTGCGTCCGGGCCGTCCCTGGTTGGGGGGCTGCTGAGCTCCGGAACCCCCGTTATCGTGACGCGCGGCGGCTTCTCTCGATGGGGATCCGACGCGTTGTGGCATGACACAAGAATGGTTCTACGGCCGGTGATCCGCGTGAACAAAGCGGTGCGGGTCTTCGGCGCGTATGCGCTCGGCGGTATTCGAAACAAATACGCGCAGTACGACACGTCGCTGCTCGGCCTTCGAGACAGCATCGGAACGCCGCCGTTCGAGGATTGGTATCAGCACCGGGTGAGCATGAACGCGTACGACACCGCGGCGATCGGCAGCTGGCGGATGGTGCGGTCGACCATTCAGAATCCCTGGGGAGTCTTCTCGATCGGTATCAAGGACTTCCCCTTGGGGACGGGCGCGACTCTGGGCTACAACACCCGAGCCAACACATTCCTGACGGTCGTTCCGTACGGTCCGTTCCGGTTCCTGCATGCGATCTGGTTTGTTCGCGGCCGCCTGAACGAGAGCTGGAACACGCAGCCGGACGCGGACCAGAAAGCGCGGTTCTTCCAAGGCCTGATCATGACCTTCGAGAATGGTCCGATCAACTTGGGCGGGGGGGCGATCAGCCGGATGTATCACGGGAACGCGGGGAACACGCCGCCGTTCGGTCGGGACATCGATACGCTGATCAACCTCTGGTACGCGAAGTTCAACAACGGCGTCTTCTTTGCGAACGCGGAATACGCGTGGCTCAACATCAACCAGTCGATCTTGGGCGCCGGTGAAGTCCACGTGGAAGCGAACCACTTCTTCTCCGAGGCCGGCGCGGTCATGGGACCCGCGAAAATCTCGCTGATGTACGCGCTCGCTTCCGGACCGGTCCTGAACAACCCGAACCAGACCAAGGCCTACGTCGCGTGGCCGATCAACTACCAGGCCATGGAGCCGTACGAATATCTCATGTTCAATGTGTACGGCGGCGGCAATCAGACCTACGACGGCCTCTTCGTGACGGACGGCCACGGCATGATGGGCGACGCGTACGCGTTTGCCGGGCGACTGGATTACGCGGTCGCCGCGAACCTGAACGTATACGGCAGTTGGATCTGGGCCCACCGACTCGAGAAGGCCGGCTTCCTCAACGGCGGCGTCAACGAAACCGGGGGGGGCTTTGCGCCCGGGACGTTCCTGGCCGCGCAGATCGGCGGAACCCCCGGGGTGGATGCTCAGCTCTTCTGCCCGGACGGATTCATCGGCTGGGAAGCGAATGTGGGCGCGGACTGGAAGCTCCTGGAAGGGATGATTCTCAAGATGCGCTACTCACTCTGGCAGCCGGGGGAATGGTTCCGATACGCGTATCAAGCATACGTGCCCATGACCGCGGTCCCCGGTCAGGATTTCAACGTGGGAATGCTGAGAGACCGAGACCCGATCAACGCGTTCACCGGATCGATTCTCATCGACTTCTAAGACAAATCCTCCCGAGTCCTGATAGAGAGCCCCGCGCGGCGCGTCCGCCGGGGCTCTCGCTCGTTCTCAGTCCCCCCCCTTCGCGCAATTTCGCGGTCCGTTGTTCTCACAGTGGGCAAAAAGTTGACCGCTTTGGTCAAACATGCTATGGTGCGTTCAGCGATCCTATAAAGGTCATGCGAGCCTGCGCGATGGAAGACGTTCGACCGTCTTCCGTGCGCGTCCCGAGCACAACGAACACGGAGGAGGCGTGCTCTTTTCAACCGGTCACAAGCCCGAGGCGAACGGCCTCTTGCACAGTTCTAACATTTTTGTCTTGACGGCTTCTGACAGGTCTGTTACGTTTCTATGAAGCATCAGCTCGCATAAAGGCAGAAGAGGTTTGGATCCCGGACGGCGCCCGACGAGAGGGGTCGCGGGGGCTGAAACGTGTGTGAAGAGTCCGAGAGTCTCTTCCCCCGTCGGTTCCTGAGGCGCTGAAAGCATTTGGCTTCCGGGGTCATAGTGTATTTCGTGTGTTTTCTTAGGAGGAACAGATGAAAAGGTTGTCCGTAGTATTGTTGGTTGGGTTGCTCGCTGCAGCCTTTACCGCGCCCGCGCTTGCGTGGGAATTCTCCATGAAGGGTGAGTTCGAGAACCGCTACCGATGGGTCGGAAGAACCGGTGACGACGACCTCTTCGGTAAGGCGTCTCTCCAGGAGCAGGCCAATGGGCTGGTCGGCGGCTATGTCGGCTTCGCAGGCCCAAGTTGGTACGGCACCGGCTTCACTGCCAACGCTCCCGCGGATAGCTCCGCAGGAACCGTCGTAACACGCGGCGGTCACTCCAGGTGGGGTTCGGACGCGATGTGGCATGAGACGAGGCTGCTCTTCCACCCCGTTATCCGTGTGAACAAAGCCATCAGGGTATTCGGTTCCTACGCCGTGGGCGGCTACCGTAACAAGTACGCCCAATGGGATTCGTTCACCGCAGGTCTGCGTGATTCAGTCGGCACGCCGCCGTATGAAGACTGGTATCAGCACCGCGTGAGCCTGAACGCGTTCGATACCGCGGCGGTCGGCAGTTGGCGTATGGTGCGGTCCACGATTCAGCACCCCTGGGGGGTCTTCTCGATCGGTATCAAGGACTTCCCGCTCGGGACCGGCGCAACCCTCGGGTACAACACCCGAGCCAATAGCTTCCTGACGGTCGTTCCGTACGGGCCCTTTCGGTTTCTGTACGCTATTTGGTTCGTTCGCGGCCGGCTGATCGAGGGCTGGGACACGCAGCCCGACGGCGATCAGAAAAACCGGCTGTTTCACGGCCCGGTCTTGACCTATGACAACGGTCCTCTGCACATAGGATGGGGCGTGATTCATCGGATGTATCACGGCAACGCCGGGACCGTTCCACCGGGCGGTCGCGACATCGATACGCTCATAAACATCGGGTGGTTTAAGTACAACAACGGACGATTTTTTGCGAATGCGGAGTATGCTTGGCTGAACATCAATCAGAGCATTTTTCCGGCGGATCAGTTTCCTGGCGGCGAGGTCCACGTAGAGGCCAACCACTTCTTCAGCGAAATCGGCACGGTGCTCGGCCCCATGAAGCTCTCGCTCATGTACGCGCTTGCTTCCGGACCGGTTTTGAACAACGACAACCCGACGAAGCAGTACATTGCATGGGCGATCAACTGGCAGGCCATGGAGCCGTACGAGTACCTGATGTTCAACCGCTACGGCGGCGGGAACAATGCCTACGGGTCTCTTTTTACGAACGACGACAATGGGAACATGGGTGACGCGTATGCCTTCGCGGCTCGCTTGGACTACGCGGTGGCGTCGAACTTGAACCTGTACGGCAGCTACATCTGGGCGCACCGCCTCGAGCGCGCCGGCTTCTATAACGGCGGCGTGAACGAGACCGGCGGCGGCTTTGCGCCGGGAACTCTTCTGGCGGCCTACGGCGGCACGACCGAGTATGTGCCGGACGGGTACCTCGGTTGGGAAGCCAACGTCGGCGCGGACTGGAAACTGCTGGAAGGCATGACCATGAAGTTCCGCTACTCCTACTGGCAGCCGGGTGACTGGTTTGACTTCGCTTACCAGGCTCTCACCCCGGCTGGTCCGGGCGGAGCACGGGGCATCGGCGTCCTGAAGGGTCGTTCCGCGATCAACGCCTTCACCGGCTCCGTCTTGGTGGAATTCTAAGCTAAGCCGAAGACTTTAACGATCAACGAAGCCCGAGAGGACCGCCTCTCGGGCTTTTTTCGCGCCTGCGTCCAAGGAAGGGCATTGCGAGCGCAGCGAAGCAATCGCGGCGCGGCGGGGCTTCGTATACCATCGGGATTGCTTC
>CAYLRL010000035.1:0-42517 GCA_964385875.1 uncultured Syntrophales bacterium
GAGATTGCTTCGCTTGGCTCGCAATGACATGGTTGAACGGGCGTCGCGCTGAGATTGCTTCGCTTGGCTCGCAATGACATGGTTGAACGGGCGCCGCGTCGGAACTTCGCTCGGCTCGCAATGACAATCCGTGGGCAGGGGGATGCGTGGGTGTGGGCGAGGTTGTCATTACGAGGAGCGGAGCGACGAAGTAATCTCAACGTCGGAAGTCTGCGCCGCGCGCTATTCGTTTTTCCATTCCGGTTTGCGTTTGTCGAGAAACGCTTCTATGCCTTCGTTGGCGTCCGCGGTCTCCATGAGTTCCTTGAGGTAAAGCGCCTCCATGCGGGGGAGATCTTCCCGGATCGCGCGGAAGAAGTCCAAGCGCACGGCTTTGTTTGCGATTCGAAGAGAGGCCGCGCTCTTGCGCATGATGTGTTGGCCGATCCATTCTTCGGCGATTTGCCACGCGTCGACCCCTTCGTCGACCAGGATGTTTGCCAGGCCGATGCGATACGCTTCAGCCGCGTTGATGGAGCGGCCGGTCAGCGCGATGTCGTCCGCATTGGCCTGACCGCATTTGCGAGCGAGCATCACCGACGCGGGCGGGGGAAGGACGCCGAGGACGATTTCCGGCTGGCCGAACTGAGCGGTCGAGTCCGCAACAATAAAGTTGCAGAAGAGGGCCAGCTCCATACCGCCTCCGAGGCATTGCCCTCTGACCACGGCCATGGTGGGGACCGCGAGGTCGACGAGTTTGTAGAACATGCCGTGGAAGGCCTTGAGCATCATCGCGGCCTTGTCCTTGGTGTGTTCGGGGACGCTTGCGCCGAACGAGAAATGCTTGCCCGCGCCTTCAAAGACGATCATTTTCAGATTCTTGTTGGTTCCCAAATCGTCGAGTGCGTGGACGATCTCTTCGAGCATGGCGGCTTCCAAGACGTTCGCCTTTGGCGCGTTCAGCACTATTTTCAAGACGTGGCCCTCGAAGAACGGTTGGCACTCGATCAGCTGATATTCCATGGGGGTACCCTCCTTGTGGGGAGTGACGGGTCGCCCAAAAGCGGCCCGGCATGCGGCCGGCCTTCACCGACGATCGAACGTCCGCGCCGGGAACGGCGGAGCCCTCACACCATAAAGGGGAGGGCTCCGGTTCGTCAATCAGACTCGTGCGCTGCGGACTCGCAGCCGGTCAGCGGCTTTGACGTCGCCGGTTCGGAGAAAGGGGCCGAGATTACTCCTGCGGCTTGCCGAGGACTTCCGCGTAGGTCTCGAGGTTGGCGGGCGCGGCTTCCGCGATCTTCTGTCGCCACTTGATGAAGTCGATCGTATCCCGACCGGTGATTTTTTTCGTGTTGAAGGCGTTGAAGCCCAGGAAGGCCTCGTAGCCCATGTTGGTCATGAGCCAATGGCGGTTGGCCAGCTTGGTCTGATCCCACCAGAACTTCTTCTTCTGACGAATGCCGTCGATCGCTTTGATCAAGCATCCGGGGAAGAGGTTGGCGAAGGTCCAGATGATTCTGTTGCATTCTTTGTCGACGAGCTCGAAATCGGTGGGGAGTTCCTTGAGCATGGCCTTGGCTTCTTTGGCCTCGTCGCCGGTCTTCATCTCGCCGTAGACGATCTCGCCGTCCTTGACGTAAGTGTCGGTGATAACAAGCGGGTTACGGATGAATTTGTCACCCTGCTTGAGAACGGGGATCGCTCTCGAGATGAGGTTCTTGGCCCTCATCTTGTACGCGCTCCAGAGCTCGCAGCTGACGCAGTTCCACATGGCGTCTTCCATGTTGAGGAACCAGGGGAGGAAGTCGGTGGAGCCGCCGTCGGGGCTGGACCCGTGACGGGCGCCGGCCTGACCGAAGATCGCGAGGTCGCTGGAGATCGCGAGGTCGCACGCCATACCGATTTCCTGGCCGCCGGCGACTCTCATGCCGTTGACGCGGCAGATGGTCGGCTTCTTGCAACTCAGGATCGCGTCGACCATAGCGTTGAAGAGGTCCATGTACTCGCCGTACTCATGGGGTCGACCGGAATAGTATTCCGCGTATTCCTTGGTATTGCCCCCGGTGCAGAAGGCCTTGTCGCCGGTACCCGTGAAGATGGCGGCCACCACGGTGCGGTCCTGGCTCGCCGCGGAGAAGCCGGCGACTACGCCCTTGACCATTTCGGTGGTGTAGGAATTGTACTGCTTGGGATTGTTCAGGCGGATCCACGCCACGGACAGTCCGTCGATGACGTTGCCCTTCGGGTCGGTCAACGGTTTTTTCTCATAAACCGTGCAGGGCGCTTCGGTTCCCCAGTGCTCATCGCCGAAAAGCATGTGATTCTTGACTTCCGAGTCTCTCGGCATCCAATCCAAAGTCATAGTCATGCCCCCTTCATCTGTGATCGCTGAAATTGCAAGGTTTGGTCGCCGAACCGATCGCTTCGGGGTCGACCCATGCGAATCATCTCGCCGACCTGAAATGCCGTCGCATTCGGATCAAGCCCTTCCCGCGAAACGGGAGAGGGCTCGTCGTCTATTGTTTGGGTAACAGGCTTTTGCCGCTTCCCGGCGGACGTCTCTCCGCCGGCCCTCCTCATACCCTCTCCGGACGCGCTTCCGGCGATCGGGCATACGTGACGCTCCATTGGTCGTATCTCCGGTTGATGCGCGGATCCGATACCATGTCGTCGGTTCCGCCGTTACGGCGAAGTCCGGCGGCGCGCGCCTGCCCGGGCTGCACTCTCGAGCTGTGCCGAGCGATGTCCGCCTGCGCCGCGTCCGCTCGCCAATGGTGCAATGTGTGAACGTGTCGTTTCAGTGTACGTCTGCCGAGGGTTCACTGTGCTGAAGCGCGTTCCCCTCGGTGACTCGGCTTTTCTCTCCCGGGGCAGCCGCCGCGCCCATTTCCGGGGCTTATCACATCTTCAGCGCCGGCATGAGCCTCATTGGTCGGGATGACCCCTTCCTGAGGGAGAGCGCTCGGACACCTTTCGCGCCCGCGGGATACCAACAATCAGTTAACCTTACCGGCTTTGCCGATTCAACGCAACACTTTTCGGTCGGGAGACGGTCGAAGTTGAGAAGGTTCAGCGCGGTGAATTTTTGCCGATCGCACGAGCCATTTCCATTCCCACGCGAATCAAGCGTTCGCCTCGCGCTCATTCCTCGCGCGCGCCCCTCACGACCGGAAAAAGGCCGCGAACGCCTTATGGCACATCCAGACGTCCTCTTTGGCCGCAACCTCGAGCGGAGAGTGCATACCGAGCAAAGGGGGCCCGATGTCAATGATATCCATGCCTGTTTTTGCCAGGAATTTCGCGACGGTGCCGCCGCCGCCCTCGTCCACTTTACCGAATCCGCCTATCTGCCACACGATCTTCTCTTTGTTCAACAGACTGCGAATCCGCGCGGCGTATTCCGCGTTGGCGTCGGACGCCATGTATTTGCCGCCGTGGCCGGTGTACTTCTCCACGGTAACGCCGTAGCCGAGCCGGCACGCGTTGCGCTTCTCGAACGAGTCGGGATAGGTGGGATCGAACGCGGCGTTGACGTCGGCTGAGAGCGCTTCGCCGTTGAGGAAAACCCGCGCGAGATTCCGCGGGGTGGCCTCCGTGCCCGTCGCTTCCATGAGGTCCATGAGAAACAACTCGAAGAGCCGCGACTGAGCCCCCGTGTTGCCTTCGCTCCCGATTTCCTCTTTGTCGTAGAAGACCGCTATCGCGGTGCGCTCGGGTGAGGCCGTCTCCATGAGCGCGGTAAACGACGTGTACGCGCAGATACGGTCATCCTGGCCGTAGCCCGCGACCAAGGATCGGTCGAGACCCGCGTCGCGGGCCGGTTCCGCCGGGACGATCTGGAGTTCCGCGCTGGTAAAGTCTTCTTCCGTTATGCCGTACTCTTTGTTGAGCAATTCGAGCGCGGCGAGTTTAACGCGTTTGTCCGCGTCTTCGTCCGCGACGGGGAGCGCGGCCACGATGACGTTGAGATTCTCCCCGGGGATGAACTCGGAGGCTTTCTTATCCATCTGCTTCCTCGAGAAATGGGGCAGCAGATCGGGTATGGTCACCACCGGATCGTCCGGCTTCATGCCGATGTCCACCTCGATCGCCCGACCGTCCGAAAGGATTACGGTCCCGACGAGCGCAAGCGCGCGCGAGACCCAGTGGTACTTCTTGACGCCTCCGTAGTAGTGGGTCTTGAGCAGCGCGAGATCAGTATCTTCGTACAGGGGATTCGGTTTGAGATCCAGGCGAGGCGTGTCCGTGTGTGAGGTGATCAGACGGATGCCTTCGGTCATGGGGCATTTGCCCACGACCGCCACCATGAGAAGCTTCCCCCGCATGAGCCGATAGACCTTGGCGCCTTTCGAGGCTTTCTCGCCCAGTTCCTCGAAGCCCGCCGACTCCGCCCGACGAACGAACTCCGCGACGGTCCGACGTTCGGTCCTTGCGATATTGAGAAACTCCCGATACCCGTCCGCATAGGTGAAAACCTGCTTCTTTTCCTTGGCGGCGAGTTTGTCCCAGACACGGGAGGGTTCGTACAAAAGGCTCTCTTGGAGCCGCTTGGTCTTGTTCGATTCCTTGCCGGCCATTGGCGCCTCATAATGGTAATGTCGGATCTATCTTCAGGAAGCAATATAGGACTTATCGCCGAGATTTCCAAGGAGGATCGAGAGGATTGAAGCCGTCGGCTCGACGCGTGGCGGATCGAGAGACCGACGCCGGCACCAGGCGTCCGACCGGGCGTGATGCGCGACCTTCGGCAAGAGCGAGTCCGCCCCGTCGGAGGAATCGCTTGGCGACGTTTACCGGCGTAGCGAAGCCTATTCCCTGGCTCTTCCAGAGAAGAATAGTGTTGATGCCGATGACCTGACCCTCGAGATTGAAAAGCGGTCCGCCCGAATTACCCAGGTTCATCGCCGCGTCGATCTGAATGAGCGGGGGATAGCCCGAGCCGGGAATGGTCCGCTTGCGGGCGCTCACAATACCGACCATCAGCGATTGGCCGATGCCGTACGGATTGCCGATCCCAATAACCCACTCGCCCAGCTCCACGCCGTCCGAATCGCCCAGACTCACCGGGGTCAGGGCGGTCTTGGCATTGATCTTGATTAGCGCCAAATCGTTCTTACTATCTTTATGGAGGACCTTTGCCGAGTACTTCCGACCGTCCAACAGCTCCACTTCGATGGTGGTCCCGTTGCGCAAGACGTGCTCGTTGGTGACGATGTGGCCTTCCTCGGAAACGATGAATCCCGATCCGTACCCCATCGCCTTGCCTTCCGAGTCCTCTTTGGAGAGACCGAAACCGCCGAGTGACCAGGAGGAGCCCGGTTCGAGCATGCGGATGGAAACCACGGAGCGGTTGACGAGCTTCACAACCCCGCGGATGTCGGGGAACATCGAGCCGCTCAGCGTCCGGTTCTCTTGCCGGCGGGGAGCGCGTTCCGCTTGGTAGGGCAGCGGCGAGAAGCCGAGACGGCGGTTTTTTCTTGTCGCGCGCTCCTCGTACCGGTAACCTGATATGTCGGCTGAAGGCGACCGAGTGGCCGCTCGGCGAATCTGCGGATCGGCCGCGTCCGCGGGCGTCGAGGCGCAGAACAGGGTTGCGGCGGCGTAAAACAGCGTGATAACAAGTGGAATATGTACGGCCCTCATTTTCGGACTCCTCAGCGGCGGCGCCGGGGGACAACCTTGTGTGGACGCGGTAACCCGGAACGCTGAGGAGGGGTATATCCTCGATGCGGCGGCCTTGTCAATCTCTTTTTGGGAAAAGCTTGACATAATCAGCTATTTTCAGGTATTTTCTAATGTTTTTTATTAAGCCGACGCCCGTCCCAGTGGAGACCCTCGACCATGTATGAGATTGAAATAATCTCCGATTTCGCAGCGGCTCACCGACTCAGAGACTATAACGGAAAGTGTGAACAACTGCACGGACACAACTATCGAGTCCACGTGATCGCCCGCGCGGCCGAACCGGGCCGCGGCGGCATGGTCATGGACTTCGGCGAACTCAAAAAGGCGGCCAATCTTGTCCTTGACAAACTGGACCACTCGTACCTCAATGAGGCCCCGCCCTTTGACGAAATCGAACCGTCGGCCGAGAATCTGGCGGCGTACATCTTCCGACGGACGGCCGAAAACCTCGGAGACATGGCGCCCTGCCTTTACAGTGTTTCCGTGTGGGAATCGGACACGTCCCGAGCCACATTTATCAAGGACGAATCGCCGACCTCCGAATCCGCGCCCTCGTGAGTCCAAAGGAGAGCAATCCGAGACGGCGCAGGATTAGGAACGGGTCACGGCGACGACCGAGTCCCTCTCGTGAAGGGAGAACCTCCGTGAATCCATTTACCATGCCTGATGTGCAGAGCATGCCGGACCGTCGCAATCTTCCCATAGACAAAGTGGGCGTGAAGGGTCTGCGATATCCGATTGCGGTGAAGGATAGAGCCAAGCAGCGCCAGCACACGGTGGGCCTGTTCGACCTCTTCGTCAATCTTCCCACCGACTTCAAGGGCGCGCACATGAGCCGCTTCATCGAGGTGCTCAACGAATACCGCGGTGAGATCTCCATGGAAAACTTCGAGGACATCCTCGAGAAGATCAAGGTCACCCTCGCCGCGGAGAGCGCGCACATGAACGTGGAATTCCCGTACTTCGTCGAAAAGGCCGCGCCGGTGACGGGCACCATGAGTCTCATGTCGTATACCTGCTTCATGCGGGGATCGCTCGCGGAGAGGTTCGACCTCATCGTGGGACTCGAAGTGCCGGTGACCACCGTATGTCCCTGCTCGAAGGAGATCTCCGATTACGGCGCTCACAATCAGCGCGGGATCGTTCGGGTCCAGCTGCGATGCACCAAGTTTTTCTGGATCGAAGAGATCATCGAGATGGTCGAATCCTCGGTGAGCTCGCAGATCTATTCGCTGCTCAAGCGGCCCGACGAGAAATTCGTAACCGAGCGGGCGTACGACAATCCCATGTTCGTCGAGGACGTGGTGCGCGCGGTCGTCTCGCAGCTCAAAACGACGAACAATTTCCCCTGGTATCGAGTGGAAGCGGAAAACTTCGAGTCCATCCACAATCACAGCGCGTACGCGATGATCGAAAAGGACTTCTCACCCCGTCCGGAATGCTTCCAAGGCGGATACGGCAACAGATATAACGGGTCGTAACACCGGCGGCGGTCCGCGTCACGGCCTCTTCGCGGCCGCCAGCTGATCCATCCGTTGTCCGTCTCGGATCAGTTCCACATTGGTGAAGCCTGCGTATTCCAGATCCTCTTTCACATCCCGGAAGCTGTGACTATCTCCCGCTTCGGTCGCGACGAGCATGTTCACAGCGAACAGCGCGCCGCTCACCGGTTTGGTGCGGGTATCGTCAAGGAAATAGTCCCTGATGACCAGCGACCCGCCGGGTTCCATCGCGTCGAAGATCTTTGAGAACAGCGCGCGGTTGCCCTCGCGATCGTTGATGTGGATGATCGCGGAGAGCAGGACGAGGTCATGCCCCGGAGGCAGAGGATCCGATGTGTAATCGCCGGCGACCAAATCGACCCGATCGATGAGCCCTTCTTCGGTGAGTTTCCGTCGAGCGACCTCGACGACCGTCGGTAAATCGAAGAGCGTGGCCCTCAGCTCCGGCGCGCGCCGGAGGAACGCGGCCGTATACACGCCGGAGCCGCCGCCGATATCGAGCAGGCGACCGTAGCGGGACGCGTCGACCGGTTGTGAAACCTGCGGGGCCACGGCTTTGCCGATTACGTCCATCGCCTCGATAAAGGACTCCATTTCGGACTCGTCCCGTTCCACGAAATTCCTGTGATCGGGATTGCGACCCTGTTTGACCGTCTCGGTTAGATTCGACCAGGTCTCCCACATTCGCGACCGGTGCTTCATCAGCGGAAGGATGGATCGCTCGCGGTCGCGGGACATGTACCGAGCGGTCTCGCCGTCAATGCTGTATGCGCCGTCGTCCGACTTGGATATGAATTCCATCGCGGTGAGCGCGTCGAGCAGGATCCTGAGCGCGCGGCGATCCCACCCGTAGGCGGAAGCGAGTTCGTCGACCGTGGCCGGAGACCCGGCCAGTTTGGTGAACAGATCCAGGTCCGTGGCGGTCAGCAGAATCCTGGCTTCCTGAAAACGGGCGCCCACATCGAGGAGGCGTTCCTTTACGGCGGAATGGTCCATGGCGTTATCCCTTCCTTGTCCTGCGAAAGCGCTGTTTGAAACAGTCCGGGGAATTACGGCGCGGCTTTCGACGCGAGTCGCTTGACACGCCGCTGCTCACGCCTAAGATAATAATCAAGTAGCGCTATTCAAGGTAAGGACTATGATCAAATACATTGTGGGTGCGCTCATCGGGGCCTCCGCCGGATTCGGCATGTTCCTCCTCACCAACGCCGCGGTCCCCGGCTGAACCCTCTGGTGCAATCCCTACCTGTCCGTGGCCGTCGGGACCGTGTTGGGGATCGCCATGGCCTCCGGGTGAGGACCTGAGCAAAAATCGTGAGAGACCGGGCGTGAACCCGTGTCTCTCTCCAACAACGTTTCCGGGTCGATAGACGGCGCCCAGTCACGTCCCGGCGCCGAAAGCAAAATCTCCCGACATTGCGGCCCGTTCCCACCTTGATCGGTGTAAAGGTCGGCTATCTGATCTTTCGCGTTGCGCATTCATCCCGGACGTTCTAGGGTATGACGCAGAGCCGAGTCCGAAAGGAGCAGCGCGGCCATGCTCACCAATCTGTCCCTTCACAATTTCAAGTCTTGGAAAGAGATCAAGCAGATGTGGTTCGCTCCGATCACGGGCCTTTTCGGGCCCAACAGCTCGGGCAAGACGAGCATCCTGCAACTCCTGCTCATGCTCAAACAGACCGTCGAATCCCCCGACCGCAAGCAGGCGCTAAATCTTGGGGATGAGCGGAGCTTGGTTAATCTCGGGACCTTTCGAGATGTGATCCTCGGGCACGACGAGCAACTTGAGATGGAATGGATGCTCGAGTGGTCATTGCCGGATCAGCTGGAAATTGCCGACCCGGATGACGCAAAAAAAGTTCTGCTGTCCGATGACAGTCTGCGATTCGCAGCAAAGCTTCAGAGTGAACGCTACGGTCGCCCGACTGTTTCCTACATGGGCTATCTTTTTGATCAGCATATCTTTCACATGACGATGAAGGACGGTCAGTCGGACACGTACACCATCTCTGCCGAGATTCTCAATGAGAACGGCCAACCGGAGGCAGCGCCCGATTACAAGTTCAGAAGGACTCGAGGTCGGCCGTGGCCCCTGCCCCCTCCGGTGAAATGCTATGGATTTCCTCCACAGATCTCAACTTATTATGAGAACGCTGAGTTTCTGTCGGATTTCGAGTTGGCGTTCCAGGGTCTCTTTGACCGGGTATTTTACCTCGGGCCGCTGCCGGAGCACCCGAGGAGGGAATACACATGGGCGGGCGGGGAGCCCCCGGACGTGGGTAGGAAAGGACAACACGCAATTGAGGCGATCCTGGCTTCGAATGCACAAGAGCGGAAGATATCGCGGGGCAGGGGGCGGCGGAAGTTCACGGTTGAGGAATATGTCGCGTGGTGGCTGAAGGAGCTGGATCTTATTCATAGCTTCTCCGTCGAACCCGTGGCTGAAGGGAGCAACCTCTATCGTGTCTGGGTTCGGCAAAGTCCCAAAGCCGCCCAGGTCCTTATCACCGATGTGGGATTCGGCCTGTCGCAGCTCCTTGCAGTGCTCACCCTTTGTTACTATGTGCCGGAGCGGTCGATCCTGATCCTCGAGCAGCCGGAGATCCACCTGCATCCATCCGTTCAGGCGGGTCTTGCGGATGTTTTCATCGACGCGGTGGAGAAGCGGAACATTCAGATCCTGGTGGAGAGTCACAGCGAACACCTGCTCAGGCGCCTTCAACTCAGAATCGCGGAAGGCACGTACAAAGCCGGCGACGCCGCGCTCTACTTCTGCGATCTCTACCGAGGCAGATCGCGTCTCACGGAGCTCGCACTCGACCTGTTCGGCAATATCACGAATTGGCCCGAGGGCTTTTTCGGCGATCCCTTCGGCGAGACCGCGGCCATGGCGAAAGCGCAGCTGGAGCGCAAAAAGGCCGCGAATCAATGAGCTGCTACGTGGTGGACACGAATGTGGCCGTCACCGCGAACGGGAAGGCCGACCACGCGTCGGACGATTGCCGCTCGGCCGCCATCGACGCGCTGTTAAGGGTGCGGAACGGCAAGATCGCTATGGACGACGCCGACCTCATTCTCAGCGAATACCGGCATTACCGCTCGCCGAAAGGGCAGCCGGGAGTGGGCGATCAGTTCATGCGTTGGCTCGTGCAGAATCAGGCGAACCCGCTGCGATGTGAGAAAGTCGCAATTACTCCGCTTGAAGGGCCGCCCTGGTTTGAGGAATTCCCCGACGATCCCGATCTTGCCGGATTTGACAGATCGGATCGGATGTTCGCGGCTGTTGCCTTGTCAAATCCGTCCAGTCCTCCGGTTGTCAATGCGGTGGACCGGGACTGGTGGGAGTTCCGAGAAGCGCTTGAACGGAACGGCGTGGTCATAGAATTCCTGTGTCCTGATGAGATGGAGCGACGCGCTCCATAACCTGCCAGGCTCAACACTTTCATTTGAAATAACTTGACATTACGTCTACTCCATACTACCGTCCAGCGCTGAAAAATGAGGTTTTGCGTTGGTAGCTGGGCATAACCTTTTGACCTCAAAGAAGAAATCGGTATCAAGAAGTGCGCCGGGGCTGGCGAGGTCCTGCTTGATCACGTCCGACACGCACCCCCGGCCGGGACGCCGGGGAGAATCCCGACTGTGCGGTTTCGAACGCTGGGAAGTTCTCGCGGGCCGGACATACGATGGAGCGCGTTCCACACGGATGAAGCCGTCGAAGAGGCATCAACGGGCCTTTGAAGTTCACCCGGAAAGGGCTGCGATCCTTGACAATATTCGGATCGTCCTGGTGGAGTTGACGCATCCGGGGAACATCGGGGCGATAGCGCGTGTCATGAAAAATATGGGGTTGAGCAACCTTACATTGGTTTCCTCAACTTCTTGTGGACCCGAGACCGAAGCCTTGACCCGCGCGTCGGGAGCGTACGACATCGTAGAGCGGGCCGAGACGGTCGAGAGCGCATCCGAGGCGGTCGGCGACTGCGTCATGACCGTGGGCACGTCGGCTCGTATCGGGAAGAAACGCGTCACCGCTCGAACTCCGGAGGAAATTATCCCGGAATTACTCGATAAAGCTGCGGCAGCCCCGGTCGCGATTCTCTTCGGCCGAGAATCCAAGGGCTTGACCAATGAAGAAATGAAGCTCTGCACCCACCACATGATCGTGCCGACCGATCAGCGGTTCGCGTCGATGAATGTGGCCCATGCGTGCGCGGTGATTGCGTATGAGATATTCAAACGGTCCGCTCGACCCCGAGGGTTCAAGGCGGAGAAGAGCCGACCGGCCCCGATCGCGGACCGTGAGGAGATGTATGCTCACATCGAGGCGGTTCTCACTCGGGCGGGATTTCTGGACCGCGAGCATCCGTTGCGCATGATGCGCGACCTTCGTCGCATATTCGACAGTGCGAGCATGGACGAGCGGGACGTGAAGATCGTCAGAGGAGTCTTTCGGAAGATCGGCAACATGATACGCATCGCGGACGAACGCATTCGAGACCTGGAAGCGCGTGGCTCGGATTAACCCTGCGTCGACGGAGGCCGAGGAACCGGCGGTTGAATACTCGGCCGGCGCTCGAGGAAACGCACGTTGTCACATCCGTTTATCGATCCGGTAATTGTCACGATCGGCCCGTTTGAACTCCGCTGGTACGGCTTTATGTACCTGCTCGGGTTCATAGCCGCGTATTTCGTGATCCGCTCCGAATTGCGACGCAAAGGAGGTCCCATCCCTGTAGATGAGGCGGACGATCTGCTCTTCTACCTCATCGTGGGGCTGCTCGTCGGCGCTCGGCTGGGATATGGGCTGTTCTACAACTTCTGGGTATACGCGGTCCGCCCGTGGGAAATCCTCGCGGTCTGGCACGGCGGCATGAGCTTCCACGGAGGACTGATCGGCGTGGTGATCGCGGGGTACATCTTCGCGCGCCGGCGGAAGGTCCCGTTTCTCACCCTGGCCGACATGGGCGCCTTGTCCGCGCCGATCGGACTCATGCTCGGCCGCATCGGGAACTTCATCAACGGCGAGCTCTACGGACGCCCCACGGATTTGCCCTGGGGGATTGTCTTCCCCGAGGGAGGGAACGTTCCCAGACATCCGTCTCAGTTGTATGAATCGTTCTTCGAGGGGGCGCTCCTCTTCGCTGTTCTCTGGTCGGTGCGGAAGCGATTGCGGATCCCCGGCCAATTACTTGCGTTGTTCCTCATTCTCTACGGCGTGTTTCGTTTTTTCATCGAGTTTGTGCGAGAACCCGATCCGCAGCTCGGCTACCTTTTCGGTCTCGTCACCATGGGACAAATACTATGCCTTTTCATGATCGCCGGCGGTGTCGGACTGTTCACCTACGTCCGAAAGAGCAGGGAGAAATGACGGTGTTGCCACGAAAACCGATCCCTCGGGTTGTGCGGGGCGCGATTTTCACGGTCCTTCTGAGTGTTGTGATCGCCTACCCTCATGTGTCCGTTGCGGCCGATCCGCGGCCGCTGTCGTTTCATACGACGGTCATCGAAGAGCTGACGGGCGGCGTGACGCCGGGGGCGCCCGTACTGCAGGCCCCTCAGGCGCCGAAGGCCGAATGGGAAGAGACCGCGGGGAAGGGCGAGGGGGAATCGCAGTCCTCGAAGGCGCCTGCGCCTCAGGCGTCGGATTCGCAGAATGAACAAACCGACGTGAAACCGGCGGCGGAACCGACAGATGAGGCGCCGGCTTCCGCCAAGCCTGCGGACGAGACATCCGTAGAGGAATCGAAGCCTCAGGCCGAAGCCGAGCCGGCGCAAGCCGATAAGGAAAAAGATTTTGCGGCGTTGATGAAAGAAGCGGCCGATCTCGCGGAGGGGGACAAACACGCCGCCGCGCTCGCCAAATACGAAGCCGCGTTCGTCCGAGCCCGCCGGGACGAGGACAGGAAACGGATCGCCGCGGCCCTCGACGGATTGGGCCGTATGAGTATACGGCTTGGACGGGAAGATCGGGCCCTCGTCTATCTCCGGGATGCGATCAAGCTGTACCATGCGCTGAAGAACGCTCGCCTGAGAAGCCTCGATTACATTCTCGTCGGCCGCATATTGATGGATCGGGGCGAATACGCCAAAGCTCTCCGGAATTTCGAGGAGGCTTCCCGGCTTCTCCCGGCTTCGGAGGCGGCTGAACGGCCCCGGCTGTTGGAAGACACCGCGATCTGTCTGCTTCGGCTCTATGAGTATCCGCAGGCGCTCTCCACGTTGCAAAGGCTGCTCGCTCTCGTTCGCAAGACCGGAAACGAAAAGGAGACCGCGCGGATCTACGTGATGATCGGAGAGACGGAAGTCTCCAGATCCGACTACCAAAGCGCTCGTCGGCGTTTCAAGAATTCGGAGGAAATCTACCGTCGGACGAATATGACCCGTGAACTCGCGGATACCCTCTGCCGGATCGCGTATATCGACCAGATGGAAGGCTCGCTCAAGTCCGCGCAGAGGCTCATGGACGAGGTGCGCAAACTTCTCGCCGGACGGTCGGACGAGGACGGCGCGTTTGCGCTGCCGTTGTTGGTCCGGGGCATGCAGGCGCGAGCGGAAGGGCGGATGATACTTGCCGCAAAAAGCCTGAACGCGGCTCTGGCGCGCTATCGCAAATCTCGGGATCCGGTCATGGCGGCCCGAGCCCGCCTTGAACTCGCGTCCCTCGAACACGACCGAGCCCTCTCGAGGTCAGCTCTGCGGCACGCGGGCAAGGCGCTGAGCGAATTCAGGGCGCTCAGCGATCGAGGCGGCGAGGCCAAGGCGTTGAAGGTCGTGGCCGAGGTCTACCTGTCCCAGGGCTACATTCGGAAGTCGTTGGAATACGCCCAGGAATCCCTCGCGACGGCCCGGAAGATCGGCGACAAAGAGGCGATTGCTCAGGCGTGCATAGTCCTTGCCCGCATACACAACATTCTCGGAGACGTCAGCTTCTCGGCGAAGCTCTTAAAGGAGGCCTACGAACAGCTCTCCCCGCGCGTCAATCGCCGTACCCAAGGTGAAATCCGATTGGCCGTCGCGGAGTTCAGGCTGGAGCGGGACGCTCTGGATAAGGCGCTTCAAGCGCTCGTCGCAGCGAGGAAAGAGTTCGGCGAAATCGGCGATCGCCGCGGCTTGGCCGATTGCGATAATCTGGAAGCCCGCATCTGCGAGCGCAAAGGAAACAAGGAGAAAGCGAAGGAGTTGGCGGAGAGGGCCCTTTCGGAACACCGCGCCATGTGGGACCGACGCGGTGAAGCCCGGGACCTGACCGTGCTCGGCGTACACTACAAGAATCGCGGTGATCGCGATAAGGCGATGAACGTGTTTCAGAGTGCGTTGGAGCTCTGCGAAGGCATCGAATACCGGCGGGGCTATGCGGCAAATTCCGCGAACATCGGCAATCTGTACAAACACGCGGGGGAAACCCCCGAAGCCATCAAACGCCTGAAGCACGCGCTCAAGACCTATAAGGAACTCTCCCACAAAAAAGGCGAAGCCGATACCCTGGCAAACCTGGGCGCGGTCCACACCGCCACCGGCGCGTACGCGGTCGCGGCCGAGAATCTCAAGCGAGCCCTCGAGCTTCATCGGGAGATCGGCGACAGTCGGGGCGCGGCCGTCGATCTGGCCGGATTGGGCCGGCTCTATCTCCTCACCGGTGACCTGGCCAACGCGCGGACACACCTCGACGAAGCGCTCAAGAGCGACGAAGGCGTAGTCAATCCTCGAGGGAAGGTCGCGCTCCTGGCCGAACTGGCCATGCTCGAACGCGCGGAACGCAACACCTCGCGGGCGTACTCATTGCTCAAGCAGGCGCTCGCATTGGCCGAAAAAAGCAACGATGAGCGCGCGATCTCGTCGCTCTACCTCAAGACCGCGCGCGTGCTCGAGGACGCCGGAAAGAATCGTCGCGCGTTGAAACTGCTCGAGAAGGCCCTGGAGATGATGCGCAATCAGGGCGACCGGACCGGTGAACTCTGGGCTCTGAGCGCCCTCGGGACCGTCCAAGTGAAAATGGAAGACTTCGAGAGCGCGTTGACCCACCTCCATGAGGCGGCCGCGCTTCGTTCCGAGTTGGGAATCCCCGCGGCCCAGACGCAGGACATCGACTTCTATCTCGGCGAAATCTATGAAGGATTCAAGGACTTCGAACAAGCCCTCGAACACTACCATCAGGCGCTCGCAACCGCCCAGATTTCCGGGACCGATACGATGCGCGGCAAGATATATGACCGGATCGGGTCCATCTACCTGCGCATCGAGGACTACGCCAAGGCCAAGGAATTCCTCGAGGACGCGCTCCGCGTCCACTCCGAGAATCACGATGTCGAGATGCAGAAGAAGGAATTGATTCGCCTCGGCGACATCATGAGCAAGCTTGGGAACAATGAGGAGGCGCTGAAACATCAGATCAAGGCGCTCAGCCTCACGCGAGAATCCGGTGACGATCGGACGGAAGCGCGCATACTCACGCGGATCGGCACGCTCCATCAGATGCTCGGCAGGCCGCGGGCCGCGTTGCAGTACTACGATGAGGCTCTTGAAAAGCGCCGTTCGTTGGGTGACCGTCGCGGCGTCAACGAGAATCTCCTCCAGATCGCGCTCGTCCAATCGATTCTCGGGAAGTTCGAGCAGGCCAAGACCTCGCTCAAGGACGCGCTCCGCATCGCCGAGTGCTCCGAAGACCGCAGTATGCTCTGGAAGGCCTACTTCATCATCGGCAGAACATACCAGGGCAAGCGAAAACCAAAGGAAGCCTTGGAAGCCTACCGCCGAGCCATACGCATCATCGAGGCCATGGAAGCGGACGCGGTCGAGGAGTCTGAAGAGGACAATTTCATCTTCGGGGGACGAAAGGCTCTTTTCGAGACAACGTTGAACGTGTTGATGCGACTTGCCAAGGAGGACCCGAAAGGAGCGTACGACAATCAGGCCCTTCGGATCGTGGAGAAGCTCAAAGCCGCGAACTTCGAGGAAAACCTGGCGCGGATCAACGTGGAGAGCTTCTCGGATCTACCCAACGACCTCCTCATCAAGGAAAAAAGCCTCAGGCTCGGCTTGAAGCGTGTCAGCGCCCGTCTCTCGCGGGAGATGTCCGCTGTTCATCCCGATCAAAAGAGAATCCGCCGGTTGCTTGAGGAACGACGCGCGAAGGAGAAGGCCTTCGCTCAACTCAAGGAGACATTGGAGAAAGACTATCCGGCCTACGCCGCGCTCCGATATCCGAAGCCCGTAACGGTCCATCAGCTGCAAAAGGAGGTCCTTGCGCCGGACGAAGCCCTGCTCGAGTATATGGTTACACGGGGCAAGACCTATCTGTTCGCGATCGATAAACATCGCTTCCACACTTATTCGATCGACTACTCGCTCAATGAGATCCAAGAGGACGTGAGGACCCTCATCCGACCGCTCTACCGCGGGGACACCCACGCAAACTGGGATCCGTCGGTCGCGTATCGGCTTTATTCCCGGATAATCAAACCGGTCGAGAGCTTCATCGCGAAGAAGAAGGTCGTCATGGTGGCGCCGCACGGACCGCTCCGGTCGCTGCCCTTTGAAATGCTGGTCAGCTCGGAATCCCATGCGGCCCGGCGTTTCTGGTCTCCTTCGGACAAACCCGACTATTTGCTCGAACGCTATGCGTTCTGCTACACTCCCTCGGCGGCGTCGCTCCACTACCTGAGGAGCCGAACACGCAACGTCAAGCCCGGCTGGAATCTGGCGGCTTTTGGAGACGCCCTGTACGGCCACGAAGAAACAAAGCTCAACCTGAACAAAGGCGCGGAACGGCTCTTGGCGTCGCTCCAAACCGACGGAGAAGAATCTCGGGGCCCGTCGCTCAGGCCGCTCCCCGGCGCGCGACGCGAGATAACGGAGATCGTCAAGATCGTGGGTGAACCGGCTCAGACCTATTTCGGCGCGGAGGCCACTGAGTCGCTCTTCAAGAAGGCCGACCTCACCCGATACGGATACATCCATCTCGCCACCCACGGAACGCTTCTACGCGGGGCGGGCAAACTCCGCCGGCAGCCGGCTATCGTCTTTTCGCTCTACGGAGATCGTGAGAACGACGGGTTCCTGCAGCTGGGCGAAGTCTTCGGCCTCAAACTGAACGCGGACCTGGTCGTTTTGTCGTCATGCCTGTCCCAAGGTGAAGCCGCGCCGTTCAGTGCGGACGGCCTCAACGGTCTCGCGCGGGCGTTTCTCTTCGCAGGCGCAGACTCCGTCATTCTCAGCATGTGGGAAGTGAACGACGCCGGCGCGGCCCAGCTCTTCATCGAGATGTACCGGAGACTCAAGAATTCATCCAAGGCGGAGGCGCTTCGGCAAGCCAAACTCTCGCTGCTGCGCAACCCCTCCACCAGCCACCCGTACTACTGGGCGCCCTTCATCCTGATGGGACGGTGGGACATCACCTATCCGCCGAGCTTCAACGCGGTCGACCCGAAGAAAGTCCGCTTCAAAGGGCTCTCCGGATGGCGACGATTCTTGAGTCTGTGAAGCGGGTTGAAGCAACAAGCCTTCCGCTATAGGATTGGGGTCCAAGGGGCTTCCCTCTATTAGTTCGCTGAGCGAAGTCTGCTAAAATGTCTCTAAGAAGGATATCCGAAGATCCGGCAGTGCTGCTTTGTCCGACGGAACCGGAGTAAAGCGCCGGCTTCTGTTGACGAGATTCATCCCTCGGTACATTGGCCGGGCAGGCCCGAGGACGCTATCCCATTAGTCGGTTGAGGATCATAGACATGACGCAAGGGACCGCAGAGAAGCCGACGCGCTTACTTGAGGAATTTGCGGACAAGCTAACACGCGCCTTTTCCGTGCAGGCGGATTTCGGGCCGGAAGACCAACTCAAAGGACCTGTGCAAGACCTTTTCAGGGACCTAGGCTCTCTGTGGGGATTGCAGGTCGATGTCGTTTCCGAGGTTCAGGCGACAGGATTCGGGGGTAGACCGGACATCGGCGTAGCCGTGGGTTCGTTGCTCGCCGGCCATGTGGAGTTGAAAGCGCCCGGCAAGGGCGCCGACCCGGCACGGTTCAGGGGGCAAGATCGGCGGCAATGGGACAAGTTCTCCAATTTGCCGAACTTGATCTACACCGACGGTAACGAATGGGCGTTGTTTCGGAACGGAGAACGCGTCCGCAGCGTAGTGAAGTTTCCCGGCGATGTTACGACTGACGGCAGGCGGGCGGTCTCGAGCTCCTCTGTTGAAGACTTGGAGACCCTTTTGCAGGATTTTCTGCGCTGGCAGCCTGTGATCGCCTCGACGCCCCGCGCGCTTGCCGATGTAACGGCTCCACTGTGCCGTCTGCTTCGGGAAAACGTCCTCGAAGCTCTTGAGGCCCCTGATTCGAACCTTTCGCGATTAGCGAACGACTGGCGGGCGTATCTCTTTCCGGATGCCACTGATTTTCAGTTTGGAGACGCCTATGCTCAAACGTTGACTTATGCATTGCTTCTGGCGCGTCTTTCCGGAGAAGATATCGACGTATCCATCGCCAACGCGTCAAGAGTTCTTAAGAGCGGTCACCGTTTGCTGGCCGATGCCTTAAAGATCCTTGGGGACGACGAAGCTAGGAAGGAGATTGCAGCCCCTGTGGATCTCCTTGAGCGTGTAATTGGCGTGATAGACTCGGCCGCCTTAATCGAGAAGGCTAAAGGAGATCCATGGCTCTATTTCTACGAGGATTTCTTGGCTGCTTACGACCCTCGAATGCGCCGGGAGCGGGGCGTGTATTACACGCCGGTCCCCGTTGTGAAATGCCAAGTAAGACTCGTTGCTGAACTTCTCCAAGAGCATTTTGATTCACCCGACACTTACGCGGACCCCAAGGTAATTACACTCGATCCCGCAGGCGGCACGGGGACCTACATACTCGCCGCACTTCAACACGCCCTGGAGAGCGTGGAAGCGCGGAAAGGCGCGGGAATGAAACGGAGCGCTGCTACGAGAGCCGCGAAAAACCTGCATTCCTTTGAGGCGCTTGTAGGACCATACGCCGTGGCGCACCTGAGGTTAACCCAGCAAGTAGTATCCGAAAAAGGGGAGATCCCATCCGACGGCGTCCATGTCTTCTTAACGGACACGCTCGAGTCACCATACAAGAAGCAAATGGACTTTCCGTTCCTTTATAAGGCAATGGGCGAGGAACACGAAAGAGCCCAGCGCGTGAAAGCGGAAACTCCGGTGCTTGTTTGCCTGGGAAATCCACCCTATCACCGAGAGCAAAGAGACTTTGATGGAGGGGATTCTGAGAACGTTAGAAGGAAAGGCGGCTGGGTTCGCTACGGCGAAGAGGGCGATGAAAGCAAAGGAATTCTGAGAGATTTCATCGAACCGCTTCGAAGTGAGAACCTCGGCGTCCATGCCAAGAACCTTTACAACGACTATGTCTATTTCTGGCGATGGGCCTTGTGGAAGGTTTTTGAAAGCGCGGACAATCGTGGAATCGTCAGCTTCATCACCGCCTCCTCTTATCTTCGCGGTCCGGGTTTTGCCGGTATGAGGCAAGTCATGCGGCAGGTGTTCGATGAGCTTTGGATCATCGATCTCCAAGGCGACAACCTGGGCGCCCGTAAGACGGAGAACGTCTTTGCAATACAGACACCCGTCGCAATTGCGGTAGGCATCCGAAAGTGTGATCCCTCGCCGCAGACTCCCGCTGTTGTGCGCTACGTACGGCTGGACGGGACCCGTGTGGATAAGCTCCGCATTTTGGAAAACGTTGGTAATTTTAAAGACTTGGAATGGCGTGCATGTTTGAGCGGTTGGACTTCGCCGTTTCTTCCCAAAAGCCCAAAGGCCTACTGGGATTGGCCTCCGCTTACAGACCTTTTCCCTTGGCAAGAAAACGGTATGCAATTCAAACGGACTTGGCCGATTGCGGAAACTCCCTCAGTTCTGATACGGCGATGGAGAAAACTGGTTGGCTCGAAGGCAACCAAGAGAGCAGAGTTACTCCGCGAAACGAGAGACCGAACAGCCGACGGACGATACCTTTCACTGGATCTTCCGCGAGTGAGGATGCCCTCGATTTCAGATCTGTCTGCCGATTCGGTTCCGGTTTCTCCCGTGAGATACGGCTATCGAAGTTTCGATCGTCAATGGATGCTCCCCGACAACCGAATTTGTGATTTTCCCCGGCCCGCTTTGTTGGCGGCTCACGGGAACAATCAAATCTACATGACCAGTTTGCTGACGGCGGTGCTGGGCGAAGGGCCGTCTGCCGTTGCAACAGCGCTTCTTCCTGATATGGATCATTTTAGGGGCTCATTCGGCGCAAAGCACGTCATTCCGCTTTGGCTCGACTCAGAGTCGGACAGCGCCAACATAACTTCCGGCTTGCTCGAAACTTTGTCGGCGGCCCTGGGGATAGTTGTTGATCCCGAGTCGCTCTTTGCCTACTGCTATGCGATGCTTGCCACGCCCGGATACGTGCTCGAGTTCTGGGATGAATTGACGATTCCCGGCCCACGAGTGCCGCTTACGAAAGATTCCGCTTTGTTCACAGCGGTCGTCGAGATCGGCCGACATCTTCTTTGGCTTCACACCTTTGGACAACGGTATATTCCCCCCGGAAATCGAAAAGGGCAAATCCCACCCGGCAGGGCTAGGTGTAGGACCGGTACCCCGGGCCGGCAGGACCGTTATCCACAGGAGTATTCCTATCATCCGCCGGATATGGAATTACATGTAGGGGAAGGTGTCTTCGATAATGTGCGGCCGGAGGTCTGGGAGTTTTCAGTTTCGGGATTCCCTGTCGTACCCTCCTGGCTCGGATATCGCATGGGGAAGAGAGCGGGCAGGAGATCGTCTGAACTGGATCAAATCAGGCCCGATTCGTGGGATTTCGACGAGGAACTACTTGAGCTCCTGTGGGTGCTGGAAGCAACCGTCGAAAGAATGAAGGACCTCGGGGATCTCTTTGCAAAAGTTCTTCAGAGCGACCTATTCAAACAAGGGGAGTTGCCCCTCCCGAAAGAAGCTGAGCGTAAAGGGCCCGAACGGCTTGCCCCTCTTCTGAATGAAATGGTAAACAACAACAAGAATGGATAGCCTCGTTTTTGGCCGACTCAGAGTATCCGAATCCAGACGTATTGGCGCCCTTCTTACCGCATCCCTCCTCTTCAGTGCCGGCATCGCCTTCGCGGAGCCGAAGACCTGCGCGGAGATGCAGGAGGAGCTCGGGCGGCTCAGGCAGGCCTATCACGAGTACGCGACGACGGGCGGGGACGAGCCGGGCGGCGTAACCTTCGGCCGGCTGGCGGCCATGCTCGATGAGATCGTCGCGCTCAAGCGAACCATGCGCAGATCAAACTGTCAGGCGCCCCCCCGCTCGAAGCAGATAACCCTCGACCGGGATTCGACCTCCGACCCCACGGATGCGGGGCGATCACCGACAACTCGATGAGGAAGAACACCCATGAGCGAACAGGACATCCGAACTGCGGCGCAATGGATTCATGAATCTGAAAAGATCGTGGTCTTCACCGGCGCCGGCATCTCAACCGAATCGGGCATACCCGATTTCCGATCGCCGGGCGGGATCTGGTCGAAGTACAACTCGGACGATCTGACCTATCAGAAGTTTCGGTCCGATGAGAAATACCGTCGGATCTACTGGGAATACGACAAGGCCCGGTACCCCGCGATGCGTGACGCGCTTCCCAACGCGGCCCATGAAGCGGTTGTCGAGATCGAACGGTCCGGTCGCCTCCTCGCGCTGATAACCCAGAATATCGACGGATTGCACGAGCGCGCGGGCAATTCCCGGGACAAGATCTTCGAGCTCCACGGCACGGTGAAATACGTGACCTGCCTCGACTGTCATACCCGCTGGGTGAGGGAAGACATTACCGACATGATGGAACGCGACGGAATCGAGGTCCCCTACTGCGAGAGCTGCGGCGGTCCGCTCAAGTGCGCCACCATTGCGTTCGGCCAATCCCTCCCGCAGGAGACGCTCGAACAATCCTTCGAGCACGCCCGGGAATGCGATCTTATGATCACCGTGGGCTCGTCCCTCGTCGTGCAGCCCGCCAACCTGCTGCCCGTCGAGGCGAAACGCTCGGGCGCGCGGCTCATCCTGGTCAATATGACCCCCACGCCGTACGACCGGATCATGGACCTCGTCATTACCGGGGGCGCCGGCGACGCCATGAGCGCAATCATGAAAGAGTTTCGTTCGTTGGAGGCGGGGCAGGGCTGATTCGACGAGGGATCGTTCGCCGGGGGCATCGCGTGGAGGCGACGGGTCGGAGCGACTCCCCGTACGAGAATCGGCGGAGCCGAAGGGGGCTCCGCCGGGAGCATGCACGATAGGAGATCCGCATTGCGGATCGAACGTATATTCCGATTAACGCTTGGAGAACTGGAAGCTTGCACGGGCGCCGCGACGGCCGTACTTCTTCCGTTCCTTGACGCGCGCGTCACGGGTGAGGAAGCCCGCGGACTTCAACTGCGAGCGGTACGTCGAGTCCACACTCAGGAGCGCTTTGCTTATCCCGTGCTTGATTGCGCCCGCTTGGCCCGAGAGGCCCCCGCCGTGAACCCGCACGAAGGTGTCGAACCGCCCCGTGGTCTGGGTCAGCTCGAACGGCTGCAAAATGACCATCCGTGAGGTCTGACGTCCGAAATATTCGTCGAAGGGGCGCTCGTTGACCTGGATTTTTCCCGTTCCCGGCTTCATCCAGACGCGAGCCACCGCGTTTTTTCGTTTTCCCGTCGCATAGAATTGGTTATCAGCCATGGGTTGTCTCCGGACCTAAAAGGTATGGCGTTCGGGCTGTTGGGCATCGTGGGGATGAGTTTCGCCCGAGTAGATCTTCAGTTTCTTCAATTGCGCGCGACCCAGGCGGTTTTTTGGCAACATGCCGCGGACCGCGAGCCTGAACATTCGTTCGGGCTTCTCTTTGAGCATCTTGTCGGCTCGGGTGGTTTTGAGTCCGCCCGGGTATTGGCTGTGCCGGTAGTAGTTCTTTTGCTCGAGTTTCCGCCCGGTCAGCTGGACCTTCGACGCGTTGATGACGATGACGAAGTCTCCGGTGTCCATGTGAGGGGCGAATTGGGGTTTATGCTTGCCCCTGAGAATTCGGGCGGTTTCGCTTGCGACGCGTCCGAGGACTTTGTTTTTGGCGTCGATAACGAACCATTTCTTTTGTATTTCCCCTGTTTTTGGGGTCCAGGTCTTCATGAGACACCTCGTGCGATGTATAAACTTTGATTTTTAGCATCAGGGGGGAGCGCTGTCAAGAAAAACGATAAGAAACAGAGCGGACGCCGCGGGTTCAATAACTCTACGCAGTGACTCGTTCGCACGCAACGACCACCGATTCCAAACGCGCAAAAAAAGAAACGCCCGACCGGGAGAGCAGGTCGGGCGTCGGCTCGGCGACTCTCAATCAGACTATGGACTATTGGATTTGGGTCCCAACGGAGTCAATGTGGGACATTCAACCATTGCGAGGGGTGGGTCTTCCCCCGATTCCACCGTGGAACCCCTCGAAACCGGCCTCGGCCGAGCCTTTCCGGAATCGCCCATTCCCCGGAATCCTTCCAAATGAATCACGGAGCGTCTAGAAAACGATGCCGGCCGCGCCCATGAGCCCGTCAATGCTCGTCTTGTCCGCGTTGGAGGGGTGGTCCCGCTGGAGCGCGATCCAGCGCCAACCCGCTTCCAGGTACCCGTACCGGCCGCTGTTCATAGGTACGGAGAGCCTCCATGCCGCGTACCCGTCCCAACCGACGTAGCTCTCGAGGAACTGAATCGAGGCCTGACACTTGAACGACGCGGTCGCGCCGCCGGACAGATTCGTGACTGCGCGTTCGATGCCTCCGCCCGCGTACGCGAGGCCGAATCCCTGCGAGCGAATGCTGCGAACGTTCGGGGTCGTACTGACCCAGAGTTTGTCGTCGTACAGACTGTAACCCGCGAAGAGCGAGGCCGCCGCGTGGGGAAGGCGGATGAAATCGTAGATCAGATCCCAGCGGTGAATGTTGCGCTCCCACTTGGTTCGAATCGGCGCGCCGAACGGGAAGAAATTATATCCGAACCAGAATCCGCCGGGACGCCACACATAGGCCGCCTCTTCGGAGACGATCGGCATGAAGGTATACCGAACGCCCCAATTCTTGCGGATCTGGAAGCGGCCCATGTACTCCGAAATGTAGATGTGTCGACCGAGATCCAAATCGTCGTGCAAATCGAGCTCCGTGCCTTCCCCGCCGGTTCCAAGGTTCGTTCCCCAGACAATGGTCGACGCGTTGAGCTTGCCGTACCAGATCCTCGCCGCAACATGGAACTGCTTACACCCCTGCTGGGGGAGGACCGACGCGCAGGTCCACGGCGTGAACGGCAGCCCCGGCAGATTAAACAGACCGGGTAGGGGGTTGCGAGGCACGCCTAATCCGACAGGTGGAGGATAGTGACCCTGCGGGGGGCCGTACCCCGACGAATAGCGTGGAGCCGCAGGCGGGGAGCTATACGAGCGATATGAGCGCGGAAAAGAGGACCGTCCCGAGCTTCGGTTAGGCGCAGGATTCCCATACGTGGGAGCGGGCTGCACGGGAGACACCACGCTTTCGGCGGAAAGCGCGTCCGCTTCGACTCCAGAAGCAGCTTGAATAAATGATCCGTTGTATCCCCAACTCGTTGCGGATATTCCGAATAGCGACACAACAGCTAGACAAACCAATACCTTCAAGGGCTTTCTTATCACAGTACCCTCCCTCCTTGACTGAATGTCCTGGGATGCTGTCTTTATTCATCTCGAATATTATGTCAAGTAATTTCTGAAAAACGATCAAAAAAATTATCAACTCAACCGGATAACCTATCGATTTGAAATAGCTTACATGTGAATAAAGCAGCCGCCCACCCCGCGCCTTGACCGCAGACCGATCCGCTCGTATGATGCTCAAACGAATACCGACCGCGCCCCAGACGCAGTCAATCCGGGATAACTCATGAACACGTTCGGCGCCCGTTGCGGACTCGACCGCGCCGTCTTCCTCGATCGAGACGGCGTCATAAACAGACGATTTCCCGACGTGGAATATGTGCGCGATCCGTCGCAGTTCGAGCTGCTCCCCGGGGTGGGTGAAGCGCTCCGCACGCTCCAGGATCTCGGGTATCGCCTCGTGGTGGTCACCAACCAGCGGGGGATCGGACGGGGCTTCATGACCGAGGAGGATCTCGGTCGAGTCCATGCGTATATGGAGAGGTTGCTGAAAGAGTACGGCGTCTCATTGAGCGCAATCTATTTCTGTCCCCACGACGTCGACGCGCGATGCTCATGCAGGAAGCCGGAGCCGGGGATGATCCTCGCCGCGGTTCGCGATCTGAAGATCGATCTCGCGTCGAGTTATATGATCGGCGATTCGGAGAGCGACACGCTGGCGGGTCGGCGGGCGGGCGCGCGCACCGTTCGGGTGGGCGCCGACGGTGATCCCGCCGCGAACGAGCATTATCCGAGTCTGCCCGCGTTCGTGGAGGCGCTTGCGGGGAAGGACAGGATCGGTTCGAGGTCTTAGTCACACTACATACAATATGACGAGAGGTTACGTTCAGACATGAATGTCAACGATCAGCGGAGCGCAGTATCCCTCGACGCCGACGCGCGGCTCTCCCTCGATGACCGCTTCCGATTCGCCTGCGGCCCCAACGTCCGTTGCTTCACCGAATGTTGCGGCAAACTCGAATTGATGCTCACCCCGTACGATGTGCTTCGCCTGCGCGGGAGGCTCGGCGTGTCCTCCGAGGAGTTCATTGACGAGCGGACGATTATGCGTTGGCGCACGGCTCATGGTTTTCCGGAAATCATGCTGAAGATGGACAAGAGCCTGGGTAAACGCTGCCCGTTCGTGACCGAGGGGGGGTGTTCGGTGTACGAGGATCGGCCGGGAGCGTGTCGGATCTACCCTCTCGGACGGGCGTCGACGCGTGACAGGGCCGACGGTACGCGCAAAGAGTTTTACTTCACGGTCCGTGAGGCCCACTGCAAAGGCTTCGAAGAGGCGACGGAATGGACCGTCCGCGAGTGGCTGGCCGACCAGGGGCTCGATGAGTACAACCGCTTCAACGACCTTCTCATGGAACTCTACGTGCTCCGGACACGGCGGCCGGCTGTGACGCTCGGCGAGAAGCACATGCGGATGTTCATCATGGCGTGCTACAACCTCGAGCGATTCCGAGATTTTGTCTTCAAGAGCGGATTCCTGGACAAGTTCGAGGTGGACCCGGACCTGACGGAGGTCTTGGCGCGGGATGATGTCGCTCTGTTGGAGTTTGCGTTCCCTTGGTTGCGGTTCGCGTTTTTCCAAGAGCCGACGTTGACCGTACGAGGGGCGCCGTCGGGATAGGCGGCGAACGCTCTCGAACGACCCGCTGGGAAATCCGCCGCGCGTTAGCCGCCGAAGGACGGATGAATGAACTCGACCCTGTCTCCGTCCTGTATCACGCGATCTTCGAAATCCGTCCGATGAACGTATCGGCCGTTGATCTCGACGATCACCGCAGGATCGTCCTCTTGGGTGCGGTCGAGCAATTGCCGGACGGTCAGAGAGGATTCATCGAATTCTTCGGGAAAGCCGTTAAAGACGATATTCAATTTTCCGGCTCCTTCGATCGGAGTCGGGGCGACCTCGTCGGTCGCGTCCTTCCTGCGTGAATGAATGTGTACCCTCCGTCACGGCCGGCGAGATTGCTTCGTCGCTGCGCTCCTCGGAATGACCCGCTCGGCGGCGCCCACGTATATCGGCCGCAGCGCGGCGGCATTAGCGATTCCGCGCGGGACCCCGACCTTGGCTCGATCTATTGGCTCTCCTTTTCTTTCTCCTTCAAAGCCATAAAGAGTCGTTCGGACGTTACGGGCAGTTCGTTGATCCGAACGCCGGTCGCGTCGTAGATCGCATTGAGGATCGCGGGTATCGTGGGCATGATCGCGCCTTCGCCCACTTCCTTGGCGCCGTACGGGCCGTTGGGCTCGCTCGATTCCACGACGATGCTCCTTACGTTGGGCATATCCAGCGACGTGGGAATCCGATACTCGCCGAGCGTCGGGTTGAGCACCCGGCCGCGGGAATCGAACTTCACCTCCTCGAAAAGGCACTCGCCGAGTCCCATCGAGAGCGATCCCTGCATCTGGCCTTCGACGGAAGTCCGGTTGACCGCGAGGCCGCAATCGTGCGCGTCGGTCATGTTATCCACGGTGATCTCGCCGGTTTCCAAGTCGACGGTGACTTCCACCACCTGCGCGGAGCAGCCGTACGCGGGGGATGTGCCCACCGCGGCGCCTTTGTACGATCCGCCCAGCTTGGGCGGCTTGTACTTACCCGTCCCGACCATGCTGCCCTTCTTCAGGTATGCGCAGCGAGCGGCCTCACGGAAGGTCAGGTAATCGCCGGTGGGGGGATCGGTCCAGCCGCGATGCTCTTTGATATACAGCGTCCTGAGATGCTGAAAATCGCCGGGGCCGCCGGTGAAGAGGACATTGCCCGCGCGAAAGGTTATGGACTCGGGATCGCAGTTCATCTCTTCTGCTAGGACTTCGACGATTTGCCGGCGAAGGTCCTCCGCGGCTTGCTTGGTTGCGTGACCGGTCATGAGCGTTTGACGGCTCGAGTACGCGCCGAGGTCCACGGAGAGATCGGTATCTCCGGAGGTGACCCTCACCGCATCGAGGGAAATGCCGAGGGTCTCGGCCGCGATCATCGCCATCGCGGTGTCCGACCCCTGTCCGATTTCTGCGGAGCCGGTCAGGATATTCACCACACCGCCGTCCTCGCTGAGTTTGATCACGACGGTGGAATGGTAGGTGTCCGACCGATAGATGGGATAGCCCGCGCCTGACACGAAGAATCCGCACGCGGTTCCGATCCCTTTGCCTCTGGGGAGCTTCCCCTTCTTGTTTTTCCAGTCCGAGCCGTCACGGACCGCCTCGACGCACTCCTTCATGCCGAGACTCGACATGTTGAGTTCGTTGATGGTCATATCGCCGGTGGTCATGATGTTCTTCAGCCGCATTTCAACAGGATCGATACGGAGCTTCTCCGCGGTCATATCAAGGAGTTGCTCGAACGCCGCACGGTGCGCGACGCCTCCGTGACCCCGCTGCGCGCCGCAGGTCGGCTTGTTGGTGTACGCGCGCATGCCGTCGTATTTCATGGCCTCGAGCTTGTACGGCCCGCCGAGCAAAGACCCGGAGTAGTAAACGGTGGCGATGCCGAAGCTCGTGTACGCGCCGCCGTCGAGGACCGCCTTGTTCTTGAGCGCGATCATGGTCCCGTCGCTCTTCACGCCCAGGCTCATTTCCGCCCAAAACTGATGCCTGGCCCTGCTATGGAGGAAGACCTGCTCACGGCTGTAGTTCATCTTCACCGGTTTGCCCGTGTGTTTCGCCAGCAGGGATGCGCTCATCTCGAGTGGAGTCGCCTCGCACTTCGGTCCGAAGCCGCCGCCCACGTACGGCTTCACCACCCGGACGTCGCCCACGGGTATCTGCAGCACCATCGCGACGGTCCGCATCACATAGTGGGGGACCTGGGTCGACGTATGGAGCGTGAGCTTGCCGTTGAGGTCGAAGACCGCGACGCAGGAGTGGGGTTCGATGAACGCGGCGTCCTGACGCTTGTTCAGGAAGGTGTGATCGACCACCAGATCGCATTGCGCCAGAGCGGCTTCCGTGTCGCCGAACTCCTGGTGGACTTCAGCGTTCAGGTTGCCGGGATACTCGTCATGAATCTGAGGAGCGCCTTCTTTCAGGGCCTCGAACATGTCGAAGACCGCAGGCAATTCCTCGTAATCGACCTTGATGAGCTCGACCGCTTCCATCGCGGTTTCGAGGTCCACGGCCGCGACCGCGGCGATTTCGTCGCCTACGTAGCGCACTTTCTCATGCGCGTAGAGCGTCTCGTCATACCGGGCGGGCGAAACGCCGTACCGCACAAGGCCGGCCTCTTTGGCGGTCAATATGGCCCTCACGCCGGGGAGCTTTTCAGCCTTGGACGTATCGATATGCAGGATTTTGGCGTGCGCAAGGGGGCTCTGGAGTATGGCGCCGTACAGCATACCGGGCAATTTGATGTCGTCCGCATAGATCGCGCGGCCCGTGGCCTTTGCCGGCGCGTCCAGTCTTGGGGCTCGTGTGCTGAGTACCTGATATTCGCTCATGATCAGGATACCTCCTCCATCTTACCGGCCGCGTCGAGGACGGCCTCGACGATTTTCTGATATCCCGTGCAGCGACAGAGATTCCCCGAGATAGCGGTCCTGACTTCGGTTTCCGTCGGTTTCGGGTTCTTCTCGAGCAGGGCCTTGGCTGAAAGGATCATCCCGGGGGTGCAGAAGCCGCACTGGATGGCCCCGTGATCCACGAAGGCCTCCTGGATGGGGTGGAGTTTGCCGTTTTCGGCCAGACCTTCGATGGTGAGCACCTCTCGACCGTGGGCCTGCAACGCGAGGACCAGGCAAGAGTTCACGGGTTTGCCGTCCAAAATCACGGTGCACGCCCCGCAATCGCCGAGGCCGCAGCCGTGTTTCGCTCCCGTCAAATTCAATTCTTCCCGCAGAAGCTGGAGAAGCGTCTGATTCGGCTCGACCGCGGCTTCCACCGGCTCGCCGTTCACCGTTAACTGTATTACCCTCTTCATCGTATCTACTCCCGGAAAGGGGTTAAACCCGACAATGCCGCTACGAACGCGGCGGACTCACGGTTTCCAAGCCTTGGCGCGTTCCCAGGCCTGCATCAAACACCTCTTGGTGAGCACCTCGATCATCATGCACCGATATTCCATGGTTCCACGGTGGTCGGTGATCGGACTGCACATACCGACGCCGGTCTGACCGGCTCTCTGGAAGAGTTCCTCGGATGGGGGCGCTCCGATGAGCAATTCCTCCGCGGCGAACGCTCTCACCGGTGTGGGCGCGACCGCGCCGAGGGCGATCCTCGCGTCCAGAATCGGGCCGTCTGCGGACTGCAGCGTGAGGAGCGCAGCGACGTTGACCATCGAGATCTCGAGGGTTTTTCTCGCGCCGAGCTTGATGTACGAACCGCCGCTCCAGGGCGGGGGCGTTTGATAGGTGATCGAGACCATCAGCTCGTTCGGTTCGACCGCGCATTCGCCCGGTCCCCTAAAAAACTCGTTGCAGTTGATCTCACGGTCACCCGTCGCGCTTTTCAGCCGGATGACGCCGTCCAGAACCATACTGGGCGGAGGGAAGTCAGCGGCGGGCCGGGCGTTGACCAGGTTGCCGCCGATGGTGGCGCGATTGCGGATGGGAGGCGCGCCCAGCCGGCCGGCCGCCAAGCCCAACGAGGTAAATCGATCCAGGATTACCTCGTGTTCCGAGAGCGCCTGCGCGGTCACGCCTGCGCCGACGGTCACCGCGTGCCCGTTTCTCGGGGTGATTTCGTTGAGACCCGGGACCCGTGCGACCGAGATTACATGGGTCGGTTTATCGACCTTCTGTTTCATGCGAACCAGAAGATCCGTGCCGCCCGCAAGAATCTTCGCATTGCCTCCCAAGTCCGAGAGCAGTTTCAACGCTTCCTCCAGCGTTGAAGGCTCGTGGTAGTCAAATCTCGGCAGGAGCATGATCCTTCCCCCTGTTCTACAAAAACGGGTGAAACGTTACAGGGCCGGACGGGCGGGTCTCCCGCGCCGGTCCCACCGCAGAGTCGCCCTTCCAGTCAGCGGGCGCCTCCAAGCTTTCGAGCCACACGCAGATAGACCGCTCCGTCGCAATCGGCCGAACAGACGCCCATCGACGACTCGTAGTTACACATGCCGGGGCACGAGTGCAGACCGGCCAACGACTTCTTCGGCGACTTCCGGCGTACAAGTTTCGAGGCCGTGATCTCTATAAGGGTTCCGCACTCGTGGATAAACGCGAACGTTCCTCGAGAGAAATCGTCGGTCGCGGCTCGATAGCCGCGAAACACGACCGCGTCGTCGCGCAGGAATTCTCCGAGGGAGGCCCACGTACGGCCGCACTGAGGACACTCGGCGAACGGACGCTTCCGATCGCCCGTCTCTTCTCGTTCATCCGCGCGCGCTTCGGAGGGGGCCTCGGCCGGCGCCTCAACCCGCGCCTCGATGTCGTAAGCGGCCAGCTCCCGAATCAAGCGGTCCGCTGTCCGGCGCGCCTGCCCTTCGCGAAGTGATCGGTCTTCAGCCTCGTCCGTGTCGGATCCTTCGTACGGTTCGCATCGGAAGTAGATCCACTGCGAATATCCGCCGAAAGGCGTGCCGTCGTTGGGACGATTCCCCGCCATCACCCCCCGAGCGATCTGTGCGTCCACAGGGACCACTACATGGTATGCGTCCCCGCGGGGCGCCGCGCCGAACCATCCTTCATTGCCGGATCGGACGGGCAAGGTTGCCCGGAGAATGTCTGTAAATCGAATGACGAGCATGGTATCGGCGCCAATAATTCCGTATATCGAACAATGTCATTCTAACCGCCGGGTGGGTCAGTGTCAAGGAACAAGCGTAATGTGACGCACGAAGGGACAGTACAAACGCGGAATCGGAACGTGCTACAGGTGTTCACTCCAGTGAACGGTAAGAAGCGGCCCATCCGCAGCCTGCTCACGGGCGCACCAATTCCGAACCTCGACGCACCCGCAGGACCCCGAACGCTTACCTTTCCTTATGTGCGGCTGAACGCGGGTCTACTTCGGTGAGTCCGAGGCGCCCGATCGGGAGATCTCGTTCATCCTCTGTTCAATCTTGCTCGATAATTCAGGAAAATGATTAGGAGAATTCCAAAGCGACGCGGAAACGCCCCGCTCCCGGCACGCGACCTTGAGTCGCGCGGCCGCGTCAACAGCGGCTTCTTTATAGGTTCGGAGACCTCCCCAGTCGACATCGAAGAAGACGGTGTCGATGCCCGCGTCACGGGTCCGGGCGGCGAAGTTCTCTGTGTCTCCGAAGTTCTCATCCCGCAGGACCATCTTGGCCACGACACCTTTGCCGGCGGCGGCGTATCGAGCGGCGTTACTCCATACACGATCGCAATAGTCGCGGTCCTTCAGCGCTCGGTACACCTCGGGAGACCCCGCGTCGACGCCGAGCACCAGCGGGCCCACCACGCCGGATCGCAGTCCCTCCTCCACGGCTTCGGAGAATACGATCCCGTTGCTGAAGACCCAAACCGCTCCGACTTCCGGCAGGATCCTGCGGACCAGGTCCTCGAATTCGGGCAGGATTGTGGGCTCGCCGTCGCTGAACGAGACCGTGGCGTCCGGGCTGAGGAGCCTTCGGTCGAGGAACGTCTCAAATATGGGCAGCACCGGATAGGAACGGGGTGAAGCCAGTTCGGGGGATCGGACGAGATAGCAGTATTTGCATCGCACGTTGCAGGTCGTGAAATGGCACAACACAACGTGATGGAAAGCATAGGCGCGCGCAGGCCACTTCCGCACGACAAGCCGAGGACATCCGCGGCACCCTTCGTATCCGCGACCTTGATTCTCCGAAATAATCACGGAGCGGGAGCGCAGAATCTCCTTCAACGGGATCTCACCCCCGGCGAACTCCGCCAGCCGAGGTTTCCCCTCATTTTGCCCCCAGGTGAAACAGCACGCGGTCAATTCCTTGGGCCAAAACGTCAACCCTCCTTCGATGTTCTCACAGCTGGGATAGGCTTGCGATCGGTCCGGAGGCTCGAGTTCGTGCTTTCTCCACAGGGCTGCCTCCAATTCTTCAGCGTTCACGGAATCCGATTCCTTGAACGAGGGCCGGAACTTCTGCGCCAACACACGCACAAGGGGTATTCGTTGGAGGTAGCCGTACATGTAATAATCCCGATTTCTTATGTTTGACAACCGTATCAGCGGCGGAAATGGTTGTCAAGCACGGCTGCCGGCCAAGCCGACTCCTTGCAGGTCCTTGATCCGGCGGTCGATGCCTTTCTACAGGGACTTCAGGAGATGATGCCGAGCCGCTTCCACGTCGCGTTTGGGAATTCCGTTTTCGCCGCCGAATCGCGCCTTCAGATATACCCGCATGAAATCGTGGACCGCTCGTGCGACCGCAGGATTCCTTCGACTGATCTCTTCGGTGTTTCGCTCGTGCCATGGGTCGACCTGATCAAGGAGCCCTTTGCGGGCGAGGCTTTCCATCGTCTCGGTGTAGACGCTCGATATGGGCCTGCGATGACGCCGAACCGCAATGAAAATCCCGACCCCGGCTGCAATGACAACCCCGAGGGCGGCGCCGATCGCGAGGATAGCCTTAAACCCTTGCGTCGAGCCTATCCGGGCAATCCCCCGAGCGGAGAAGGACGCGGCCAGTCCCTCGGCTATGAGGCGCTGGTCGGAGCGGTCGAAGTTGACGACCATCCGGACCCATTTGTATTGCAGTTTGTCGCTCCAATCCGAAAGGACGCTCCAGAAGCGATTCCTGGGAGTGAGTCTCCGCGGGGGGGTGGCGTCGAGCGTCGTCCACACGGGCTTGTCGAGGACGGCCTCGACCCACGCGTGCGCCCGATTGAAGCGGATCAGGTATTCGTCGGGGACGTCCGTCTCTTCCTGCCCGAGAAATCCCTCGACCACGCGCGCCGGCACGTCGACCGCTCTGAGCATGAGTCCTAAAGCGCCGGCGAAGTATTCGCAATTCCCCTTTCGCTCCTTCAGGAGGAAATACTCGAGCGGATTCTCCCCTTCGGGCGGGACGGGGTTCTGAACGCTGTACGCGAAGGCTTGCTCGAACCTTCGCAGCAAGGCCCGAGCTTTGTCCGGCCGAGTGTTCGCGCCGCGCGTCCATTCTTCGGCAAGTCGTTGAATCGTCGGCGTTACTCCCGTTTTGTCCGTGTAGATCGGTTTCAGCGGTATTTCCGCCCGAAGCGGCCGCACCACCGAGTTGATGGTGTACGATTCGGAATAGAGGAACGGTGAATCGACGACCACTTCGCCGAGCGCGGTGACCAGCAGGGGGCGGTTGTTTCTCCCCGCCGTATACACGGGAAGACCACACACGTAGACACGGTTCGATTGCAGTCGATAGGGCAGGATGTCATAAACGAGAAAGCGTGATTCCTCCGGCTTGACGATCCTCCCCATGCCGCGCGCCCTATCGGCCGGATACCATCCTTTCGCATCGGCTTTGTTGAGGACTCTGCCTCTCCAACGCTCGCCCTTTCTCGGACTCCCGTAGTGAAACCGAGCCAGGAAAGCGATGCGATCCTGCGCGCCCATGTTGACCATCTCGCCGTAGGTGAGGCGTCGATCCAAGTCTCCGAAGCCCCCGGACCCCCCCGCCATGGCGGCTCTGAGCCCCGGAATGACGATGAACGGCCTCGGCAGGACGACGAAGAGCGCCGCGCTCAGCAGGCACGCGAAAGCCACCCACTTGGCCAACGTCCGGAACGGCGGGGAGACGGGCTCTTCGTTGCCGTACGGCCGGATTTCTCCCCACGCGCGGGCCTCCGAACGGGCGATGACAAAGAGCATGAGCGTTCCCAGAAGGGCGCCGAGATACAGCGGAATCGCCAACGCGAAGAGCAGGTGGTTCGTCAGGATGCAGTTTACGAGAATCAACCCGAGGCTGAGCACGAGAACCTGGATGATGTTCCGATCGCTTAACGGCGTCAGGACGCGGATCAGTGTCACGCCGAACGTGAAGTAGACCAGGAAGCGGGGGAGGGAAAACGCGCCGAACGCGGCCAATCCCAAGCCGGACGCGCAGATGAACGCGCCGACCAGGAAAAGGGTTGTTCGTTCCGAAAACAGGAACGGCCGTCCGTACTCGGATCGAGTCAACGCCGCGACGATAAGCGGGAGGAAAACCGTCAGCGCGGGGTGCAGGCCGTTTTCGATCATCGTAGCGGCCGCGGCGATACAGACGGTCGCCGCGAGCAGCCATTTGAACGTCCGGTGTCGGGCGCCGCGTATCGAGACGAAGGCGCCGGCGGGCCGCCCCGGACGAGCGCCGCTCAGTCGGTCCATTATGTGGGATATGGTCGCGGAGATGCGATTCATATACTCAGGCGTTTCCTTTCCATCGATACTCGCCCCTTCGGTCCACGTCGATGATCGGCCCGAAACGGGGACCAACATCCGGCGCGGCCTCGTTCCGACGTTCCCAGCGCGCGAGCGCGGCGAGCAATGAGCGGGTGAAGTCTCGGCCCGTCCCCGGTCCCCTCGCAAAGCCGGGTCCGAAGAGCGTTATCGGTCCTCCACGGTCGCCGAAATGTACGACCAGCGAAGCGGCTCTGCTGATGGCCCTTTCCGTTGGGTTCGCCGGCAGACGGATGGTAATTTCCCGAGCGCCTTCCTCGGCCATAACGCGCGTGACCAACCCGCCCGTCCGCGCGCTCTTTTTCCAATCTATGTACTTGTACGGGTCGCCGGGAGAGTACTCTCGAAAATGATACGGGACCGTGCCGAACGGATCGATCTTCTCGATGCGCGCGCCGCAATCACCGATCATGTGCGGGATCTCATCGCGGATCGATTCGATCGCGGGGAAGACCAGGACTGTGCGGGGCCGATCCACGTTCGTCGAATAGACCGCCAACCCGAATGGAAACGACGAGGAGAGGAGAATCGGGCCGACGTGGTGATCTCCACGTCGTGGTAACGACGCGGTCCGTGATACCGTGATTGATTGCGAGCCGGAGAGCCGTGGGACATGAACCGCTTCTCCGTCGCGGTCAAGGGATGGTTCCGTGAGTTCCAGCGCGGCCGCGCCCCATCCGTCCGCTGCCGACCGCGCGGCATAGCGGAGCGTAAACGGACCGCGTGCGAAGATTTCATCGGGGAATATCCGCATGACCTCCGCGGCTCGAATATTCCGCGTGGCCAGGATGTGCGACGTGATGACGGTTCCCACCAGGAGGCCGAACACGATGAAGAGATAATTGTTGATGGTCATCACCGCGGCCGCGGGTATCCACACCAGGAGGAAGAGGCAGACCCATCCGGCTCTCGTCGCACGGATCCTCACTTTCGGCTTCCGGGTCTCCTCGGGCTTGTCAATGGAAGGCGAATGTGCGCCGGCTTCGGATTGGGTCATGACGCCCGGTTATCTCCCTCGATGCGCCTGCTATTGCGGCGCGCGTACCGAGCGTAGAATGTGCTCGATAGCCTGCCGCTTGACCTCCGCGACCCTGCCGTCTCCCGCCGCGGTTCGGACAAACAGACGATGGTTGGTCACGGGAATGAAGACGCTGCGCAGATCCTCGGGAATGGTGAAATCCCGCCCCTCGAGGAGCGCCTTGGCCTGCATGACGCGTTTGAGGTGGAGGCCCGCTCGGGACGACAATCCGAGCTTGATGTCGGGGTGTTCACGAGTCGCGGTGATAACATCGAGAAGGTAATCCATTATCGACGGATCGATCCTCACGTCTCGAACTCGCTCCTGCAGCGACGCGATGGTCCTCGCGTCCGTGACTGGGCGCAAGGTTTCCGCGTCCGTGTGCTGCATGTCGCGCGCCAGAATCTCCCGTTCGAAGCTTCGTTCGGGATAGCCGAGGCTGATCGAGATCATGAACCGATCCAACTGACTCTCGGGGAGCTCGAACGAGCCGAAGCGCTCGACCGGATTCATGGTCGCCATAACCATGAACGGCGATGCGAGGTCATACGTGTCGCCGTCAATCGAGACGCGGCCTTCGGCCATGGCCTCGAGAAGCGACGACTGGGTCCGCGGCGACGTGCGGTTGATTTCGTCGGCCAGCAGAACCTCGGTAAAAATGGGACCGTGCTTGAACTCGAATTCCGAGGTCTTCTGATTGTACACGTTGACGCCGATCACATCGGACGGCAGAGTGTCGCTGGTAAACTGAACCCTCTTGAAACGCACGCCGATCGAACGCGCCGTCGCGATTGCCAGGAGCGTTTTGCCGACGCCCGGGATATCTTCGATAAGCACGTGGCCTCGGGCCAAGAGAGCCGTCAGCGTGATGCGCACCTGTTCTTCCTTGCCGATGAGAACGCCGCTGATCGCGCGAACGAGTTGCTGAAGGACGTCCGCTTGAAGAGGAACCGCTTTCTGAGCCATAGTTGAAATCCTCACCTGATTCCGACGCGGTATGATGATTTTTTGTCAAGGGGAAAGCGCGGGCGTTGAATACGGTTCGGGCCTCGACTCCCATACGGTTCAACGCACGGAACCGGGCCGTTGTCCCGGCCGGCGCGCTGCGCGCCCCTTGATAGACGTACAGCGTCGGGCTGTATCTATACTATCGTCAATCCTGTCCACAGAGTCAACGTGACCGGCGAACGTCTTTCCACGGGACAAAGCCGAGCCCAAATCGCAACCCCTTTTATGATATACGCGGCGACGGGTCGGTTTCGTGTTAGGATGGTACTCTGAGACAATGATCGCGGCCGCCCGAGAATTCCCGGGCGCCGAGGGGGATGTGAAAGATGTATTTGCCCGACATTTTTAAGACATTTCGCGATCAGCATTCCGATATTCTCGATGCGCAGCAGAAGGTGGGCGAACTCTGTTCGGCCGCGGGACCGCTCGGTGAGAAGGACCAGCACCTTGTGCAATTGGGCGTTTCCATCGGCGCGGAGGCCCGGGGCGCTGTCAAGTCTCACGCTCGACGCGCGCTCGATGCGGGCGCTTCACGAGAAGAAGTGCTCCAGGTGGTGCTTCTCTCGCTCCCGACCATCGGATTTCCGTCGATGATCGCCGCGTACGGCTGGGTGGAAGATGTACTCGAGGCGCGGGACGAGAGTTGAGACCATCGAAGCGCGTCCGCCGGAGAAGGCGGCAATGACATGGGGGATACGCTGAAAGCGCACCCGATCGGATCTGTTGAAAAGCGGGATCGAGAAACCGTCCTGCGCGTGAAACCCGAGTACGCGGACGGCCTGCTGGGCCTTGACGGATTCTCGCACGTGATCGTCATGTACTGGTTCGATCGGAATGACTCGCCTGAGGATCGCGCTGTCCTGCGCGTACATCCGAGGCGCAACACGCACAATCCCCTAACAGGCGTCTTTGCGTGCCGCTCGCCGAAACGCCCGAATCTCATCGGGCTCGAAGTCTGCGCAATCGAGCGAGTCGAAAAGGACCGGATCATCATCGAGCGGATCGACGCGTTCGACGGCAGCCCGATCGTCGACCTCAAGCCGTACATTCCCCAGTCGGACGCGGTCGAGAATGCGCGGGTTCCGGACTGGCTCGGACGATATCGCGACGAGTGAGCGCCGGCTTCGACCGTTCGCGCCTATCGGTCCCTCCAGACGGGCTTCCGCTTCTCGAGGAACGACTTGATTCCCTCCTGCGCGTCTTCGGTCGTGGTATTCGCGGCTATGGTAACCTTGGCGAAGTCGTACGCTCGAACCTCGTCCTGGGCGATTTGCGTATAGTAGGCGCGCTTGCCCACTCCCAGGACCAAGCGGCTCGCCTGCGCGATCTCCTGCGCCATTTCCATGACGGCCGTCTCGAGTTCGGCCGCGGGGACCACGCGATTGACCAGGCCGAAGCGCTCGCCTTCTTCCGCCGAGATCATACGCCCGGTGAGGAGCATCTCGAGCGCGCGCTTCCGCCCCACGCAGCGGCTCAACGCCACCATAGGCGTCGTACAGAAGAGCCCCAACTTCACGCCCGGCGTCGCGAATCGAGCCGACTCGTCGCAGATCGCAAGGTCGCAGGCCGCAACCAACTGGCACCCGGCCGCGGTGGCGATGCCGTGAACCTGAGCGATCACCGGCTGAGGAATCCGGTGCAGCAGGTTCATCATGTCGGTGCATTGATCGAAGATGAATTGATACTCGACCAGCCCCGCATCGGTCATTTCGCTCAGATTGTGCCCCGCACAGAAATGCTTGCCGGCGCCCTTGATTATCACCGCCTTGAGCGATTGATTCGCCTCGAAGTCCTGCAACGCGGAGATGATCTCGCCGATCATTCGCTTCGAGAGCGCGTTGACCGTCGCCGGGGAATTCAGGGTGATGACGCCCACCGGGCCGTCCGTATGCACGAGAATGTCAGAATAGTCCATGAAGCGATTCTCCTCTCAGGAACCGGGATGTCGCGATCCCAACGTCGAGCACGAATCGATGAGCCCCCGACCGTCGCGCCGCGATATCGCGACTATATCAGTTCTCAGAAGAGGGAGCGAACGGGAAACGACGGTGATGGAAACGCTGCGGCGGTCCGACTCGGCTCTTGGCGTCGTACGGGACTTGGGAGCGCCTCGAGGTGGGCTCGTGCGAATAGGAAAGATTGACAAGCGCCGCAGGAATTTGGTACAACCATCCAGAATATATGGAGTAATTTTCTGATGAATTCCACGGCGCCCCGACCGCGTCCCGTTTTTCGATTGTTCGTTTTCACCGCGGCTCTCCTGCTGATGATCTTCGCGGGGGGGCCCGACCGCGACGCGGCCGCTCGAACCGGGGGAGGCGAGAGCCGAGGCTCCGCCGCTCCGTCCGCGTCGCACTACATCGAACAGGGCAAGAAAGCGATCAAGGACGGTCAGTACCGGAAAGCCGTGCGATATCTGTCTGCGGCCGTCAAGAAGGGGGGCGGACCCTCCGCGCATCTCCTCCGAGGGATCGCATACAAGCGGGGGGGAATCTACTATAAGGCGACCAAGGATTTCGCAGCGTATGTGAAAGACAAACCGGGCGACGCGACCGGCTTTCTCCTCCTCGGCGACGCGTGCAATTTCAATCTGGAACCGGAGCGCGCGCTCGAAGCGTACAACAAGGCTCTGATACTCAGTCCACGCTCGGTCGACGGCTACATCGGCCGCGGTTTGGCGTACACCGCGCTCGAGGAGTATCGACAGGCGATCAAGGATTATCAGTGGGCCTTGACTATCGAACCGGACAACAACGAGGCGGTGATCAACATCGGGCGGGCGTACATGCTTGACGGGCGGCCCATCCAGGCGGTCACCTACTTCGAACGCGCGCTGCGTTCCGAGACGGACCCGAAGGTGCGGGGCAAGCTCGAGAACTGGATCGACATACTGATGAAATCGTCCGGGGCAGCGCGGCGAAAGGCCGAAGCGCTGGAAAAGGCCCGGTTGAAAAACACGGAGAACCTTTGGTGAGCGCGCCGGCGGCCCTGAGAAACGGAACGCTCACAATCTTCTGACGCAAAACGACGTTGACAAAGAGCCGCGCTCGCGCTAACTTCACTTCTCAAGGAACACGCAGATGAACGTCACACGCGCATACCGTTACTTTTATTATTACTTTTTTACCGGGAGAACACGCACGCTCTGAGTGTGACGAAGCGAAATACCAACAAAAAAGCGGAGTTCACACTCCGCTTTTTTTGTTGGCGCGCGCTGCCTGCCACTGAAGAGAGGAATATGCAATGACCATTCCGGCGGTGAATGACGCCTCATCGAAAAAGACGACGCGCGGCGCGGAACGACTGAGCCTCAACGACAGATTGTCCATGATCAACCTCGTTGAGGAAGGCGTTCGGCTCGGTTCGTCGAACTCTCCCATTGTGGCGGATCTGTTCGGCGATCTGTGGACGCTGGTGGACAAGACGGTCTCCGGAAGCGCAATCGATCGCCTGCGACCCGAGGATTCATCCAACGGCTTTCAGATGTTTGAAATCACGTCCGAATCGGGTGAGAGCCTCGGCCGGCTCAACATGATCTATCTCAAGAAACCCATTCCCTGTTACTACCTCGTGTACGTGGAGGTCGCCCCGGCCTTCAGGAATAAAGGGCTCGGCAATCAAATCGTGCGCGCGTTCCGGGACCTGCTCGTGGACAAGTCCGCGGTCGGCATCCTGGACAACATCATTCCCGAGGACGACCCGACCTTCGACATCTATCGGAAGCTGGAGTGGCGGCCGATCGACGAGGTCCTGAAAAAGAACGGCGAAGACGCGAACGGAGTGTACATGATCTTCATTCCGCGGTCCCTCCGCGGTCGCGATCTCGATCAGCCCCTCCGGAAGCTGCTCTATCATATCAAGCGGAAGCGCGCGGTGATCGACATGCGCGAAAACGAACAAATGGTCAAACGCACCATCGAAGAGTTCAAAGATCTCTACACCGCGTTGACCGCATACTTCGAGGAGGAACTCAAGACCGGCCAATCTCATCCGCTCATGTGCTTCATGTTCACCCGCTTCGTCACCAAGCTCCTTGGATTCCGGCGTCGTATCGGAAAATTGCTGGGCTATACGGGTGGTGAATCGCTCGAGCAGATCGTTCTCGACGAGGATGTGCGCACCCTGCCCATCAAGTCGTACGCTCCCCGCGAACTGGCTGCCAACCCGGCGTTTTACAGCGGCGATCGGGCGCTCTGGCTGCACCTGCCCGAGGACCTGAAGAAGGATCCCGCGCTGACGATCGAGTCCCTGCCCAACTACCGGCGGCCAAGGCTTCTCGAGTGGATGGAGGAAAACGGCGTGGAGTCCGCCGAGTCGCTGACCATCGGCGATCTCATGGAGCTGGGCTTCGATCCCACACGGCTCAAGGAGATTACCATCGACGGCGAAGACTTCATCTTCGAACGCGTCCAGCCGCGATTGTTGCCTGATCTGGAACGGAACCGCGAGATTCAGGAACGGCTGGCGCCGGTCTTCGCGGGAAAGCGCCTCAAGAACACGTGGATCAAGATCAATCCGCCGCTGCTGATCATCCGGGATCGAGGCAACGCGTACGTGCTGAGGAAGAAGGTCGACGGCATCCACTGGGAAGAAGCGGTCGAGCAGCTCCAGACGCGGCCCGCGCTCGCAGGCCTCAACGCGTCGCTCCGCGTTGACAAGATGATCTCAACCGCTGTCCGCCGAACCTCCGAGCTGGTTCAAGCCGAACTGGCGCCCGGCGAAGAAGCCGCGCTCGATTCGTTCTCCTATTTCACCGCATGGGACATTGAGGCGAACCAACCAAAGATCGCCGTGGACATGGCGGGCTCGTCGCCGGAAACCGTCTGGATCGCGTAGGACATGAGCATGCGTCTATCGGGGAGGCCCTTTTGTGAAATAAGGTCCGCTCCCCGAACGCCCCCTACAAGCTTTCAACTGTGCAATGAGTTAACGACTTAAGAGCCGTTCACATGGCCTGGGCATGCCATCGGGAGGCTCGGGGCGACAAAGCAACCTCGACGTCGGGCCGAGACCTGCGCGCGGAGATTGCTTCGCTCCGCTCGCAATGACAGTCTTATGCGCTCGGCGCCGGGAGATTGGTTCGGCGGCAATGACGGTCCTCGGTATTCGCTGCGCGGAGATTGCTTCGCTCCGCTCGCAATGACAATCTTATGCGCTCGGCGCCGGGAGATTGCTTCGGCGGCAATGACGGTCTTCGGTATTCGCTGCGCGGAGATTGCTTCGCTCCGCTCGCAATGACAATCTTATGCGCTCGGCGCCGCGAGATTGCTTCGGCGGCAATGACGGTCTTCGGTATTCGCTTCGGCGGCAACGACGGTCTTC
>CAYLRL010000035.1:42617-44373 GCA_964385875.1 uncultured Syntrophales bacterium
GCTTCGGCGGCAATGACGGTCTTCGGTATTCGCTTCGGCGGCAACGACGGTCTTCGGTATTCGCTCCGCTCGCAATGACAGTCTTATGCGCTCTTTGCGGTGAGGTTGCTTCACTGTGCCGGCAGGAACGGTCTTCGGCTTTCAGCGCGCGAACCGAGCCGAGAACGCGCCGCGCCCGACCGAGCGTCCGGATTTCGGACGCAGACGGCCGGGCTGCGCAGCGGGGGAGGAAACGGGCTTACCGGCAAACGCAATTAGAAGAGAAAACCAACTTCGACGAACGCGCCGTCCATGGTGGTGGAGAAGGATTCTCGATCGAGGTCCTTTTCGAGGTGCGCGTAGCGATACCCACCCTTGACGAATCCGAACCGACCACGCTTGATGGGGATCATGTAGTTCAGAGCGGCCTCCGCGTCATAGCCCCAGTGATCGTCGAGAAAGACCACGCTGCCCTTGCAGCCCAGGGCAAGGGTGTTGCCCTTGTAGTTTTTGAGACACTTCTGGAACTGGACACCCAGGGCCATCACATTCTTGTCGTCGTCCCAGACCACCGGGGTTCCGACCGCCGGCCAGCTTGCGATGGTGAGCTTGTCCTGGTAGTAGCGCCATTCGCCAAATACGCTCGCCATGCTGTTTCGGGTACGACTCAGGTTAAAGACGAGCCCCGCCGTGTGAACGGAGCGTTCCCACTTGGTTCGGACCGTCGAACCCGCGGTAAACGACTGTCCCGCGAAGTCGAACGACCGATCGAGGACGCCGGTGGCCTCCATGGTCATGGGCGTGAACGAGTAGTGCACTCCCCACTTGGGAGCGAACTGGTAATGCGCCTTGATCGACCACATGGGGTTGCCGTGCCGCGGCAGATTAAGGTCCTCGGTGAGGTCCACCATACTGGCGTTCCCAAAGGTAAGCTGCGAGTCCTTCCGCGCCTCGCCGGACAGCCGAACGAACCATACCTCGGGCGCAAGGACGAACTGCTTGGCCGCGGCAGCGGGCAGACAGCAGTCGGCGCCCCATGAGATGGGGTTGAATCCGGAGAGACCTCCGAAGCGAGCGGAGAGTCCGGATTGGGGTTTGACTTTGAGCACGCTTGACGACGAGGGTCTGATCTTTGAGACGGCCCTCTGTCCTGCGGAGAAGTCACCGGTGCAGGGGTCGTAGTGTTGGGCTGCGACCCAGCCGGCGTTCCATGTCAGCAGGAACGTCAATAATAATCCGTACTTTACGAGGTTTCCTAACATAACACCCTCCCTCAGGGTTCTAATGTGTCGTGGTTGGGAGCTTAATCGGAAAAAGATGTTTGTCAAGCAAAAAAAGACTTGATAGACGGTAATTTACATCAAAAACCTAGAAAATCGTTTAAAATCCGACCGCGCAACCCCCATTGCTCCGCTCCATCACTCGAACAACCGCTCAATAAATGACCCCCACCAAAACGGCTCACAAAGCTGCTGATATGGTTGTCCCCCCGGCTTGCATCTCTCCGCTCGATCCACGGAAGCGATCTCTCGATGTCACCTGGGTAACTTTATGAAAAAGAGGGAAGTAACTGGGATGACGGAATTAATGATGACATAAGCGCGCGGTGGCGCCGGCGCGCCGCGCGACGGGAGGCAAGCTGCGCGCTCGCACGGGCCCTTTTGGTGGAGAGAGGGGGCCTTGGTACGAAAACCACTCGGCCCGGCCCCCGCGCGCCGAAACTGCTTCGCTTGGCTCGCAATGACAATCCCCGGGCAGGGGGATGCGTGGGCGCCGG
>CAYLRL010000036.1:0-43746 GCA_964385875.1 uncultured Syntrophales bacterium
CCCCTCCATCCTCACCGGGCGCAGAGCCGCCTCAAGCCCGGTGAACCATTACGAGTAGCGAATATCCAAAGCCAACGACCCTTTCCCTTTGTTTTCCATCCGGTGTCGTCGATGTTGAGGACCGGCTGTTTGGGCAGAGCCTGTTTTGCCCTTTCATGCGTACGGGCCAGGGATTCCGACACCTCTTCATGGAGCTTGCAGACGGATCCGAGACAGATGTCAATCCCGAAAATGGTCTTGGCTATTTCCTGACAACCTCGCCGGCTCACTCGGTGCAGGCCCGTGAGATGGGCCGGAAAGGCCGTGATCCGTGGGCAGAAGCCGGACCGAACCGCCTGCGGAGTCTTGCCCCAATTGTCTGCTCCGCAAGAGCGCCGGATGCCATGAAGGCGGTATTCGGTGACTTCCGGTTTGGGCTCAGGAATATCAATGACCTGATGTCGCCAATACTTGCCGTTCGGCGGGCCGGGGGCATTCGTGTCGGAATGTATCCAAAAGTGTTTGCGTACCCGTGTCATTCCGTCCCGAATTGTGGTAGAGTTCCCCTGGACGAGCAGTGTCGCCGGAAGCAACGCACGAGCGCACGCAGCGCGGAAACAACAATGACGGAGAGCGTTCCGGAGAAAGACTCCATACCCGAGGCCCCCGGGGTCGGAGGCATTTCTTCCGCTGAAATTACACGGCTTCTGGACAAGCCGACGCCCATTAAACAGGTCTTCGACGCCTTGCCCGTGGGAGTGGTTATCCTGGACCGGGATCGGAATATCGTCTTTCTGAACACCGCGGCTCAGGCGCTGACCGGCTATTCGCGGAAGGAAGCCGTGGGCCTGCCGTGTATGTATGTGGTGCGGAGCGGCGCGTGCGACCGATCGTGCCCGGTGGCGGCTCTGACGGCCGATTCTGAGCCCTGCCGCGTCGAGACGGACGTTGTGAATCGACTGCGCCGGCGCATCGCGGTTCGGGTGACCGCGGCCCCTTTGACCGATGCGGACGGCAATCTCACCGGATACATTGAATCCATCGAGGACATTCACATCCTGAAGGATCTCGATCGGCAGTTGGGGCGAGATCCGTCCTTTGAGCACATTATCGGCCAAAGCCCTGAAATGAAAAAAGTGTTCGACATCCTCCCGGCGATCGCCAAGAGTGATTCGTCGGTCTTGATCACCGGAGAGACCGGCACGGGGAAGGACTTTGTCGCGGAAGCGATACACAACGCCTCCGAGCGCGCTTCCGGCAGTTTCATCAAGGTCAATTGCGGCGCGCTGCCCGAGTCGCTGCTCGAGTCGGAGTTATTCGGTCATGTGAAGGGCGCGTTCACCGGCGCGGTCGAAAATAAGCCGGGGCGTTTTAAACTGGCGCACAACGGCACCCTGTACCTCACCGAGATCGGCGATCTTCCGTTGCCGTCCCAGGTGAAGCTTCTCATGTTCCTCGACGATCAGGTGGTCTTTCCCGTGGGAGGCGTCAAGGGTTATCGGGTAAATGTGCGGGTGATTGCGGCCACGCACAGGAATCTGGAGGCGATGGCCAAGCAAGGGCTCTTCCGGGAGGATCTTCTGTTTCGGCTGAATGTGGTGCGTATTCACCTTCCCGCCTTGAGAGAGCGCCGGGACGACACACTTCTGCTCATGGATCATTTCCTCGCCAACATGGCGGAACGGCTTCACAAGCAAATTAGCGGATTTACCCCCGAGGCTCGGGCGCTTTTGTCCGATTATCCTTATCCGGGCAACGTCCGCGAACTCCGCAATATTATCGAATACGCGGCGAACGTGTGCGACGGCGCCAAGATTACATCGGCCGATCTTCCGGCGTATTTGACACAGGCGCCTGCGCCGCCCGTTGAGCGGGATATGGAGGCGGACCCATCGGAGAGGTTCGAGCCGGACCGCGTGGCGCCGTCCGAGCGCAAAGAGACCACCTGGCCGGCCGCGGAAAGGCGGCTCATCATGGACGCGCTCATCCGGGCCGGCGGGAAAAAGCAGCGGGCCGCGGACATCCTCGGCTGGGGACGGAGCACCCTCTGGCGGAAGATCAAGAAACACGGGATCGACGCAACCGAGGAATCGGAATCGTCCGCGCCCGACGGAGCCTCGTGAAATCATGTCTCGAAAGGTTCTTATAACGGTGCTGGGCGAGCATGTGGCGCCTCGGTTCGACATGACCAAGGAGGTCGTGATCTTCCATCTTCAGGCGGATGGAGATGTCTCGGACGAACGGACTATGGTTTTGCATCAGTCGTCCCCTGAGGATCTCTGTCAATTGATCGTCTCCGAGGACGTAGCGACCGTTGTCTGCGGAGGAATTGAGGACGAGTATTATCAGTACCTCACGTGGAAGAAGCTCGATGTCTGCGATTCGGTAATCGGCCCGTACGCCGAGGTTATTGCCCGGCTGAAGGATGACTCGCTGGAAGCGGGCCTCATTCTGTTCAATCGGGAGGGGAGGTTCCTCGATGGACCCAAAAGAAACCCGGCTCGGTAATCTTCTTCTGTTCGAGCGCGAGGTCGGCGACGCGTCGTCGGAACGATATCGGGTGCTGCGACGGAAGATCATCATTCTCATGGTATCCATCTCGATCGTGCCGCTGTGCTTGATGGCCGCCATAGATTACTACCAGTATCGGAAAGTCCTGTGGAACGAGGTTATCGATCCGCTTCGAGCGCTGGTGAATAAGACAAAGCATTCCTTCGAACTCTTTTCCGCTGAACGCGTTTCCACCGTGAACTTCATCGCGTCCGCGTACTCCTACGAACAGCTGTCCGATGAGCGGACGCTTCGACGGCTGTTCGGGTTCCTGAGAAACGAGTACAAGGACTTCGTGGATCTCGGGCTGATCGACTGCGCCGGCAGACAGGTCAGCTACGCGGGGCCGTACGAGCTGGCCGGGAAGGACTACTCGGAGCAGGAATGGTTCCAGGAGGTGAAGGTCAAGGGTGTGTACATCAGCGACGTGTTCATGGGCTATCGCAAGTTTCCCCACTTCGCCATCGCGGTCAGGCGGAGCACCGAAACCGGGAAATCCTGGGTCGTGCGCGCGACGATCAACACAGCGCAGTTCGATAATCTCATCGCGTCGATGGGACTGCCTCCGGAGAGCGACGCGTTTCTCATCAATCGAGAAGGTGTGGTGCAGACCACCTCGAAATACTTCGGACAGGTCTTCGAAAAGATCTCCATGAAGGTCCCGCCGGTGAGTTATGAGCCGACGGTCACCAAAATCACCGATCCGATCGACAGAAAGGCCATACTCATCTACGCGCATCTCCTCTCGCCGGACTTGATCCTCATGGTGGCCAAGCCCGAGGGGCAGATCTTCCGCGGCTGGGCGGGCTTGCGCACCGAGCTCCTGGCGGTTTTCCTCGTCAGTGTGATCGTCATTTTCGCAGTGGTCTTCCGAGTGACCGACCGGTTGATCGAAAGACTGAGGGAGAGCGATGAAGAGCGGGAGATGGCGTTTCGCGAAATGGAGCACACCCAGAAGCTCTCCTCGATCGGCCGCTTGGCCGCGGGGGTGGCCCACGAAATCAACAACCCCATCGCGGTGATCGGCGAAAAAGCGGGATTGGCCAAGGATCTCATCGCAATGGAGACCGAGTTTCCCAAGCGGGAGAAGTTCGAAAAGCTTATGGATTCGATCACCCAGGCGGTGGATCGTTGCGGCGCCATCACCCATCGGCTCCTCGGCTTCGCACGCCGAATGGATGTGCAAATCGATGTGCTCGATCTGGGGTCGCTTCTCAAGGAGGTCTTGGGTTTTCTTGAGAAGGAGGCGATGTATCGCAACCTCAAGCTGGTCGTCGACGTGCCCCCGGACTTGCCTCACATCTCGTCGGACAGAGGGCAGCTCCAACAGGTCTTCCTCAATCTGATCAACAACGCCTTCGCAGCAGTGGATGACGGAGGCAGAGTTTCCATATCCGCGTTCGAGAAAGATGTGGACACGGTCGGAGTTACCATCCAAGATAACGGAATCGGTATGACTCAAGAGACCATGAAGCATATATTCGATCCGTTTTTCACGACCAAGAAGGGGGCCGGCACAGGGTTGGGCCTCTCCATTACCTACGGGATCGTGAAGCGCTTGGGCGGAGAGATCGAAGTCCAGAGCGTTCCCAATGTGGGTTCGAGGTTCACCGTGTACCTGCCGAAGAAGACGGAAAGAGCGTGAGGGGGATATGGAAGGATTGAGAGTTCTGCTTGTCGATGATGAAGAGGAGTTCGCGAGCACCCTCGCCGAACGGCTCTCCATGAGGGGGCTGGACGTCAAAACCGCTCTCGACGGAGAGACCGCGCTGGAAATGGTAGCCGCGGATCCGCCGGACGTGGTGCTCCTGGATGTGCTCATGCCGGGCATGGGGGGACTGGAGGTCCTGCGGAGAATACGGAGCAGGCACCCGGAAACGCAGGTGATACTCCTCACCGGTCACGGTTCCACCCGAGACGGTATGGAGGGCATGCGACAGGGCGCATTCGATTATCTGATGAAGCCGTTGAAGATCGAGGAACTCATTGCGAAGCTCGACGAGGCCACGTCGGGCGATGAAAAGAAGTGATTTTTTCGGAGGCGAATCCCCTATGACCGAACGTCCCGTAGACGGCGCGGCGTTTCTCGGCAAACTGACCGCCGGCGCCACACATGAAATCCGCAATGTGCTCTCTGTGATCAAGGAATCGACGGGCCTCATGGAAGACCTGCTCGACATAGGGGGTAAGGGGGAGTTCGCCCACGAAGAGAAATTCCGGAGGATGATCAGGAATATCCTCGCTCAGGTCGAACGAGGGTCGGCCGTGGCCAAAGCGCTCAATACGCTCGCCCATGCGCCCGACGATCGACGGTGTTCGGTCGACCTTCACCGGGTTCTGCACTGTCAGGTCGTCCTCTACGATCGGTTTTGCCGCGGCAAAGAGGTGGCGCTTACCGTCGAAGAACCCCTGTCCAAAGCCTTCGTTACCACCGACCCGGTCTTGCTCCATGCGGCGGTCGGCTCGGTCATCGACGCGCTTGTAGCGGAATCGCAGCCCGGGGACGCGATTACCCTGGCGCTCCGGCTGGATGCCGGCCCGGTGGGTATTGTTTTTACCGTGCGGTCATCGGACGGGGCGCCGAGGGCGTTGAGGACCGCGGGGGATTGCGTGGGCGCGTGGGAGACGGCGCGTGCGTCTGCGGCCGCGGTGGGGGGGAGCTTGGACTGCGAGGGGGGTTCGGCTTTGTTGGTGGTTGGGGGCGGCAATGCCACGAAATGAGACAATAAGAAACAAAGGAGCGTTTCTCGGCGTTTCGTAACGTATTGACTCGCATGTCGCGTCCACTAAGCCCGCCATATTTCAACACCTTCCATGTTGGCACACTCCTTGCTCCTCAAAAAGTCAACTACGACGTACCGCAAGGAGGCGCATCATGGCTTACCTCGATAAAATAAGAAACCTCTCCGCAGCCGTCGCTTTCGCAGAAGCCGGTGAATTCGACACCGCCCGGTCAATGGCCGACGTCAAAACCCGACCGGGCCGCAGCAGCGTCTTCCAAACCCTGGAGCGAGTCTTCGCGGCCGCGGCCTTCGCGGAAGGCGGCCTTTTCAAGGAAGCTCAAGATCTGGTCGATCCGGTCCCGCAACGCAGAAAGGCCCGCCCGAGTTTTATCGAACTCGTCGGGCTTCAGCACGCGCCGGTGCATCTTGTCTGCGTGACCTCCGACTGACGGGCGCGGCCTCGCCATGGCGCAGCGGATCCTCATAGCCGAGGAGAACGACGGCGTCCGCGAAGCGCTCGCCGCTCGGTTGCGACAAGGCGGGGCCGAAGTTCACGAGGCCGCGGATGTCGAGTCCGCCATGGAAATTTTGGGCCGGAAACAGATCGACGTAGCGGTTATCGGTCTGGGGGGATTCGAGCAGAAGGGCCTGGATCTCCTGAAGATATGCCGGGCCGCCAAACCACCGACCGAGGCCGTGCTGCTTGTGGCCAAGCATCAGGGTTCGTTGGCCATAACGGGGATGAAGCTCGGCGCGTTTCGGGACTTACAGCTGCCGATTCACGTGGAATCGCTTCGAGAAATCATCGACCAAGCCTGCAGGGCGCGAGCGAAAAGCCGCCGACGAAAGAAGAGGCGGCGTATATTTTCCGCTTTGCCTGACGTCTTTGCTGCGATAACATTCGCCGAGCACGGCGAGTTGAAAACCGCCGAAGAGATGCGCAATGCAAAGAAAGAAGCGGAAGATGATGATTAACAAGCGCTTGGGACGATGAAGCACGCGTCCAGTGAGGAGACAGGGATGAAAGAGTTCAAAATAATGTTGGTCGACGACGAAGAGGATTTCGTCAATACCCTTGCCGAGCGGCTCAGCGTCAAGCAGGTCGCCGGCGAGCCCGATGTGGCGCTCAGCGGGGAGGCCGCGTTGGCTTCGCTCGAAGACGAGGTTCCCGATGTGATGGTCCTGGACCTTCGCATGCCGGGGATCGACGGGCTTGAAGTGCTGAAAAGAGTGAAACAGCATTACCCGGAAGTTCAAGTGGTCATCCTGACGGGTCACGGTTCCGACAAGGACCGCGAAGAAGCGGAGCGCCTCGGGGCCTACGATTATCTGGAGAAACCCGTCAACATCGACACGCTCGTCTCAACCATCCGCAAAGCATTGTCGGAAAAATGGGACCAGTCCATGGTGGCCGGCGCATTCGCGGAAGCCGGTGAGTTCGAGTCCGCGGAAAAGTTCATGAAGGACAAGTGAACACGCCCGTCGGCCGGAAGGAGATTCCATGTCCATCAAGGTGCTTCTTGTAGATGATGAACGGGATTTTGTCGAGCCCCTTTCCGAACGGTTGACCGCGCGAGGTTTTGAGACGGGGACGGCTTTCGGCGGGGAGGAAGCGCTGGCGAAGATTCGCGATGATGACTGGGATGTGGTCGTCCTGGATGTCCTGATGCCCGGCATGGACGGTACGGAAACGCTCCGTGAGATCAAGCAGGTGAAGCCGTTGATCGAGGTCATCATGTTGACGGGTCACGCAACTGTGGAGAGCGCGATCGAAGGAATGAAACTCGGCGCGTACGACTACCTGATGAAACCAACGGAGATGCAGGATCTCACCGAGAAGATCGAGAAAGCCCACGTGAGAAAGCAGGACCAGGAAGAGCGAATCCGACAGGCGGAGATCAATCATATCGTGAAAACGCGAGGGTGGTAGGCGCATTTTCACGAAGGGTCCGTAAAGAGAGGATTTGATCCGGCGAATGAAGCCGGCGATGTAGTTCGACTTCATTCGGGTCTTTGAATTCAAACGCCCGTCCGTCTCGGCCTTAAGGTCGAGACGGACGACGGATGTACAGGTATGTTCTGCCTCTCGATGACGATGGGTGGAGGTGAAACGTGGAGGAAATTAGAGTAAAGGATGTGATGGTCCCGCTGGATGAGTTCTCCGCGGTCGCTGCGGACGGGACGCTCTACGACGCTATCGTGGAGCTTGACGCGGCTCGGGCGCGCCCACCCAAGGGGAAGTCCGAACATCGGTCGCTTCTCGTGATTGACGGCAATGGAAAGGTCGTCGGCAAGCTCACGTATGTGAACATTCTGCAGGGGTTGGAGCCGAAGTACAGTGAAATCGGCGACGTCGCGGGTATAGGTCGCTTTGGCTTAAGCAGTGAATTCGTCACGTTCATGCGGAAGCATTTTGGGCTCTGGAAGGGTTCGTTTCGCGATCTGTGCCAAAAGGCCCTCGGCGCGAAAGTTAAGGATATTGCGGATGTTGCCGGCCCCGATCTTTTGATAGATGAAGGCAGGCCGATCGCGGACGCGGTTCATCAGCTCATGGTTGGAAGAGACGTCTCGCTCTTCGTTACCCGCAACGACGAAATCATCGGCATTCTCAGACTCATCGACGCATTCGACGTCATGGCCCAGGAGATCATGGCATGCAAGCTGTGAGCTTAATTCACGGTATTTGTTAGGCAGGAGTGGTGATTATGACGACCCATCAAGATAACGCTTTCAGTTTTGCGACCTTCGATTGGAAGCGAGTTCTCTTCATGTGTACGGGAGTGGCGCTCTTCCTGGCGGTCTACTATTCGCCTCCCTGGAACGACGCCGTGGATCCGATGGGAAAGCATTTTGCGCTTTCACGAGAGGGCAAAGGGGCTCTGGCGATCTTTCTGCTCGCCGGCACGTGGTGGGTGTTTGAAGTGGTGCCGATCGGCGTCACGAGTTTGACCATCGGTGTCCTCCAAGCGCTCTTCCTGATACGACCTGCCAAGAAAGCGTTCACCGACTTCATGGACCCTTCGGTTCTGTTCATCTTCGCTTCGATCGTCATCGGGATGGTGTTTACCAAGACCGGCCTGACGAAGCGCCTGGCGTATCGGATGCTCATGATCGTGGGTGAAAAGACGAGTATGATCTATCTGGGGGCGTTCTTAGTGACGGCCGCGTTGACGCACATCATGGCCCACACCGCGGTTGCCGCCACGATCTATCCCCTGCTGCTCGCCATATACGCCCTGTACGGCGAAGGCGACAAACAGACGAAGTTCGGCAAAGGTCTGTTCATAGGTATGGCGTACGTGGCCGGCGCAGGGAGCATTGTCACACTGCTCGGCGCGGCTCGAGGCGCGGTCGCGCTCGGCTTCTTCAACGAGATCGTGAATCGAGAGGTCACCTTCTTCGAGATCAGCTACTATATGTTCCCGATCGGATGGTTGATGACCTTTGTGCTCTGGGGATTCTTCATGATTTTCTTCAAGCCCGAGAAGAAGACCATACCGGGGCTGAGAGAAAAGGCGAAGCAGCTGTCCGCGGAACTTGGCGGCATAACGCGAACCGAGATATTGGCGCTCGTGATCATCGGCGGCGCAATCCTGGTCATGTCGCTGCGGTCGTTTATCCCCATCCTCAAGCCTGTGGACAAGACCGCGATCATCTTGATTTCAACGATCCTTTTCTTCGTTTTCCGTATCTTGAGTGTCGACGATCTCGAGCAAATCCCGTGGAATATCATCCTCCTCTTCGCCGGCGCGATGAGCATCGGCTTCTGCCTGTGGGAGACGGGCGCGGCCAAGTGGATGGCCGTGAAATGGTTGGATCTCTTCAAGGAGTCCGGCGGCTTCATCTTCATCATGAGCATGGCCTTCTTCGTGATGATGATGACAAACTTCATCATGAACGTGGCAGCGATCGCCATTTCGCTCCCTGTGGCGCTGGTCATAGCGCCGTACCTGGGAGTTGCGCCGGACGTGATTCTCTTTTCCGCGTTGGTGGTCGCGGGTATGCCCTTCCTGCTCCTGGTGGGAGCCGCGCCCAACGCCATCGCGTATGAATCAAAGCAGTTCAGCAGCGGCGAGTTCTTCCTCTGGGGACTCCCGGCGAGCGTCATCCTTATGCTGGCCGTCGGGATCGCAGTGGCGATTATCTGGCCGCTCATGGGTATGCCCATTTCGATCCCCAAATAATTGTGTGCGGAGGGGATGAGTGTAACTTGGGCGTGAGATCGTCCTGCTTTCGAGCAGGGCGTCTCGCGTTCGTCTTCGGTCCGGGGGACGGATCGGACCTCCATGGACCGAACTGCTTCCGCACATCGCGCTTCGCAATCGACCGGAGCGGGCGACGCCTACAAAGGCAAGGAACGAGATGTGAGCCGATGCCGCAAGCGGTACCGGCATGCGGTCTTATGATCAAGAGGAATGAGTGGCCGCAATTACGGGCCGCAACGCCCATTCGGGACGCGGTCCGCATTCTGCTCGGTAACCTCGTCGGATCCTTGTCGGAAGAGAAGAAGATCGCCCACGGAAACTCGACTCCGCTCGTCCCGGATGACGAGTACAACCTGTTCGGCTTCATTCGATTGACGGATCTATTGCGGAGTATCCGCCATTTGTGCGACGATCCCGACAAAGCCTGCAATCTGGACGAAGCGAGAGGCCCGGTGTCCGCTCCGGTCATCCCCTTCGCGGGACGGCTCTCTTCCGACGAAGGGGTCGGGCCCGACGGCGTTCACACGTTTGAGACCCATTTCGAGTTCACGCTCGCGCGGGTGCAAGGCCCGGATCCTCGTGGACGAGCGGAGCGCAGTGCAGGCGGCTGAGAACAGCGATGCGAAAATCGCGGTCGAGGATGTCCGCGAAATCCGCCTGGGGCACTCCTTCGGCATTGCGGAGCAGCGTTCCCTCGTGATTGTCGAGATTATCCCCGAAGTAAATGCGAACGCCTTCCACGTCCGCAACGCCGTGCCGCATGCGCGTGACGAGCTCCATCTCGTGCTCGTGAATGTTCTCGGGGCCGCGTTCCTCCACATACCGCATTCTATCGGCGAGGCCGATAATCCCGCCAGAGGATTGACGGGCCGGTTGCCGGCCGTCCCGGGTACGTATCGGCATGCTCGAGGCTCAGGTTCCGCGACCGCCGAAGACCGCTGAGCGACCTTTGACCCGGGAGAGGCGTAACCCCTTGGATACGCGCGGCGCGGCAATCTGCTCAGCGCGTGATTTCACCACGTTAGAAGATTCTTGCCCCGGGTAACTTTTTTTTTCGGAACGACCGCGAGGTTTCCCGTGGTGGAACGGTATATGGTATAGGAGGCCGAAGAATGTCCTGTCGTAAATGGCGCGTCGAACTCTCGAAGCGGTATGAAGGCGAGTTGAACGAGCAAGGAGAAGCCGGCCTTTTTCGACATCTCGAAAGCTGCCGGCGCCGTCGAACGCCAAGAGGAAATTTGGTCGGTATATTCGTGAGCGCCGGCCCGGCTCGGGCACATGCGCTCCCGGTAGAAGCCGCGGCCCTTACGGTGAAGTGAAACGCAGTCCGTGAACCCGGGCGCCCCACCACGAGACGCTGATATCGATAGGAATGCAATTGAGTGAAAGCAGTTGGTTGGAGAGGGGAGCCTCTCGGCCGACGAAAGGTGAAGCATGAAGACCGGAAACGTCGTGAAGGCCCTGATCCTTGGCTCATGCGCGATGGCAGGTTTGTTTTTCGCTCTCGATTCATCATCCGGAAAGAAGGAAACGGGCCCACAGGCGAAAGTGAAGAAGCCGCCGGTCGTCGAGGTGACGTCGGCCACCACGGGCGAGATGTCGCGCGACCTGGAATTGACGGGCTCGGTGGAACCGTATCGGATCGCTCGATTGGCCTCCCCCGCCGAGGGGCCGATTCGCGAGATCCGTGTCCGAGAAGGCGATCGGGTCAAGGCCGGCGCCGCGCTCCTCACCCTTGGACGAAAAGAAGCGGTCGAGGCTCGGATCGCAGCGCTGCGCGAGGAAGTCAAGAAGGAAGAGGCGAACTTGCGCAGAACTCGACGCCTTGTGGACAGCGGGGCTCTCCCGGATGAAAGGCTCGATCAAGTCCTGGCCGAGTACGAAAAGGATCGAGCGGAGTTGGTGGAGGCTGAGGAGACCGCACAGGACTACGTCATCACTGCTCCCTGGGACGGGGTGATCCACCGCCTGCTCGTCAAGGAAGGAGAGTTTGTGGCTTCATGTACGAAGTTATTGGAAATGTACGATTCTTCCAGCCTCCTGATTCAGGCTGCGGTTCCCGAGGAATATGCGGTCGAGGTTGGAAGCGATATGCCCGTGGAGATACGCCTGGACGCGTATCCGGGTGAGGTCATGAAGGGTCGCATCGAGCGGGTTTATCCGTATCTGGATCCGCGCCTCCGCACCCGAACCATTGAGGTCCTTCCGGTCAAGCCCGTCGATCTTCTTCCCGGGATGTTCGCTCGATTAAAGGTGTCGTTGGAAACCGTGAAGGCGGCGGTGGTCGTGCCTCGGGAAGCCGTTGTCTCGCAACCCTCGGGCAACGCGGTCTTCGTGATGGAAAACGGTAAGGCCTTCAGACGACCGGTAAAGATTGGTATCGAAGAACGGAATTTGGTGCAGATTGTCAAGGGCGTGCAACTAGGCGACAAGGTTATCATCTCAGGGAACGCGAAACTCAAAGACGGCAGGGAGGTGCGACTGTTGGGGAAAGCAGGTTCAGGGAAAAGCGGGAATCCTCATAGCGCCGGTGAGTCCAACGGACAAGAGCGGAAACCGGAAGGCGGTCGGCAATGATCGTGACGCGCTTTGCCGTGCGCCGTCGGCTTGCAACGAGCGCCATCATTGTTGCGTTTGTCGTTCTGGGGATTTATGGTTTTTGGCGTCTTCCCGTAGACTATTTGCCGGATATCACCTATCCGCTCATCAAGGTACAAATCAGATGGCCGGCCGCAACGCCGGAGGAGATCACGGTCAATATCGCCGAGCACGTCGAGCGGATTATGGCCACGGTCGATCGGTTGGATTACCTTGAGTCGTCTTCAGTGGAGGGAGAGTACAATCTTTATGTGCATTTTCAGTACGGCACGAATATCGATGTCGCCTTTCAAGATGTCCATGCCGCTCTACCCCGAGCTGAACGTCAACTGCCCGACGATATCGAGGCCCCGTTCGTCTTCAAAGCGGACCCGTCTCAACTTCCCGTTGTTCAAATGACGATCAGTTCCGATCGGTGGGGATTAGTCAAGCTGCGGGACTGGGCGGACAATTGGCTGCAGGATCGCATCCTCGCGGTACGAGGCGTGGCGGGCACGGAGGTCATCGGTGGGCTTGAACGCGAGATCCGTATATTGCTGGACCCCGCCGCGCTGGAGCGACACAAGCTTTCTCTCGACGATGTCATCAAGAAAGTCTCCCGAGAGAACGTACAGCTCACCGGAGGTCGAGTTACGGTCGGCCCAAAGGAGATCATTGCCCGCACGATGGGCGAGTTCTCAAATCTCAAGCAGATACGGGATGTCGTGGTCATGGCGGACGCGCATCGGAAAGTCCGCATCGGAGATATAGCCGAAGTGATCGACGGCCACGAAGATGTTCGGATCAGTACACGCTTCAATGGGGAAGACTGCGTCAAAATATCGGTGATGAAAGAAGCCGAGGCGAACACGGTGCAAGTTGCCGAAGGCGTCAAGAAACTTGCGCAAGCTCTGAAGCCTTCACTTCCCCCAGGCCTCCGCATCGATTACGTGGAAGATCAGGCGCTCTACGTAAAACAATCGCTTGCCGGAGTACGGAATGCGGCAGTGGCGGCGGCGGTTCTGCTGGTGGTGGTCGTATACCTCTTCTTGGGAAGCGTGAAACAAGTGCTCACGCTCTTGGTCGCGCTGCCGTTGACGTTGACGCTCAATTTCGGCCTGATGAAACTCGCCGGTTTTTCCCTGAATATTTTTTCTCTCGGCGGACTCGTGGCCGCCATCGGCGTTGTGTTGGATAATTCAATCGTTGTCGTGGAAAACATCTCCCGATTGCGCAGCGAGCGTCCGGAACAAGATCCGTCCGAACAGGCGGTAGAGGCCACGAGCGAGGTCGGGCCCGCGCTTGTCGCGGGAACACTCTCGTTTCTCGCTCTGTTCGTTCCTTTCCTCATCGTGCCGGGTTTGACAAGTTTGCTCTTCCACGAACTCATCCTGGTTGTCGCGGGAATTGTCGTCATCAGTTTGGTGGTCGCCGTGTCGGTGACCCCCATGATTCTGAGGACGCTGATGGGCGCGAGTGGTGCGGGATCAAAATCCGGCCGGTTCGAACGTTTCTTCGAGCGAACGGCTCACGGATTCGGTTTGGTCCTGGAACGGATCATCAAATGGCGGTGGGCGGTTTTCCCGGTTTTTCTCGCGGCGCTGATCGCCGCCGTCCTTTTGTTGGGGCGTCTTGGCGGAGAATTCCTGCCGCTGATCGACGACGGCCGAGTAATGGTCAAAGTCAAGATGCCGACCGGGGCCTCAGTAGAGGAGACGAATCGGACGCTTCAGAAAATCGAAGAACGAATCGCCGACGATCCCTTGATTGAAAGCGTCTTCACGCTTGTGGGGGGCTACGATAAAGGCCTGATCACCTATGAGGTCTCCAACGAGGGAGAACTTGATATTCAGCTTGTTCCCAAGGACCAACGGGACTTCGGCACCAAAGAATACGTTGGCCGACTGCGAAAGATCGTGAGAGCGTTGCAGCCTCCGGGAGGCAAGGCCATGGCCAAGCAGATGCCGATAAAGGGCATCTACGGCATGAGGGCCTCGGATATTATCGTCGAGGTTCACGGTCATGACATGGATACGTTGTCGAAATTGGCCGAAGGCGCCTTGCGAACCATGACGGCATTGGGTGATTTTCACAATGTGTTCATATCGCTGGATCAGACACGGCCTGAATACCAGGTCAAGGTGGATCGGACAAAGGCGGCGGAGCTGGGCGTATCGGTTGCCGATGTGGCCGATTCTGTCCGGTCGTTAATAACCGGCGCCGTGGCGACGCGTTTCCGCGAAGGGTCCGAGTATTATGATATCCGGGTCCTGGTCCCGGAAGAGCGTATGACTGCGCGGGAGGATGTGGAAAACCTTGCTTTGACCTGTGCCCAGGGCGATCCGCTTCGTGTTCGTGACATCGCGGACGTGGTTACGGCAACGGGTCCCGTAGAAATCATTCGAGAGAACCAGGTAAAACAGATCACTGTTGAAGCGGATATCAGGACAGGCGACCTGGCAGGAGCCGTAGCGCAATTGCGCACTGCGCTGGCCGACCTGGAGCGACCATCGGGATACGAATTCGATTTCGGCGGACGAGCCGAGATGATGGCCGATATGAAGGATACGGTCCTCGCGGTTTTGGCTTTTGCCTTGTTCTTCTCCTTTATCATTCTCACCGTTCAGTTCAATACCGTGAAGCTGCCCGCCCTCATTCTGGGAAGCGTGCCGGTATGCTTGTCCGGCGTGGTCTTTCTCTTGTTTTTCACGAATATCCCGCTGGGCGCAACCGTCATCATCGGCGTTCTCGTAGTGTTGGCCGCAACGGTCAACGACGGCGTTCTGCTCCTGACCTATGCGGGCGAAATCGAGGAACAACAGGGCCTGCCGCCGCGTGAAGCGGTGGTCGAGGCGGCGAAGATACGCCTGCGTCCTCGGCTCATGACAACAGTGACGACCATGGTCGGTTTCACACCGCTTGCCTTGAACCTCGAGGAAGGCGGTGACATGCTCCAACCTATGGCGGTCGCGGCCATCGGAGGACTCGGCATGGAGATTCTTGTTGCCTTATTCCTGATGCCGTGCATGTACGTAATTGTCGCCGGAGGAAAGCGGAAAGGTAATGAGGTGAGGTTCCTCGGCCGCTGAGGGGTCAACAGAGCAGATGAATCCTTTTGATGCGGAAGCGGATCGGTATGACCTATGGTTTGAATCCGATGAAGGCAAGGCAATCTTCGAAATCGAGAAGTCCGGCCTGCGAATGCTGATCCCGCGTTGTGACGGTCGCCGACCGGAAGTGGGTGTGGGAACCGGACGTTTTGCCGAGGCTTTGGGAATCTCGGACGGGGTCGTCGCCTCATTGCGCATGCCGGCTATGACCGCCAAGCGCGGTATTGACACAGGGGTCCACCTCAAGAAAACACGGAAGATTAGAAGCTGTTCCGGAATAGAGGTGTATATGACAAGAGCCGCAGTGCTTTTTCTTTTTGCGGGGTTGGCAGAGATCGGCGGAGGCTATCTTGTTTGGCTCTGGTTGAGGGAAGGCAAGCCGTATTGGTACGGGATTATCGGCGGAATAATCCTCTTTCTCTACGGAATTATCCCCACTATGCAGAGTTTTCCCGACTTCGGAAGGGTTTACGCAGCGTACGGCGGCGTCTTCGTTGTTCTGTCCCTCCTATGGGGGTGGGGCATAGATCGCAAGACTCCGGATTTATGTGACTGGCTGGGAGCCGCCATCTGCTTGGCGGGGATATACGTGATCCTGTGGGGTCCGAGAAATCAGTAATTCTTCCAGCCTGTAACGAATTGGACTACTTGAAGGCTTCACGCGAGACCCGCTCGCCAAATGGCTGCGTCCCTATGTGAGGGCTTAACCGTTCACCGGGCCGGCGAAAAGCGCTTGATATCTCGATGGGGGAGGCTTGGAGGGGGAGATGAGTCTCCCCCTCCATCCTCACCGGGCGCAGAGCCGCCTCAAGCCCGGTGGATCATTACGTCAGGGCGCATGTACGGCGCTGACCTATGTGTACGTTCCTCGCTTCCGCCGGGTCGGTCTCGTTGGTCCTTCGTTGTACGACTCGCGCTGAATGGCGTACTCTATTCAATGTGCAGAGTCACCGCAAAGCTGTTGAACATAACCCAGACGGGTTCATCCTCTTCGAGGCCAAGCTTACGCCTGCTCTGCTCCGTGACCACGGAGCATAATTCCGTGCCGTCATGAATTCGCACAATGAGCTCGGATGTGAGTTTGCCTCGGATGACCCGGGTTAGGGCGCCTCGAAACAAATTCTCGGCGGTGCTCGCCGGTTGGGTGTCGGATCTCTCAACGACCACCCACGGCGCCTTGACTTCTGCCGTGACCAAGGAACCTGCCCTTAAACCCAGTCTTCTCAAACTATTATTGGTGATGATCGTACTGACGACATCGCCGCCCATGGTGACCAGTTCAACATGGGATTGAATGTCTCCTTGCCGTACATTCGTAATTTTTCCGAAGAAGGCGTTCCGAGCGCTGGTCTTTCGCCGACTTTCTCTTTCCGCGAAGTGTCCGGCTACCTGGTGGATTTCCTCCTCGGAAAAAGACACCAACGAGGCTGTCAGGTTCGGCGTCGAGTGCCCGAGAATTCTTTGAACCACCGGCAGCGGCACGTTTGCCTGCATCAGTTCCACCGCCCTGGCTCTGCGAATCGCATTGGGCGATCCCAGATCTTGTGGAAAGCCGCAGGACACGGCGCGTTCGTAGAACTTCCGCCGTACATGCCCCTCATCGATCATGAGTTTGGATCCCACCTTCGCAACAAATGCGGGATCGGCCTGCATCTCTTGGATTTCGGCCGACACGTCCCGTGAGATTTGGACCTCGCGTCGAGGTGAACCTTCGGCGGCCTCTGCATTGCCGAATCGGATAACTCCCTTATCAAAGTCGATGTGTTTGTTGAGATCAAGGGTCAAGATCTCGTGAAGACGGGCGCCGGTGTATCGGATAAGCAGAAATATCAAGAGAATTCGTTTCCGGGAAGATCGAACGTCCGCACGCGATGAAGATTCCGACCACGACCGGAACTCTCGCTCCAGCCCGGCCAACTGAGTAGGGTCGAGATGCCGCGTTTCCTCGGGGACCTCATAGATTCGGGATGGGTTCGGGAGGTTTGAATCCGCCCTTACTCCCATATGATTCGCGTATCCCGAGGTTTGACGCCTGCGCTTTCCCATGGGTTCCTTTTCTCAGCCGCGCCTGCCCAATCAGTCCATAGAGAGAGTATTAGCACATCATCAAGCTTTGCCCAACGGTATCGAAAAAGGGAACCGTTCACCGGGCCGGCGATAAGCCCTTGATATCTCGATGGGGGAGGTTTGGAGCATTCCTTGATATTAATATACAAGGGGTTGATGAGTCTCCCCCTCCATCCTCGCCGGGCGCAGAGCCGCGTCAAGCCCGGTGAACCATTGGCGGCAAAGACTTCTTGACTCCTTACGGTGAATCGGCCTATCATACTAACACGAGTTTTACGGAAAACGTGTCACTCGAGATTCCCCACGGAGTCTTTTCGCGGCGGCCTCAGAAAGTCCGGAAGTCGATGTCACGTTGGAGGGAGTCATGACCTTTCCCGTGTCGGGAGTTGAGACCGCAATCTGGATACCGCCGCTGGTGGGTCTGGTAATTTCCTTTTTCACCTCCATGGGCGGGATATCGGGAGCTTTTCTCATACTGCCCTTTCAGATGAGCGTCCTGGGCTTTACAAGTCCGTCCGTGACCCCCACCAATCTCGTGTTCAATGTGGTGGGGATTCCGAGCGCCGCGTATCGCTACTTCAAAGAAGGGCGCATGAATTGGCCGCTGGCTTGGAACATCATCCTGGGAACAATCCCGGGACTTGTTCTCGGTCTGTTTGTCAGGATTCGGTACCTTCCCGATGCGAAATCCTTCAAGCTTTTCGTCGGCTGCGTGCTCCTGTACATAGGCGGACGCATGCTTTATCAGGCGGTCGCCGGGCGGGAGACCAAGACGGCGGAGAAGAGTTTCGAGACCCGGATGCGACAATCCACGCGAACATCGGCAAACGGCGAGTCAAGCCCGGACCGTCCGGCAATTTTCACCAGAAGCTGGTCTCTGTCTTGCACTGAGTACGAATTCCTCGGAGAGCGCTTTCGATTCCACACTACAGGCCTGTTTCTGCTGGCTCTGGTGGTGGGATTGATCGGCGGAATTTACGGAGTAGGCGGCGGTGCAATCATAGCCCCATTCTTGGTTTCCTTCTTCGGGCTTCCCGTTCATACAATAGCCGGGGCCGCCTTGATGGGGACGTTTGTCACATCCGTCGGGGGGGTCATCTTCTACGAACTGGTCGGTCCCTACGCGGCTCTTCCGGGTCAGGTGGTTCGACCGGACTGGATTCTGGGTTTGTTGTTTGGACTTGGAGGGTTCGTGGGAATGTACTTGGGCGCTTCGTGCCAGAAGTACGTGCCGGGTTCAACCATACGTCCCGTCCTCGCACTCCTCATCGGGGGGGTGGGCCTGAAATACGTCGCGGGATACTTCATGTGATTGGGCCGAGCGCCTTGCCGTGGATAACAAGAGCCGGGCGCGGAGAACTCGCCCGGGCTCCGCTTGAATTCGATATCATCGGCTTGCTACACTGCGTGGTATGAGGATTACACACTATTCGCCGGTAATACGGTAAATCAAGGAGACTCGCCGAGGAGACGTCGCCGGATGCCCGAAGCCATCATCGTTAAGAGCCTGACCAAGCGCTTTGAAGAGGTTCAAGCGGTCTCGGGGGTCTCATTCAACGTCCGTCGAGGAGAACTATTCGGCTTTCTTGGGCCCAACGGCGCGGGCAAGACGACGACCATCAACATGCTTACGGGCTTGGCCCGGCCGGATTCCGGTTCCATAAGTATTGGCGGCGTGGATTGCACCGCCCGACCGAGATCCGCCCAGCATCTCGTGGGCGTGGTTCCCGACGAAAGCAATCTATACCCCGAACTCACGGGATTTGAGAATTTGGTCTTTTGCGCTGCGCTTTACGGCATGGGAAAATCGGAAAGACGACGCCGGGCTTCGGAGCTTCTGGACTCCTTCGGTTTGACCAAGGCCGCTGATCGGAAGTTCTCGGGCTATTCCAAGGGCATGAAGCGCAGGCTCACCATCGCGGCGGGAATCATTCACAGGCCTGAAATTCTTTTCTTGGATGAGCCGACGACGGGCATCGATGTGGCCGGAGCCAGACAGTTGAGACAACTCATCGCGGATTTGCATCGCTCCGGGACCACAATCTTCCTGACCACGCATTATATTGAGGAAGCGGAACGGCTCTGCCGCCGTATTGCGTTCATCGTCTCCGGACGTGTTGTCCTCATCGACACCGTGGATAATCTGATTCAGCCGGCGCGGGCAAAACACGTGGTTCAAATCGCCTATGAGACGGCGACGACGGAAATAGGAGCAAAACTCACCGACGCCTTCCCAAACCTGGAATTCACGGATAACGGAAGAGGGCTGATTCGGGTGGAAGCTCATGAGCCCATCCGGGTCGGTCCGCTCGTGCGTTTTCTTGAAGACCACCAGGTCGAAGTGGCTGAAGCAAGAAGGGTTCGGCTGTCCCTGGAAGATGTTTTCGTCCGCGTTACCGGCATAGAGGCCGACGCCATGCGCACGGAGAAAGGCGGAAACGGCCGATGAAGCTTTGGGTAGCCTTCTGGAACATCCTCCTGAAAGACATGCGGACGTACTATTTGAAGCCGCCGAACGTGAGTTGGGGGCTCATTTTTCCTCTCGCATGGACCGGGATGTTCTTCATCAAGTCGGGCAGCGCGTTGGGAAGCATTGAAACGCTCCTCCCGGGAGTGGTGGCGATCTCAATTCTTTTCGGCACGACATCCATGCTTGCAGTGACTGTAACCTTCGAGAAGAAGAACCGCTCATTCGAGCGACTCCTCTTGGCGCCCATCCCCTTGGAATTACTCATGTTGGCCAAGACGAGCGGAGCGATTCTTTTCGGTACGGCTAACGCGATGGTTCCTGTTGTCCTGGCCTCATTTCTTATCGATCTCTCAGGAGTGACATGGAGCCTATTCGTGCCGGCCGTCTTCCTGATAGCCGTCGCCTCCACATTTCTGGGGCTTTTCATCGCGGTGGCGGTCAGCGAAGTGTTCGAGGCCCAGACCTTTTCCAATTTCTTCCGTTTCCCTATGATCTTTCTCTGCGGGCTCTTTTTCCCCATAGAAAAGCTTCCATCGTTTTTGAAGCCGATCTCCTATGCGCTTCCCCTGACCTACGGCGCGGACGTGCTCCACGGAGTTGTTCATGGGGCTCACGTATTCCCGTTTCCTGTAGACTTGGCGATGCTCGGCCTATTCTGCCTGGGCCTGTTCGCGGTCAGTCTATGGAACATCAAGCGCAAATGGATACTCTGACTGCGAACGTGCCGACTGATTTCTCAGTCCCCGGTATCAATCGGGATGTTGAGGAATCTCGAAGTCTTTCAATATTCCGTAACCGTTCACCGGGCCGGCGATAAGCGCTTGATATCTCGATGGGGGAGGGTTGGAGGGGGAGATGAGTCTCCCCCTTCATCCTCACCGGGCGCAGAGCCGCCTCAAGCCCGGTGAACCATTTCAATATTCCCTTCCAACAAGCAACGGCCGCACACCCGACGACCGTGTTCGGTTGTCCTGAGTTTGGAAGCCATAGTCGGCTCCTTACAGGATTCACAGGGCTCCGAAGGTTCAAGCATGGCCTTGGGCGGCAGTTTGACGTGCTCTTCTGCGACGACAAACAGATCTTCTGCGGACTTGGCCAAGAGCTCCTTGCTCCTCTGTCCTTGCAGTTCCCAGAATTCCTTGCGCTCGGCCTCCGTAGCCGAGCCGGATCGTATGCGCTCGATCAGATCTCGATGTCGATCCGTGAGGACGAAAGCGCCGCTTTTTAAAGCTATTCTGATACCCCTGCCGGAACTCCGAGAGGCAAACGTGTATGCGTGCTTTCCAAAATCATGATGGATGAGGTTTCCTTTGCCGAAGGTGCATCCGGTGAGGGCCTGCACAGCATCGGCGCCGCAGGCGTTGGTCTCCACGATCGCCACTATCTCTTCGTCGGTCGAGCGGGATTCTTTCAGCCGCGCCAAAGCCAACTCTGCGGCTCTGTAACCGATCGTGAGACCGGGGCATATATGGCCGTGGAATTCAACCGCCTTCTTCCAGTTCTCTTCGGAGACAATCCCTTCGGTTTGCATAACTCCACTCAACTCCTTCTCGCTTTGGTCAAAGCAGGCTTTGGATCCAGCCCATCGCAGCGCAATGACGATCGGTTCGCCGGGTAGCCATTGACCGGAAGATCCCGTTGAGATATTCGCCGTCGACGCTTGACCGGCAATGGTGTTCACCACGACCACGCGTTGATTTCAGAGTTTCTTCCGTGTTTACCACAAAAAGTTGCGCGCTTCCACACTATCCGGGCTTGACATGTGCCACGCCCGGCAGTAACGTAGCATGCCCAGTAGACATAAGTCAAAGACATGCCACACCGGACAACGAGAATCCGGTGATATGAAGAAGAAATCCGGAGGATTAGAGCACATGAAGAAAGTTACACTTATGATATTGCTGGGAGCATTGGTCAATTTGTGCTTCACGGGCGAGCAGGCATTCGCTCAAGAACCGATAATGATAACGGATCAGGCCGACCGCATGGTCAAACCAGCCGCTGTTCCGGAGCGAATAGTCTGTTTGGGACCCGGCTGCCTCCGCCTTATCTGCTATCTCGGTTCCCAAGACAAGGTGGTCGGAATCGAGCGGTTCGAGGCGGCGCAACCCGTTGGTAGACCCTATAGATATGCCAATCCTCAATTGCTGAAGCTGCCGAAGATTGGCCCCGGGGGTCCTGCCGGGATCAACAAGGATCCTGACCTGGAAGCGGTTCTCAACGTGAGACCGCAGGTGATTTTCGCCACGTACATGACCAAGTCGGTCGCCGACTCCCTTGAACGGAAGCTGAAAATACCGGTTGTTGTGCTCACGTACGGCAGATTCGGAACTTTCGACCCGGCAGTCTACGATGCGCTGAAGATCGCCGGCAAAATACTCGATCGGACAGAACGGGCGGAAGCGGTAGTCGCATTTGTGGAGAAAGAGCGGAAGGAATTGAAGAGGCGTACGGACGGCGCCGATGAGGCAAGGGCGCCGTCCGTCTATGTTGGAGGAATCGGTTTCAAGGGTATGCAGGGAATAACGAGCACCGATCCACGCTACGTTCCCTTGGAATGGGTGAACGCGGGAAACGTTGCAAAGAAGGCTTCGGAGACCGATCATGTCTTCATCGACAAGGAAAAGCTTATGGCCTGGAATCCGCGCATTATATTCGTTGATGGGCTTGGGCTGAAGCTCGTAGCTGAGGACTATAACCGCAACGCCCAGTACTACCAAAGCCTGGAGGCATTCAAGAAGGAACAAGTGTACCTACTGTACCCCTTCAATTCCTATGTAGTCAATTTGGGAACGACCATTGCCGACGCCTACGCTGTCGGGAAGATCTGTTATCCCGACAGATTTTCCGATATTGACGTCGAAAAGAAAGCGGACGAGGCGTATACCTTCTTATTGAAGAAACCGATATACCATTTTATGAAGCGGGACTTTGGAGTTTTGGGGGCTGTCCCATCGTTTCTTGACGTCCAGGCTGACTGATCGACATTGTCTCGCCAAGCACGGAGTTCCAATTGCAAAGGGGGCCGCTCTCAACCACGAAAGATCGCCATAGGAAAAATGCCGGGATCGCATGGAGGCGTCGGTCGCCGCATTGGTCGGGACGTCTTGGGTTCCGGCGGCGCTGCCGTAACAGCGAATTTGCGCCACGAGCCGTACAGCCTCGGTTGACCCCGACCGTTTTCAGGGAAGACCTCGTGCGCCTTCGACGCAGGGAGGCAGCCGCCTCCGGGCCATTCGGAACGAAGAGGAGCGCTCATGCCTCCCAATGCCGCTGAGATTACTTCGTCGCTTTGCTCCTCGGAACGACAATACTGAGCCCGTGCTCAGGCTGAAAATATGGGGCCCGGCCATCGAAGGCCATGCGGGCTAACTTACTGCAATACTGAAGGGCTTTGTGGGGGTGGGATTCGGCGGGGGGAACCTTTTTCACAAAGGGTTCCTCCCCGCCTGTTCAGCTCCCGGCGACCGGAGTGAGGCCGCCGGTTGCGGTTTCATTCCCGCCGGGGAATGTGTTTATCGGCCTCAGCCGCCGCTCGCTTCCTTCCAATCCGCGTCGACGAAGTCCTCACGCTCGGGCTGCGGGCCTTGTTGCTGCGTTCCGCAGGTTCCGCCGGCGCATCCGCCGCCTGCCGCCGCGCCCTGGGCCTGTTGACCGTAGAGGCTCTGGGCCATCGAGTGAGACGCGCTGTTCAGCGTATCCATAGCGGATCTCATCTGGTCGACGTTACCGGAATCCATGGCCTCCTTGGCCTGCTTCAGAGCGCCTTCAACCGCTGTTACGTCCGCGGGGTTCAGGCGATCCCGGTTATCCTGCATCAGCTTCTCGATGTTGTAGACCAGAGCGTCCAGCTGATTGCGGGTGTCGATCATGTCGCGCTTGCGACGGTCTTCCGCGGCGTTCCGTTCGGCTTCTCGGACCATGTTCTCGACCTCGCTCTCGGAGAGTCCGCTCGATGCCGTGATGGTGATATCCTGAGAGCGGCCGGTTCCGAGGTCCTTTGTGGAGACGTTCACGATGCCGTTCGCGTCGATGTCGAAGGAGACTTCGATCTGCGGCATACCTCGGGGGGCGGGCGGGATGCCGGTCAGCTGGAATCGTCCCAGCGTGCGGTTGTCCCCGGCCATTTCACGCTCACCCTGCAGGACGTGCACCTCGACCGAGTCCTGATTGTCCACGGCGGTCGAGAAGATCTCGGTCTTGCGCGCGGGGATCGTGGTGTTGCGGTCGATGAGCTTGGTCATCACGCCGCCCAGAGTCTCGATGCCGAGGGAAAGCGGGGTGACGTCGAGCAAGAGGACGTCTTCCACTTCACCGCTGAGCACGCCCCCCTGAATCGCGGCGCCCATGGCCACCACTTCGTCAGGATTGACGCCCTTGTGGGGCTCTTTACCGAAGAATTTTTTCACTCGCTGAACCACCAGAGGAGAGCGTGTGGAACCGCCGACGAGGATCACCTCGTTGATGTCGGACGCTTTCACGCCGGCGTCTTCGAGAGCCTTTTGGCACGGCTCGATCGTCCTCTGAACCAGGTCGCCGATCATTGCTTCGAGCTTGCCTCGGGAGAGCTTCAGGTTCAGGTGCTTCGGACCCGACGCGTCAGCGGTGATGAACGGCAGATTGATGTCGGTTTCGGACGTGGAGGAGAGTTCGCACTTGGCCTTCTCTGCGGCTTCCTTGAGTCGCTGGAGCGCCATCTTGTCCGCGCTCAGGTCAATGCCCTGATCCTTCATGAACTCTTCCACCATCCAGTTCATGACGATCTGGTCGATGTCGTCGCCGCCCAGGTGTGTGTCGCCGTTGGTGGACTTCACTTCCACGACGCCGTCGCCCACATCGAGGATCGAGATGTCGAACGTGCCGCCGCCGAAGTCGTAGACCGCGATGAGTTCGTTGTTCTTTTTGTCCAGACCGTAGGCCAGCGCGGCCGCGGTCGGCTCGTTGATGATCCGCTTCACGTTCAAGCCCGCGATCTTGCCGGCGTCCTTGGTCGCCTGCCGCTGCGAGTCATTGAAGTACGCGGGAACCGTGATCACCGCGTCGGTGACCTTCTCGCCGAGATACTCTTCGGCCGCTTTCTTCAGCTTGCCGAGGATCGCGGCGGAGATTTCCGGCGGCGAATACCGCTTGCCCAGCGCTTCGATGCGAACATCGCCGCCCGAGCCTGCGACCACTTCATACGGAACGGTTTTGAGCTCTTCCGAGACCTCGTCATACTTCCGTCCCATGAAGCGCTTCACGGAAGAAATGGTGTTCTTGGGATTGGTGACGGCCTGTCGCTTGGCGACCTGACCGACCAAGCGGTCACCCTTGTCGGTGAAGGCCACAACGGACGGCGTAGTCCTGGAGCCTTCCTCGTTGACGATTATAACCGGGGACTTACCCTCGGTGACGGCGACGACCGAGTTGGTCGTTCCGAGATCTATTCCTATCGTTTTGGGCATTTTCAGCACCTCCAACGTGGTTGTCTTTGATTGCGTTCGGCTTGTAGGTAACCACGTATGTTAATCTGTCAACCCTTTTGTCACAAAAATGCAAATGAAAACGTGACGGGTTAATAGACCTGTCCCCGGCCTTCAGCCCGCTTTGACCCGGCTCCCCTTGCCGAAAAACCGCCCTCCCTGCGTTCCTTGACGAACACCCGAGAAACATGGTAAAGAACTGTCGTGGTTTCAGAATATTGCTGCCACGGATTTCGGATCGCTTCGGAATTCGCACACTGGATCACGAGGCCGAGTTATACGAGATGAAAGTCAAGTTTTGGGGAGTTCACGGCAGCCTGCCGCGCCCCGGGCCTCGAACGCTCAAATACGGCGGGAATACGCCGTGCCTCGAGGTCGCTTCGGACGCGGCTCTTCTCATTCTCGACGCCGGCACCGGCATACGGGAACTCGGCGCGGACCTCATCCTCCGGCATAAGGACGCGGAGGGGCGGATTGCCCCGATCCGGTCGCACATCTTCATCTCTCATTTTCACTGGGATCATATCCAGGGATTGCCGTTCTTTGCGCCTGCGTACCTGGCCGGTAATGAACTCGACATTTACGGCGTCGGCGACGTGGAGTCGGACGTGAACCTGAGCGTCCGTCGGCAGATGGCCGAGCCCAACTTTCCGGTGACCGTCGAAGACTTCGCTGCGACGTTCCGTTTTCACGATTTGGAGCCGGGCGATTTGGTTCGGATCGAAGACTTCGAGATCCGCGTCTGCCGGCTGAATCATCCGGGAGGATGCTCGGGGTACAGGGTGAGCCACGGCGACCGATCGATCGTGTACGCGACGGACACGGAAAACGTTGAATCCGTGAACGCCGCGCTCGTGGATCTCTGTCGAGATGCGGACGCGCTCATTATCGACAGCATGTTCGACCCCGACCAGTACCTTGGATTATGGGACAATCTCTCTCGTGAAACGTGGGGCCACAGCACCTGGGAGATGGCCGCGGCGCTGGTGGAGGCCGCAGGCGTCAAGCAATTGATCCTCTTCCACCACGGCAACACGGACGATGTGGTCGAGGAGATCGAACGAAAGGCGAGAGAGCGTTTTCCCAACACGATAGCCGCGTACGAGGGACTGGAACTCACGTTCTAGGTCTCACTCCGCGCGCCGGCTTCCGAAGCCTCCCTCCTAATCGGGTGACACCACCTTGCCGGCTTCCTGCAGCGTTTCGATCACTTCGTACATGTTCGTGACGCGGCCGATCTTGAGCCGATCTTCGATGCCGAAATGCTCCAGGCAGGTTCCGCAGCTGAGGATGTCCACACCGTCCTCCGCGAGCATTGAGAGCGCGTCGACCGCCTCTTCGTCGTTGGTGGTAAGTTGAACCCCCGAGTTGATGAAGACGATGCGCCACGGCCGGGGCTTCACGTCGATCCAGGTCCGCAGGAATCCCCTCATCAGCTTGACGCCGAGCTCGTCGCTGCCCTGTCCCATGACGTTCGACCCGACGTAGACAACCAGCCTTCCATTGGTCGCCGGCGATTCCGAAACCGGGCACGCAAGAAGCTCTTCCTGCTCTTCGACCGGTTTGGCTGCGCCCGAGCGCGTTACGTTCAGCTCGAAGTGATCGGACGCCTTCTCGGTTGTCTCAACCTCGTACCCCTGATTGGTCACGAAGCGCTTCACATTTTCACGGGACGTCGTATTGTCCACGAGCACGATGAAACGATCGGCAAGCCGGCCGTCGATCACCCGCTTAGCCTCCAGGACCGGCTGGGGGCACTTCAGCCCCCGCGCGTCGACCATATGAACATCACCCATTGCACTTTCCTCCATCCGTGGGTTCGTTCCGGATCCTCGCGGTCATGTGGTTTGCCTCTTTCCTGCCGGCTCGTTCCGGTTTATCATGACGTGACCGCGGCCCCATAGGGCTTCACTATATTATGCATTTCCGCAGCCTATGCGCAAGCGCGGTCAATCCATTCTGAAAGGGAGCGCATCGTGAACTCCATCGCCGTCATCGGAGTAGGAAACATGGGGTCCGCGTTGGTTCGGGGCCTCGTGCGCGCTGGAGGGGTGAGTCCCCAGTCGATAACGATCTTTGACGCAGATGCGGAGAAGGCGCGCGGTTTCGCGGCCGAGTTCGGCCTGCGCTCCGCAGAGAGCGGCCGAGACGCGATAACGGCGGAGACCGAACTGCTCGTCCTCGCGGTGAAGCCCCAGATCCTCGGCGGCGTAGTCGGGGGCCTGGCGGATTTGATCTCGGATCGGCCGGTGGTGGTGTCGATCGCCGCGGGCACATCCACCGGCTTCATTCTTTCATTCCTGGGCCCCGACGCGCGGGTCATCCGAGCCATGCCGAACGCGGCCGCAATGGTCGGCCGGAGCGTCACCGCGATCTGCAAAGCGGGACTGGCAGACGACGACGATCTGGAGCGCGCGCGGGAGTTGTTTTCCGCGTTCGGCTCGGTCGTTGTGGTGGAAGAGAAGATGATGAACGTGGTGACCGCAATTTCGGGCAGCGGACCCGGCTACCTTTTTGCACTCATGGAGGCCATGACCGACGGCGGGGTGCTCATGGGGCTGGACAGACCCACCGCGCGGGAGTTGACGGTCCGGACCTTCGCCGGCGCGGCCGCTCTGGCCGCAGCGGATACCACGTCCTTCAGCGAACTCAAGGATCGCGTCACATCCCCGGGCGGAACCACCATCGCCGGGCTTCAGGCGCTCGAGGAAGCCGGGATGCGCGGCGCGCTTATGGACGTGATCGAAGCCGCGACCAAACGAGGCGACGAGCTACAGGCAAAGGACTCATCGTGAAGAGGTAGGACAGGTTCGATCTCAGCACGACAAGTAGCCGGCATGAACTGGACAACCACACCGGCTTCCAGTAATATTGAGAAGGTTCAGCGACGAACCGACGCATCGCTTCACCGATCGTGCCCGTGAAATCACGAAGCGAAGCGGCAAGGACGGGTAGGCCTTTTTCACTGAGATGAGACGAGAAAAGAAGGGCGCCTATCATGCAAGATACCGCACACGACGGCGAGATTGTTCATTGCAGTGATTCGCCGGATCCATGGTTCGACGACCCTGCGGAGACCGAGCACGGGGACGGGCAGATCGACGAATACGACATCACGGCTTCCCCGAACGACTTCAATGTACGGACGATCTTTGACTTCATATCGTCCGGGGCTGTGATCGTTCCGGGTTTTCAGCGCAATTACGTTTGGGACATTCGACGCGCGAGCAAACTCATCGAGTCCCTGATCATCGGGCTGCCCATTCCCCAGATCTTCCTATACGAGCAAGGCCGAAACAAATTTCTCGTCATCGACGGGCAGCAGAGACTCATGTCTCTCTATTATTTCAAGAAGATGAGATTCCCGCGGAAAGACAAGCGCGTCTATCTTCGCCGTATCTTTGATGAAGCGGGTCAGATTCCGGACGATGTGCTACACGACGACGGGCTTTTTGAGAAATTCAACTTGCGGCTTCCCGGGAAGCTTCCGAATCAACCAAACAAGTTCAATCGTTTGAATTACGAGACTTTAGGGGAGTATCGTGAGACCTTTGATATCAGAGTGATCCGCAACGTCATCATCAAGCAGAATTCACCGGCGGGTGATGACTCGTCGGTTTATGAGATCTTCAATCGACTGAATTCCGGTGGGGTGAACTTAACGCCACAGGAAATCCGAGCGAGTCTTTACCATTCGGATTTCTATACCATGCTGCACCAGGTTAATCTGCACGGCGAGTGGCGTAGATTACTGGGGCTTCCTGAACCCGATTTGCATCTGAAGGACGTCGAGTTCTTGGTTCGAGGGTTCGCAATCCTCATGAAAGGAGACGCGTATCAGCCGTCAATGACGAGGTTTCTTAACGGGTTCTCGAAGGACTGCAAGGAATTGGAGGAAGACCGGATCAAGTATCTCAGAGCGCTCTTCGAGTCCTTCCTCGCCGCATGCTCCGGGTTGCCGGACGACGCTTTTCACGGCCGCATGCGCCGGTTCAGCATCTCGATCTTCGACGCCGTTTTTGCCGCAATCTGCAGGAAATACTTGGATGCGCACGCCCTCGTCGATGAGAAGATCCCACAAGGAGAGCTCTATCAATTGAAAGAGGACGAGACCTTCATGAATGCCTGTCAATACAACACGGCGCGCAAAGAGAATGTCAACATTCGACTGGACCGTGCACGACGAATCCTGAGTGACACAAGCGAGTAACCTGATGCCCGGCACGGTGATCGACGGGTTCTATGACGAGACCAGGCAGATTCTCGAGTATTTGGACGAACAGAATCAGGTCTCTATGCGAGCAAGTCTTGTGCGAGACTTCCAGAAGGCTTTGGTGCTTGCCGCCGCGAGCTTTTTCGAGGATCAATTTAAGCGGATGATCACGGACTTCGTTGAGCGTCATACGAACCGGAATCAGTTGATTGTGTCATTGGTTCGGAACAAAGCCATAGAGCGGCAGTATCACACGTTCTTCGACTGGGACAAGCGGAACGCCAACCGATTCTACGCAGTGTTCGGTAAGGATTTCAGGGACTACATGAGTGAAGAGGTGGCAAAGGATGAGGAGTTGGACTCAGCCGTAAAGGCTTTCCTTGAAATAGGAGCGTTGAGAAACCAGCTTGTACATCAGAACTTCGTCATGTTTAACATCGAGAAGACCGTTGAAGAGTTGTACGAGCTCTATACGGCGGCCGAGCGTTTTCTCACTCTTTTTTCGGATAAGCTTGAGGAGCATTTAACCATGGAGCCGCAAGATGAGGATGAGTCATTGGATCTCTGAAGCGGACTCCATTCGCTTTTCAGCGTCCACGCTTTGCCGATCGCCGGCTTCGGTACGGCTGGATAGCATTCGACAAATATGATGGTGCGGGAATTCAAATGTCCTTCGTGCGGCGCGGGCAACCGGGTGACCAATCCCGGTATCCTGATGAAGGTCTGCGACTACTGCAAGACCGCCATCTATTGGGATAAGGACGCGGCCCTCCGCGCGGGCAAGAAATCGATGGATCTGCCGCCGTCGAAGCGGTTCAGGCTCGGCGGGACCGGCAAGCTGGGCGGTGAGAAATTCACCGTGGTGGGTCGGCTTGCGTACTCACATGGGAAGGGCGCCTGGAGCGAATGGTTCATCGAGACCGAAACCGGGACCATCCGTTGGCTTTCCGAGGACGAAGGCGAACTCTTCCTCGAGGATAAGGTCACGCTTTCCTCGGAGGTCCCGCCGTTCGAGAAGCTCCAACCGGGTATGCAGATCGTCGTGGACGATCGGCCGGCCATAATCGAGGAGTTGGGGGAAGCCGAGTGCATCGGAGGCGAAGGGCAGATTCCGTTCGAGGTCGAGATCGGCGAGGTTTATCCTTATGCGGACGGAACCGCCGCGGACGGCAGCTTCGTCTTCGGCCTTGAATACGATACCGACACGGGAATTCCGACCGCGTTCAAGGGGAAGGCGCTTTCGACGGGCGCGGCAAAGGCCGCTCCCGGTGTTCGGGAAGAGCCGACCGCGGAACGGGGCGAGGTCATCCGATGCGCGTCCTGCGGCGCGCCGTACGAGGGGAAGATCGTCGAGACCACCGAGATGATCGTGTGCGACGCGTGCGGGGCGGCTCTGGAACTCGACGAGGCCGAAACTCGCGTGGTCGGGCGCAACGAGGGCGAGCGACCGCCGTTCGCGTTGGAGATCGGCACGCCGGTCACGCTGGAAGGCGCCACATACGAGGTGATGGGTCGGCTTCACTATGTGGAAGTCGAAGAAGGAATCACGTACAACAGTCACGAATACGCGCTCTATCACCCGGAAAAGGGATACCTCTGGCTTTCGGAAGAGCTTAACCATTTCACGATCAGCCGGCCCGTTCACATGCGTGTCTCCGTGCCGGACGTCTCACCCCGGCGACGTGTTCAGGTGGGCTCGGAGACCTTCCGTGTCTACGAGGGCGGAACCGTGACGCTCAATTGGGTGGACGGCGCGCTGCCCTGGACCGCGTCGGTGGGAGAGCGGACGCAGTATGTGCACATGATCAAGCCTCCCGACTATGTGGATCAGGAGATCACCGGGAGGGAATTGGAACTCTTCCGCGGGCGATACGTGGACCGGGAGGAGATCGAAGCGGCCGTTCCGGGAGGAACTCAGCTCCATTCGCCGCCTCGGACCGTGTACTCGTGCCAACCGTTTCGTCCGGCCGGCTGGATGAAAGGGCTGGGGTTGATCGGCGGGGTTTTCCTTGCCTTGAATGTGCTGCTCGTCGTGTACAGCGCGATGATGGAGGACGGCTCGACCGTGCTCAAGGAGAAGCTCGCCTGGGAACAGTATTCAAAGGAGTACCTCTCCCAACCGTTTGAGGTGGACCGATCGGGCGCGCTCTTCCGTCTGAAGGGACATGCGCCGCTCAAGAACTCGTGGGTTGCGCTGAGCTTGGGCCTCGTCAACTCGAATGCGGAGGTGGTCACCGAGTTCTGGGATGAAGCGTCGTTCTACTCCGGTCGGGATTCGGAAGGCTACTGGACCGAGGGATCAAAGAGCTTCACGACTTATTTCAAGGTTGCGGACCCGGGCACGTATCGGCTCCTGGTGTATGCGGAGGGAGGCAGCGGGACGCGCGGTTCGGCGAAGAAAGAGCCGATAACCATCGTGCTGGAACGGGACGTGACGATCGCATACTACTTTATCTTGCCGCTTATTCTGTCCGCAGTGGCGATAGCGGTTCGATCGATAGCCAAGTATTCGTTCGAGGCGCGGCGCTGGGCCACGGTCCTCGAGGACTGAGCGCTCCGGCGACCGGGAAGGAAAGGACGATCGCTCAATGAAGGCGGCTCTCATCAAGGCGGTCATCGCGGGGGTCCTCTTCGCCGCGACGATCGGCGCGTACGGCGGCGCGTTCAAGGGATGGTTCCTGCCCGAGCGTCTGGATAAGCCGATCAGCCTCAAGGACGGTTCCAAGAGGGCCGGCGCGCGCGGATACGGCCTCTATTTCTTGGGCACGCGCAGGCATCGCGGCGGTGGATACGCCGGCGGTAAATAAGCCGGGTTCGTGGCACACAGAGGTCGCCGTCGGGGCGACCGATTTCGCATGGTGAACGGTCGGCGCATCGACGCCGGAGACATCGAGTCGCTCTCGACGGATAGCCGAACATCCCTCCCGCGGGCGGTCGACTGAGTTCGGAGGAGGATTATGGAACAGTATATCATGCCGTATTTAAAGCCCTACGTGATTGTCAGCAGCATCGTCTACGCGCTCATCGGCATGGCGCTCTTCGCCGGGGCCCTCTTCATCATGGACAAGATCACGCCGTTCTCCTTGGTGAAGGAGATCGAAGAGGACCAGAACGTCGCGCTGGCGATCGTGATGGGATCGGTCTTCATTGCGTTGGCGATCATCATTCATGCCGCGATTACCTGACCTCTTCGCCGCGGTCTTCTCTCGGGCGATGAGACCGGACGAAGCTCAGTTCTCGTTGCGGCCGGGGTTCCGGCCGCGGCTCACACGGCGCCGCCATGAATGATCGCGTACCCGGCATATTCCTGCTCGCCGCGGTGTTCATCATCGCGACATGCGGGCTCGTGTACGAGCTCCTGGCCGCGTCGCTTTCGAGCTATCTCCTCGGCGGATCCGTTACCCAGTTCTCGATCGTTATCGGGGTCTTCCTCACCGCCATGGGAATCGGGTCCTTCCTGACGCGATACGTGGAACGCGATCTCCTCGACTGGTTCACCGCGATCCAGATTACTATCGGTCTCACCGGCGGTTTGTCCGCAGCGGTGTTGTTGTTTACGTTCGCGCTGCTCGAGATTTACCTGCCCATTCTGATCGGGGTATTGCTTGTGGTCGGGACGCTGGTGGGGATGGAAATCCCTCTGCTGATCCGCATTCTTCAGGATCGCGCCGCGTTGCGGCTCACCGTGGCGAATGTGCTGGCGCTCGACTACATGGGCGCGTTGATCGCCTCTGTCGCGTTTCCGCTGCTTTTTGTGCCGTACTTGGGATTGCTTCGAACGTCGTTCCTGTTCGGATTACTCAATATTGCGGTCGCGCTGGTGGGGTTGAGGGCCTTGAGACCTTTCATCAAGCGGAGGATTCCGTTGGCCGCGGCCGGCGTTATGGCCTGCGTGATCCTTGCCGCGGGATTGGCCGGCGCAGGGACATTCACGTCCCTCACCGAAGATCTCCTGTATCAGGACGACATCATCCTCACCAAACAGACGCCCTACCAACGGCTGGTGTTGACCCGCAGGCGCAACGACTACCGGCTCTTCATCGATGGGAATCTGCAGTTCTCGACGGTGGACGAGCACCGCTATCACGAGGCGCTCATCCATCCCGCGATGGCGGCGGTTCCTCACGCGAGGCGCGTGCTGATCCTCGGCGGCGGCGACGGCATGGCCGCGCGCGAATTGCTCAAATACCCGAGCGTGAGCCGGATCGATCTGGTGGACCTCGACCCCGAGATGATCCGCCTGTTTCGCGACAACCCCCGCTTGGCCGAGCTCTGCGATCAGGCGCTCTCGAACCCGCGGGTGCGAATCCATACGGAAGACGCCGGCAAGTTCCTGGAAAGCTCGGACGAATCCTGGGACGTGATCGTCCTCGATCTTCCCGATCCGAACACGCTTTCCCTGGCGCGGCTCTATACGAAGACCTTCTATCGACTGTGCGCGGGACGCCTGGCCTCCGCGGGAATCCTCGTCACCCAGGCCACCAGCCCCTTTTACGCGCCGGAGGCTTTCTGGTGCGTGGTCGAGACGTTGAAAACCGTTCCCCTGGGTCCGGAAGGCGGTCGACGATTCCACGTCTTCCCTTACCACGTCTATGTGCCGTCGTTCGGCGACTGGGGGTTCGCGGCCGCGTCTCGACGCACTATCGACGCCGCAGCGCTGAGGCTTCCCGCCGGCCTGAAGCTCAAATATCTCGATAACGAACTCCTACCCACGCTCTTTGTCTTCCCCGCGGACAGTCTCCCGCAGATTGCGGTGGAACCCAACCGGCTCAATGACCATGTTCTTACGAGGTACTACCGGAAAGGATGGCGGCGCTACGGACCGTGATAGGCGCCGAGACTCGAGGCGGTTTTCGATGGGTAGTACGAATTGGAAGCATTCCCCATCGATGTTCGGATCGCCCGACCGGCATTCGACCACGTTCCATTCCGGCCGTTCTTATGAGATTTACCCATGAGAGGCGGACTTCGGCGACGGCGAACGGAACGTCGGCGCGTTCACGTTCGGGGCGCTTGCTTTGGCGCTTAACAGAAAGAGATACTAATCGTCCATGTCCCTTTTGACCAAAGCCCTCGCGCCGCTTTACCTCCGGCTCTTCAGTTGGAAGTTCCGCGATCGCCATGGAGCGCCCTTCATCCGGTCAATCATGCGGTTGGAGGATAACACGGTCCGGTTCAAGGACTACACGGTCTTTCTCAATCCGCAGGACAAAACCGCAACCGAGCTTTTCCTGACGCACGTCAACGCGGACGATTGGATCTGGGAATCGCGGGAGATATCACTCTTTCGCGAAGCCGTCCGCTTGAACGAGCCGTGCAGCGCGCTCGATATCGGAGCGAACTACGGCGCGTACTCGCTCGCCGCGGCGTCGCTCGGCCGGGAAGGGCGGGGGGACACGATCGTGGCGGTCGAACCGAATCGGGCGACCTTCGCGTGCCTGAAGCGATCCGTAGAGTTCAACGGATTCAAGGATGATATCACGCTTGTTCACGCGGCCGTGTCCGATACGCACAGCGGAACAGGCCGTCTCTACGCTGACCCGGACTACTCGGCGATGAGCAGGATTCAGCCGTGTGGTTCGGAATCTTTCGTCCCTTCAGCCGAAGGCGCGGCATACGACGTCCCGACGGTGCGCATGGACGATCTTCTCGAGGAAATCGGCGTGGATAAACGAGGCGCGTTCGTCATCAAGATCGATGTGGAAGGGAGCGAGCCCATCGCGTTGGCCGGCCTCGAGGAGACCCTCCGATCCGCGCGGGGATATCTGATCTTCTTCGAGTTCCATCCGCAGGCGCTCATGACGCTCGGCCACGATCCGCTGGAATTGGCGGACTATTGCCTCACGATCGCGCCCGACGTCATCGCGGAGATCGATCACCACGAGCAGGCGGTCAAGCCGATCCAGGGGAGGGCGGACTTCGAACGGATCATGAACGAGTGCCTCAATCCAACCCGGCTCTGGGCCGATTTCACCAACATCGTCGTCGCGAAGGGGCTCAGATTGCCGGAAGCGTTGACCGCCGAGGGGATTCGTTCGGCCCGTGCAGGGGTTTAGCGTTCACCCGGCTGAACCTCCGAAGGCCTCGCAATTCCGCCCGAGCCTTGACTCAGCGCGGTCTGTCCACTATTGTGAGAAGTGAACACCGAACACTTTTTTCGCGGAGCGAATCATGGCCGAAAAAGACGCCAAGGCCCGTAAGAGCTTCAAATCCACGTCCACGATGAAGAAACTGATGGCGGACCACTTCCAGTCGCTGGACCGGGCGAACAAGGAAGGCGCGCCCAAGGTCGTGTGGTGCACGTCGGTCGGACCGGCCGAGCTGCTTCACGCGATGGGCTTTCTCGTCTATTTCCCCGAGAATCACGGCGCGTTGCTGGGAGCGACGCGCATGGCGACCGATTTCATTCCCGTGGCCAACTCCATCGGCTATTCTCCGGACATCTGCTCGTATCTGACTGCGGACGTGGGCGCGTACCTCAAAGGACGGACACCGTTGACCAAGTCGTACGGCCTCGAATCGATACCGAAAGCGGATGTGCTCGTGTACAACACGAATCAGTGCCGCGACGTCCAGGATTGGTTTTCCTTTTACGCCCGCGAATGGGACGTTCCGCTGATAGGCGTGCATACACACCGGGCCATCAGGGAAGTCCGGGAACACCACGTCAACGACCTCACCGCTCAGATGAAGGCCATGATCCCCACGCTCGAGGAGGTGTCGGGAAATCGCTTCGACGTGGACAAACTCAGAGAAACGGTCCGGTTGTCCAAAGAATGCACCGACCTGTGGAAACAGGTCCTCGAGACCGGCGCTCGCAAGCCCGCGCCGCTGACCTTCTTCGACGCGACGATCCTCATGGCGCCGGCGGTGGTGCTGCGGGGACTGCCCGAAGCGGTCGAGTTCTACAAGGAGCTGCTCGCGGAACTTGACGAGCGGAACGCGAACGGCGTCGCCGCGGTCGAGGGCGAACGTCACCGGCTCTACTGGGACGGTATGCCGCTCTGGGGCAAGCTTCGGGACCTGAGCGAACAGTTCATGTCGCTCGATACGAACGTGGTCGCGTCGACGTATTGCAACAGCTGGATATTCGACTCGTTCGATCCCAAAGAGCCGTTCGAATCCATGGCCCGGGCCTATACCGAACTCTTCATCGTCCGTGACGAGACCTTCAAGGAAGCGTACATGGACGACTGGGTTACCAGATTCTCCTGTGACGGCGTGATCTTTCACGACGCCAAGACATGCCCGAACAATTCCAACAACCGGTACGGCATGCCCGAACGGATGGCCGAGCGTCTCCACGTTCCGACGCTGGTCATCAACGGCGATCTCAACGATCTTCGCTGCTACTCGGAAGAGCAGACGCGGACCAATATCGAGGCGTTCGTCGAGCAGCTGGACGAACGGTAGAAACGGCTCCGCAGTATATTCCCGTTCGCTCTCACGCTTCATTCGGGTAGAAGATCAGCGAAAGGACCGTTGGCGAGAATCCGCCCCGAACGGGTCGTTTCCGGACGCCGAACCGCCGAAGACACCAGGGTGTTTCCATGAAGGCGCGTATGACCACTCATCAGTACGGCGCGGGCGTCGACGTGGGCTCGTGCACCACAAAAGCGGTAATCGTCGACTCAGTCGGGGAGATCCTCGGGAGTCATGTGCGCTACTCGGGCACCGATTTTGAAACCGCGTCCTTTGAAGCTCGGGACGCGGTTCTTGAACAGGCCGGCCTCAAGCCCGACGAACTGACCTCGGTCGTGTCCACGGGATACGGCCGGAAGAGCGTCCCCTTTTCCACCAAGACCATCACCGAGATTTCCTGCCACGGCAAGGGGTGCCTCCACTACTGCCCCGGCCCCATAACCGTCGTGGATATCGGCGGACAGGACAACAAGATCATCAAGCTCGACGCGGACGGCCGGCGCGTTGCCTTCAAGATGAATCGAAAATGCGCGGCCGGCACCGGCGCGTTCATCGAAGAAATGGCCTTGAGACTACGGCTGCCGATCAAGGACCTCAACGAACTGGCCGCGGCCGCGGACGGAGAAGTGACGCTCGGAAGCTATTGCACGGTCTTCTCCGCAACCGAAATCCTCGAAAAGATCAAGGCCGGCCATCCCGTCGGCCATATCGTGCGCGGCGTCTTTCGATCGGTGGCCAAACGCGTCCTGGAAATGGACACGCTCACCGACACGATCGTGCTCACCGGCGGCGTCATCGAACACAACCCCTTCCTCGCGGAAATCATTCGTGAGTATACGGACCGTCCGGTGGAAATTCCGCCGCATCCGCAGATCATCGGCGCGTTGGGCGCGGCGTTGTATGCGATGGAGGCGGAGTGAGGCGCGGGGCAATTGGGGGCGCTCGAAAAAAGTGGTTGACTTTATCACCTTATTTTGGTAATTTGCATTCAGCTTTTAAAGTAAAAGGTGAGCAACCACAACCAACACAAAAGCTACTCTACCTCCTACAACAGCCGAGTTCGACGTGGACTCGGCTTATTTTTTTTGTAATGATCCACCGTGCTTGAGGCGGCTCTGCGCCCGGTGACAATGGAGGGGGAGACTCATACCGGCGCGCCTTCACGGGATGAACGCCGGAGATTGAGAAATCAACGGGCGCTTCGGTGAAAAACCCCTCTTGCGGCTGCGCCGCCCGGATGTATGACGTCCGGGCCACCCCGGGAGGACACGGCACAACATCAGTGAACGTAACATCTTGTCCCCTGTCTCGCCGGGAGAGCAACGGTGAGGGCCTTAATCTTACTTCTTGGAGAGCGCATTGGTATCATCTATTCCAAAACGTGCCCCATCGAGATATCAACCGCTTATCGCTATCCCGGGGAACGGTTGTTTTTTTCCTTGACCCGTCTACAGCTTGATAGTTCAGCCTGGCGCCATGCCGCTCTACGCGGTAAACCCATCCGACAAGGAGAATTCAGATGACTGCGTTTCAGGCTCAACGGGTCGTCCGGACTTACACCCACGCCGTGGCCGCGCCTCCGGAAGACGTCTTCCCGCTCCTCTGCCCGGTTCGTGAGCATGAGTGGATCGACGGCTGGTCGTGTGAGATGATCTACTCGGAAAGCGGAATAGCCGAGAATAACTGCATCTTCACGACGAATTTCCCCGGCGAGGGGGGGCGGATATGGACCGTATCGAAATACGATCCGGAGAATTTCGCAGTCGAGTTTGTGATTGTGGAAGGGCGTTCCCTCGTCTGCAAACTCGATGTTGCGCTGACCGAACGTGAGGACGGAACGACCGAGGCCCGGTGGACGCGCACGTTTACCGGCCTGGACGAAGCGGGTAATGGAGAGGTTGCGGCATACACGGAGGAAGCGCACGCGGCGCGCATGCGGATACTCGATGCGTCGCTGAATCACTTCTGCCGGACGGGCGAACTGCTCACACGGGGGTCCTGGCCGATAGACCCGGCGCTCCATCATGCGCATTTTGCTCATAAGGCGTGATTTCGGTTCCGCCGGGAGACCCGTGTGAACATGTGCGGCAGATCCCGGCAGGCCGAACCCCGTGGAGGGGGTGAATGTATACCGTCGGCGCGTTGGCGAAGAGATTCGGGCTTTCCAGGAGCACGCTGCTTTACTACGACTCACTCGGCCTGCTCGCGCCGTCGGGCCGCACCGCAGCCAACTACCGCGTCTACACCGAGGACGACGCTCAGCGGCTCGATCAGATTTGCACATACCGCAGCGCCGGCATTCCGCTCAAGGAGATCGTGAGGATCCTGGAATCTCCGGAGAACAGTCTATCGAGGGTTCTCGAGGAGCGGCTGGACGAGCTCAATCGCGATATCGAGCGGCTTCGAGAGCAGCAACGTTTGATAGTCGGCCTCCTTCGCAATGAGGCGGCTATCTGCCGAGTCGGGTTCATGAACCGGGAGACCTGGGTCGCGCTTCTCGGCGCATCGGGCTTCACCAACGATGACATGATCCGTTGGCACGTCGACTTCGAGCGCCTCTATCCGGATAAGCATCGGGCGTTTCTCGAGTTCCTCTGCATTCCCGAAGATGAAATCGAAATGATTCGATCCTGGGCGTGGACCGCCGGAAACGAAGCCCCTGCGTGCGCGGACGGTCCTGGGGAGGACGCGCGCGAATCTTGAGGGATGGCGGCAAGCGGCGTTGGAAACTCTTTATGCTGTACGGGCGCTTAGCGGTATCGGCCGCGATGCGCGGCAGGCGGAACGGTCGCTTGGCTGGTAGGGACGGGATTCACGATCCCATCAATGATCCGAACGGGGATGCTCAGCATATAGACAGGCAAAAACAGGACGCTCGCCGTCACTGAATTTTCTTCCAGGACCACTTTGGCCCAATAGCTCGATTGCTGAACCTGAAGCTTATCCTCGCCCGCAAAAACACCGAGAGGGCACGCCAGCGATGCGATCAGAGCGATGATTACAAGGGATCGTTTCATGGTCGCAAACTCCGACTGAAGTTTGCCACATAACCCGACTTCTGTCAAGTTTCAAGCGAGGTTCACGCCTCTGCGTCCGCCGACCGCGTCGCAGGATGTCATTTTCGCCGTTATTGGGGCGCCGGGAGATAGTCCCACGGAACGGAATTCAAGTACCGGTCGAGCTTATTCAGATAAGCTCTTGTTTTCCATACCATGCCGTGCTTGATCTTCGCCTCCTCCCCCATGAACAACTCACCGATCACCGCAAAGGGCGTCGGCCCGAACCGCTGAGCGTGGGCCTGTCCTACATTGCGATGAACCTTGGTGTACACGTAGTGTGGGTCTTTCTCGAGCACGAGGCATTTCAAAATGTCGTCCCGTCCGGCGTGGGGGAAGATCGACATGAAGGCCTTGAGCGTTTGGGAGTCCTTGTCCATCGGCAGGCCTTCCTCGTTATAGTGGAGAAAGTCCCCGTCGAGGGCGATCTTCCGGCCCGACAGGTCTCGAATCCGGATCTGTTCCATCATGTTCCGGCTCGAAAAGGGTCCGTAATGGTAGTCCATTCCCACGAGGAAGAGCCACGAAAGGTCCCCGCCGGCGGAATGTCGAGCCGCGTACTGGACGAACATGGGCTTGAGCGCAGCCACTCCAACGTCGACGCCCCCGTCCCGAGTGTACACATATTCGGTCAACTCTTCGTCGGTGAGATTTGCGCCGCGTTCACGCGTAACCTGAGCCGCTCGATTGAAGTTTAGTTGCATCGAGCCCTTGGTCCGGACCACGTCGGCGAGCCGATCGATCCCTTCCCAGACGGGCTTCCTCAGGAAGTGCGGAAGTGCGGCCACGTCCTGCTTGAGATCTTCGGCGATGCAGCGTGCCACCGCTTCCACGTCCCCTTCCGTTCGGCACGCCAGAAGCTGTTGATAATAGCGCTGTTTGTATTGACCGTACAGACCGGGCAGGGGAGGAATGGAGAGCAACGGACCGGCCTTGCGGTAGAGTTCGTCCTCCGCGCGCTGAAGGAGAGCGGCCATGTCTTCCCCCCCCGACGGATCGACCGCTGGCGGGTCCGCTCGAAACCCGGACTCGATGGAAATTATGCACGCGGTGAGGCCGAGGATCTCCTTGCAGATTGGGAGGCCGTTGGTGTCCGCGGCCTTCATAATAGCCTGAATCCACTCGTGTTTCGTTTCGAGAGGACAGTTCCAGGGCCTCGAGGAGATGAAGCCGTCGAGCCACGCGTACGCCGTTGCCCTGTCCAGCAGCCGCACACGTGAAGACATTTGATTGTACTCGGTCCGGACCGCCGGTTCGAGCCGTTTGCGTTCTTCGTCTCTCAGCGAGGTGAGTCGGTTTCCGCGTGTGTCGGGATACGGGTCTTCATCCCGAGCCCGGCCGGCCGGAGCAGCGGATGGGTCCGCGGCATCCGGCGTCGGGGGGATGCCTGCCCGATCGGCAGGCCGCGCCCCCACATCGGGGGTGATTCGCAATTGATGGGACGTGTCGGCCTCCTCCGGGGGCGCGGTTGACACGGCGCCCGCGGTCGTGAAGCCGAAGACCGCGCACAAGGTGGCGATTGCAAGCGTACCGAGGGACCTTGATACGAGGGTGCGCCGAGCCATGACGGGAATTGTCTTAAATCCCTTGTGCATAAATGTCAATCGGAACGCCGGAAAGAAAGGGGCCCATCGGGGAGTGGGGACGCGGCGGGACGACCTCGAGAACGACGAACGCCCGAAGGGCCGACGACAGCTCTTCAGGCGTTCGGTTTCGGGTATTCGGGTCGGCCTATGCGGGCAGGAGATACTGGTCCACATGAGGGGAGAACTCATGTTTGAGCTTCCCCAGCGCCCGCTTCTCCAACTGTCGGATGCGCTCGCGGCTCGTGCCGAAGTGATCGCCCAGCCGTTGCAAGGTCCACGTCGAATCGTCCAGATAACGCTTGTTGATGATAAACCGTTCCCGCGGATCGAGCTTTCGGAGCCCCTTCTTGGTCAAGTTCGTCAGCTGGGCTTCCCGCTGCTTCTCGAGGAGCGCCTCTTCCTGTCCCGGGTCGGTGTCTTCGAGCATGTCCATGCCGGTCAGGTCCTTGTCTTCGCCCACCGTGTCGTTCAAGGACCATTCCCGCGCCTTGACTCTGGCCTCCATCTCGATCACGTCGTCTTCCTTGACGTTAAGATCTTCGGCCAGCTCCTTGACGCGCTTCTGCTTGGACTCCTCGTCGAAATGCTCGCCGATGTCGCCCATCCGGAAGAAGAGCTTGCGCTGAGCCTGCGTTGTGCCGAGCTTGACCAGGTTCCAGCTCTTGAGGATGTAATTCTTGATGTATGCCTTGATCCACCAGATAGCGAACGACGCCAGTCGGAAGCCTTTGTAAGGATCGAAGCGCTTCACCGCCTTCATGAGTCCGATGGTTCCCTCCTGGATGAGGTCCTGAACCGGAATCATGTAGTGGCGGTATTGGAAAGCGGTTTTCACAACGAAGGGCAAGTGTGAAACCACCATCTTCTGCGCGGCTTCCACGTCGCCTTTCTCCTGGTACCGGACCGCCAGCTCGTACTCCATTTCGGGAGTCAAGGGTTTGATTTTTCTGACTTCGCTGAGGAAATGGTCGAGCCTGTTCGCAACAATTGGATAATTCATGAGCCCCCTCTGTGCATGATCAATTGGCCTCGCCGGATCTCTCGACGAGACCGCGCACCAAACCAACCGATGGGTCACTCAAGACTTAATCACAGGGCCCCATCTGTCAAGGCATTGAACAAAAAAATTTCCGAGACGCAGCGTGCGGTCCGCTCTGAAACAGGCCTTTGCAGTCCAGGCGGTTGTTTCGGTTCCGTCACTCGGAGGTGACCGGAATCTTCCGCGGTCCGACTTTGGCCGTCTTCGGGATCTTGACCGTAAGCTCGCCGTCTTTGAGATTGGCGGTGATATTGGCTGGATCCACCGTTTGGCTCAGCTGAAAGCTGCGATAGTATCCCGTCCGGCCGTACTCACGCAATCGGACACGACCGCCGAATTCATCGGGGACGATTCTTCCGGTCACAATCAGCGCGCCGTCGTTCACGTCTATGTCCACGGTATCCCGGGCCGCGCCGGGCATATCCGCGGTGAGGATAACCGCGTCATCGGTCTCGTAGATGTCCACCGCGAGCGTAGCGTAATACTCTTGATTACGATCGGGCGCCGCCGGCGTCGGTTCTTCCGACTTAAAAATCTCTGATCGCCGCTCATCCATGATTTTTCGGTTCCCGGGAGCGGGCCGTCAGCCGCTCACCTCGATTTGGCGCGCCTGGGCGCTCTCTTCCTTGGCGAGTTGAATGGTGAGCGTTCCATTCTTGTATAAGGCCGAGACGCTCTTCGGGTCGACCCGAAGGGGGAGCCCGATCGTACGCTCGAACGGCCCGCACGCGCGCTCCCGCCGGTGGTAGCTTGAATTCTCCGCCACCGGATCAGCCCGGCGCACCCCGCGAATCGTCAGGGTGTCCTCGCCGACCTTGACTTCCGTCTCATCCGCGTCGATGCCCGGGAGCTCAAAGGACACATAGAACGCCTCATCGGTTTCTTTCACGTTCACGAGCGGGAAGAGCCGGCTGTATTCCCACGGCGGTCGGCCGGACGAATAATCCAAGAGGTTGCTCATTTCCTTTCGAAGCCGGAGGAACTGCTCCCGAAAAAGATCCGGTTCGGTGTACCATCCGCGCATCGTTCACCCTCCTTCCCCGAACCGGCCGAAGCGGTCGGGTCGTCGGGTCTTGGTTTACCATCGAAGTGTCGCCTATCAGCCTGCCTAGTCAGTGCGAAATCCGGCCGTGTATATCAGAATCCGCATCATTACCGCCGAAGTGTCGATAGCGTTGTCAATTCCTCACGCGTATGTTCCCGCACACCGGACTTCACTCGGTTGTTTAAGCGTAACCGTTCACCGGGATAGCGCCAAGCCATTGATATCTCGATGGGGGAGGCTTG
>CAYLRL010000037.1:0-43014 GCA_964385875.1 uncultured Syntrophales bacterium
GCAGAAAACAACAACCCCTCAATGCCCTTACCCACTTACTTCAGCGAAGAGCCACATAAAATAGCGCGACCGATGCGGTTCGCCCGGCACATCCTACGTTCCGGAGTGGACCGTCGGCGCTGCGTTGAACCTCACCCGATGCTATGCGTGACCGAGCCTCCTTCTCAAAGAGATTGCCCCGCCTGGCCTAGCTGCCCTTCCCCTCCCCTGATCTTCGGCAGCAGGTCTTTCAGCGATCCGGAGAGGTGGGGGAGGATTTTGTCTGCGACGATGGTTATAGAGCGGCCGTTCTTTCCTTGGCGTTGGAGTTTCCCTTCGACGGTTTGGACTTCGCAGGTGAGGATGGCTCGGGCGTGGTTCTTCTGGGTTTCGGGGAAGGCGACCACGTCGATGAGGCCGGTTTCGTCTTCGAGGGTGATGAACATGACGCGTTTGCCGGACTTGGTGGGGGGCGTATGGACGAGGATGAGGAGTCCGGTGACTTTCACGGTTCGGCCGTTTGGTATGCGGCGGAGGTCTTTGGCGGTGACGACTCCCCGCGCGGCGAGCCTCGACCTGAGCCCCTTGAGCGGGTGGTCATGGCAGAAGACGGTCATGGATTCGGCTTCGTTCCGAGCGATGGCCGCTTTGTGAGCGGGCGTTTCCGGTGGGGCCTTACGCATGGATCACCTCTTGGGTCAGTTCCCATTCATCGTCTTCGAAGCCGCGGAGCGCGCCGGCCAGGGTGAGCGCGTCCACCACTCGGTCGGGAATATCCATCCTGCAGAGGAATTCGGTTCGGCTGCGGAACGCGCCTCGTTTGGTTCGTTCCGCCTCGATTCGCCGCGCGGTCGCCTCCCCCAGGCCGTTGATCACCACGAGGGGCACGCGGATTCCCGAGCCTTCCGCTTGATATTCGAGGCCGCTCGAATTCACGTGCGGGCCGTAGATGGGGATGCCCCTCCGCCGCGCTTCGTTGATCATCGCGTACGGCGGGTACGACCCGACGTGGCCGGCGTTGAGGAGCCCGATATAGAAGGCCTGGGGATAGTGGGCCTTCAGATAGGCGCTCTGGTAGGTGATATGGGAGAAGGACGCCGCGTGGGCTTTGCAAAAGCCGTATGACGCGAACGCGGCCACCCGTTCGAAGACGTGCTCGACCAGTTCGCGGCTGTGGCCCTTGGCGAGCGCGCCCTCGAAGAAGCGCTCTTCCAACAGTTCCATTTTTCTCGATTTTCGGTCTTTGGTCATGGCGCGGCGGAACGCGTCCGCGTCCGCGTACGAGAGCCCCGCGAAGACATGGACGATCCGGAGGACCTGCTCCTGGAAGAGGATCACGCCGTAGGTCTCCTCGAGGACGGGGATGAGGTCCGGATGCGGTATGTGGACGGCTTCCCGTCCGTTGCGCCGATCCACGTAGGTGTGGACCATGTCGCCCTCGACGGGACCGGGCCGGAAGAGTGAGATTTCCGCGATGAGGTCGCTGAAGCGCTCGGGGAGGAGCTGCCCCACTAGGTTGCGCTGACCGGGCGACTCCAATTGGAAGACGCCGAGGGTCTCGGCGCTCCGGAGGAGCGCGTAGGTTTTGCGGTCGTCCAGGGGGAGTTGTTCCAGGGGGAGGTCGATCCCCTCTTCTTCAAGGATTTCGAGGGCCTTCCGGATTGCGGTGTGCATGCGGAGTCCGAGCAGGTCGAGCTTCAAGAGGCCGAGCGCCTCCACATCGTCCTTATCCAGTTGGCCCACGGGGAAGCCCTTCGGCGACATCCCCACCGGCGTCCAGTCCTTGATTTCGCCGGGCGCGACGATCACGCCGCCCAGGTGCACCGAACTCTGATACGGCAGATTTGTCAGCCGCGCGGCGAGGCGGACGAGCTTTTCTTCCTTGTGGATGGGAGCGCCCTTGAGTTCGGGGAGGTTTTCCAGCGCGTCGTTCAGGTCGCGGCCGCGGAGTGACCAGGGGAGGCATTTTGCGAGCCGGCTTATCTCGTCGAGGGGATAGCCGAGCGCGCGAGCGGTCAGCCGAACCGCGCTCCGCACGCGCAGCTTGTGGATTGTGGCCACCATCGTGGTCTCACGGGGGAAGCGATCCATGAGATAGGTGATGACCTCGTCCCGACGGATGGAATCGAAGTCCACGTCGATGTCGGGGAGGTCCCCGCGGCCGTCGTTGATGAAGCGCTCGAAGAGCAGCTTATGCTCGATTGGGTCGACGCCGCCGAGGAGCAGATAGACCACGAGACTCGCCGCGGCCGATCCGCGGATGCTGTGGCGGATGGCCCCGCTCCGAGCGAAGTCGACCACCTCCTTGACGAGAAGGAAGAAGTCGGCCATCCCGAGCTTGTTGATTGCGCCCAGTTCCAGGTCGAGTTGTCGGATGTATTGGGCGGGGACGGGGCGATGGAGGCGGCTCAGTTCGGTGAAGGTCTCGCGGGCGAGCTTCTCCGCCGCGACGTCGGAGTCCTGGAGCCGCGGGGGGTGGAGTTCGTCGAAGGGCAAGGCGAACGAAGCGCACAAGGCCGCAATGCGAGCGGTATTGGCAAGCGCCTCCGGATAGGGGACGCGGCGTCTCATCTCATCGCCGGACGCGAGAATGAACCGGTCGTTGGGGAGCGGAGTCACCTTCCGGTGGTGGTGGCGCCGCTGGACGTCGACGAGCGTCCGGTGGAGGAGGTAGTCCTCGGAGCGAAGGAACGTCACGGTATTGGTCGCGACGGTCGGTATTCCGAGATCGTCCGCGAATTCGACGGTCGTTTCGAGGGGCGGCGTGCCGTGTTGTTCGTCGCCGGCGGTCTCTCCGTGGTTTTGCAAGGTCAGGTAGAGCGCGTCCGAATCGTCGAGCGCTTCACGGATGTCGAAGAGCCGCACGCGCGCGGCGTCGATTTGTCCTTTTTCGAGCAGACCCGGAATCACCGATCCCCATCCGCCGGCAAGGCAGATCAGCCCCTTGGACCGATGCTTCAGATCCTGTTTGCTGATGGGCTCTTTCGGGGCCATTCCGTCGTGGAGGACGCTCGATATCAGCCGGCAGAGATTGCCGTACGCCGCGAAATCCCGCGCGAGGAGCGTGATAATCGACCCGTCCCAGATGGGGAGCCGAGCGCCGACGATCGGCTGAATCCCCGCCGCAATAGCCGCTTTCGAGAAACGGACGACACCGTGAAGGCCGCTGTCGGTGAGCGCGACGGCTGTTTGGCCGAGCGACGCGAGCTCGTTCACGAGATCCTCGGGGGTGAAGGTTCCCCAGAGGAACGAGTAGGCGCTTTGAACTTCCAGATGTACAAACGTATCCATGTCAGTGACCGTTCACCGATTCGAGTCTTTTTGTGCGATGGGATATGGGATCGGCGTTGAAATCTCGGAACGCCGCGGACCCTCTTTCATCCCTGAGGCCGCTTCGTTTCGCGTTCGCGTCTACGGCCGGCGACGGATGACGCCGATCAATTTGCCGAGTATCGTCACCTTCGCGCGGTCCGCGCCCCTGAATACGAGCGGCGCATACGCGTCATTCGCCGCATGGAGTTCCACTGTGCCGTTGTTCCGACGCAGAATCTTAAGCGTGGCCTCCGGTTCCACGCCGTCGACCATCACCGCGACGATTTCGCCGTTTTCCGCCTCTTGCTGAGGCCGAATGACGGCCAGGTCTCCGTCGCGAATCTGCGCGTCCTTCATCGAATCGCCCCGAACGCTGAGCGCAAACGCTTCGGTGTATCCGAACAGCCGCGGATCCACCGGGAGGTCGTCCTCTTTGTTCTCTTCGGCGAGGATGGGCGTCCCCGCGGCAATCCGGCCGATCAGGGGAATTCCCGCGCTCGGAGCGTTTCCCGCCGTCGAGATCTCCCCCGCGGCGTCCCACCCTTTTCGGGTGAGTTTACACGAGCGGTTTTTCCCCGGGGTCTTTTCCACATAACCGTGCGCTTCGAGGGTCTGGATGTGCTTTTGCATGCTCCCCGGGGATTTGAGATCCATTTCCTTACAGATTTCCCGAACCGCCGGCGGAATGCCCCATGTTTTTTCGAGTCGTGCGATGCACTGGAGGACGTGTTTTTTCTTTTTCGTGATGGTCATGTTCCGAGTATAGGGAACGTTTGTTCTCTTTGCAAGAAAAAAATTCCCCCTCCCTCGCCCCACGCTCGAAAACGCACACAAGAATTCGGTTGACGCAATCACCCGCTCAAGGCATAGTGACGTATCCTCAACCGAAAAAACAACGCTAAGGAGCGATCCATGAGGAAGTGCCTTGTTGTATTGATTTGCGGCATTTTGGCGTCCTTTCCGACTTCGAGCGTTTTCGCCGGAGAAGCCGGCCAAGCGAAGCTCGTCGAAAAAATCCACGCATATGTGATCGAAGCGGAAAACACGGCCCTTTACGGGGGAGATCAAGCCGAGCGCAAAGCCGCAATGGAAAAGCTTCAGAAGAAATACGCGGACGCGCTGGATAACCTCGCGAAGGCCGCGGCAAAGGACGGGGGAAAGCTCGAAGACCTCAAGAAAGCCGTCGATAAGTTCAACTCTAATGTCTCGCAGTGCGCGACCTGCTCACACAAATACCGTAATCTTAGACTGACGGTCGCTCAATTCGAAGAATGCCGCGACAAATTCTGCACGCCGATGATGGACGCGCTCCACAAAGTAATCGATATCGCTCAAAAAGTCGGCGCAACCAAGAAGTAGCGACCGCCGATGCTCATTCGACTTCCTGCCGGCGCGAAGCTCTTCCCTTCGCGCCGGACGCCGTTCTCAACCTCGGTCCGAAGGCCCGATCGAGCGTTCTTCCCGCATCGTGTCTCGACGGCGGCTTCCGGGGATCATCCTCTGCGTCCCAAAACCTCCCGGAAAATCTCGTCGAATTCCGCCGCGGTCGCATCCCAGCTGACACCGGATTTTCTGAGGAATTCCAAACCGGCTCGGCCCATGCGTCGTCTCAGGTCCGCGGACCCGACAAGCTGCTTGAGGTGTTCTCGAAGTTCCTCCACGTTCCCCGATTCATAAAGGAGCGCGGTTTCACCCTCGATAACCATGTCCGGTATGCCGCCGATTCGAGCGGCTACGACGGGAATTGCCGAAGCCATCGCCTCGTTGACCACGTTGGGTCGGCCCTCCATGGAACTGGGCAGACAGAGGAGGTCCGATTGCCGCATGCGTTCGGCGGTCTTGTTCGGCGGTAGTATCCCCTTCCATTCGATGAGATCGTTCAGTCCGAGCCGTTCGCCCATCCTGCGGAGTTCGGGTCCGTAGAAGCCGTCTCCCACGACCGTGAGCCGCACCGAGGCGCGCAACCAGGGATCGTCAAGCGCGGCGATCAGGTCCTGGAGGCCCTTTCGGGGGATGAGGCTGCCGACGAAGAGGATTTCGACCGTTTCCGACGGGGAGCGATCTCCCTCGGCAGGATGATACATCTCGGTGTCCACGCCGAATTGGGGGACCCGCACTTTGCCGGCGTCGATGCCCAGGTCGATCAGGATGCGCCCGATCTCCGCGCTCACCGGAGCGGTGATCGACGCTCGATTCGAGACGCGCCTGGTGAAAAAGCGCCAGACGGGACGATCGCGCGCCAGGTATCCGTCGTCCCCGCGGTATGAGACGACCAGCGGCTTTCCCGTGATCTTTGACGCTGCGGCCCCGACCACTCCGGCGCCGATCCAGTTGGCGTAGATAAGATCCCGCCCACGGATCCATCTGAGCGTCTGCGCCAAAAAGCAGGCGGTCATGAACGGCAATTGTAAACGGGCCAAAGCGCTTACTTTGAGATTCTCGGGAATGCCGCCGGCGCCGCGCGCGAGCCGCTCGAGGGAACGGGGGAGGAAGTACGGGAATCTGATCGTCTCGACACCGTGGACCGTGCGACGCCCGTAAACGACGCCGTCGGATGGGGCGAGGACGGTCACTCCGTATCCGCGACGCTGCAACGCCTTCAGGAGCTTGGCGATGAAGATCCCGGCCCAATCGTCTTCGGTTGACGGAAACGACGTGGTGAGGACGAGGATTCGCGGCGCGTCCACGGCTTCATTCTCGGTCGAGCTCGACGGTGACGGGATCGCCGGGTTGGAGCCCGAGATCGCGGACAGCGCTGCCGCGATTGACTGCGATCTCCATGAATCCGAAGCTGTTGATCAGCGCCAGCGGCCGACCATGAGGGACTTCATCGAAATAGGCGCTGATTCCCTTGACTTCGGTGTTTCCCGCTCGAATGCGCGGGGCCTTTCCCTTCACGCGCTCGGCGTCGATGTTCGAGGTCAGATTGCCGAATCGATCCGCATAGATAAGAGCCCCTCGAATCTCCGAATCGGTTGCGCTCGGTTCGGGCACGGTCAGTTTCACGGGATTCTCCACCACCGCGCCGATCTCGTCGAAATTCCGACCCAACGAGACGAGCGCCGCGGTCGGGGCGAAGATGTCTCTTCCGTGGAAGGTTGGATGAGGTTCGGGAAGCATGAAGGCCGGATTTTCGATCGATCGGGCCTCCCAGAGCGCGGGGTCGGGTCCCAGTATGAAGGAGAAGAGCCCGTTGTCCGGCCCCACGAAGAACGCTCGACCGGTTCGAATCACGATACCTCTTCGGGATCCGCCCACCCCGGGGTCCACCACCGCGGTATGGATAGCGCCCGGAGGAAAATAGCGGATCATACCTCTGAGCACGAATGCGCCCTCGATCACGGAAAACGGTTCGACGTCGTGGGTGACGTCGATAATCCGCACATCCGGGTTGATCGTGAGGATTGCGCCCTTCATTTGCGCCACGTACCCGTCGCGCGTGCCGAAATCCGTGGTCAAGGTGACGAGCGGCGCCAAGATCGGTTGATCCCCTCTCATGAAGGATGTATTCTTACATATCTTGGATTGGACCGGAAGCGGGTTCTGAAAGGGACGCGCGGCGTGATGTCCGACCGCGGCAATGTGCGCCGCTTTCGTTCTTAGAGCAGATACCCCCCTCGTTTCCCCTGTCCGTGAAGATGGATTATGAGCGCTTCAGCGTCATTATTTCAGGTCATCCGAGGCCTCGCGGAAATAGCCCTTCCGCCGTCGTGCGCGCTGTGCGGGGAGTACGGCCGGTTTGAAGAATCCGGCGGACTCTGCCCCGAATGTCGCGGCTCACTCGAGCGTGTCGAGGATCCGATCTGTTCGGCGTGCGGCCGCACCTGTCCGGGAGTGGGCGCGGCCGGCGCGCCCTATTGCGGCGCATGCGTGACCAAGCCTCCGCCGTATGGTCGGACCCGGTACGGCTTTGTGTACGCCGACCGTGTCAAAGACGCGATCGGCGCCCTCAAATACGGAAAACGTTTTCATGCCCTGGATGGACTGCGGGAATTGCTTCGCCTCGCGTTCGACCACTATTTCGAAGCGGGCGAGTTCGATGTAATTGTCCCGGTCCCCGTGCATCGTACGACGCTGGCGCGACGAGGATTCAACCAGGCTGCGCTGCTCGCCGATGGGTTGACTCGATACGCCGGTCTGCCGACGCACAGGACCGCGGTTGTCAAATCACGGGAGACGACTCCTCAAGCGCAGCTCGGGCGAGAAGCCCGTCGTACGAATCTCAGGGGCGTGTTCGAGGTCGCGCGACCCGACGCTCTGAAAGCCAAACGAATTCTTGTGGTGGATGACGTGGCGACCACGGGATCGACCATTTCCGAAGTATGCTCAGCGATTGGTCGGGCCGGTCCGCTCAGCGTGGACGCTTTGGCGCTGAGCGTCCGGAAAGATCATTCGAAACTCGTTCTACAGAAGGAAGCGGCCCCCTCCATGGACGACCGCTTCTGAACCGTTTATTGCACGCATTAACCGGCCCTGCTCCGCGCGTGGAGGCGGGCCGTGAGGAGGAACCTATGGCGTTGAAGACTCCCGAGGAATACGAAGCCGGCTTACGGAAGATGAAGCCGAAGATCTTCATGAACGGCAAACGCGTCGAAAGCGTCTTCGATAATCCGAATACGAGAACGGTCGTCGAGTCCAACAAGATGAGCTACGCGTGGGCGCTTGATCCGAAATACAAGGAGATCATGACGTGCATGTCGCCGCTTATCAACGAACCGGTCAATCGCTATACCCATGTGAGCGAGGGCGTCGAGGACCTGATCGCCAAGGCCGAGGCAGGCACGTTCACCGCGGAACGCCTCGGCACATGCATTTATCGTTGCGCTGGATATGACGCGTTTCACGCGCTCGCGTCGACCACCTGGGAGATGGACCGCGACCTGGGCACGGAATATCATCCGAGGTTCCTCGAGTACCTGAAGACCGTCCAGCGGGAGGACCTCTCGTGCGCCGGCGCGTTGACCGAACCTCGGGGTCACCGGATGAAGCGGGCGATCGATTGGCCCGACCCGTATCTTTCGCTCAAGGTGGTCGACAGGAAATCCGACGGCATCGTGATCCGCGGCGCCAAGATCAATATCAGCGGAGCGTTCGCGAGTCACGAACTGGTCGTGTTGCCTCAGAACGCGCATACGCCCGAGGAGGAGGATTACGCGCTGGCGTTCGCGGTTCCCGCAGACGCGGAGGGAATCACGTACGTATGCCAGTACTCGCCCTACTCCGCGGAACGTGAACAGGCGGACGACCCCTATGAGCTGGGCAATCCCGTCTTCGGACAGCGGGAGACCTCGATGGTCGTCTTCGATCACGTTTTCGTGCCGTGGGAACGGGTCTTTCACTGCGGGGAAGCCCCCTACTCGATCAGGCTGGTGACGCGATTCGCCAAGACCCATCGCATGACCTGCGGCGGCACGTGCAAGGTCGGGTTCATGAACCAAATGATCGGCGCGTGCAAGCTCATTCAGGAATACAAGGGCTTGGACGAGGTTCCCCACATCAACGAACAGATCACGGAGATGGTGGTCCTTCGAGAGACGGGTCGTGCGTGCGGTCTGGCCGCGGCTCGATTGGGCCGCGAGGAGCCCCCGGGCTCCGGTGTGTTTCTCCCGGACGAACTCATGGGGAACGTGTCCAAGCTCAATATTTGCAACGCGTTCTGGCGCACCATGGCGATCGCGGGGGACATCGGCGGCGGTCTCGTGGTGACCATGCCGTCACTCAAGGAACTGTCCAATCCCGAGACCAAGGCGTACGTCGAAGAATTCTTCAGCTTCGGTTCCGATGAGCCGACGGAAAACATCCTGAAGGTCCACAAGCTGCTCCAGAACTGGACCGCGGGTCAACACGGCGTAGGCACGTGGCACGGCGCGGGGCCGGTCATGGCGCAGAAGATCATGATCCAGCGGGTCGCGGACTTCGAGCACGAGAAGGACCTCGTACGGGAAACGCTTCGCCTTTCGCCGAAACGGACGAAATCGGAAGACGACACCGAGTAATTGCACGCGGCCTGTGCGGCATACGTTCGCGGGGCTTCACGGCTTGCGCGAAATGATCGGGGTGGTTAAGGTATTGACGATTTCATGCGGAGACTCTGTGTTTGGACGCGGGCGCGTGCGATTCAAGGACAGGCAAACCGTTGCTTTCCATCGCACATTGATACGTATGTTTCTCTTTCACAGGAGCCGACGTGCTGAGTGATGTGAAGTTGGCCATGCGTCGTCAGCCGCCGATGAGGGCGATGTTGATCGGTCTGATCCCCTGCGCGGCGATGGGGGTCTATCTCTTCGGATGGCGCGCGCTCACGGTTATCGTTTTCTGCTGCCTTGTCTCGTATCTTGTCGAGGTCGTGTTCGAGACCTATCGCGGCGGTACCCCCACCGAGAGCATCCTGGTTTCCGGCGCGCTCTTGGGCCTGAGCTTGCCGCCGTACGTTCCGTTGTGGATCGCGGCGGTCGGCTGTGTGTTCGGCGTGGTGTTCGGCAAGCAGGTCTTCGGCGGGTTCGGCAAGAATGTCTTCAATCCGGCTATTGTGGGACGGTGTTTTCTCTATGTCTGCTTTCCGATTCAGTTGACCACGCAGTGGGTCAAGCCCGGAGAATGGCCGCTGGGAAGACTGACGCAATACGCTGCGCCCGACGCAATCACCGCGGCCACACCGCTTATCCAATTCAAACAGAACAGCGCGATTCCCGACCTTCAGGAGCTTATCGTCGGGAACATCGCGGGATCCATCGGCGAAACGTCGGCGTTGGCCGTGCTGATCGGCGGAGCGTACATCATTTACAAGAAGGCCGCGGACTGGCGCTATCCCGCGTCGTGCCTTCTCGGCGCTATGCTGCTCAACACGATCCTGTACATCGCCGGCGTCAACAATGTGCTCGACCCCGCGAGGAACCTTGTCGCGGGGAGTCTGCTCTTCGGGACCTTCTTCATGGTGACGGAGCCGGTCTCGGGGTGCGCGAAGAAAGAAGCGAAGTGGGCCTACGGCTTCCTCATAGGATGTCTCTGGATCGTCATCCGATCCTTTTCGGGATTTCCGGAAGCGACCGCTTTTGCGATTCTCCTAGGCAATACGCTTGGGCCGCTCTTTGATGAAGCGGTCATCGAATGGGAAAAACGAAAAAAAGAGAGGGCGGCCGCGCAGACCGCGGCTTGACCCCGAAGTGCGACCGATACGAGAAAGAGGATGAAATTTCTACGAGATGTCGCGTTCATGTTCCTTGTGGCATTCCTTTTCGCGGGGTTGACCGCTGGAGTGAATCAGGCGCTCATCGGGCGCATCGCGCTGAACGAAGAAACGCGCAACACCAAGTATTTGTTGGATGTTCTTGGCATCGACTATCCCAAAACGCCGGACCCTGCAATTGTCAACTCAATTGAAGAAGAGCGAACGGCGAAGCAAGTCATCGACGGCATGACCGTGTACCGAGCGTATGACAAAGAGGGTCGGCCGGCCGATTACGCCTTCCCTATCGCCGGCAAGGGATTCTGGGGGAATATAAGCGGACTCCTGGCGTTGGATAAGGACCTGGACACCATCGAGGGGATCGTTTTCACCGAACATCAGGAGACGCCGGGGCTCGGCGCGCGCATCGAAGAGAAGTGGTTCCGGGATCAGTTCAAAGGGATCAAATTACCCGAGAAAGGGACCGGGAAGCCGTACATACGAATTGCTCCGCGCGACGGCGATCAGCAGAATCGTGTGGACGCGATCACCGGGGCGACGATGACGTCGACGGCTCTCGAGCGGATCCTCAACGTTGATATCAAACGAATACTATCCAAGAAAGAAGAGATTCGGAGGGCGGAGTGGCCGTCTCAGCCAAAAAGATAGCGTCCGACGGATTGTGGGGAAACAATCCGGTATTCCGACAGGTTCTGGGGATTTGTTCGACTCTTGCGGTCACGAACCTGATGACGAACACGCTCGTGATGTGCATCGGGCTCATCTACACCCAGACCATGTCGAGTCTGACCGCGTCGATGCTGCGAAACGTGACCCCGTTTCGCCTGCGGATCATATCGTCGACGCTCATTATCGCCGCGTACGTGATTGTGCTCAACAATGTTCTTCAAGCGTATCTCCCCGACATCAGCGCGCAATTGGGGCCGTACGTGGGCCTGATCATAACCAACTGCATTATCCTCGGCCGGGTGGAAGCGTTCGCGGGGCAGAATCGCCCGTGGCCCTCGGTGGTGGACGGGTTCGCATCCGGGGTGGGCTACTCGTTTATCCTGATCGCGATTGCGCTCTTCCGTGAGACGCTCGGCTTCGGCACGATCCTCGGGATGAAGCTGCCGTTCGAGTTCACCCACTGGACGATTATGGTTATGGCGCCCGGAGCCTTCTTCATGCTGGCAATCATTACCTGGATCGCCCGCTGGGCGGACTCGATCCGGCAACAGCCGGAATCGCCGCCGGGTTCATGAGAGGCCGATCATGGAAGATCTCGGACTCTTCGTCATATTCTTCGCTTCCATCTTCACGAGCAACATCCTGCTGACGAATTTCCTCGGCATGTGCTCGTACCTCTCGGTTTCCCGTGAGATCAAGACCGCATGGGGGCTCGGCCTTGCCGTCATCTTCGTTATGACGTGCACATCCGCGGTGAACTACTGGGTCTATTACGAACTCCTTGTCCCCCTGCAACTCGAGTACCTCCAGTACATCGCGTTCATCATCGTCATCGCCGCGTTCGTGCAACTGGTGGAAATGGTGATCGATCGGGTCTCGGATCGTCTCTACGCGTCCTTGGGGATTTTCCTGCCGCTCATTACGGTGAACTGCGCCATACTCGGGTCATCCCTGTTCATGGTGATTCGGAAGTACGACTTTGAGCAATCGGTGGTATTCGGTTTGGGCAGCGGTATCGGATGGATGGTGGCGATCATGGCCCTGGCCGGCCTCCGCAGCAAGATGAACCGCCGATCCAAGGTGATCCCCGCGCTTGAAGGGCCCGGTATCGTGCTGATCATCACCGGTATCATTGCACTGGGCTTCATCGGCTTCAGCGGAATGGTGCTGATCAACTGACCGAGATGCGAGCCTGCGGAAAGGCTCCGACCGCGGGCTCGCCGCACGCGTCAGTGAACCGTACAGACCGCGTCCAGGTCTTCTCTCCCGAACGGTGAGAGCTCCCTGAGCAGACGGATGATCGGAGGAACTTCGGCGATCGCGTAATCGACCTCTTCGTCCGTGGTATAACGGGAGAGTGAGAACCGTATGGAGCCGTGGACCGACGTGAACGGCACGCCCATCGCGCGCAGCACATGAGAGGGTTCGAGCGAGCCCGATGTGCACGCGGATCCCGACGACGCGCAAATCCCTTTGAAATCCATTCGCATCAGGATCGCTTCGCCTTCCACATACTCGAAGCCCATGCTGAGCGTATTGGGGAGCCTGTCTTCGATCGCGCCGTTAATATGGGCCGCGGGGATCGCCTCGATCAGCCCCGCCTGCAATCGGTCTCGGAGCTTCCTCACGCGATCGGCTTCATCAGCGAGCGTCTCTTTGGCCAATCGAGCCGCCTCGCCCATTCCGACGATTCCCGGGACGTTTTCCGTGCCGCCGCGGCGATCCGATTCCTGGTGACCGCCGAGCATAAAGGGGGCATAGCGTGTTCCGCGCTTGATGTACACGACGCCGATCCCCTTGGGACCGTGGAACTTGTGGCCGGATAAGGCCATGAAATTGATTTCGGATGACCCCACGTCGATCGGGATCTTCCCAACGGCTTGTACGCCGTCCGTGTGCATGAGGGCCCCGTGATCACGGGCGATCCGAGCGATCTCCTCCACGGGGAAGATCACCCCCGTCTCATTGTTCGCCCACATGACCGAAACCACCGCAGTGTTCTCGGTGATCGCGGCCTTCACTTCCTCCATGTCCAGCCTGCCCTCCTTGTCCGCGGAGAGCCACCGGACAACGTATCCCTTATCACGGGCGAGGTGCTTGCAGAGGTTGAGCACCGCGGGATGCTCGACGCGCGTGCTGACTATCTCGCGGCGTTCCGGCATCGTGGTGAGTGCGCTCAGGATAGCCGTCGCGTCCGATTCGGTGCCGCCGGAGGTGAAGACGATTTCCCGAGGATGCGCTCCGATCAGGTCGGCGAGCTTCTCACGCGCGATCGAAATATCCTTCGCCACGCCGCCGCCGAACGAGTGCATACTCGAGGCGTTGCCGTACCGCTCGGAGAAAAACGGCTTCATCGCTTCGACGACTTCCGGCGCGACCATGGTCGTGGCGTTGTTGTCCATGTAGACCAGCGTCATCCCTGCACCTCCTCGACGACCAGGGCGGGGTCAACCAACTCCTTCAGTTTTTCCTGAATCCCGGTCTGGAGCGTGAATTCCGCGCTGGGACAGGATGTGCACATTCCCCGTAAGGCAACGAGGACTCGGTCGCCCTCCACGTCCACCAGTTCCAGATCGCCTCCGTCCTTTTGCAGCCACGGACGGATTTCTTTGTCGATGACCTCTTGGATTCGGGCGATCCTCTGTATGTTCGTCATGCGCTTGGGCGCAGGTTTTTTTTCAGGTTCCCGTTTCTCGAGATCTCCCCGGGCTTCCGCAATCAGTTCCTCGATCCGTTCGTGACACAGACCGCAGCCGCCGCCCGCTTTGGTGAAGTGGGTGACCTGCTCGACGCTCGACAGGTCGTTTTCCTTAACCGCGCGCCTGATCTGCTCGTCGGTCACGCCGAAGCATTCGCAGACCAATTCGCCTTCGAGCTGTTCACGTGGCGCGGGCTCTCCGCGGTAACATGCGACCGCGGCATGAAACGCGTCGCGGCCCATGACCGAACAATGCATCTTCTCTTCGGGCAGTCCGCCCAGGTAGTCTGCGATGTCCTTATTACTGATCTTGAGCGCTTCTTCAACCGTCTTACCCTTCACCATCTCGGTAAGAGCGCTGCTCGATGCGATTGCGCTGCCGCAGCCGAAGGTCTGAAAGCGAGCGTCGACGATCTTGTTCGTCTCCGGATCGATCTTGAGAAACAGCTTCAATGCGTCTCCGCACGCAAGCGATCCTACCTCTCCGACCGCGTTCGCGTCGGCCAGTTCTCCGACATTTTTCGGATTGAAGAAATGCTCCTTGACTCGTTCGCTATATTCCCACATCAGATCACCTCATTCGCACAAATTGCGGTGATGTTCGCCGAGATCCAATGAGTATCGGCCGGCGGTTGTTGCGTCGCGCTGCCGTCCGAGCGCCCATGCGGATCACATGGATTTGATAACCATAGCAAACGCCCGCGGCCCGGACAAGCGCGACGGTTTGTTGATGTATAGGTAACCGTTCACCGGGATAGCGACAAGCCATTGATATCTCCATGGGGGAGGCTTGGAGGGGGAGATGAGTCTCCCCCTCCATCCTCACCGGGCCCAGAGCCGCCTCAAGCCCGGTGAACCATTACATGTATAGATGCGCATTTTCGGGAGGGGATTCCAGGCGTTTCGATTTCGCGACCCGGTTGACGGCCGGTCCCACGCCGAACCGAAGGGCTCTCAGCCCGTGTGCGGCCGTTGCCCACCCGACTCCCCTATGGTACACTGGCGATTACCAACGGGTCGGATCCGGCGGTCCCGGACGTCTCGAGGGATGCGTCGCCACGACTCCGAGTTACGCGGCGGGCCGTGAGCCGAACGGGGGAACGGATCGGAATAACCGAATGAAATTTCTCGTCAGGATCCTCGAATTGATATGCCGCGTTTCGACGAGATTTCCTTTGACCGTCCTGTTGGTTTTCGGGGGCTGCGCAATAGCCGGATTCGCGGTTCTGCCCCGCATACATATCAGCGCAAATCTCATCGCCGGGATCGGCGAGACCATACCCGTCATCAAGCTGACGTACGAGAACAACCGGCTCTTCGGCGAACAGGACTCGCTCATTCTCGCGCTGAAGTTCCCGGAACCTCCGGGAGAGGCGCGCAAGCCCTTTATCGAGGGGTTGGGTCGACGACTAGAGGATGCGCCGGGCGTGAGGCGGGTGCTCTATCGGTTTCTCGATCCCGACGATGAAGAAGAAGTGGCCGCGCTCTTCACGCGTTTCTTCACCGGCATGAACGAAGAAGAGGCCCGGACCGTCGAAAAGATGTTCACGCCGGAAGGAATCAGCGACGCTCTTCGCAGGAACCGCAACAGATTGTTTCTGAGCGGCAATCCGTATCTGCAGCGCCGCATCATCGAGGACCCGGTCGAGCTGGGCCAATTCGTGGCCGAATCGCTCAAGCGGCGGATCGGCCACATAAGCCTGGGCGACATCTATCTTTTCGTCGCGAGTCCTGATGGAACGACCTATCTCATTCAGATTACGCCGGATTTCCCCAGCTCCGATGTCGCTCGAGCCCGCACGCTCGTCCGTGAACTCAATGATATCGTGCCGACAACAATCGAGCGACTGACGCAAGCGATCCCGGGCGCGGCGGAAAAGTTCGAGGGACTGGAATGGCGCCTGACGGGCAAGACCGCGTTTCATGCGGAGTCCGACATACTCTTCGATCGCGAGATGCTGCTCATCTTCGCGCTGTCCGGGGGACTGGTCTTCGGTTTCTTGCTGCTCGTGTACCGGAGTTTGCGATCCGTCGCGCTGCTCATGGCGCCGATCATCGTCGCGGTGGGAGTGAACTACGCGATCGTCTATCTCGTATACGACTCGATCAATCCGGTCGTGATGGCTTCCTTGGGCATCCTCTTCGGGCTCGGCGCAGATTTCGGCATCCACTTGTGGGGGAGATTGCGCGAAGAGATCGATCGCGGCGCGGCGCCGCTCGAGGCGCTTCCGAACGTTTTTCGGCATGTTGGTCCGCCGGTTTGTTTGGGCGCCTTCACCAGCGCCATAGCCTTCCTCTGCCTGATGTTTTCACGGCAGTACGCCATGGGCCAATTCGGGTTCGTGTGCGCAACCGGCGTTCTCTCGGCGCTTATCTGCACGCTGTTTCTCTTTCCGGCCTTTGTGGGCCTGCTCTCCCGCCGGTCCGGCGGCTCGTTTCCTCGACTGCGCCTTCCGTTCAAGTTCCCGGTCGGCTTCATTGTGCGACGAGCGCGGATCATTCAGGTTGCGTTTCCGATCGCGCTGGTTGTCATGGGTCTGTTCGCCGCGCGACTCTCTTACGAGGAGGACCTGTTCAAGGCGTTTTTCGCGGAAGGACTCCGGTCGATGAAGGCGGCGGATCGGATTTCCCGAGAGTTCGGTTCGAACTTTTCGCAGCCGACGTTCCTTTCGTTCGACGTTGAGGATCGCGATCGCGGTGTCCGAGTACAGCGCGAGTTGGACGCGGTCCTTGCTCGGTTGACCCGGTCCGGGGACGAAATCGCGAGCTTCGATTCGGTATCTTATCTCACGGCGCCGCCTGAGGTGCGACAACGCAATCGCGCGCTTTTGTCGACCATCGTGGAGCGAGAAGACACGCTGCGGACAGTCTTCGAAAAGAACCTTGAATCGTCCGAATTCTCCGTTGAGGCCCGAAGAAGGCTGTTGGACTCGTTCGACAAGACCATGGATTTGCAGGCGGACATCGCGGCCGAGACGGGCGCGCACCCTCTGGGTCCGTCCGAGAAGATCGCGCAGTCCTGGTACGTCGCGCGGATCGACGGGGTCTATCGTTTCCTCACGAAGGTGAGGTACACCGACGCGGTCGACGATCCGGTGGCGCTGCAGGAGGTCGACCGGCGGATAATGCGGACGGTCTCCGCTCTTCCGGTCGATGTCAAGATGTCCGGACCGCGGCAGGCCATGGACGCGCTCCTGGCGACCCTGGTTTCCGAGTTGTTTCGCCTCGGCGGCTATGCGGTCCTGCTCGTGGTGATCTTTCTCCTTATCGTATTCAGAAATCCGTCGGGCGTCGCGTTCAGCCTCATTCCCATGGTCGGGGCCTTCTGTGTCACAATGGGGTTGCTGGGAGCAGCAAAAGTGGGTATACCATTTTCGATCATAGGCACGGCGCCGTTGATTTTCGGCCTCGCCGTAGACAACGGCATACATGTGGTTATGCGCTTCTACGACGAAGCGGACGGGTCCGTCGAAGAGGTTGTGTCCCGGTTGGCGCCGATGGTGCTGAGCACGTCCCTGACCACGATGCTCGGCTTTCTCGCGATGGTGGTGTCGTACCACTACGCGCTTCGATTTCTCGGATGGGCAATGGTGATCGGGATGACCGCGTCGCCCGCGTTGACACTGATCGTCTTGCCCGCATATCTAACGATGAAGGAGGTCGGCGCGCCCCGACATATCGGAAGCCGCACGTAACCTATGAAACGCCGCGCACAATCCCCCATCATTCCGGCTTTGCTGACGCTCTGTGCGGCGGCGCTCCTCGGCTCGTGCGCATCGACCGAATCGATCAAGGATTTCAACCCGGAGGAGCTGATCTCGAGGGTCGAGCGAAACGCCTACTTCGTGCACCAGTTCGAGGCGAAATTCACCAAGACCCGCACCTTGTCAATGTTCGATCGGGATCTCACCGTCGACGCGCACTTGGTCTTTCAGAAACCCGGCAAGTTCAGGCTTGTTACCGACGGCGACGTTAACGTGGAAATACTCTCCGACGGCCGGATCGTGACGATGATTCACGACGGGGAAGACATGGAGATCCATCGCCTGCGCGGCGATCGGGATCTGTCGAGGTTCTCGGACCCGATGATGCAGGTCCTCAACAATCTTGGTCGGGGCGCGCTTCGGGCTGCATGTGGAACGTGCAAACGCATCGAGGAAGACGGCCTCGTCATCGAGCTCAGACCCGGCAACACCTTCTGTCCGATTGAACCCGCCGGCAAGGCCGAAGTTCGCCTGGGACCCAACGCGGAACCGCAGGTCCTTCGCATCCTCTACGAAAACGGCGACGTGGATGAAATCCGGTTTGTCTCTTGGCGGGTTCTCGCTGCAGACGATCCCGCTGTCCTAGCGCTGAACAAGCGGCTCGCCGAACTGGCCCGAACAGAGAGAAAGGCCGATCGAAGCGGCGCCTTGACACTCACCTACCTGCGGGAACGCTCCGAGCGGATTCGCTGATTGAGCGATCGCTCTTGAAAGGCGTCAAGCAGGTAGGAGGCGTGAAGGTTCGGCGTTGCGCCCGAAACAACCGACTCATCACGCGTCCGGCATATAGAGGACGTCGGGATCCATGTTCACGAACCGCCACGACGATCCCACATAGACCGCTTCGTCCCAGGGTCGGGAGGTCGGACGAGCCCAAATCCCCTGCTTGAGCGCGATCGCGTCGGATTCGGGAAGCGATTCGCCCTTCCGAAAGAAGCGAGCTTCCCACTTGACGCCCCGAACGTTGTAGAATCTGCTTTCGATCATCGTGAATCGAATCCGCACGCCGGCGGCGGCGCGCCTATTGACGGACCGCCCGCACCCGCAACTTGTGACCGTTCCTGGTTGTCAAGACGCCCACGACTTCTTCGGGTGATGTCAATCGTCCCTTGAAGCGATGACCGCTGTGATGAGCGGCTCGGAGAATGCCGTTTTGCACCCGTCCGTTGAAATGGTAAGTATCTTTCTTCCCGAAGGGGCTGTACACCTGGGCGACGCCGCGGATCTCTCGTCCGTCCCGCTCCATGTCCGCGACGACTTTTGTGCCCAGATAATATGCTTGCCACCGCCCCAAATCGACCCACTCACCGGCATGGACCGAGGCCGCGGTCACAACAGTCACAAAGATAGCGCTCAAAGCCGCAAAACGCATGATTTCGCCTCCCGGCAAACTACCGGGCCCGTCTTTCCGTCGCCTCACGGCCCTGAAAAAGCCGCGCCCGTTAACCATTCTACGATTGCCGAGCGCTGAAAAAAGTTCCCGCGTCCGCGCCGCCCCACCTTCTACGGAACGTCAAGGCGTATGGAACCGGTGAAATACCGTTCGGCTTCACGGGAGAGACGTCGAGCGCTCTGCCGATCCGTCAGCGCAACCACGCCGAAGCCGCCGTCGACGCTTCGAATGATGATAATGCCGTTGTCAATGACGTCCGTTCGCTGTCCCCGTTCGAGAACCGCTCTGTCTCCCTCGGCCGGCGCGATCGACTCCGGATCCCACTCCTGCGCTGCCATACGAGCTGTCTGAGCGAGCCCGAGAATCAAATGCCGATCGTGCCGCGCCCGACCCTCCGGGACAAACATCTCAGGCGGCGAACCCTCCTTGACGACGATAGCGACGTCCAGGTCGTCCGACAGGAACGGCGGCGGTGTCGAGTTTTCGAGCGTCAGCTTCATACGATCTTTCCCGGAGGCGCGCCGGCAGTGCGGGCGCGGCCCTTTGGCGACCTAGTTCCCCTCGGCGGCCTTCTGTCGGCGAAGCGCCTCGGCCAGCAGGATCGCCGCGGTTTGCGCAACGTTCAAGGATTCGATCCGACCGACCATAGGTATGGAAACGCCGAAATCGCACCGTTCCCGGACAAGCCGTCGGAGACCCGTGCCCTCCGAGCCCAAGACGAACGCGATACCCCCCGTCAAGTCCGCCGACCAGATATCGTCGGGCCCGGCCGCGTCGGCCGCATACAGCCAATATCCAAACTCTTTCAACTGTCCCAGCGCTCGGGCCAAATTCACCACCCGAACGACCGGCACATGAGCGGAAGCCCCCGCCGACGCCTTTTCCACAGCCGCTGTCATCGGGGAGCACCGATCGCGCGTCAGGATGACCGCGCTCGCGCCGAGGCACTCCGCGGTTCGAAGGATAGCGCCGAGGTTTCCGGGGTCTTGGACTTCGTCAAGCGCGACCACCGGACCGGACGCTGAGTCGAGCAAAGGCAGGTCTTCGATATCGAGGTAGGGAAATGCTCCGACCTTGGCCGCAACTCCCTGATGATTCGGGGAGCGGGCCATGGATGTGAGATCCGCCGGCGAAACCTGCTGTGTCGGAACCCCCATCCGTTCGACCAGCCGGACCAGTTCGGAATCCGGTGGGAAATCCCGCGCAATCGAGACCGAATCCACCCTTCTACGCTCCGCTCGGAGTGTCTCCAGAACCGGATGAATTCCGTACACACAAGGCGAAGAGCCGGAGCCCTTTCGTTTCTTGCTCACTCCGTCTTCTTGTCGATGACGAGCGTCTGCTTGTCCTCGGAAATCTGCTCTCCCGGGGTGCGTGACTTCACCATGCCCGCTGCGATCTCACGGAGAGCCATGACGACTTCTCGGTTGTCCCGGCCGTGAATCAGGAGCGGCGCGCCCCGTTTGAGTTCCTTGGTTCGTTTGGACGCCAGGATCACCAGCGCAAATCGGTTTTCAACTTGACTCAAACAGTCCTCAACGGTTACTCGAGCCATCTTCGTACGTTTCCTTTACTCAAGATTTTGTGTTTGTTCGCGTATCTTTTCCACGTCCGCCTTCATATTTACCACATGGAAGGCGATATCGGTCGAGGCGGATTTCGATCCAATCGTATTGACCTCTCTGTGTAATTCCTGGAGCAGAAAATCGAGTTTTCGCCCGATCGGCGAGCCGACTTGGCCGAAGGAAAGGAATTGATCCGTATGGCTGCCGAGGCGATTGATCTCCTCACTTACATCCGCCCTGTCAGCCATGAGCGCGACCTCCTGAGCGAGCCGATCTTGATCGAGTTCGATGCCGCCCGTCAATTCCTGCACCCGTTTTTCCAGGCGCTCTTTGGTCGCGTCCACCACTTGATGAACCAGCGGCGGAATCAAAGCGACGGTCTCATGTATGCTCTTCAGCCGCGACTCGATGTCCTTCCATGTTGCCGCGCCCTCGGCCTCACGCATCGTATCGAGCGCGTCCAACGCCTGATGGAGGGCATTCTCGACCAGGGGAAGCTCTTTTTCAATCCCCTCTTCCCGCTCCGTGGGGACGATGATGTCTCGCGCGGTGAGCATGTCCGAGACGGTCAGTTCGCCCGTCAGTCCGAACTTCTCTTTGAGCTCGAGGAGACATCGGAAGTAGCCTTCGGCCAATTCCCGGTCCAATGTCATGTCGACGAGCGAGCCGGCGCCGCCGGTCCTGGTTATCGTCACGTCGATTTTGCCTCGATGGACCCGGTCCCCGACGACCTTCCTGAGATGTGGCTCCAACGCGGAATAGAGACGCGGCAGACGGATGGAGACGTCGAAAAAGCGGTGATTCACGCTGCGCACCTCTGCGACTACCTCGATCTCGTTCTCCGCGCGTCTTCCCCGGCCGAATCCGGTCATACTTCGGATAGGACCGACCGCTCCCCCCTGTTCCTGAGTTCCCATTTGTGCTTCTCCCTGAGCTTGTTCAAGACGGATATGAGCCGCGGTTCCGCATAGTCGGGATATGTCCACTCCAGCGCTCGAAAGGAACCCCGGCGATAGATGAGGGTGAGATCGGCGAAGACGCCGTCCCCGATATAGATACGATGCGCGTGATTCTTTCCCGTAACGAGCACGAAGTTCTCCAAGCTGAGAAAGCCGGGATCGAGATTGACGCGGCGTCTTCCGTTCAAAGCCAGAGTCTGTTCGATTTCATTGGTGAAAAGCTTGACGGCGGCCATTGCGCCGCGGTCGAGCAGCTCCTCGAACGACCACAACCAGCGCTGAATCCCCGGGCCCATCTCTTCGACATAGTAATCCGTGTAGTCGAACGGGAGCGGGCCTTCTTCATCGGTGAGTCGGCCGAATCGCTTCTCGATGATCGGCACGGCTTGATCGGCCACGCTCTTTCGAGGCGCCAGAGCGCTTACGATCAGCCGAACGGGTGGGGGAACCGCGGGTTCGCTCACGGAAGGGCCGTCCAAATGGTTACGGAGAGTGCGCGGCGGAAGATCTCGCCCCGCCGGCCGGCGCCGGCACGCGTCACGCGGCGCCTCCGGTTACGGCGAGTCGTCAACCGCCTCGCTCGATCACTCCTCATCCCTGCTCAGTTCAATTCCGTGAAGCATCGCTTCGGGGATGCTCTCGGCGCTCGTCTCGAAGACCTTTGGCGCCTCTTCCTTCCGACGTCTGATCACCTTCAGAGGTTTCGGAGGCGGAGGCGGCGCAGGCGTCGCTTCAACCTCTCGTCGTTTTCGCCGCTTACTTTCCGGCGGCGGAAGAACGCGTATGTGCGGCGCCCGCGGTTTCTGCTCCGGCTCGGCCTCCGGTTCCTCGGAATAAGGCTCGATCGCCGGCAGATCGCGTTCCTCCGGCTGATCGACCGCTCCGGCGCTTTCGGTTTCCTCGGTGTTGGCCCCGTCACCCCCGCGGACATCCTCGTGTTCGGCGGCGATGTTATCCGTCGTTACGGCTTGGATTGCGTTGAGAGAGTCCTCGGTGAGCGGCGCGGCATATAATTCCACGGTTTCCAAAGATTGCACGGAACGTTCCCGCGGGGCCGCGATATCACTCACGCGAATCTCTCCCGCTTTCGAAGTCTTCGGGAGGAAGAAATCGCCGAACCAGCGGAACTCGGCGTCCATGCAGCGCAGTCTCTCCGCGGACCGGTTGGATGTGGTGATTCGTGAGGGGCGATCGAGGCCGCGGGTCACAACGGCAATAAGTTCGTGTATAGTGTACATTCGGAATTCGTCCTTCGATATCCGACAAGATCTCGGTCGATCAACAAGTTACTTCATTTTTAGCGTTCGCGCAATAACAGCCCGCCAGAACCCCTTGACCGAACAAGATTTTTGCCGATGCGTCACACCTTTCGGATCCGCTCCTCCTGCTCGGCCTCTTTTTTACACTGAATGCAATGGCTGGTCACGGGTCGCGCCTCGAGTCGCTTGAGCTCGATAAGTTCGCCGCACACTTCGCACGTCCCGAAGACGCCGTCATCGATTTTCTCGAGGGTTTTCCGTATCTTGTTGATAAGCTTTCGCTCTCGATCTCGGATTCGCAGTTCAAAATTCCTGTCGGATTCCATGGCCGCGCGATCGGTCGGGTCCGGAAAAACTGCTTTTCCTTCATCATTGGTCATATCGCCGACGGTTTTTCCTGCGCCTTTCAACAGGTCGTCCAGCTGCTTCTGCAGTAATCCCCGGAAGTATTCGAGATCCTCTTTCTTGTGCTGCATCGCGTTCCTCCACCCTTGTTCAAGGGCCGAGCTTAGAGCGAAGACGCCGCGTCTCGGTCATGTCCACGGCGCACGGGCTCACCTACAAAGCGTCGGAACTTTCCCGCAGGGTCTCGGCCGGCGTACGGCCGCAAACGCTCACGGAGTAAACTTTATTTCACCTTTGCCGAGCAGGTCGTGCAAATGGATGATTCCCGCGAGTCGTCCTGCGTCGTCGAGGACCGCAAGGGCCGTAATGAGCTTCATTTCCATGACCTCGAGGGCTTCCGCGGCGGTGCGCCCTTCACTGATGGTCAACGGATTGGGCGTCATGAGATCGCCGGCCGTGGCCGAAGCGAGCGCTTTCCCATCAAGGAGCGCCCTCCGAAGGTCGCCGTCCGTGATGATCCCGAGCAGTTCGTCTCCGGAGGCGACGAGCGCGAAGCCGAGATTGTGTTCGTTGATGGTTTCCACGACCTCCGCCAGCGGCGCGTCTTTAGTTACCTCCGGGGTGACCCTCCGATCGAGCATGATATCCCTGACTCTCAGGCTCAGGCGCGCGCCCAGGCTGCCGGCCGGATGGTGCTGGAGGAAATCTTCTTCCTGAACGCCTCGTCTGACCATAAGAGCGACGGCCAGCGCGTCGCCGAGGGAGAGGGCCGCGGTGGTGCTTGCGGTGGGGGCCATGTTGAGCGGACACGCTTCACGTTCCACGCGCGTGTCCAGGACAAGATCCGCCATCCGAGCGAGGGTCGACGAGGCCACGCCGGTAAGCGCGGTCAGGCGGGCCCCTCGTTTCTTCACCGTCGCCGCGAGCGAGGTAATCTCCGGCGTCTCACCGCTGTTGGAGATCGCCAGGAGCGCGTCGTCCCGGCTGACGATGCCCACGTCTCCGTGGAGACCTTCCAAGGGGTGCACGAATATGGCCGGCGCGCCGGTGCTGGTAAACGTGGCGGCCATCTTCCGTCCGATAATCCCGGACTTGCCCACTCCCGTAATGATTATGCGGCCGCGCAGGGCGTAGAGGAGGTCGACGCAACGGTCAAACTGTTCGTCGAGCCGAGCCATAACGGAACGGATGCCGTCGATCTCTATTTGGAGCACCTGACGGGCGATGTCGATGGCCCGTCCGTCGGGATCATAAATTGCGGCTGATTGCATCTGCCACCATTTCGACTACGGATGTCACTTCGTCTTCCACCTCACCCTCGGCCATGACGCGGCAGACCGCCTGCGTGCCGGAAAACCGAACGAGAATGCGGCCGCGCTGCTTGAGACGACGACGCCCCTCTTCCATCGCGCCGGCGATCTCCGGTATGGTGTCGAGATCTTCCCGGCGCTTCACTTCTACGTTTCGAAGGACCTGCGGAAGCTTCTTGACGCGCGCCGCGAGTTCGGAGAGCGGCTTGCCGGTCCGCATCATCACGCGCATAACCTGGAGCGCGGACAGCACGCCGTCGCCGGACGGCATTTGATCGAGGAAAATCAAATGACCGGATTGTTCACCGCCGAAGTTGTACCCATCGGCTCTCATTCGTTCCACCACGTGTCGGTCCCCGACGGGCGTCCTCACTAGGCGTCCGCCCATCTCTTCCATAGCCTGCTCGAGGCCGCCGTTGCTCATCACCGTCGCAACGAGCGTATTCTTGCGTAATTCTCCCCGTTGCATCATATCGCCGGCGATCAAGCCCATGATTTGGTCGCCGTCCACCTCATTGCCCTTTTCGTCGGCGAAAATGACCCTGTCCGCGTCGCCGTCCAGCGCGACGCCGATCTGCGCGCCCGTGCGCTTTACCTCTCGACAGACAACTTCGGGATGGAGCGAGCCGCAGTCCTTATTGATATTCTCGCCGTTGGGACTAACGCCGATAGCATGGACTTCGGCGCCCAGTTCCTCGAAGACAAGCGGAGCCGCCTTGTACGCCGCGCCGTTCGCGCAGTCCAGCACCATCTTCATGCCGTCGAGCGTCATTTGTCGGGGAAAGGTGTTCTTGACGAAGACCACGTAGCGGCCGAGCGCGTCATCGATCCGCATGGCCTTGCCGATTCGTTCCGCGGTCGGTCGGATTTCGTCGATATTGTTCGAGAAGACCATATGCTCGATTTCGTCGGCCTCCTCGTCGGATATCTTGAACCCGTCGCCTGCAAAGAACTTGATGCCGTTGTCCTGAAACGGGTTGTGGGACGCAGATATAACGGCGCCGGCGTCACATCGCATATTGCCGGTGAGAAACGATATGCCCGGAGTAGGCATCGGACCGACCAGAAGCGCGTCGACCCCCATCGAGCATATCCCCGCGCAGAGGGCGTTCTCGAGCATGTAGCAGGAGATCCGGGTATCCTTGCCCACGAGCACCCGGTGGCGCCGTCCGGGTCGTCTCGTTGCGATATGCGCGATCGCCCGTCCGAGCTTTAGAGCCGTTTCAGCGGTCATCGGCTCGAGATTCGCCACACCCCTCACGCCGTCGGTCCCGAAAAGCTTATTATGGGTCATTCCGAAGTATCTTCCTCTGTGTCTCGATCTATGACGGTTAGGCGGATGCGGCCGGACCACCGATTCGATTCGATCCGCCCCGGGCCCTTCCCGACGCTCCCCGGGCTTACTCGACCGTGACGCTTTTGGCGAGATTTCTGGGCTGGTCAACGTCGGTGCCCTTGAAGTCCGCGATGTGGTAAGCCAGCAATTGGAGCGGAATCGTAAGCAAAATCGTTGAAAGGTATTGGTTGCTTGAGGGGGCGGCCACAACTTCCTTCGCCATCTCGTCCAGCGTCGGATCAGGGCCGCCGGCCGTGAACACAAGGAGCAACCCCCCGCGGCTCCGCACCTCTTCCATATTGCTCAGCATCTTCTCGTACACGCCGTCCCGGCCGAGTAACACGACCACCGGCATCTCCTCACTGATGAGCGCGATCGGCCCGTGTTTCATTTCACCGCCGGGATAAGCTTCCGCATGGATATAGGAGATTTCCTTGAGCTTGAGAGCCCCCTCGTACGCAATCGGCGTGTTGATGCCGCGACCGAGGTAGAGGAAGCTTGAGTGCCGCTCATACACCCGTGCGATCCTCGCCAATTGATCGGACGTCTCCAGCGCCTGTTCCATGAGACCGGGCAGTCTTACCAGATCCCGAATGAGCTCGAATGCCCGTTGCTTCGGTATGGATTTCCGTTTGAGCGCCAAATGAAGCCCCAGGAGATACAAAACCGTGATCTGCGTCGTGAACGCCTTTGTGGAAGCGACGCCGATTTCCGGACCCGCGTGGGTATAGATCACGCCGTGAGAAGAGATCCGCGTGATGCTCGATTCAATGACATTGCAAATGGAAGCGGTCATCGCTCGGCGCACTGCGCCCTCTTTGTGCGCGGCGATCGTGTCCGCGGTCTCCCCGGATTGGCTGATGCTGATCAGCAGTGTATTGTCCGTGACGATGGGGTCCCGGTATCGAAATTCGCTTGCGAGATCAACTTCCACCGGGATCCTCGTCAGGTCTTCGATTATCCTGCGGCCGACGAGAGCCGCATGGTAGCTGGTTCCGCACGCAAGAATAATGATCTTGGAGAGATTCCCTATCTCATCGTCGGTCAACTTCAGGGTGTCGAGATAGACCTCGCCGCGCTCTTCGGAGATCCGCCCGCGAAAGGTATCGGTAACGGCCCGAGGCTGCTCAAAAATCTCCTTGAGCATGAAGTGCTTGTAGCCTTCTTTTTCGGCCATTATCGGGTTGAGGTCCACGGTCTTGATCGGCTTTTCCAAAGGGTTTCCGTCGAAATCCGTCACCGTGATCTCGCCGGCCTTGAGGATCGCGATCTCGCCGTCGTCGAGGAAGATCATCCGCCGCGTGTGGCTGAGGATAGCGGGAATGTCGGACGCAATGAAGCTCTCGCCCTGACCGACGCCCAGCACGAGGGGACTCTCCTTGCGGACGGCGAAGAGCGTGTCGGGATGATTCCTGATGAGGACGCCCGCCGCGAAGGATCCCTTAAGATCCCGGCAGGCCTTCTTGATCGCCTCCATCGGGTCCGCGCCCTCCTCCAGGTAGTGGTCCAGGAGTTGAGAAATGACTTCCGTGTCCGTCTCCGAGGCGAAGGAGCGCCCGGCTTCCGTCAGTTTGCGCTTGAGATGGAGATAGTTTTCTATGATACCGTTGTGAACCACCACGGCCGCGCCGGATCGGTGAGGGTGAGCGTTGGTTTCGGAAGGACGTCCGTGGGTGGCCCATCGCGTGTGGCCGATACCGATCGACCCGGCGAGTCGTGAAGCGTCCGCGTTCTCTTCGAGGCTTCTGATCTTTCCCTTGGCTCGGACGATCTCAATATTGCCGTCCCGCATAATGGCGACGCCGGCGGAATCATAGCCGCGGTATTCGAGTCTCTTCAAGCCGTCAATGAGGATTTGGTAAGCGGGTTGAGGGCCTATATAGCCTACGATTCCACACATCTCCCGATATCTCCTGCAAAACTCATAAAAGATTTATGGTAGCATGGCAAGAACTTCTTCACAATACATTTTCACAGACGATGCAGGCGTGTCGGGCCACGCAGAGACTCCTCGCGCGACGGCCGTTCGGCTCGGGCGAATCCGGCCGAGATTGACCCGCGCAGTCGACGGTCGTATTCTACGGGTGCATTCGGTGAAAGGCGCACTATGATCGATCTCCATATACACACCAATTTCTCAGACGGGACACTCTCACCGACCGAAGTGGTCCGCCGCGGCGCTCAGATGGGACTCAAAGCTCTGGCCGTAACCGACCACGACACCGTCGCGGGCGTGGAAGAGGCCGTTAGAGCCGCATCCGGCGAGAGAACGGAAGTCATCGCAGGGGTAGAGCTCAGCGCTGATTGGCGGCCGGGGATCCTTCATATCCTCGGCTATTTCCTCGACACCGGTAACGAGCTGTTGCGGAACACTCTCGATGAATTGAAACGCGCCCGGCTGGAGCGCACGCCGAAGATTCTCGCCAAGCTCGACGAACTCGGCGTTCGGATTACGCAGGAAGAGGTCGACCGAGAAGCCGGCGCGGGCGTCCCCGGACGTCCGCACATCGCTCGTGTGCTCGTCAGCGCGGGATATGTCTCTAACCTTCAGGAGGCGTTCGATCGGTACCTCCGTCGGGGCGCGCTCGCGTACGTGGAGAAGGCGAAATTGCCGCCTAACGAGGCCATTCGCCTGCTACGGGAAGCCGGAGGAGTTCCGGTCCTCGCCCACCCCTATTCCCTGGAACCGCTGGGACCCGTCGGCATGGCCGACCTCATCCGCGATCTCAGGGAGGCCGGCCTGGAAGGGATCGAGGCCTACTATCCCGAACACAGCCCGGAACAGACGGGCCACTATCTGGAAATCGCCGGCATGTTCGATCTCACGGTTACCGGCGGAACCGATTTCCACGGCGCAAACAAGCCGGGCGTCGGTATCGGTGTTATTCCGGGCGCCGGCCCATTGCCCTATTCCGTCGTTGAGAATCTCAAGGAGCGACGAGATCGGGTTCGGACGGAGACGCGCCCGTCCGGCGATTCCGCTCGGTCCGCGGTTCCCCCGGCGGCGGCCGACAACCGCGGGGTGTAAACGGGAATGGCCGGATCAAGACGCGTCGCGGTCTTCGGCCTGGACGGCGTGCCGTACACGCAGCTGACCCGCCTGATCGACGCCGGCGTTATGCCGCGTATCGCCGAAATCGTCCGGAAGGGCGGTCTCACTCCGATGACCTCAGTTCAACCGCCTGTTTCTTCGGTCGCGTGGACCTCGTTCATGACCGGGAGCAATCCGGGCCGACACGGCATCTTCGGCTTTACGGACCTCCAGCCCGGTCGAAGAGCGGTGCGATTGCCGTCATTCGACGACATTGCGGCGCCGGTTCTCTGGACGCGGTATCCGGAGCGCCGGTTCATCGTGGTGAATCTCCCCTTCACCTATCCTGCGCGGCCGCTCAACGGCGTCCTCATCGCCGGGTTCGTGGTCCCGGACTTCGACAAATCGGTCTATCCGCGTTCGCTCATACCCCGGTTGCGTGCTCGCGGCTATCGCACGGACGTGGACGCGGCCAAAGGTCGGAACGATCGGCCGGGGCTCATGAAAGACCTGTTCGAGACGCCGGCGCTCCGTGAGGAGATCGGCCTTGCGCTCATGCGAGACGAGCCCTGGGACGCGTTCATCTTTGTGGTCACCGGCACGGATCGCCTCAATCATTTCTTCTACGACGCGGTTTTCGATCCCTCTCATCCCTTCCATCAGGATACACACGACTACTTTCGAGCGGTCGACGCGTGCCTCGGCCGATTGTTCGATGCGCTGCCGCCGGGCATTCGGATTATTTTGCTCTCAGACCACGGTTTCACCGCGCTCAAGACCCAGGTCTATCTCAATCACCTTCTGAGGAACCTCGGCTATCTGCACTACACGACGCCGAATCCGAAAACCGTTGCGGACATTCACCCTGCGTCGAAAGCGTTTGCCATGGATCCGAGCAGGATTTATCTCAATACCGCGGACCGCTTCTCGGACGGCGCGGTTTCGCCGAACCAGGTCCACACGATTCGATCGCAATTGCGGGTCGCGCTCGAATCAGTCCGGCTACGGGATGTGGGATTATGGGAACCGCCGGAGGGGGACAAGCCGGATGACGCGATCTTCGACGCAGTGCTCCCCCGGGAAGATGTCTACGAAGGCCCACGATTCGCGGCCGCGCCGGACCTGATCGTCATTCCGCGGCGAGGGTACGATCTCAAAGCCGGCGTTGACGTGAACAGACCGACGATGCGGGACATTTTCACCGGCACGCACACCCACGACGACGCGTTCCTTGCGGTGAACGACCCGAACGCAGGAGGGAGAACCTCAACGCCGAATATCACCGACGCCGCCGGCTTGATCGAAGAGGCCTTGCGCTGATCGCCCATACGATCGATTGCGGCGCTGAATTACGGACCAGAGCCATGTTCAATGTGGTCTTGATCAATCCCGAGATCCCGCCAAATACCGGCAATATCGGCCGGCTCTGTTGCGCTGTCGGGGCCGTGCTGCATCTTGTTCAGCCGCTGGGATTCAGTCTTGACGATCGACAATTGAAACGCGCCGGGCTCGACTATTGGGAGGATCTGGAACTCGTTCTATGGGACGGTCTCGAGACCTATCTGAACGCGACGCCCCCCGAATCGATCGTGCTCAGTTCCAGCAAGAAGGGAACGCTCTACTGCGATATCGACTACAGACCCGGCGACCATATCCTCTTCGGAAAAGAAACCGTCGGCCTTCCCCCGGAGCTGTTCGACGCGTATCCCGCACGCGTCGCGCGCATCCCCATCGATCATACCAAAGTGAGAAGCCTGAATCTCTCCACGGCAGCGGGAATCATCGTCATGGAGGCGATGCGCAGGACCGGGCAACTGGTTCGATTCCGGGACGCTCCACTCGAGGATCCCGAGCCGGCGTGAAACGCCGCGGCGCGCCGTAAAGGCCGGTCACGGTATAGGCGAGCCCGAGCCTCTCGCGAGGAGTTCGGTCACCGCGTCCACCAGCGCGGTCATGTCGCCGGACTTCACGATGAACGCGTCCGCAGGGTAGACAGCGCCCTCCTCATCCTCGTAGGGGTAATATGGGTATGCGGTGCTGATGACGAGAGGGATTCTCCTGTTGAGTTTTCGATACTGCTTGAGAAAGCCCCTCCCGCCCATTCCGGGCATCTTCAGATCGAGGATGATGAGATGGGGGGTGGTTTTTCGGAGGATCTTCAGCCCTTCTTCCGCATCAGCGGCCTGGACCACTTCATATCCGCGCTCCTCGAACACTTCCTTATAGAGGATGCGGACGGTGGTATCGTCCTCGATGTGAAGAATCAACGCCATGCGAGCCCCTTCATAAAAGTGTAACATCCCGCGCCGACGCACGCAACGATCGGATCTGTTACACGGTATTGGTTCACCGGGCTTGAGGCGGCTCTGCGCCCGGTGAGGATGGAGGCGGAGACTCATCTCCCCCTCCAAGCCTCCCCCATCGAGATATCAATGGCTTATCGCTATCCCGGTGAACGGTTACGTTAGACGCCGTAATATTCAGCGCACTTGGTCCGCAGATACTCGACAAGGAATCGTGAGTCGGGGTCCGCCCCGCACGCGCGCTTCACGAGATCTCGCGGGAAATATCGTGAACCCTCAGTGTGTATGTGCTCCCGCATCCACCGCAGGAGCGGCTCGTATTCACCGCGCACGAAAAGTCCGTCCAGGTCTTCGAGATCATGTCCGGCTCGATCAAAGATCTGCGCGGAATAGATGTTGCCGAGCGTGTATGTGGGGAAGTAGCCGATCGCTCCCGATGCCCAGTGAACGTCCTGCATCACGCCGCTCGCGTAATCCGGCGGAGTAAGCCCGAGATGCGCTTCCATCTTGTCGTTCCACGCTTCGGGGAGGTCGTCGACATCGATCTCGCCGCGAGTAAGGCCGAGTTCAAGCTCGAATCGCAACAGCACGTGGAGATTGTACGTCACCTCGTCCGCCTCGACGCGAATCAAGCTCGGCGTCACTTTGTTGATCGCGAAAAGGAAATCGTCGAGAGAGACCGTGGACAACGCGCGGAACCGCTCCCTCGCCAAAGGATAATGAAATTCCCAGAAGGCGCGGGATCTGCCGACCAGGTTTTCCCAGAGGCGCGATTGCGACTCGTTCACGCCGAGGGAAATCGGGCGGCAAAAAGGTTCGCCCCAATAGTCCATGGGGAGCCCTTGGTGGTAGAGCGCGTGCCCGGCCTCGTGAAGCACCGCATAGAAGCCTTCGTTGAAGAAGTCCTCGCTGTATCGGGCGGTGATACGCACGTCGCCCGGGCCTATGCCGGTGGTAAAGGGATGCGCCGAGATGTCCAGGCGCCCTCCCTCCATGTCGTATCCAATACGTTGAGCGGCCTCGAGCGCGAACCGCTGTTGCTCCGCGATGGGAAATACGAGTCCCTGCATTGCGCCGCTCGGTCCGCGCTCGGATCCCTTCACACGATCCACCAGATCGACGAGCGGGGTTCGAAGCTCCGCAAAAAGAGGCTCGAGCGCGGCCGCTGTTTCGCCGCGTTCGTAATCGTCCAGGAGCGCGTCGTACGGTTCACGCTCGTACCCGACCGCGTCCGCGTACTCTCGTTTGAGTTCGACCACACGCTTCAGGTACGGCTTGAACACGTCCCAGTCGTTCTTCGGCCGCGCCCGCTCCCATAGGGATTGGCTCTCCGACGTAACGCGGGCCAGTTCCACGGCGAGCTTCTCCGGTACCTTCGTCATGCGATCGTACGATCGTCGCCACTCCCGGATGTTCACCGCTTCAACCGAGAGCGGATCCGACGTGAGATCGCAGTGCTCCGCGTGGGAGAGGAGGTCGCCGATACGCGGGTCGGTCACTCTGCGGTGAATCATCTTTGTGAGGGTCGATAGCTGGCCGGCGCGATGGGGATGCCCCTTGTGAGGGATCTGCGTGCGTTGATCCCAGTGAAGCACGGCCATGGCGGACCCGATATAGGCGGTGTCGCGCATGGTCTCGCGAAGCTCTTCGTACGAATTGCGTGCAGTCATGTTCGCTCCATCATCGACACAATGCAGTGCCGCGCACTCTACCCCGGCGGTCGGCGCGCCGGCAAGCCGCGCGCTGCGCTTGTTCGAGACGCCTGCTTCAACGACGCCCGCCGTGGAAGGGGTCGGTCCGACCGTCGACTGTTGGCTCGGCCTGCCAAATGGGATAGAATAGCTTGGCTTAGATGGTTCGCTTCATCCTGATCCACAGAGCACGGGCGCGATGACGCGCCCCCGCGGCCGCAGTCGGCGCGTGGCCGCCGCGGATTAACGGAGGGATCGGCGTTTCGCAGCCGCTCCCCTGGAGAGAGGGGTATGTACGAAGACGTTGAGGAGATCAAGCTCCTAAGGGAAAGCGTGCATCGAGCCGCAAAGGAGAAGATCGCCCCACTTGCCGCCGCGATCGACCGTGAGGGTGTTTTCAACCGTGACGTGGAGGCGCTCTGTTGGGATTTGGGCCTGATGACGCTCACCTGCCCCCCCGAGTTCGGCGGATTGGAACGCGGCCAAGGGACCGGCCTCTGCGTAGCTGTCGAAGAAATCGCGAAGTTCTGCGCCTCATCCGCGCTTCTTTTGATCATCCAGGCGGTCGGGTCGTTTCCCATCGTCCACGGAGCGTCCCAACCGCTGCGCGACGCCGTCCTTACGCGCATCCGGGATGAACGGCTGCCGGTCGGATACCTCGTGACTGAACCCACCGCGGGTTCGGACGTCGCAGCGCTCAAGACCAAGGCGATCCGGGACGGCGACGACTACGTGATCTCGGGGAGCAAATGCTTCGCAACCAACGGCGGAGTGGCGTCGATCTATTCCGTGCTGGCAAGAACCTCTCCCGGCGGAGGTCATGACGGTTTGTCCTTCTTCCTCGTGGAGCGGGAGCGGCCGGGGCTCTCGATCGGCAAGACCGAGGACAAGCTCGGCCAACGCGGCTCGAACACCACCGAAGTGATCCTCGATGATGTCAGCGTACCCGCGGATCATCTGCTCGGCGACGAGGGCCGCGGCTTCCTCCTCGCGATGCGCGATTTCGATATGTCTCGTCCGGCGATCGGCGCGCAGGCCCTGGGTATCGCTCAAGGCGCGATGGACGCCATGGTGCGATACGCCATGGAACGGTCGACCTTCGGCAAACCCATTGCGGAACATCAGCTCATTCAGGGGATTATCGCGGACAGCGGCACGTTGGTCGAGGCTGCTCGGGGCCTGGTCTATCGATCCGCGGATCTCTACGACCGAGGCGAACGCAACACCAAGCTTGCATCCATGGCAAAGTGCTTCGCAAGCGACGCGGCAATGAAGATCTCGACCGACGCGGTGCAGGTCCTCGGCGGATACGGTTACATGAAAGACTTCCCGGTCGAGCGCATGTTCAGGGACGCCAAGCTCACGCAGATCTTCGAAGGGACCAATCAGATCCAACGCCTCGTGATCGCGCGGGAAATCCTGAACGAGGCCGGTCGCCCGGGACTTTCGGGATCATAGCCTCGCGGTCGGTGGACGAGCGGACGAAGGAGCCTTCACCTATGATCAGACTCAGCGAAGAAGAACAGATGATCGTTGAAACGGCTCGGCGGATTACCGCAAACGAGATTGCGCCCCGCGCCGCGGAGCTCGACGAGAGCGGCGAGTTCCCCTATCACGCGCTCGACGTGTTCGCGGAGAACGGGCTGCTCAATCCGCTGCTGCCGGAGCGCTACGGCGGCGTTGACACGTCGTTTCCGATCTTCTCGATGATCCTCGAGGAGATCGCACGCGCGTGCGCGTCCTCCGCGTTGCTGCTGATCGCTCAGGCGGACGGAATGCTGCCGATCCTTCACGGCGCCGGCGACGCGCTCAAGGAGACGTACCTCGGACGTCTCGCCGGCGACTCGCGGGAATTGACCGCAATCGCGGCCACGGAACCGGGCGCGGGTTCCGATCTGCTCTCGATGCGCACAAAGGCGGTTCGGAAAGGCGACTCGTACGTGCTCAACGGTCAGAAGTGCTTCATAACCAACGGATCGGTCGCTGACTTCTTCGTCGCGTACGCGTACACCGACACGGCGAAGAAGGCCAAGGGGATCAGCGCGTTCATTGTCGAGAAAGGCACACCCGGTCTCGTCTACGGAAAAAACGAAAACAAGATGGGGATGCGCGGATCGGTCAATTCGGAGCTCTTCTTCGAGGACATGGAAGTCCCCGCGGAGAATCTCATCGGAAACGAAGGCGACGGTTTCGCCAACCTCATGCGGACCCTCGCGATGAGCCGCCTCTTCTGCGCGTCGCAGGCGGTCGGAATTGCGGCCGGCGCGCTCGAGCATTCGATCGGATACGCACGGGAGCGGGTGCAGTTCGGGAAGACTATAGCCGCATTGTCGCCGGTGCAGTTCATGATTGCGGACATGACGGCCGCGGTGGAGTCGGCTCGCTTGCTCACTCACCGGGCCGCCGCGCTCTTCGACGAGGGCGATGAGAAGCGCGCGGGCACGATGTCCGCGCTGGCCAAATTCCAGGCGTCCGATACGGCGATGAAGGTGACCACGGACGCGGTGCAGATCCACGGCGGGTATGGGTATATGAAGGATTACCCGCTGGAACGGATGATGCGCGACGCGAAGTTGACGCAGATCTACACCGGTACAAATCAGATCATGCGGCTCGTGGCGGGCCGCTCGCTGTTGGGCGACGGTTGATGTGAGGCCGGCCGGTCACACTTTTCAGCCGGTCGGTTGTCTGAAGTACACACAGGCGCGTGTGCGCCCGTCCGGGGCGCGTGCCGTTTTCAGTTGACAGAACGCGGACGCGTTCGTAGACTGATTATTTACCCCACCACTGGAGTCCGGCCGTGAAAGGCAAAATCGAAATTGACAAGGAACGGTGCAAAGGCTGCGGTCTGTGCATCACCGTCTGTCCCAAGGGACAAATTGAGATCTCCGACGAGCTCAACAAAAAGGGCTACTATCCGGCTTCATTCAAAGAGGCCCATCTCATCGAAGCGGACGAATCCGAGTGCACCGGCTGCGCGCTGTGCGGACTCGTCTGCCCTGATGTCGCCATCGACGTTTACAAGAAGAAAAAGGACAAGAGCGGCTCAGAGAAAGAGGCTGAATCCGATGTCAGGTGAACAGGCCCGCAAACAACTGATGCGCGGCACACACGTCCTGGGAGAGGCCGCGGTTCTCGCAGGCTGTCGCGCGTATTTCGGCTATCCGATCACGCCCCAGAACGAATTGCCCGAATACATGGCCAGTCGATTCGCGGACATGGACGACGCGGTCTTTGTCCAGGCTGAAAGCGAGATCGCGTCGATCAACATGGTTATGGGCGCAAGCATCGCCGGCGCTCGTGTCATGACTTCGTCGTCGAGTCCGGGCATCAGCCTTAAGCAGGAGGGCATCTCCTATATCGCGGCCATGGAGCTCCCGGCGGTCATCGTCAACATGATGCGCGGCGGGCCCGGACTTGGGAATATCGCTCCGTCGCAAGGCGACTACTTCCAGGCGACCAAAGGCGGCGGCCACGGCGATTATCGGCTCATCGTGCTCGCGCCGGCGTACGGTCAGGAAATCGCGGATATGACCCGCCAGGCCTTTGAACTGGCCGACCACTACCGAACGCCGGTCATGATTCTCGGCGACGGCATGATGGGACAGATGATGGAACCGGTTCTCTTCCCTGACCCCATCGATCCGAAATCGCTTCCCGAGAAGGAATGGGCGCTCGGCGGCGCAAAGGGGCGACCGAGCAGGATCATCCGATCGCTGTGGCTCGATCCGAATATGGAAGAAGCCGTCAACTGGCGGCTTCACCGCAAGTTCGAAACCATCACCCGCGAACTGCCGGACCAGGAGATGTACCTCACCGAGGATGCGGACCTGGTAGTCGTCTCATACGGCACGGCCGCGCGGATCGCCAAGGGCGGCGTACATCGAGCGCGGGAAGCCGGCCTGAAAGTGGGTCTCTTCCGGCCGAAAACGTTGTGGCCGTATCCGTATCGGCCGCTCGCCGAACTCAGTCAAAGCGTCGGCCACATGCTCGTTTTCGAGATGAGCGCCGGACAGATGGTCGAGGACGTGCGATTAGCCGTCGAGGGCCGATGCGGCGTTTCATTCTACGGCCGCCCCGGCGGCGTGGTATCCACGCCCGAGGAATTGGCCCGCGAGATCACCGTGGCGTACAACCGGATGAAATCCCGGAGCCTAGCGGCGCTGCGCGTCGTCAAGTAACGAGCTTTTCCCGCAGATTCGATCCTGCGCGATCTGAAGCTTCCCGTATCCCCTCCCCGTGAGGGGCGCCGGCGTGAAGACACAGGAAGGGGAAAAAAGTGGAAAAGATATTTACACGACCCGAATCGCTGAAAGAGACGCCGTTCCACTATTGTCCCGGATGCGGACACAGCGTCATTCACCGACTCGTCACCGAGGCGATCGACGAACTGGGCATCCAGGGACGAACCATCGGCGTCCCCCCCGCAGGATGCGCGGTGTTGGCCTACAATTACTTCGACGTGGACATGGCCGAAGCGCCGCACGGTCGAGCCGCCGCGGTCGCTACCGGTATCAAACGCATCAGACCGGATTGTGTCGTGTTCACTTACCAGGGAGACGGCGATATCGCCGCGATCGGCACCGCGGAGACAATCCATGCCGCAAACCGCGGCGAGCGGGTTACCGCGATTTTTGTGAACAACGCGGTGTACGGCATGACCGGCGGACAAATGGCGCCGACTACGGTACTCGGACAGGAGACCACCACCTCCCCCGGGGGACGGCTGCCCCTTCGCGACGGCAACCCTTTGGATCTGAGCCAAATGCTCGCCGTGGCAGAAGGGAGCGTGTACATCGAACGAACGTCCGTGGCGAGCCCCAAGGGAATCATTAAGACCAAGAAAGCAATTAAGAAGGCCTTTGAGTGTCAAATGGCGGACAAAGGCTTCTCGCTGGTCGAGATTCTCTCGGCCTGTCCCACGAATTGGAAGATGAATCCGCAACAGGCCGCCGAATGGGTGGAAAACGAGATGTCGCAGATATTCCCTCCCAAGGTGATCAAAGATGTCGCATAAAACGGTCTTCTCGGGCTTCGGCGGTCAGGGCGTGTTGATGATGGGCTATGTGCTGGCCTACGCGGGAATGCTGGAAAACAAGCACGTTACGTTTCTTCCCGCATACGGCGCTGAGGTTCGCGGCGGTACCGCCAACTGTACGGTGGTCGTCTCCGACGACGAAATCGCGTCGCCCATCGCGTCCCATCCCGACTTCGTGGTGGCCATGAACTATCCGTCCATGGTCAAGTACATGAACATGGTGCGCTCCGAGGGAACCATGTTCCTCAATCAGGACCTGATCTCGGAATCGCCCAACCGGGAAGACATGAAGCTTGTGTGGGTACCCGCGAACAGTCTCGCCCACGACATGGGGAACGATCGGGTGCTCAACATGGTCATGCTGGGCGCGATGGCGGAAGCAACCGGGATCATGTCCCGGGAGAGTCTGCACGAAGCCGTCGGTCAGGTGCTCGGCGAGAAAAAGCAGAAGCTCACGGATATCAACCGCAAGGCGATCGATCGCGGCGTGGCGTTCGTCAATAACGGGAAATGACCCGTTTCCAATGAGAGTTCGATTCCGCCCGGCGTGCCCGCCGGCGGTCTTGTGGAGGCTGCTTGATGAAGACGGTAAAGGAATTGGCGATACAACTGGAAAACAAACCCGGCGCCCTCGCCGATATTAGTGAGTTGCTCGCGGCCAACGCCATATCGATTCTGGCGCTGACCGTTCGGGCGCAAAGCGACACGGGCACGCTGCACATCATCGCTTCGGATCCTCAACGAGCCGAGAAGGTCCTGGAAAGCTCCGGATTTACCCCGAAAATCAATGAGATTTTGGCGGTGGAAACCCCGCGCCACCCCGGCGGACTCAATGTGCTCTTCAAGGCCCTCAAAGCCGCCGGCGTCAATATCGACTACCTCTATTCGTTCGTGGGAACCCTCGGAGAAAGCCGCAACATCATCCTCATGCAGCTGAGCGACGTCCCTCGAGGCTACGCAGCGCTCGAACGAGAATGGGTCCGCGCGTACGGAGACGAGATCTACGGCTTCTAGTTTCTCGCCGAACAACCGCTGACGACCGCGCGACACCTCGAGCGAACCCGCGCCCGACTGTGGGTAGCCGGACGCGGGTTCGGGCTAATCGGAGATCTCATCCTTGAGCATCTGAGAGATCCGGCGTCCGGTCTCGTTGAGCCGACGGATGAGTTCCAGTTCCGTCTCAAGACGTCTTTCCATTCCCTGGAGGTTTCCCACCACTCCGTCGATCAATCCCTTCATTTCCTGAACGCTTTCTCTGTCGATTTTCTGTTTGTCCTCTTCCACTGAGCTGCTCCGTTTGTCGTGATCCGCGTAACCGTTCACCGGGATAGCGATAAGCCATTGATATCTCGATGGGGGAGGTTTGGAGCCCGGTGGACCATTACTGATCCGCGATACCGGGGCCCGGATCTCGACCGCTCTTGCGATCCGGGACCTCGCCTTTGTGAAGCGCGTGAATTCGTGCTACACGTGAGAAGATACCGAATCCTCGATTTCGCGCGTCGCTCCCTCGGAGGAACTCCTTTGATCGTTCGCCCGCTCACCTTCGACGAGGCGGCCCGTTCGCTTTGGCCTGCTCTGAGACTCCTTGCCGCATCGACCAAACTGCGCCCTCAAACCGCCCTGCGAGACGTGCGTGTATGGCTGGGAGCAGTCCGCGCGTACGACGACCGTCGAGCGCCGTTGAAACCGCCGTGCTCACCCTATTCCACGAAAGAAGTCCTCGATTGGCTCCACGCGATATGGCGTGATCTCAATCGTGCCGACTCAGGCGACGCTCACGCCTGGAGACGAGAGCTCGTTCAGACGATCAAGTCTCAGAATCACGCCGAGTCCGAGCGTGTCGCGCTGATCTCAGCGGTCGATTACCTTCACAGACTCGCCGGAGCGATTCGGGCGGCCGAAGCGTCCGACGGTCTCGGGCCGGTGGAGATCCCCGCCGTCAGCCACGAAGGGGTGCAAGGCGCGTACCGGAAGCTCATAGGTCTGGCCGTGTCGGATCTGCCCGTCTGGCTCGAAGGGGAAAAGGGAACCGAGCTCGAATGGGCCGCAGGACTTGTTCAGCGACTCCGCGACGGCAAGGACCACACGCCGGTCCTGTGGCCCGCCGGCGCCGAGGCCGAGGCGGACCTCACGGAATTGACCGCCGAATGGGAACATACCTCCTCTCGAACCGGTTCGGCCGGGCTGCTGATCTTCGACGCGCATCGAGCGTCGCCTCGGATTCATGTGGCGCTTCACCGTCATCTCGTCGAACGCCTCTCTCGGACCGAGCCGTTTCGACTCATGATCGCCACGGAACCGATCGACCTCGCCGGCGAAGATCTCCCGGAAAGCTCATTGGAATTATGCAGCTTTCTCGAACCGATGCGCGTCACGTTCGGCCCCCCTGCGCAATCGAACCGCAGATATTCCGGCCCTTGCCGAATTCTTCCGGCCTGCGAGCCGGCGTCCGAGCCCGATTTCTCGATGCGCGGACGAGACCCTCGATGCGCTCATGAACTACCATTGGCCCGGCAACATTGCGGAATTGCCGGAGGTAATGGGATGGCCCGCGCGAGTGCGACCTTCAGGAGCGATCAGGCCCGCGGATCTTCCCAAGCGTTTCCGGCCGCTCTCACCGGACGAAGAAAGGATGGTCGGAATTCTTGAGGGTGTACGGATCAGCGAACGATTTCGGATACTCAGCGAGCGTTCATCGAGACTGGCCGTGGCCGGATTCCTGCTTGAGCATTCGAAGACCCCCTTTACCTCATCGGATTTCCAGCGACGATTCGGGCTGAGCAAGGAGACGGTCCGATGTATTTTGCTCAGTTTGAGAAATCGTGGCGTTGTCGAGGGCCTGACCGGCGCTCGCGGCGTGAGAATAACACGATATCGGACGGTTATGCCCAGGAGCTGAACCGGTGAGCTCATGTATCGGGGTCGGCGACCGGGGCGGGGCTCACTGAGTTATTCGTGGTCGCCGGCGGAAAATAGGGCCTATTTTCGACCGCGTCTCTCGCAATAAGCCTAATATGGCTTGATCCGCCCCGATGGATAGGGACTCAGGACACGCCTGAGGAATGAGATCAGATGCTCGAACGCATCGAGAATCTCCGGCCTCATCGCGCGGGTCTCCTTGCGGGGGTCGTAATAGATGTTGAACATGTGCCTCTGCCCCGGATAGATGTAGATCTCGTGGTATCGACCGGCCGCGCCCAGTTCTCCGGCGAGTTCGACCGCGTACTTCACGTCGTAGACCGTATCAGCGGTTCCGTGAAAGATACACACCGGCGGCAGACGCCGTGCGTCATAGGGAAGGACCCAGGGCGATCCTCCGTAATTCCAGACAATTGCACGGATTCTGGGATCTCGGCACGCGTAGGTGAGCGCAGCGTTGGCCGGCTGGGAAAACCCCGACAGGACGATCCGAGAGGGATCGACGAACGGCAGGGCGCTCACATAGTTGACGGTCGCGCCGATCGATTGCAGGTACCAGTCGTACTCGAAGAAAAGCCTTCCCGCCACAACCCCTTGATTCACCGAACCCCAGAGGTAGCCCGCCGTGGTGTCCCAGGTGTACGGTCCGGGGGTGAGTGATTCCGGATAGTCGGACGGGTCGATGAGCGCGACGACGAAGCCCCTGTCCGCAAGCGCTTGGCAATGCGCGTGGTATTGGATGAGCTTCGTTCCCCCTACTCCTACGCCGCAGATGACGGCGGGCAGACGGGAGCGAACGCCGACGCATGGTGTGAAGAGATACGCCTGCAGGGAGTCTCCCTGGGACAAGGGAATGGAAATTCGGCGACCGAGAGCCTCACTTGTATCGCTCCATACAAGACACGCGGTGAGAAGCGCGAGGAGATGGACGAGAGTTCCCGCTCGAGGGGGGCATTTCACATTGAGGCTCCGGAGTATTTCTAGTAGAATAGCCTACTAGGCTAGCCTTATTGAACGAGAATGTCAAGAACCCTCGAAAAGTCCGACCGGGCCGGGCGCCAAACTCTTCGGAAGCGCTGCGAATCTTTTATGAACGCCCTCTTGCCTCGTAAACCGCGGCCTGAAAATCTTCAAACTTCGTCCGCAGAAATGCGCTGAACCACCGCTCATAATTGAGCTTTCCAGGATGCGGTCGCGCCGCGTGATCTCGATCTTCCGGACAGAGCCGATACGGTTCGCCGCGCATGCGCATCACGGCCGGAGACGTCACTTTCCGCGCAAACGCCATATAGAACCGTTGGCTTGCGTACGCGCGCATCATCGCATGTTTCGTGCGGATAGCGTCGTCGTTCAGCTCCGTGAATCGCGTCGGGGGCCCGCCGGGAGGAAAGTCGTTGATTCGCCACCGCCAATGCCGAAGCGGCCCCGAACCGTTGTACAGTGGGAACTCATACAGCCGTGCGTCGCTCCCGGCGCGGGCCTTGGCCTCGTACGCCGCGAAATTCACGCTGTCGTGATCGGGGTGTCCGCCCTCGAACGCGTCGGCGACAATCGCGTCGGGCGAGATCTCCCGGATGAGGTCCGCGGTCGATTCGACGAAACGGTCCAGTTCCGTGGTCACTCGCGAATCCGTATGACGGAGGAGGCGTCTGCGATCGCGTTCGAGGCCGAGTATCTCCATGGCGTCGTGAAGCTCCTCCTCGCGTCGGGCGCCGCCGCCCATGATGCCGCCGGAGGTGGCCCAACAACAGGTGATGTCCGCGCAGCGATCGAGCAGCGTCCGCATCGTGCCGGCAATCAGAACGTCGTCGTCAGGGTGGGCGAAAAGAAAAAGGTATCGCGCGTGCGAGAGAATCTCCATTCCTCAATCATGTCGCACAAGACCGGCCGACTGCAACCGCGCCGAAAAACCGGTCGCCGGCGATCCGGGCTCAAGACGCCTTCTCATTTGATGAGCACGAGCTTGCGCCCCCGAGGGGGAACCGTTGGGCGACCGCGCGTTCGGATCTCACGCACAAACGCTTCCTTGCAGGTCGGGCACATGACCAAGCTGATGTCCTCGTAAATTTGGCGGGTAAGCTCGTCCTCGCTCAGGTTGTCCATTTCCGACACGATCGACGCCGAATCATCTTCGGATAGAGGCTCGGAGAGATCGGGAATGATCCCGTCATACATCGAGCGGATCGAGATCTCCACCGTGTACTTGGTCGCGCCCGCGGGGAGAGGATCTCCACAGCGGCTGCATTGATGTGGG
>CAYLRL010000038.1:0-42924 GCA_964385875.1 uncultured Syntrophales bacterium
CCATCGACGACGCACACGGGGATCTCGTCAAAGTTGACCGTGGATTATGGGATATCGTCGGCGCTTGACAGAAAAGGGCGCCTCCGATACCGTGCATGGTGGTTCGACGTGTTCACTACGCTTCATGTGGCCGTCGGAGTCCCTTCCCAACGGGTGAGGCGCGCATGACAGACGAATGGAAGAGTCGTGAGGAGCTGATAGCCGAGCTCGAAGATCTCAGAAAACGGATCGACCGCGGCGAAAACTCGGGCCTGAAAAGTCCGGACGGCTTCATGACCGACATGGTGGAAGCGGCGACCGAAGGACTGGCCCTGGTTGACCCCTCGGGCGTCATGACCTACGTGAACGCCGCGCTGGCCGAGATGCACGGCGTGACCAAAGACGAGCTGGTCGGTAAGCATTTCTCCCAATGTTACTCGGAAGCCACCCTCCCTCAGGTTGAGACCGTCCGAGAGGAGGCCGCGGCCGCAGGGTTCTTCGCCGGTGAGATCTGGCGAAAAAAGGCCGACGGCAGCGAATTCCCTTGCCATGAACGTCATACCGCGGTCACGAGCCCGTCGGGAGACGTCCGGGGGACGGTGGTCGCGGTCCGGGATATTACGCAGCGCAAAAAGATGGAGGACGAGTTCTGGGAGAGCGAGTCCAAGTATCGAGAAATCGTCCAGAACGCCAACAGTATTATCCTCAGATGGACCCCCGACGGAGTGATTACCTTTTTCAACCAGTACGCCAGGACGTTTTTCGGATACTCCGAAGACGAGATTATCGGACGAAATATGGTCGGAAGCATTATTCCCGAGACCGATTCGTCCGGACACGGACTCACTTCCCTGGTGGAAGAAATACGCAAACGCCCGGAATTCTACGCCACGTACGAAAACGAGAATATGCGGAAAAACGGCGAACGGGTCTGGGTGGCGTGGACGAACAAGGCGATCGTCGACAACGACGGCGCGGTGGTCGAAGTACTGTCCATCGGCAACGACATAACGGACCGGAAGCGGATGGAGCAGGACCTGCTCGAGGCGAAGAAACTGGAATCGCTGGGTATCCTTATCGGGAGTATCGCCCACGATTACAATAACATCCTCACCGAAGTCTTCGGCAACATCGGCGCGGCCAAGCTTTATGTGGATCTTGCGCAAAACGTCTTTCAGCGGCTCTCCGAAGTCGAGAGGGCCTCGCTTCGGGCCAAGCGCCTTACGTCCGAGCTCCTCAATTTCGCCAAGGGGCCCGACGAGTCCGCGCGCGCTCGTTCCATCGGCGCTTTAATCGAGGATTCGGCCAGTTTTGTTCTGCGCGGTTCCAACATTGTCTGCGATTTTTCGATCCAAGACGACCTGTGGCGTGTGAAATTCGACGAGGAGATGATCCTTCAGGTTCTGAGCACCTTGATCATCAACGCGCATCAGGCCATGCCCGAGGGAGGGCTGTTGAGGGTCGGCGCAGAGAACACGACGATAAGCGGGGAGGACAATCTCCCCGTAAGACCGGGCCGCTATGTGAAGATCACGGTGCAGGACGAGGGACTGGGCATTCCCCGGGAGATTCTCCCGAACATCTTCGATCCCTACTTTACCACCAAACGGGAACGCACGGGACTGGGACTGGCAAGCGTCTATTCGATCGTACGCAAGCACAGGGGGCATATCACCGTCGATTCCACGGAGGGCGTCGGAACGACCTTTGAGATCTACTTGCCGGCGGCATCCGAAGAAGCCGGCGCAGAAGAGGTTGAAGAAAAGGAAGCGGCCGTGAAGCTCCGCGCGCTCGTGATAGACGACGACGAAGTCTCACGAACCACGGCTCGCGAGTTCCTCACCGTACTCGGGCATGAGGCGGCTTTTGCGCAGGACGGTGTGGAAGCCCTCGACACGTGTCGAAAAGCTCAGGAAGCGGGGCAACCGTTCAATCTGATCATCGCCGGCGCGGAAACCGTCAAGGGTGGCGACGGACGGGAATCCTTGCGGCGGCTGCTCGAATTCGATCCGACGTTCGGTGCTTTGCTGGCGTGCCCGGAGAGCGATCCGACGGCCGAACAGCACGCGTCGTACGGCTTCAGGGGCGTCGTGGCGAAGCCCTTCAACATTCAGGATCTCAGCATCGTGCTCGGCAAACTGCTCGGCAAATAGGCGCTCCCGCTCGAGGGACGCATACCCCCGACGGTTTGACCGCGCGTGAATTGATAGGATACGCTGCGCCGCATGGCTTGGAAGACCGAATCATCGGAGTATCTGGTCAACGCCCTCAAGCGTTTCGGTTTCAGCGTGCTCGGCGCGTGTCGCGATCTCGCTCCCATTGTGGCCGTCATCGCAATCTTTCAGCTCGCTGTTCTTCGCCAACCGTTTCCGCACCTTCTGGAAGTATTCATTGGATTGATTTTCGTCGTGTTGGGCCTCGCGCTGTTCGTCTTAGGGCTCGAGATCGGTCTATTCCCCATCGGGGAGGCCATGGCCGAGGCGTTTGCCCGCAAGGGCAGCCTCTTCTGGCTGCTGGTATTCGGGTTCGGGCTCGGGTTCTCCACGACCGTCGCAGAGCCGGCGCTGATCGCCGTCACCAAGGAAGCGGCAAAAGTCGCCGCACAGAGCGACTTTATCCCGTCAGAACCCGCGTCGCTTCATCGATACGCGACCGGGCTGCGGTTTACGGTCGCCCTGTCCGTTGGATTCGCGGTCTTGATCGGTCTCATTCGCATCCTCAAAGGCTGGCCGGTTCATTCTCTGATCATCGGCGGATACGTGGTCGTCATCATCATGACCGCGTTCGCGCCCGAGGAAATCGTCGGTATCGCGTACGACTCAGGCGCCGTAACTACCTCGACGGTGACGGTCCCCCTCGTGGCAGCGCTTGGAGTGGGTCTTGCGTCGTCGATTCGAGAACGAAATCCGCTCACCGACGGATTCGGTCTGATTGCGTTCGCATCGCTTCTACCGATGATCTTCGTGATGGCCTACGGCATGGTCTTCTTTGGGTAGCCCGGGAACACCATGGAATATATCGAAACATTCGCTCACACCATGATGCTGACCGTCAAGGATGTCTTGCCCGTGGCGGTTCTCCTCGTATTCTTTCAGGTTGCGATTCTGCGACGGCCCGTGCCTAATTGGAAACGCGTCGTTGTAGGGTTCGTCTTCGTGCTGCTGGGCCTGACGCTCTTTCTGGATGGTTTGGCAACCGCCTTGTTCCCGGTGGGTAAAATCATGGCCCGCCAGCTTTCCGCGCCCGAATTCGTTTTCGGCCAAGCGAGCGCGCCGCCGGACGCGGGATGGAAAGCGTACGGCTGGATCTACGTTTTCGGCGCGTTCGTGGGATTCGCAGCCACGATAGCCGAGCCGGCCTTGATCGCGGTAGCGTACAAGGCGAGCCAAGTTTCTCGGGGAAGCCTGAACCAAAGGTCTCTACGGTTGGCGGTCGCGTTCGGCGTCGCGGTCGGTATCGCGGTCGGAACCTTTCGTATCGTCACCGGAACTCCCCTGTATGCGTACATTATTGCCGTCTATGTCGTCATCGTCATTCAGACGGCGTTCGTTCCCCGAGAGATCATACCCCTCGCGTACGATTCAGGCGGGGTCACGACATCCACGGTCACGGTCCCGTTGCTCGCGGCGCTCGGATTAGGACTATCGGAAACGGTGCCGGGAAGCGATCCCGGGCTGGACGGTTTCGGGCTCATCGCGTTTGCTTGCAGTTTTCCGATAATGAGCGTGATGGGGTACGCTCAGTTCGCCCGGTTTGTCGCTCGGCGCAGTCTCAAGACGGAGAAAGAGGACTGATATGGAATTCAAGCTCGTCGTCGCGATGGTCAAGAATAATTTCACGGAGAAAATCGTCGAGGCCGCGAAGCAGGCCGGAGGCACCGGCGCGACCATCATTCCCGCGCGCGGAACCGGCATTCACGAGGCCAAGACCTTTTTCGGCCTGACCCTCGAAGTTCAGACCGACGTGGTGATGTTTCTCCTCGCCGAAGATCTCGTCGACCCGGTGCTCGACGCGGTATACCGCGCCGGCCGATTTGAAGAGCCGGGCACCGGGATCGCATTCGTAATTCCCATCGAACGAGTCATGGGATTGCAGAGTCAGATCGATCACTTCCGACGTCAAGCCATAAAGAAAGAGTAGCGCCTCCGGCCGGTTCGGAGGAAACTCCGTCTCAATGAGGCTGAAAGCGCGCCCGGCGTTTTCGGGCGTCAAACGGACTCCGCACTTCTCCCGGCGGCTTTCGCCGCCATCATGCGATGCAGCTCGTCCACTGCGAGTCGGGAACACTCTTCATCGTTGATGTGGCCGTCGTACTCCACCACTCGCGCCTGAGGCGCCAGCCGCGCGGTAATCTCGTCAATAAAAACCTTATTGATTTCGGGGGCGTAAAAGGGTCCGCCCGGCGCGTCGGCCTTGGACCAGCCCTCATTGGGAATGATGAACACCGGCGCGGGATCCGCGTCCGCAAGTCGTTCGGCGATCACCGCCGAGACTCTCCTCATGTCCTCGGCCGTGGAGCGAACGAACGACCTGAAGTCGTGCGAAATGAACGTCCGGTCGCGCAGCGGTTCAGGGACCTCATCGTGGGAGACGCATTCCAGGACGACCATGTCCAGCCCGCCGGGCAGCGCGACATGCGGAACCCCGACCCTGCCCGCGGTCGCAAGCCGTTTCGGTCCTATTGCGCCGCAGTAACCGTCGTGGAGTTCGTCCGCGAACTCATGGAGTGAAAGGTCGAGCACGCCCTGAACACGGCCTTCCTCCACAAGATTCTCCATGGCCATGCTTCCCGAACCGATCGCGTGAAACGGGACCACCTCGTAGCCCAATTCCGTTAAATGTTTCGCTGACGCAAATGCGCATTCGTTGAGCGGCCCGTACGACGTCAACGCGACGACCGGACGCTCGGGCGCGAATTCCGCCGATTGCCGAAGCATTCCCATGACCGCGCCCGCCGCGTGGGAGAGCATACTCCGCGTCATGAAGTTGAGGCCGATCAGGTCCGAGACCGCGTGCATCAGCGTGATGTCTTTCCCGCCCACCACGTCCTTCATATCGCGTGCAACCACCGTCGACAGAATGAGCTTCGGCACGCCCATTGGCAGCTCCCGCATGGCGCCGGCCGCAATGTGGGTTCCGGTTCCGCCCCCTATAGAAATGACGGCCTGAAACGCGCCCTCCTCGTACAGTCGACGGAGGACTCGAGCGCCGCCGAGGCCCATCGTCTCCACGGCCAAACGCCGATCCGTGCGCGCAAGCAATTCATCGATCGCAACGCCGCCGGCCGAAGCGATCTCGTCCCGGTGAATGTCCGGTTCGATCTCATCCTGAGCGAACGCGCCCACATCTACGAGCAGCGCGTCGAACCCTCCATCTATGAAGAGGTCACGGAGATACGCGATCTCTTGGGCCTTCGTGTCCAAAGTCCCGACAACGGCGACTGTCTGTTTCATGTGAGCCTCCCGTGAGCGGAGAGGAATCGAGCGTTCGGCCCTATTCGACCCCCGCGGCAGGATGATGCGCCGGAATGAGGCTGGAGAAACTCTCTGATGACAAGCGCTCGAGCCGCTGCAGACCACGAACCGTCCAATGCGGCGGCAGCGCTTGACGAGGCGATTCTTTGTAGCATGCTAACAGATCGCAAATCAATGCAAATGAGACACGACGCCGATCGCCGGCACACGGCACACGGCACACGGCACTCGGCACTCGGCCCCGGCAAACGACACGGGTTGAGTTTCACACGTGTCCGTCGTGTGCGGTTTTGGACAATAATATTGATCTGTTCGGCCGACTTGGGCGCGAAATATGCGCGGGTGTCATCATTGGAAAACCGTTTCGGGTTGTGCGCCGCGGACATGCCGCGGTATACTGCCGATTGCCGCCCTTCGGGTGGAACACCGAGTTTCTATAGGGGGTTGATCCAATGGCGCACAAGTTTTCCCGAGACGACATCAAAGCAGTTGGGGACAATATGTATCAACTCGGCTCCATCGAGTTCGAGATCGTTCCCGGCGCCAAAGAAGTGGGGTACAAAAACCTGGAGACCGAAGAAAGCGGAGCAAAGTCAATTGACGATATCCGCAGCGAATTCGGAGACGAGGTAGCGACATACCTGAAGGAGAAACTCGGTTAAGTCCTCGGATGGGCGATTGCGCAACGGCCCCATCCAGGGGCCGTTTCCGGTTGATCCAAAGGCCTTCCTTCTCGAAGTCTCCCCGTACGCATCGTCTGACGATCCGTTTGAAACACGCGCCGTAAACGTTTACGGGAAAAGCGATAAGCGCTTGGTATGTCGATGGGGGTAGTTTGGAGAGGAAGATCCATCTCCCCCTGCATTCTTGACGGCCGCAGAGCCGCCTCAAGCCCGTTGAACCATTACCCTCATTCTATCTTCATGATCTTTCAAGGACAACGAGGTTATTCGCTTTCTTCGGCGCACGATTGAAGCGCCCCCTCGCCCGGAATCGAACGAGATTGCGGGGGAGGACTTCCCGCGCTCTCAAGAAGTTGAAACGATGCGGTGAATCGCGTATGATGGCGGGTGTTCCCTTTCTCACCAATCAGACCCGATGCGAGGCGAATTCCAATGGAAAACCGCAACGTAAAGGTGGACGAGTCTCATCGTATTCAGGTCGGACAACTGGACACGCCCCCGCGGGTGTTGCACGGTCCCGGTCCGTCGAATTGTCATCCGCGAGTGCGCCTGGCGATGGCCATGAACGAAATCGGTCATTTGGACCCGGCGTTCATCGAACTGATGAATGAAACACAGGAGCTCCTCCGCTACGTGTGGCAGACGGACAATGCGTTTACCATTCCCGTGAGCGGCACTGGGAGCGCAGCCATGGAAGCGACCCTCGCCAACTGCGTCGAGTCCGGAGACGTGGTGATGATCGGTGTGAACGGCTATTTCGGCGAGCGTCTGTGCGACATGGCCTCTCGGTACGGCGCGGATGTTCGACGGGTGGAAAAGCCCTGGGGCGACGTCTTCACCCTCGAGGAGATCGGCGAAGCGCTGGATACGCACAAGCCGACCATACTGGGACTGGTGCATGCGGAAACGTCCACCGGCGCCCTCCAGCCAATCGAGGGAATCGGCAAGCTCTGCCGGGAATACGGCGCGCTGCTGCTTCTGGACACCGTAACGAGCATCGGGGGCGTTCCCGTGTTTCTGGATCGATGGCACGTGGACATGGCGTACGCCGGGAGCCAGAAGTGCATTAGTTGCCCGCCGGGGATCGCTCCGTTGACCTTCGGCGAACGCGCGATGGAGAAGCTCCTGAGCCGCAAGAGCCCCGTGCCGAACTGGTATCTGGATATGACGATGGTGGGCAAGTATTGGGGCAAGGAGCGAACGTACCACCATACCGCGCCGATTAACATGAATTACGCTCTCCGGGAAGCTTTGCGCCTCATCGCGGAAGAGGGGCTCGAGAACCGCTGGGCGCGACATCGGGACAATGCGGAATTACTCTGGGAGGGCCTTGATAAGCTCGGGATCGGTTGTCATGTGCCGAGGGAGCACAGACTGCCGAGCCTCACCACAGCGCTGGTCCCGGACGGGATCGACGGCAAGGAAGTCAGCGGATTTCTGCTCAGAAACTACAATCTGGAAATCGCCGCGGGATTGGGTCAGTTGGCCGGTAAGGTGTGGCGGATCGGCTTGATGGGCTTCAACAGCCGCAGAGAGAACGTCCTCTTCATCGTAGCCGCGCTCCAGAAGGCCCTGGAAAGCGTCCGCCGATAGCAATGCCCGTGTAAACGCCGGCCGGAGAACGTAGGGATCGAACCGTATCGAAACCTGCGATCCACCGAGCTTCAACGGCGCGGCGCTTGCGCACGGCGAGGCGCAGCTTTAGCCCGGGATCGGCGTACTGCGCGGCGCCGTCCGAATCCGTCTGCGAAAGGAGATGACAATGGCCGGAAACGCTCAAACAGGCGCTGATGCGCGAGCAGCGGCAGCGGGGCGATCGTCCGGTTGGTTCGGTAAGTTGGCTCGTTCGATGGGCGCGGGCCTGAAGACGATCGGGCGGGCGGGCGCACGTTTGCTCGGGCGACTTTTAAGGATTCTCTTCGCCGGACTGAAACGGCTGCTCCGATTTGTGTACGAATGGTTCCGGGGCCTTGATCTCACCGGAAAGATTCTCTTCATTATTTGCCTCATACTTCTCGGTCTGGTGGTCTATCTGAGTTTCAAGCTCGGCATTTTTTGGTCGGCCCCGCCCGCATAGCGGGTTCCGGGAGACACGGGCGGGACGCGGGAATCAGCGAGGCCGGGGCGTCGCGCCGTCGGCTTTTGTTGACATTTAGTTAAGGTGGGCTAACAATTACTTCATCGGAAGAGGCGGCCGGTCATCCCGTACGCGCGGGAGAGACGCCCACCGTCCCTGGGAAAGGTCGGTTTATTGATGAATCCCATTTCAATCGCTCTGGTGGGAGTGGGTAATTGCGCAAGCTCCCTCGTTCAGGGCATTCGGTATTATTCGGACTCGAAAGAATCAAACCCGTGCGGCCTCATGCACGATGACCTGGGCGGCTACCAAACGGGCGACATCAGGGTGGTCGCCGCGTTCGATGTGGATCGGAGGAAAGTCGGTGAGGACTTGGCCGACGCAATATTTGCTCCGCCCAATTGCACGACGCGCTTCGTGGGAGACGTTCCTGCGTCCGGCGTCACCGTCCGAATGGGACGCGTGCTCGATGGGATTGCGGATCATATGGCGATGTACGACGAGCGGCGGACGTTTGTCCGAGCCGACGAGCCCGAATCCGACCGTGAGGAGATCGTGACCGCGTTGAAAGAATCGGGCGCGGAGATTCTGGTCAATTATCTGCCGGTCGGATCGCAACGCGCGAGTGAATTCTACGCGGAATGCGCTCTGGAAGCGGGAACAGCGCTCCTCAACTGCATCCCCGTCTTTATCGCCGGCGATGATTCTTGGGCCGGCCGATTCCGAGACAAAGGGCTGCCGATTATCGGCGACGACGTGAAATCGCAACTGGGGGCGACCATCGTTCACCGCGTGCTGTCGAGCCTGTTCAGGAATCGAGGGGTGAAGCTCGACCGCACCTATCAACTAAACACGGGCGGCAATACGGACTTCCTCAACATGCTCAATCGAGACCGCCTCGCGTCGAAGAAAATCTCGAAGACGGAAGCGATCCAATCGACGCTTGTCGAGAGGTTGCATCCCGACGACATTCACGTGGGACCGAGCGATTACGTGCCGTGGCAGAACGACAATAAAGTCTGCTTCATCAGAATGGAAGGGAGGCTTTTCGGCGACATCCCCATGAATCTGGAACTGCGTCTCTCGGTCGAGGATTCGCCGAATTCCGCGGGAGTCACGGTTGACGCGATCCGCTGTCTCAAACTCGCTCTGGACCGGGAGATCGGAGGGCCGCTCCGTTCGCCGTCCGCGTTTTTCATGAAACGTCCGCCGGCGGCGCTGGACGAAGACGAAGCTCGTCGACGGACTGAGGACTTCATCGCGGGACGCCGGTCCGATTAGTGGTTCGGCTACGGGAGCAAAGTATGGATGAGCGGACGTTCGATCAGGCGCGGACCGAGCTGCTTTCTCTCATCGAAAGATCGCCGATTCCCGAAGACTCGGGTCACGCGGTCAACACGCTCGCTTGGGTTAAAAAGCTTCGAACCGATGCGGGACCGACGCTCGCATTGGCCGCGCTTGGCCATGATATCGAACGCGCTTTCCCCGCGCGCCGGGTCCGACAGGCGGACTTCGCTGATTTTGACTCGTACAAGGCGGCCCATTCGGCGAACAGCGGCCGTATCATCGCTCAGGTTCTCGGCGAATCCCGGCTCACCGACGAGGAACTGCGCGAGATCCACGAAGCGGTGGCCCTTCACGAGTTCGGCGGCACGGAGCGTTCGAACATCCTCAAGTGGGCCGACAGCCTCTCTTTCTTCGACAACAACCTCGAACTGTACGCACGGCGACACACGCGCGACGAGATAGAAGCCCGAGTGCGATGGGGGCTTCGTCGTCTTCCCGCCGGTCTTCGGGAAACGGCGTCGGATTTTGTGTACGAATCCGAAGACCTCGCCGACATCGTGCGGAGGACGGTTCGGCAATTGCGCTGACGCGCGGATACCAGGTTGTCCGGTTCCCGCAGTCCTCGGTCGACTCGCTGTTCCTCGATACTGCTTTTCCTTCGCGCTTTCCGGAAGCGGGGACGCGCCGGCGGACCGGCGGTCGATCGCGCGCGACGGGGCATGAAGCGGCTTTTCCCCCTTGAATGTCGTTTGATCAAGTATACTGTCAGGCACGAACGGGGTTTTTGTTAGCCGTCAGTCGACCATAGCCATTTGGGGGTAGACCCGAGTTGGCGGGCATGTCCGTGGGCATGCTCTTCGCTGTTGCGTTCGTCCCCGGTTTTCTTCCGGCGTCGCTGCACGTCATTTATATCGCGGTTCGCTGCGGTATCAGCCCGGAGTTGGGACCCGCATTACCCAAGGAAGAGCGGACTCACTCCTTCACGCAGATCGCCTATATGGCGCTCCAAACCTCCCCCATCAAGATATCAACGGCTTATCGCTATATCCCGCTGAACGGTTACGTTCTTTGGTTGCCGAGGACGTTGTTCAGCAACTAGTCGGGCGCGGCCACAGTTGGAAGCATCTGCGACAATCCGGCTTCGAGTCGCGCAGGGCCGGCGGACGGCTCGACCTCAATCACTCGGCCACGGCTTCTCTCGGCTATTATCCGGTTGACAAAGCCGCGGTTTTCGGCTCATGTGAATAGTCCGACGAAAAGCCGGCGTCGACCGGATCAGGAGAGGACGACTTATGCCGATTGTTACCGTATCCAGACTGGTGGGTTCCTTTGGAGATATTGTCGCTGCAATCGTGGCCCGGAAGATGGGCCTCGGCTTAATCAGTCGGGACAGGGTTCACGCGCTGGCCCAGTCATGCGACCCGGAATACAGCGATGTCTGCCGGGTCTACGAGTCGGAGCACGGTCCGCGGTTCTTTCAACGGCTCTTCTTCGATCGACCCTCCTATCGGAGTCTTTTCGAAGCGCTGACATACGAAGAAGCCTCGAGGGGCAACGTCGTCATCGTCGGCCGCGGGGCTCAGATCGTCCTCCAAGGGGTCGAGGGGGTGTTCAGATGCCGAGTCGTGGCGCCCGAGTCGGTGCGGATACCGCGAATCATGGAACGGTTCAGCTTTACCCGCACTGAAGCTCAGGACTATGTTCGCGAACTCGATGACGAGCGAAAAAAGCTCGAGCGGGCCATTTTCGGCAAGGACCCGGCGGACTGGGCGCTCTACGATTTGATCATCAATACCGAGTACTTCGACGCGGCCTCCTCGTCGGAAATCGTTATCACCGCGGTCGGGAAAAAGCCGGGCAAACTCGATGAACCACGCGTGCTTCAAGGCCTCAAGAATCTCGCGGTGGCCAAACGCGTCGAGACCATCATCCGAAAGCGATTGACGGCCGTGGTGGCCCGAAATGTGGAAATCGAAGCCGATCCGGACGGCAATTTCCGGCTGACGGGTCGTATTAGAAGCTACAAAGAGAAGGCCCAATGCGAAGAGATCGCCAATGAATACATCGGCGACGAGGGCATCGAGAACGACCTGAAGGTTACGGAGCTGTCTTTCGGCTTCTAGAGCGTCCGGATGTCTGAGACGGGGCAAATTCTCATTGGGGCCGTCGCGCTGATCGTCGTGTTCATTCTCACACGGTTTGGGATACTCTGGAAGACGGGAAGCGCTGCCCGGTTCGTGCTCGAAGACCTCGAATCCCAGGGCGCGTTCGATCCCGTGACCGCGGTGGAACTCCCGTATTCTCAGCTGAACGTGTTCCGGATCGGCATGCGTGACTACCGCAAGAAGGCGCTCGAGTATCTCGTCAGCGACGGCACGGTGGTCAAGACCCACGGGGGGAAATACTACACCACCGTCAGAAAGCCTCCGGCGGGAAGCGCCGCCCACCACCCCCCCGAATCCTCGAACGAATAAGGCGTGTCCACATCGGACCGCGCGACGCCGTCCACGTTGGGACGACGCCGCGGCTTTGGGCCGTTCCCCGGATGACCCGATCCTTACTGGAAAGCGAAGATCTTCTCCTCACCGTCCGGGGGCGTGATGAAGAGCTGCACGCCGTTCTTTCCGGTTCGTTGGAAATAGTCGAGGAACATTTCGTGGCTGCCCTCGGGCAGGGTCACGCTTCCGGATTCTTCCCGGACACCTTTGCCCTGAGCGTTGACGACGAGCTTCTTACCGAGGATCAAGCGAGCGCCGTCATCCGCGACGACCCGGAATTTGTAGGTTCCGGCCTCTTGCTCGTTGAGCGCGAACTTTACGTAGAACCTGAGCCCCAGCCAGTCCTCCCGCTTGGGCACACCGGGGAAGATCGTGGATCCCCGATCGACCGGATAATCGATCGCTCCGGTAAAGAACATCCCTGCCGGAGTCAACTTATTGAAGTTGGGAATTTTGTTCGTTCCCTCTTTGAGGAAGTAGACAAAGGCCGGAATCAGGCTCAAATTGCCGCTTTCCGAGTCATAACCGACGAGCGGCCGCGCCGGCGCGAAGACTTCCTCTTCTTTGGTCGGTTCGGTCACGAACAGCTTCAGCACGGGTTCGCCTGCAGGATGAAAATAGTCCACCTGAATCGGGTAGCTTCCCTTTTGCAAGAAGGCCCAGCCTATTCCCTCATCCGTTTCGCCCTTTTTCCGAGCGCTGACATCCGCGATTTCGTGCTTCCCGATGGTGAGCTTGCCGTAATAGTCCGAAACCAGTCGAAACGCGAAAATGCCCGCGCCCTCCACGTTGAAAAATCCTTCGTAGCGTATGGCCGTCATATCCGTTCGGCCGGGTAGTCCGGGAATGCCTTCTCCGCCGGATATGCTCAGTTCCGGCGCAATGATCCGCCCTATTGGAGAGATCTCTTCGAATTTCGGCCCCTTCGGATATTTGCCTTTCGGTACAAAGTAGACCTGACCCCAGAGGACGTCGTACGGCTTGGCCGGCTCTTTCCATCCCTCCAACCCTGCGCCGGTCGAAAAGATATGTTCCGAACCCAAGGGCGGGGTGACGAAGAGCTGAAGGACCGGCTCGCCCGATGAGTTGAAATTGTCGACAATGAGCGAATGCACGCCCTCGGCCAGATGCACGTACCCCGTTTTTGATTCCGGGGGATGAATTCCGTCGTTTTCGATGAGGGTCTTGTCGTCGATGTGCATTCTCACGCCGTCTTTCGCCAGAAGCCGCCAACGAAAGATCCCTTCCCCCGCAACGCGGAACATGCCGACGAACCTCATTCCCAGACCTTTTTCGCGGGGGGTGATACCTGGAGGAAGATTGCGGCCTTCCGCTGGATTGACGTCGATGCTGTCCGCGGTCACGACCTTGGTAGGCCGAAACGCGCTGAAATCAGGGAGGGCTTTGATGTTTTCCGGTAGATCGTACACGTTGACGGTGAACGTTCCGATCCCCGCGTCTACACCGGCTGTGGGTCCTCGGCGAGCCTGTTCCAACGTCGGAACGCCCGGCTTTCGTTCCCCGGGCGCTTGGGGGCCTTCCGGGGGCGGTTGAGGACCTTCCTCTCTGAGAATCATCGGTTGTTCTTCGGCCGGCCGTTGTTCCTCGGGTCCGGGGCCGAAGGGAGATCGCGCGTCCGAAGGCGGACGGTCGGGCGAAGGCCCCGCTTCCGGAGCGTCCGGATCCATTGCCGGCGGTTCGCCTTCCCGGCCGAACACTTCCGATGGTTGTTGGCCGGCGGGCGCGGGCCCCCGGTCGAATTCCCGTTGCTCGCCTTCCGCGCCGACGCCGGGCCCGGTTTCCGTTTGCACGTCGAAGGACTCGATCTCTTCGGGCGAGAACTGCAAGGGAACGCGTTGCGTCGTCCCGTCCTTCTTTTTGATGATCAGATATCGGTCTGCAGCGGACGCCGTGACCGCAAACAGAAGTAGAACGCCGAGGCCGACGCACGCAATCCGCAAGGACGATGATCTCATTCTGTCACCTCATCCCCGACAAGGGGCTGACCGGAAGGCTTCGAGGGAGCGCGCACGTACGGGCCTTACCCGCCCTCTTCCGGCTTCGCCCGGAATCAGTCCGGCCGGCGGCCCACCACCGCAGTCGGCGTCCGATCGGCGTTCGGGAGGTAATCGAGGGGCGCGTCGCGCGGTCACGCCGATTCCGGCACGGAACTCGGAAGTGTTTCACCGGAGAATCCAAACACTTGACCAATTTTAGCAGATTCAGTGTCCCAGTCAAGTACAGGCCTTTGAAGTCCCTGCAATTCTCCAGGAAAAACACAGGCGGTTTCAAGCGGTCTATACGCCGGATCAGCCGCGGGCGCGCTGTGCGCCTCACGGAACCGCAATAGGCGGCGGGGATTCCTTCCGAGGCGCCTCCTCCGCCTCCCCCTCGACCGTCGCCGTCACCGCCTCATCCTCGGTGTATTGGGCGTCGGGCGATCCCGTCGCGTATTCTATGGACGTCCAGGACGAGGGGTAGCGTTCGTTGAAATCAACTTGGAACGGCAAGTACTTCAGGCGGCCCACATCCTTGGCCACGCGGCCGGATGTCTCCAGCCCCACCAGATCCCTCATTCCGACGGCTGAAACGGCTTCCGAAACGGCTTCCGCGGAAAAATATCGGACGTTGAACGCGCAGCGGCTCAGCGGATTGAAAAGCCGTTCCGGCGAAACAATGCCCTCGAGGTCCGGCAGCACCTGCTTTTCAAAGTCGCCCTTGGCCTCCACATAGACGATGTTCGACCGAAAACGGTAGACCGACATGAGCGACCGCGCCTGTTCGATAAAACCTTTGCCGAAAAGGATAATCGCCACGTTCAATGCGATGTCAACGATCAGACTGAGGGCGTACAGCCTGAAGAAGTCCTCGTACCCCACGGAAAAGGTCGGATACTGCGTGAGGATGATTTGCAGAAATCCCACCAGAACCATGACCGACCCGAGAAGCAGCCCGAGGAGCGCTCCGAATCTGCATGAAGTGCGGATATATTCCGGGAAGCTCTCGATCAACGTGCCGATCAGCGTTTCGTTGTCCTCGCAGATGACCGGCTTGGATCGGGAGACCCGATTGGGGAAGCCCCTGTGAGCAAAGATCCGCGACCCCTCCTCCAGTATGGCGAAGAATACCGATGGATGGCCCTTGCCCTCTACGATCATCGAGTCCATTTCCCGGCCCATCGGAGGCTTTCGCAAGGGGATAAGACTGAACGCAATCACCAGCTTGAAGACACATACGAGGATCAGAAGATTGTAGAACGGCGCGGGCGACGGAATGACGTATCCGCTGCCCAAGCCCCACGCCTCGAGGTGTTGCGGAAGGAGAGAGAGCAATCGAAACAAAAAGTGGATCGCGAAGCCCATCAGCAACGCGGTCCAGAGGAAGCGCACATTGCGACGAATCACCTCGCCCGGTATCTCCGAAATCCGCCCCGCATTGGACCAAACCCTGCCGAGAATGAAAAAGAGCAGCGACGGCGAACGATCGTACGCGTGGATTCTCCCGTCCTTGAGGCCCAAGGACACCCCTTCGGGTTCGTAGTAGTCCCCGGGTCGGTCCATGACCACGCGCAGCCTGGTTATTTCCCTCAAACCGGAAAGGGCCCAGCTGAGCCCGACGATCAAGCCCGCCAGCGCGGCCGCGGTCGTTATGAACGTTCCCAGGATGAACGGTATGTAGCCCAGGATTAGCTCGTTGACCTCTTTTTCCAGCTTCAGGGGGAAGAGTTCACGCAGTTCGTAGATTCTCGTCAAGGCGCCGGCCGCGACCAAAGCGCCGAGCGCCGCGAGAACGATTCCGTACAGTAGCGTGTGGTTGGGCAACTTGACGGACTCTTTCGATCGTCCGGACAGAAGCGAGACCATGCATAACCCCGATGTGCGTTCTTGGAGAGGGATTAGCAAATAAAAATTCCCATGTCAAAGGAATTTGTTATCTGGAATATTTAATGTTTGTGTTGAAATCTCGCCGCTCAATGCGCAGACTCCCCCGACGGTCTGCTCAGAGGAAAGGCAAGGTGGATAAGGAGTCCGGGGGAATGATCCGGTCGACCGGTCGTTGATCGTGGGAGAATCGTTCCCGGCGAAGGCTCCGGGGGGCTTGGACGCGGGAGACTCGACGAAAGGGTCCCGAATTCGGCGACGCGTCGGAGAAGAAACAGGAGCCCGGCCGGCTCGCCGAACTCCCGCCTTCCGTTTTGTTTCGGTCCTACGCTTGTCCCTCTATTCTCGTATGAATCCGAAGTAAACCAAGATCAGAGCAAGACCGCCCATAGCTCCGAGAAACTTGACTAATTCCGTGAGGTTGGAAGAGTTTTCGGGATAGAGGTAGTAGACACCGGCCGCTCCGCCCATAAGACCCAAAATGGTGAGTCCCAACACCTTCATGCCTCTGATCAGGGCATAGATGAGCGCGGCCGCGGCAATGCCGATGAATATGGGATGAAACACGAGCTCGGCGCCGCTTTGAACACCGAACAGTTGATTGATCCATTCGAAGAAGTTTGCCATCGCATCCATGTCGACACCTGCCTCATCGATTACGGCCGTCAAGAATGCCCCGCCGACGGTCGTCGGTCTTCGGAACTCCGTCTATGGGCACGGCCCTCGGGCCGTTTCCGGGTTCGGAATGTACCATGATCGGAGGGAAAAGGCAAACATGATCGGCGGTTCGACCTGGTTGACAAAATTCCAATAAACGTTTAAAAATCATCTGGTTTCATCTCTACATGGGCGAAGCCGGCGCACGCCGGAAGCCGGCGGAGTAATCGTGACACAGAACATTAATAAAATAAGAAATATAGGTATTACGGCACATATCGACGCGGGGAAGACCACCCTCACCGAACGGATGCTCTTCTACACCAAGAGAATTCACAAGATCGGCGAAGTCGACGAAGGCTCGGCCACTATGGACTACATGCCGCAGGAGCAGGAACGCGGCATTACCATCACGTCGGCCGGCACGGCCTTCAATTGGAAGGGATATGAGATCCATCTGATCGACACGCCCGGACACGTGGATTTCACCATCGAGGTGGCTCGGTCACTTCGGGTGCTTGACGGCGTGGTGCAGGTCTTGTGCGCGGTGGGCGGCGTAGAGCCCCAAACCGAGACCGTTTGGAGGCAGGCCGATCGATACAAGGTCCCCAGGATCGTCTTTGTGAACAAGCTCGACCGGCTCGGCGCGGACTTCGACCGGGCCGTGCAGATGATGCGCGATCGGCTCGGCGCCAATCCCGTTCCCATCCAATTACCGGTCTTCGAAGACGATCAGTTCGCCGGCGTCATCGATCTCATCCGCATGCAGGCCGTCGTATGGGATGTAAGCAGTCAGGGGGAAACGTACGAATTCATCGACGTCCCGGACGAGCACTTGGACCGGGCGCTCGAAGCGCGGCGCTTCATGCTGGAAGCCGCGGCCGAAATGGATGAGGAACTGCTCGAAACCTATCTCGAGACCGACGACCTCACCCCCGATCAAATCAACCGGGGATTGCGGGCCGGCACGCTCGCCAACAAGCTCATACCGACCCTCTGCGGTTCCGCGCTCAAGAATCTCGGGGTGCAGCCGGTTATCGAGGCCGTAATCGATTATCTGCCGTCACCCCTCGAGGCGCCGCCCATCCTGGGAATCAACCCCGACACGGGCGAACAGGAGAGCCGCTCCCCCAAGGGGAAGCAACATCTCTGCGCGTTCGCGTTCAAAGTGATCATGGATCAAGGCCGCAAGGCCACCTATCTCCGGGTCTATTCAGGAGAATTGGACGCGGATCAGACCGTGTACAACGCGACACGCGGGATCAAGGAGCGCGTCGCGCGGCTCTTCCTTGTGCACGCGAACAAACGCGAGCGCGTCAAGTCGGTGTCCGCCGGCAGCATCGCCCTGGCGGTCGGCCTCAAGGACACCATCACCGGCGACACGCTCACCGACGAAGACGCGCCGATCATCCTCGAATCGGTGGACACCTACGTACCGGTCATTTCCATAGCCGTCGAACCCAAAACGCGCGGGGATCAAGAAAAACTTCTCTCGGTCCTCGAGAAGCTCTCCATCGAAGACCCCACCTTCCACTATAACGAGGACGAAGAGACCGGCCAGATGCTGATCTCCGGCATGGGAGAACTCCATCTGGATATCATCCTGGATCGGCTCAAACGGGAATACGGCGTGGAAGTGACCACCGGCAGACCCCAGGTGGTCTACAAGGAGACCGTCCTCGAGTCGGGTTCAGCCCATGTGGTCTTCGACAGGGAGATCAACGAGGTCCGACATTACGGCGAGCTCACCATGGCCGTTCATGCAGCGCCCCGCGGGAAGGGTGTTTCGTTCACCGTCGCCGATTCCTTGCCGGAGATCCCGAAGGAACTCATGGATCAGGTCGAGCAAGGCGTTCGAGAGGCGTGCCTCGCCGGACCGGTCGCCGGCAACGAAGTGGTCGATCTCAACGTCCGGCTCGAGTCCATAGGCCCCGACCTTCACGCGATGAGCGGGCTCGGCCTCAAGGTGGCCGCATCCCAAGGCTGCCGGGAGGCGTGCGAAAACGCTCACCCGGTCCTGCTGGAGCCCCATATGAAGCTCGAAGTGATCGTCCCCGAAGAGTACGTAGGTGAAGTCATTGCGGATCTCAACAGCCGCAAAGGCAAATTGGATCAAATCGTCCCGAGAGACAAGACATCACTGGTCAAGGCCACCGCGCCGCTCGCCGGTATGTTCGGCTATTCCACATCGCTCAGATCCGCAACCCAGGGACGAGGCCAGTTCACCATGCAGTTCTCCCACTACGGACCGAAAGGGTAACGCGGCGATTCAATCTCAAAAATCGTCCGAAATGTAGATGACTTTGCTGCCCTGGGGCTCGAAGCGGAAGGGGAGTTCCTTGAGGTCCGAGAGCGCGGCTCGGACACGATCGCGGTTCTGTTTCTCCACATAAAAGAGGAGGAAACCGCCGCCGCCCGCTCCGAGGAGTTTCCCGCCGATGGCGCCGGCGTCCCGCGCGGTCTCGTAGTAGGTGTTGATGACGTCGTCCGCGATGGCTGCCACGAGACCCCGCTTGAGCAGCCACCCCTCGTGGAGGATCTCGCCGAAGCGATTGAGGGAACGGCCTTCCCGAAGGACATCCATCAATTCAGCGCAAAGGTCCTTCATCGCGGTGAGCGTCTCCATCTTCTTGTGGGTGTCGGCCTGTTGCTTCTCGAGAATCTCGCCGGCTCGCCGCGTCTTGCCCGTGTAGAACATGAGCAGGTTTTCTTCCAAAGCTCTTTTCGTCTCGAACGAGCAGACCACCGGATCGACAAAGACCGTCTCGTCGGAATTGAATCTGATATGCCGGATGCCGCCGTACGCGGCGATATACTGATCCTGTTTGCCGATGGGATCGCCGAGTCGTTCGATTTCGATTTCGCAGGCTTCCCTGGCCAGCTGGGCCGCTGAAACGAATTCGCCGCGAAACGTATAGAGCGCGTGCAGCAGTCCCACCGCGTATGTGCTCGAGGATCCCAGGCCCGTGCCGGCGGGAATGTCGGCCATCGAGGTGATCTCCACCCGACCTACCACGTCGGTCATTCGCATGGCTTCCCGGATGATGGGGTGGCGGATATCGTCAACGGAATCAACGAGTTCCGATTCCGAATACTTCACGAGGATCCGGTTCGGAAAATACTCGCTCAGCGTGTTCACCGTCATGTACACGTACTTGTTGATCGCCGCGCTGACGACCGCCCCCTGCGTCGTACGATAATATGCGGGAAGATCGGTGCCTCCGCCGACAAAGCTGATTCGAAGGGGTGTGCGGGTGATGATCATGATGAAGTATGCCCCGTCCCGAGGCAAACCGACCTCCGGAAAATTCTGCCCGGGACGGGGTACCCTCAACCCTCCTGAGACACTCGACAAGCACAAAAAATCATATTCCGGAGCGGTAAGAGGGGAGGATATTCAAAAGGGGCCGGTCCCGTCAAGACTTTTTCTTATGAGTGTCTCAGATGACATACGATATCGGCAGGTTAATCGAACTGGATCAACAAAATCCTCTCTCCGGGCTCTCTCCGACCGCATCCTTTTCCATCTTAGCCGCCGGCGCCGGGCACGTGGCGTAAGTATCGTCGTATCTCGGGCGAAACAAAGGTGAACCGGACGAGCGCGCCGGCCTCCTCGTCCGTGGGTCGCTTCTCCACGGTCTTGCCGAACACCGAGCCGATAACGGCGCCGGCCTCGTCCAGCAGGTCGAGCCGTAACTCCGAATGGGGTTCGAGCGGCCGGGACGTCAGCACTATGGCGGACCGCTCTGAGAGGTGGGTAAGCCGACCCTCTTCGGCGCGGATCACCACTTTGCCGTCCAACAAGTTCACGCAAACGGGAACACGCTGTTCCAGCGGCGCGGGCGTCTCGAGCACGTCCTGCAGCCGGATATCATAGGGCGGACCGAGACCCCGCACGTCGTACAGGTTCACCGGTCCGCGAACGCCTTTCATTTCGACCGGGATCACGTCCCGTATCGTCGCCATGGCCTTAATGCGGTCGTACGTCGCCGGACCGATCAGCACCTGCCCGCCCAGGGTGTATGACTCGATTCTTCCAGCGAGGTTCACTTCCGAGCCGACGACGCCGTATTTGGTCCGGCGCTCGGAACCGATATTTCCCACGATTACACGGCCCGTGTTGACGGCGATGCCCATCTCCAGGCGGGGCAACCCATCGGATTCATTAAGTTCGTTGATGTGAGTCATTTCCGCTTGCATTTCGAGCGCGCATGCGACGGCCCGCGCAGGATGATCTTCCATGGCTTCGGGCGCACCGAAAAAGGCCAGAATGCCGTCGCCGATGATCTCGTCGACCGTTCCGCCGTGGTCGAGTATGATCTCAACCATGCGTCCGAGATATCGATTGAGCATCGAGAGGACCCGTTCCGACGGCATCTCCGCGGTCTGCGCGGTGAATCCCCGGAGATCGGACAAGAGAATCGACAGATCGCGCGTTTCACCGCCGAGCTTCACTCCGTCTTCGGATTCGAGCAGCCGATCGACCACCTCCGTATTCAGGTAACGTCCGAACGTGTTTCTGATGTAGTCGCGCTGTCTCAGACCCTCGGTCATCGTGTTGAACGCTTCGACGAGATTGCCGACTTCGTCCGAGCCGACCGCCGGCAGCGTCTGCTTGTAGTCGCCTTCTCGGACGGATTCCGCGGCCTGGGTGAGCATCTGGAGGGGTCGCACCACGCGGTTGGCTAGGCGAATCAGCACGAAGAAGAGGACCGCCAGAGTGATCAGTCCGAGAGTCGCCTGCACGATCGCGAGCCGATGGAGCGGGACGGCCGCCACGGCGAGCGGCGCTTCAAGCGCTATGAAGATCTCCGGCAGGATGGTCTTTTGATAGCCGCCGTAATACCTCCCCTGGTCGGTGAGACCCATCCCGTGCCACTGTTGATCTCCGGCCTTGACCGCCCGCCACATCCGTTCATAGAGCTGATGCCGAAAGCTCGGGATTGTCCGCCCGACCAGCTCCGCGTCCGTGTGAAAGACAATGAGTCCTTCTCGAGTGAATACCGCGGCCCGCGCGCCGGCGTATCGCCGAACGAACCTCAGGTTGAGCAGCCGTTTACGAGCTGCGGCAACCGATACGTCGTACCCTGCGACCGCAATCACTGCGCCCGAATCGTCGGTAATCCTCAGGGCCACCGTGATAATCTCGATTCCCAGCGTTTCCGACATATGGGGAGGGATGAGCGTCGGACCGCTTTGAGCGGCCGCTCGACGATACCAGGGGCGATCCCGAGGGTCGTAGTCGGGGGGAATTTTGTCAGGATCCGCGCTCGACACATACCGGCCGTCCGCGTATCCCACAAAGAAGGATCGCACCGGCAAGCCTGCGAAGACCTCGGTGAGCAGGTCCCGGAGCTCCCCATGGCTCACGGTACGCGACTCCTCCAAAACGCTCATCACCATTAGCGTCTGAAGGCCCCGCCACGCGGTTGTTTCCAGTTCATCGGATGATTGCTTGAGCGCCGATTCGAACGTTGCGATCAGCTGCTTCTCGAGCATCCGTTGCGCGGTGAGCAGCGACAGGAGGCCGGTCAGAACAGTGACCCCGATCACGGGCAGGAGAATATAGACGAGGAACCTGGTGTGGAGTCTCTTCATCCGAAGCCGCCTCAACCGCGGGTGTGCGAACGGAGACCCCGCCGGCCGACATGTTTGCGCTTGTCAGGAACTCATCCGCTCCACGATCGCTTGACCGAACCCGGAGCACGAAACTTCCGTCGCGCCGGGCAGCAGCCGCGCCAGATCGTACGTAACCGTTTGCGCTTCGATCGCGCCGGTGACGCCCTTCAGAATGAGATCTTTCGCTTCGGTCCACCCCATATGCTCGAACATCATCGCGCCCGACAAGATCAAGGAACCCGGGTTCACCTTGTCCATGCCCGCGTACTTGGGCGCTGTTCCATGGGTGGCTTCGAACAACGCGCACGTGTCGCTCATATTCGCGCCCGGCGCCATACCCAATCCGCCGACCTGCGCGGCCAACGCGTCGGACAGGTAGTCCCCGTTGAGGTTGGGGAGCGCGATCACTTCGTATTCGTCCGGGCGGAGGAGCACCTGCTGGAACATTGCGTCCGCAATCCGGTCGTTGATCAGGATTTTGCCGGGCGGCAGGCGACCATCATGCTTCTCGTGGAGCTCCTCTTCGGTGACGGTCACGTCGGAAAACTCATCCCGAGCGAGTTCATATCCCCAGTCTCGGAACGCTCCTTCCGTGAACTTCATGATATTGCCCTTGTGCACGAGGCAGACACGCCTGCGGTTGTGTTCCAGAGCGTACTTGATCGCGCGGCGGACCAGACGTTTCGTCGCGTGGGGACTCATCGGCTTCACACCGACGCCCGACTCCGGATCGATCGTCACGCCGAGGGATTCGGACAGAAATCGAATAACTTTGTCCGCTCCCTCACTGCCCGACTTCCACTCAATCCCTGCGTACACGTCTTCGGTGTTTTCCCGGAAGACCACCATATCGACATCCTCCGGCCGCTTCACAGGCGACGGTGTCCCGGATATGTACTTCACCGGTCGGACGCACGCGTAGAGATCGAGCTTCTGTCGCAGGGTGACGTTGAGGCTGCGGATTCCGCCGCCCACCGGAGTTGTGAGGGGTCCTTTGATGACCACGGTCGCCTTCTCGACAGCCTTCAACGAGTGGTCGGGGAGGTATTCGCCGAACTCACGGTGAGATTTCTCGCCTGCGGGAATTTCCCACCACCGGATGCGTTTGGCGCCGTCGTACGCCTTCTCGACGGCTGCGTCGAAGACGATGCGGGCCGCTTTCCAGATGTCCGGCCCGACTCCGTCTCCTTCGATGAAGCCGACGATCGGGTTGTCGGGAACCTCCACCTTACCCGCGCCGGTCGGCGTGATCCAGGCCCCGTCGGAGGGCGGCTCTTCAAATGTCTTGGGCATAATTCCGATCTCCACTCAAGTTTATCGCCTCAACCGCTCCCGCGCCTTGGCCAGCGCTTCGAATCCGCGTCTCACGGGAGCGGTCATTTTCCACGTCCTGCTGTTGAGGACCTCGTTCAGCCGGTTTCGTACCTCTTCCTGATCCGCGACCAGCACATAGCGCGCGGCTCGGTCTTCGTCGCTCAACGATCGATCATACCAGAAGGCGTGTTTCTCGGAACTGAAAAGCAACCGACCGCTCACATTGGGCACGATCAGTCCCAACGTATCCGGAACGGCCGGCGTCGTCTCGTACGGAACGCCGTGCTCGTCGAGATATTCCAGGATCGCGGTCGCGGGCCCGAAGGGCTCGTCCGCAAGCGCCTGGTCGTACTCGTGCGACATTATGGCCCCACGGGGACTCAAACGGGACAACGTGTTCGTCATCACGTCCCGAGCGGATTCGTACAAGTCCACATCCACCCAGAGGAGCGCAATCGGCTGGTCGAACCCGCGGAGAGACTCGTTGAACCAGCCCTTGATGAACTCAACGCTCCTCGGTCGTCCCAATGCATACATGCTGTTGCGGACTTCATCGAGCGTCCCGGTGAAATCACCCTCCCGATAGCCCGACCAGTTGCGGTGGCTCGGCGTGGGCAAACCTTCGAAGGAATCCGCGACGTAGAGCCTGCGCCCGAGGAAATCACACGCCCAACTGAGGCAAACCGACGACCATCCTTTGAAGCCGCCGCACTCGAGCACGCAGCCTTCAACGCCGTGGCTGTCCAGGTAGTAAAGATAGCGAGCCACCGCGAGGATCTCGTCGATTCGCGTGCCCGTCGTCAGGCAGTCATGGCCGGGCGTGCCGGACGGATCCCACGTGTCGAAGAAGTGGTAAACCTCGGAGTAGATGCGGGCCATCAGGCTCAGATAAAAGACGTATCTCCCGATTGCAGGGCTTCTCTTGTGACCCTCCGCGAGCATCCATTCCTCGAGCTCGGTTCCCGTCGGCAATTCTCCGCCTTGAATCGCGTGCGGGGATCGCAGCCGCTCCACAAAACCGAAACGACCCCGTGTCTCGGGATCTTCAAGCAGCAAATTGACGATGTCACGGGGAATGATCACGCGGTCACCCTCTTGCGGCGTAAGCTCAGCCACCATAGCGGACGAACGGGCCAAACTCAAGTACGACGGGTCGGCCTGTCGCGCTTCACCGCCGGCGTCTTTTTCATTGACGCCCGGCGGCTGCGTCGGTGAGATAGAGAAGAGCGTCGAGCATGATGAGGAATTCAACGAATGAACCTCGCCCGGGAACTCGTGGACACTGCCCGCCGTTACGGCCCAAAGCCGGCGGTGATCTTTGAAAACCGAATCTATACCTTTGGGGAATTCGATGCGGAAGTAGAGCGATGCGCCGGCTTGCTTCGCGGGCTGGGTATTACAAAGGGCGATCGAGTCGCGCTGCAGCTCCCGAAATGTATGGAATTCGTCTCTCTACACCTTGCCGCGCTGTCGATCGGCGCGGTCACGCTCCCGTTGAATCCCGCGTACACGCCCGCTGAACTCGACTATTTTCTCCGCGATTCCGGCGCAGCGCTCTTCGTAACCGATGAAGCGGGCTTCCGGCGAGCTCGGAACGTTCTCGACTCGATCCGGGGCCTCTTAGTGCGGCTCATCGACGGGTCTGACGAGACCGCGGATCTCGCGCTCGGTCGAGAACCCACGGAATCCAACGCCTCGTCGGCCCGTGACTATCCGACGGGCCCGGACGACATGGCGGTGATCTGCTATACATCAGGAACAACGGGCAGATCGAAGGGCGCGATGATCACCCACCGGAATCTCGTCACAAACATGCGGGCGCTGAACGAGGCCTGGCATTGGACCGCGGAGGACATACTCCTGCACGCGTTGCCGCTCTTTCATGTGCACGGGCTTTTTGTGGCGCTCCACGGAGGATTGTACGCCGGCTCGACCATCGCCATGCTCGACGCGTTCGAGTCCGAACGAGTGTGGAAAACGATTGAGGCAGAGCGCTGCACGATATTCATGGGCGTGCCCACCATGTATCGACGCTTGACCGCAGCGTGGGACGCGCTCGGACGAACACCCGATCTTTCGTCAATGCGGGTCTTCATTTCCGGCTCCGCGCCGCTCTCAGAAACGCTCTTCCATCGCTTCGAGCACACGACGGGCTTCCGAATCCTCGAACGTTACGGTATGACCGAAACCGGCATGAACACCTCCAACCGCATCGATCCCGCGGACCGCATTCCGAAAAGCGTCGGTTTTCCGCTCCCGGGCGTCGAAATCCGAGTCGTCGATAGTGAAATGAACGACCTCCCGCCCGACAAGGTAGGCGAAGTCCTCATCAGGGGCCACAACGTCTTCGGCGGCTATTGGAGCATGCCGGACAAGACGGCCGAGTCGTTCAATGAGGGATGGTTCACGTCCGGTGACCTGGGATATCTCGACGGGACGGGCAGGCTGTTCCTCGTGGGTCGAGCCAAGGAACTCATCATCACCGGCGGATACAACGTCTACCCAAAGGAGATCGAGAATGTCCTGGACGGCGTCGAAGGCGTTCGGGAATCCGCGGTTGTCGGCCTCCCCGACGAGGATTTCGGCGAGCGTGTGACCGCCGTGGTCGTCGCGGAATCGAACGCGGTCCAGAGCGAAGAAGTTCTCATCCGACTCTGTAAGGAACGCCTGGCCGGGTACAAATGCCCGAAGAATATTCTCTTTGTCGATGCGCTCCCACGAAACGCGATGGGCAAGATCCTCAAACATGAACTGGTCGAGCGGTTGGGAACGGCCCCGGGCGATCCGGATGAGGTGTCGGAGTATTTCCGGGACCTGCCAACCTCGGGGCGAGGATATGCCGATTCCGATTCGACCCCGAGTTGACCGACGCCGGGCACTATTGTACATTTAAGGCACATTTCAGAGGCGGAGGTCCAGCCGATGGCGATTGCCGATCTCATGGTGAAGCTGAAGGCGAAGCAGGCCGAACAGAGTGTCGATTCCGACGAGCGTCTCGAGAAGTGGCGCAACGACGTGTATGGCCTATATGAGAGTGTCCGAGGCTGGTTTGGCGGCATCAAGGAGGAAGAATACCCGTTCGGTTTCGAGGAAAAACCTATCCGCTTGGAGGACGGCAGGCTGGGCGTTTATGAGATCCGAAGCCTGGAAATTGATATAGGGGACACTTGTGTTGTGCTGGAACCGTACGGCGCGGACATTGTGGGAGCCGAGGGACGAGTCGACCTTTATGAACTGGGCGCCAAGTCGCGCGGTCTGATGCTCCTTCTTCACTATGACGCCGAGGGAGAGCCGCGCTGGGAAGTAGTGCGCAAGCACGGCAAAGATAATCTGGGTCCCTTCGACGAAGAGTTTTTCGAGGGCTTCTTGGCCGACGCTCTCGGTCTCCGGCGGGAGGCCTGATCGATGCCCCTCCTCGACAGTTGGGACAATGCGAAAGAACGCTGCGCCGCCCTCCGCCGGATGTGGGAAAGCACCAAGGAAGTTGTCCGGCGCAATCCCGGACTGGAAGCAGCAAATTGGCTCGATCTGGACATTCCCGGCGCACGCAGGGGTAAACCGACAAAAAGGTTGAAACGGTTCTTCGACAGGATGGACGAACAAATCGATGAGGCCCGATTCATAATTCTTGCGGCCACATTCGAAAGAATAGTTTTCCTCAGGATTGGAGACTCGTCGCAACGGATGAACAAGGCGCTCGCCAAGGCTTATCCAAGCGCCGATCCGTTCGGCGGTTTTACTTCCGGATTCGTGAAAACCGTTGATGAGGTATTCAATCTCGGAGGAATTGAGCGAGTTCTGTCCCCGGGCCTTTCTCCCGAGTATAAGGACAAGTTTCACCAGGTCGTCGAGTATCGCAACTATCTATTGCACGGCAAGCGTTTCGCGCCCGTCCGAGAACCCGTGACTCCGGAGGAGACGGAAGCGATTCTCGAGTACATCCTGGAAGAGACGGCAATAAGAAAGACCTGAGCGCCGGTGATGACAAATCCATGATCAAATCAATGAACGCCGCATGGTGGGTGGAACGATGGGCCGAACTCCATCCGAACAAGACCGCAATCGTTTTTGAAGACGATCGCATCGGGTACGCTGACCTGCACGCGCTCGTCGAGCGCATGAGCTGCCGTCTTCAGGACCTGGGCATTGAAAAGGGCGATCGCGTGGCCGCGCTCATGCGGAATTGCCCGGAATTCATTGAGCTCTATCTTGCGTGCTCACGTATCGGCGCGATCTTCGTGCCGCTCAACTTTCGGCTCGCCGCGCCGGAACTCGATTATATCCTTACCAATTGCCGGCCGAGGCTCTTCGTCTATACCGCGGACTACTGCGAGCTCGTGAAGCCCCTGGACATCGGAGCGTATCGGCCGCCGCTCATCGCGCTTCAGATCGGCCACGGCGACGGCGTTCCCGGCGCGCTCGACTATGATCGCGATGAGCCCGCGTACTGCGATCGGTCTCCGTTCCTCACCGCGTCGCTCGGGCCGGCCGACCCGGAAGAGCCCCAGGTGATCATGTACACGTCCGGGACCACGGGTCGCCCCAAGGGAGCGGTCCTCAGCCGCCGTAAGACCTTCTTCAACTGCCTGAACGCGGAGATCTTCTTCAACCTTTCGATCGACGACGTGATGCTGGTCACCCTGCCGCTGTTCCATTCCGGCGGGCTCTTCATCATGGCCACGCCCTGCTTGTACAAAGGCGCGACGCAAGTCATCCACCCCAAGTTCGATCCGAACCGCGCGTATCGGGATATCGAACGATACCGCGTCACCAAGTTCCTCGGCGTTCCCACGGTCTTCAAAGCGCTCATGGACGTGCCTCGGGAGCGGCGGGGGGATATGTCCTCGCTCCGGGTCTGCGCAATCGGCGGAGAAAAGGTGACCCCGGAACTCATCGCACAGTGCGACCGGGAAGGCTTCCGGGTGCGGCAGATCATGGGCCAGACCGAGACGTCGATCCTGCTGTGGGCCTCGGAAGATGAACTCAAGGAGCGCCCGGGCGCCGTCGGCAGACCCGTCTTTCACGCGGAAGTGAGACTGGTCGATGGGGACGGACGACCCGTCGCTCCCGGCCAAGTGGGGGAGATGACCGCTCGAGGGTCCGTGCTCATGAAGGAATACTGGGCCGACCCGGAAAAAACCGAACAAACCCTCCGTGGAAATTGGCTCCACACCGGCGACCTCGCCCGCCAAGACGAAGACGGCTACTTCTATCTGGTCGACCGCGCCAAAGACCTGTACATCTCCGGCGGAGAAAACGTCTACCCCGCGGAGGTGGAACGCATCCTCAAACAACACCCCGCAGTCGAAGACGCGGCGGTCATCGGCGTCCCCGACCCCACCTGGGGAGAAACCGGCTGCGCGTTCGTCATCCGTTCAAAGGACGCGGACGTGTCCGAACAAGAAATCCTCGCCGTGTGCGACGGCCGCCTCGCCCGATACAAACGGCCCAAAACCATCGTCTTCTGCGAAGAATTCCCCCGCACCCCCCTCGGTAAAGTACGGAAATTCCTGCTGAGGGAAAGATTGGAGGAGGAGGTGTGGTGAGAATCGGGGTCGAGAACCGGTGAAGAAGTATGGATGTCGCTCGGAAGCGGTTCATTCGGAATTCCTCGATTGCGTTTCACCGGTCGCCGGCCGACTGCGACCCACGATTCAACGGTAACTTGCTGTATCGTCGATTAGGGCTACCCATTGTTGTTGGGAAGATTTCGGAAATGCTCGATGAGCGCTTCCCAACCAGTTTCTTTGCCGTTTTCCTTCCGGGTCCGTCCATCACACCATACAATTTTTGCTTTGCCGACGAATAATTTGCCCAGGTATTCGTCCGCATTGCTATAGACCTTAAGCGTAATACCGTTGTTTCTCAGCGGCATTTCACCGACGCCTGCCAGGCTTACCTTCATGCGAGACCCCCTCTATTGTTCTACGTTGCGACCAACCTCGACCGTTAGACGGCAATAGTAAACGTTCACCGAAATAGCGACAAGCCATTGATATCTCGATGGGGGAGGCTTGGAGGCGGAGATTAGTCTCCCCCTCCATTCTCACCGGGCGCAGAGCCGCCTCAAGCCCGGTGAACCATTACGAAAAATCTTTCTTCGTCCCAATTCCTTCTTATTGGACACGAAGAGGATTCTAGCCTTCCGGCCGGCGATTCGTCAAGGTCCAAAATATCCTACGATAAGGTACACCTGAATATACATGTTGGAGGTTCCCGGAGAATATCCGCGTCGCTCCCCATCACTTCGGGCTGAAGATGTGAATCGCTTTGTGTTCGACCTGTTCCGCGGCTTCTTCGATGCTTTCGGGCAGGGTGGGGTGGGGGTGGATGGTGAGGGTGAGGTCGTCCATGTGGGATGCGGACGCAACCGCGAGCGCTCCTTCGGAGATCAGGTCGGATGCGGACGGGCCGACGATATGGACGCCGATGACGATGCCGTTGGAGTCGGTGACGACTTTGCTGAAGCCTTGTCCTGCGTCGCCGAGGGTGGCGGCTCGGCCGAGCGCTTTGAAGGGGAAGGTCCCTTCCTGCGGTTCGAGGCCCTGTTCTTTGGCTTCTTTGGAGGTGAGTCCCACGGTGGCGATTTCCGGGTCGGTATAGAATACGGACGGGACGTGCACGCCTTCGTACGCGAGGGGTTGGCCGGCGATGATTTCCGCGGCCATTTTGCCTTGGTATGACGCGCGGTGAGCCAGCATGGGGCCGGCGACCATATCGCCGACCGCGTAGATGTTCGGCGCGGTCGTCTCGAGTCGTTCGTTGATCTTGGCGAAGCCCTTGACGTCCACTTCCACGCCGGCTTTTTCGAGGCCGATGCCGGCGGTGTTGGGACGGCGGCCGATCGCGACGAGGATTTGATCCGTGGTGATTTTTTGTTCGCCGTCTTTGGTTTCGTAGGTGAGTTCCGCGAAGCCGTCGTCGGTCTTTTCCATGCCGTGGACCTTCGCGCCGAGCACGAGCTTGATCTTGCGCCGTCGGAGCGATCGATTCATCACCGGAGCGATGTCCTCGTCGAGCATGGGGAGGAGTTCGTCCATGCCCTCGAGGATGGTCACTTCACTGCCGAGCTTCGCGTAGACCATGCCCAGTTCGAGCCCCACCGCGCCTGCGCCGATGACCACGAGGCGCCGGGGAAGCTCGGACGGCCCCACCGCGTCGGTGGAATCGATGACGAGCTGACCGTCACGGGGCATGCCCGGGAGTTCCGCGGCGGACGACCCGGTGGCGAGGATGCAATGTTGGAATTCGTAGCGCGCGTGGCCGTCGGGGCCGTCGACCTCGAAGGAGTTCTCGCCGGTGAGTTTCGCGGTCCCGCGGACCACTTCCACCTTGTTCTTCGCGAGGAGTGTTTGGACGCCGTTGCGGAGCCGTTCCACCACGCCGTCCTTCCACTCGACGACCTTCTTGATATCCACTTCGGGCGCGCCGGTCTTGAGCCCGAGCTTGTCCGCGCTCTCGATTTCAGCCTTGAGATCGCCCACGTGGATGAGCGCCTTGGACGGAATGCATCCCCAGTTGAGGCAAACCCCTCCGAGGAATTCCTTCTCGATGAGCGTCACTTCCAGGCCGAGCTGCGCGGCCCGAATCGCGGCCGGGTATCCCCCCGTGCCGCCGCCGATCACCGCAACCTGCGTTCCTTGAGCGAAATCACCTACTACCATCAGTCCGTCTCCCGGTTATGAAGAGGCGCTCGGAGGGGGTCTTCGGCATGCGCGTGTGCCCGCTCCGGCCGCGTTCGATACGTTTCACGTCATTGCCCGAGCAATTTCGCCTAGGCGACGTCCACGAGCATCCGCATGGGGTCCTCGAGCAATTCCCTGACATGGGTGATGAACCTCGCTGAATCCGCGCCGTCCAGCACTCGGTGATCGAATGACAGGGTGAGCGGCATCATGGTGCGCGCAACCACCTCGTCGTTGCGGACCACCGGCTTCTTCTTGGCTCTGAGCGTGCAGAGGATCGCCACCTGGGGATGGACGATGATCGGCGTGGCCCAGACGCCTCCGATCGCTCCCACATTGGTTATGGTGAACGTGCCCCCGCGGAGGTCTTCGATGTCGATGCTGCGTTCACGGGCCTTCTCGGCAAGCTCCTGAAGATCACCGGCGATCTGCAGGACCGACTTTCGATCCACCTCGCGCACCACCGGGACCATCAGGCCGGCCTCCGTATCCGTCGCGAAGCCCATGTGGACGTAGTCCTTGTACACGATCTCACCGGCCTCTTCATCGAGCGAGCTGTTGAATCGCGGATACTTGCGGAGCGCGTCCGCGCAGGCCTTCGCGATGAACGCAAGGATGGTGAGATGGACTCCGCGATCGTCCGCGAACGCCCGCTTCTGCTCGACTACCTGCATGAGGTCGGTGACGTCGGCCTCGTCAAAGTGCGTAACGTGCGGAATGACCGAGACCGAGCGGACCATGACTTCCGCGGTGCGCTTTCGGACGCCCTTGAGGGGCTCACGATGGGTGGGGCCGTATTGTTCGAAGTCGAAGCCCTCAGTGGAGACGGGCCTGACAGCAGCCGCGCTCGGGGCTTTGGGGGCTTCGGGCTTTTTCTCCGCCTTGGCCTTTTCCGCGGCTTTTTCGACGTCTTCGTCGGTTATTCGTCCGCCCTTGCCGGTCCCCTTGACCGTGGTCAGGTCGACGCCCATCTCGCGCGCGACTTTTCTCGTGTGCGGCGTCGCGAGGACCCGTTTCGCCGGCTCGGGCTTTTCTTCCTTCTCGGGTTCGGCTCTTTCTTCCGGTTCAGGTTTTTTCTCTTTTTCCGGCTTTTCTTTCTTCTTCGGTTTTTCTTCCGCCGCGGCTTCTTCTTCCTTTGCTTCTTCAGGCTTCTCGGCCGGAGCTTCCCTATCGGTCTCGATGATGAGCAGCGCGTCGCCCACTTCAACCGTGTCGCCGGGCTCGTGGGGGATTTCCGCGACGGTTCCGCCGAAGGGGGTGGGGAGTTCGACCACGGCCTTGTCGGTTTCGACGCGCACCACGTTCTGATCCGCGTCGACGGAGTCTCCCACGTGGACGAGATATTCGACGATTTCAGCTTCGGATATACCTTCTCCCACGTCGGGGAGTCTGAATGCTTCTCTCATGACCGGCGACCCTCCTTGAGCGCGCTAAAACTCCATGGTTTCGTGGATGGCCTTCACGACCTTGTCCGAATCCGGGTAGTTGTATTCCTCGAGTTTCGAGAGCGGAGGAAAGATGTCGTAGCCCGTCACGCGCTTGATGGGCGCGAGGATGTGCAGCAGGCAGCGCTCCTGGACCAGCGCGGCGATCTCCGCGGCGACGCCGAAGGACCGAGGCGCCTCGTGCACGATGACCAGTCGGCCGGTCTTTTCCACGGATTCGGTAATAGCGTCGATGTCGAAGGGCCAGACGGTGCGCAGGTCGATCACTTCCGCGTCCACCCCTTCCTTTGAAGCATGCTGCGCGGCCTTTTCGCAGACCTGAACCATGCCGCCGTACGTGACGAGCGTTATATCCTCGCCTTCCCGAGCTCTACGGGCTTCGCCGATCGGCACGGTGTATTCCTCATCGGACACTTCTTCTTTGAACAGGCGGTACAGGCGCTTGGGCTCGAGAAAGATTACCGGATCCGGATCGCGAATCGCGGATATGAGCAGACCCTTTGCGTCCGTGGGTGTTGCCGGAATAATCACCTTGAGTCCGGGTATGTGAGCGAAGAGGGCTTCGGGCGCGTCGGAATGATGTTCCAGCGCGCGCACTCCCGCGCCGTATGGAGCGCGGAGCACCATCGGAACGCCGTGAACGCCTCGGGAGCGCCGATGAAGTCGGCCCATGTGGCTGTAGATCTGATCGTACCCGTTGAAGATGAAACCCTCGAACTGGATTTCCGCGACGGGTCGGAGGCCGTTAATCGCCATGCCGATGGCCGTCCCCGTGATGCCCTGCTCCGAGAGCGGAGTGTCGATCACCCGCATTTCGCCGTATTCTTCGATGAGTCCGTCCGTGGCCCGAAAGACGCCGCCGTCGACGCCCACATCTTCGCCGAGAACCACAACCCGTTCATCCCTGCCCATCTCTTCCTTGAGCGCGGCGTTGATCGCCGCAACCATCGACAATCGCGCCATGATTCACTCCTCCTCGCCCAGGTGCTCGAGCAGTTCCGCCCGCTCTTCCCGCACATGCCACGGCATCTCTTGGAACGTGTAATCAAACATCTCCTTGGGTTCGGGATGGGACTTGTTCTCGTACTTCTTGACCGCCTCCTCGACTTGACCGGTGAGTTCCTCGTCCATCTCGGACTCTTTCTCCTCATTCCAGCCGAGTTCCGCTTCCATATACGTTCTCAGGCGGTCGATCGGGTCCTTGTCCCGCCAGGGTTCGACCATCTCGTCGGTGCGATAGCGGCCCGCGTCGTCGGACGTGGTGTGATCGCCCATGCGGTAGGTGTAAAGTTCGACCAAGGAAGGTTTGTGGTCGGAGCGCGCTTGATCGAGCAACTCTTTGATCGTGAGATACACCGCGAAGATGTCGTTGCCGTCGACCAGCCGGCCTTTGAATCCGTACACGTCGGCCTTTTCCGCCAGGGTCTCGCTTGCGGTTTGCTTGGACCGGGGCACGGAGATGGCCCACTGGTTGTTTTGAATCACGAATACGATGGGAAGCTCGTACACGCCGGCGAAGTTGAGCGCGGTATGGAAGTCTCCCTGCGAAGTGGAGCCGTCGCCGGACGAGGTCAGGACCGCGGAATCGTCACCTCGGATTTTCGCTGCGAACGCGATGCCGGCGCCGTGCACCAAGTGAGAGCCCACCGTAATGCAGGTGGGCATGACATTTTTTCCCTCGGGCGGCTTCATGCCCTCTTCGTCGCCGCCCCAGTAGGCCATGAGATCCTCGGGATTGTAGCCGACGACCAATTGGCCTCCCGACTCCCGGAAGGCCGGCACGTACCAGTCATTGGGGCCCAGCGCCATCGCCGGTCCGATATTCGAGGCTTCCTGTCCCCGAATGGAGGCGATGGTTCCCAAGCGGCCCTGTCGCTGTAAACTCAGCGCTTTGGCGTCCCATTTGCGGGAGAACACCATCCAGCGATACATCGTGAGGATATCGTCCTCGGATATGTCCTTGATCGCGTTCTTGTCAACTTTTCCGTCCGGATCCATCACTTGGAACATTTCCATAGTCGTCACCTTCTTATCATCCTGATCCTGTCATGGTTTCCGGGCCCGGTGAGGCCGACGCCCGGATCCGTTCCAAAACGTCGTTCGGCATAACTTCCATTGTTCGGTCGAAGACCGCGGCGAACGCGCTTGTCACCGCGGCCTGAACGGCCGATCTCGACGGCGCCTCGCCGAGCGCTTCCTCGAGCGTCATGAGACGTGCGCGGTCAATACCGCACGGCCGAATATAATGGGACGGCGCATGGTCTCCAGCGAGGTTGACCGCGAATCCGAAGCTCGTCACCCATCGACTGACACGGATTCCCGTTGAGACCAGTTTACAGCCGCCCCGCCACAAACCGACATGGGCCGCGCTGTCACGTCGGCGACATACCTTAACGCCGAATTCCTTCAGCGATCGGATGCCCGTTTCTTCAAGTTTGCCCATGTACGCGGGGATGTTGCGCTCGTGAGTCTCCAGCGCAATCACTGGGAAGCAGACCAGCTGCCCCGGCCAATGGTAGGTTATTCCCCCGCCACGAATGGACCGAACAAGGGCTATACGCTCCAGGTCGAGACGACGCCGCGATACGAGCAGATCTTTGGGACTTTCGGGATTTCGTTCCTTGAGGCCGACCGAGATAGTGGGAGGATGAGCGAGAAAAAAGAGGCAGTCGGTCAGCGAACCTTCCAACCGCAACCGAACCGCCGTCTCCATCAATCGTTCCGCGTCGGGGACGGATATCAATCCCGCGTCCGTGGTCATGCACGGTCGGGGCCCGGGTTCACTGAATGCCACAATATCGCCCATGTTCGGCATACCTTTCAACAATTCTCAGCGGCGCCGATCTCGCGTAGGGCACGGGGTTTCCGAAAGCCTCACTATGCAATTAGGGAACCGACTTTGGGTCCGCCGAAAGCCGTTCCGTCGCGTTCGCGCGTAGCCCTTCGAGCGACAGCCCGGACGCGCGCCTTACAGAGACATGTACGCATCGGAAAAAGGAAAGCCAACCGCCGCCGAGCGCGTGGGAGGGAGGGATTCCGACAACGCCGACCCGATGGGCCGCATTCGGTGGTGGGTTGTCCCCGGTACGGGGCTTCAGGACGTCAAGAGACTCTCAAGCGGCGTATACTCGTACCCGAGCGCTTCGGCGACCTCCCAATACGTTACAGCGCCTCTGTACGCGTTGACGCCCTTGGCGAGGCATTCATCCCGCTTCACCGCTTCTTCGAAGCCCAGGTCCGCCAACTGCAGCGCGTACGGCAGCGTCACGTTCGTCAGCGCAAAGGTGGACGTCCGGGGCACCGCGCCGGGCATATTGGGAACGCAATAGTGAAGCACACCGTCGACCGTGAACACGGGATCGGAGTGGGTCGTCGGTCGTACGGTTTCCACACATCCGCCCTGATCGATGGCCACGTCAACGATCACCGCGCCCTCTTTCATGTCCCCGATCATGGGGCGATCCACCAGTATGGGGGCGCGGGCGCCGGGAATGAGGACGGCCCCCACCACGAGATGAGAATGGACCACGGAATTATAGATGGTATCCTGGTTGGACATCAGCGTGGTAATGCGACTCCCGAAGACGTCGTCCATGTATGCGAGTCGGCGCTGGTCTTTGTCGATGAGGATCACCTCCGCGCCGAGACCGACTGCGATCTTCGCGGACGCGCGGCCCACGTTCCCCGCGCCGATGATGGTGACGCGACCTCGGCTGACCCCGGGCACGCCGCCGAGCAGAACCCCGCGCCCTCCTTGGGGCTGTTCGAGGAAATGCGCGCCGATCTGCACCGCCATGCGGCCGGCTACTTCGCTCATGGGTGTGAGGACTGGCAAGGAGCCGTCTTCCATCTGAATGGTTTCATACGCGACCGCTGCGACCTTGCGGTCCACGAGCGCTTGGGTGAGCTCCTTGGCCGGCGCGAGATGAAGATACGCGTACAGGATTTGGCCTTCCCGCATGAGATCGAACTCGGACGGAAGCGGTTCCTTGACCTTCATCACCATGTCCGCTTCACCGTACACATCGGCCGGTCCGTCCACGATGCGCGCGCCCGCGTCGACGAATTCTTGGTCGGGGATTCTGCATCCTTCGCCGGCGCCCCGTTGCACGATAACCGGGTGCCCGCGAGCGGAAAGAATGCGGATTCCCGCGGGAACCACCCCCACGCGACTCTCGTCCTGTTTGATCTCCTTCGGAATGCCGATAATCATGACGGTCTCCTCGGAAGTGTGGGACGTTGCGCTCCGGCGTCAGTGTAGCACCATATGGCGAGCGGCGCGCGGGAAAAACGTCCGCGCCGGACTCACGGTGGCGCCCGCGCGTTGAGTTATACGTACGCCCGTGCTAACACAAACGGCGACAGCGCATCGTCCACCCCCCCATACCACCGGAAGGAGCCCCATGAAAAAAGGTTTGCTTATGGTGAATACCGGCGACGGTAAGGGCAAAACCACCGCCGCACTCGGTCAAATACTGCGGGCCGTCGGGCAAGGCATGAAAGTTTGCCTCATCCAGTTCATCAAGGGATCGTGGAAATACGGCGAACTGATCGCTGCCGAGCGTTTCCCCGATCTGCTGGAAATCCATGTGCTCGGACGGGGCTTCACATGGAAATCCGAAAACATCGAGGAAGACATTCGCATCGCTCGGGAAGCCTGGGATTTCGCAAAAGAGAAGATCGCGTCCGGCGCGTACGACCTGGTGGTGCTCGATGAGCTTACCTATCTTGTGAAGTATGGAATGGTGGACGAACTCGATGTCCTGGACGCGATCGTCAATCGACCGGAAGACCTGCACGTGATCGTCACGGGACGGGACGCGCCGCAGTCCATTATGGCCGCGGCGGACCTGATCACCGAAATGAGGGCGGTCAAGCACCATTTCGACGCCGGCGTGAAGGCGAAAAAGGGCATCGAGTTCTGAGAAGGAATTCGTCCCGTTCACGGAGACTCTGTCCATGCGGCCCAAAGAAATACTCGAGGACCTCTTCTTCATCGAACGCGGCTATCTCAACGGCAATCATTTTGTTTATCGCTCGGACGAACCGGTTCTGATCGACACCGCGTATGAGGGACACTTTGATGAAACGGCCTCTCACATCCAATCCCTGGGAATCGACCTCTCACGGATTCGGCGCATCATAAGCACCCATACCCATTGCGACCATGTGGGCGGGAACGGCGTCATCCAGGAGCGCTCGGGCTGTGAAATCGCGCTCCATCGGATCGGCCGGCATTTCATCGAGACGCGGGACGACTGGTCCATGTGGTGGCGATACTTCAACCAGGCCGCGGACTTCTTCCGGTGCGAAAGAGCCCTCGATGACGGCGATGTCGTCGAAGTTGGACCGCATCGCTTCAGAGTCGTGTACACGCCGGGCCACGCGGCGGACGGAATTGTCCTCCATCACCCCGACGAACGGCTGCTCATCTCGTCCGATACGCTTTGGGAAAAGGACATGGCGGCGATCAACCTCCGCGTCGAGGGCAGCCGCGCGGTCTTTTCCATGCTGGAATCGATCGACGCTCTGGCCGAGTTGGATGTGGACATCGTTTACCCCGGTCACGGCGCGCCCTTCACTGATTTCCAGGGGGCCGTGGACCGAGCGCGGACACGCCTGACCGGCTTTCTCGAGGATCGCAGTCGGTTGGGAAACGATCTCCTCAAGAAGATCACGGTTTATACGTTGCTGATGAACCCGGGCATGCCGGAAGCCGGATTCTTCGATCATTTGATGTCGACGGTCTGGTTCAGGGAAACCGTCGATTTGTATTTCGACGGGGCGTATGACTGGAAATACGACGAATTCATGAGTGAATTGCTGCAACGGGGCATTATCCTCAACGATCGCGGCCGGCTGACGACGGTTGTCAAGCCGTAGCCGCGGTTCGTCGAATTGTGGGGGATTCGGTCATGACGCAAGAAACAACAAAATTAAGCGATCGCACGATAATCGTCACCGGCGCGTCCGCGGGCATCGGTCGAGCCCTTGCCGTGGAACTGGCTCGAGTCGGCGCGCGAGTGGTCCTCAACGCGCGACGCAAAGAAGAATTGGAGGAAGTCGCGAAGATTTGTCGGGAAACATCCCGCGCCGAACCCGTCGCCGGCGATATCACCGACGACCGCGTGGTTGAGCGGGTAACGGCCGCGGCTGTGGATCTCGGCGATTTCTACGGATTCATCCACGACGCAGGCGTTGCGCAACCGGGACCGTACCTCTGGGAGCTCGAGCCGGAGGAGTTCCGCCGGGTCGTAGACACCTCATTCACCGCCGGGTATCTGCTCATTCGTCATACGTTTCCCAAGCTCTTGGAACAGGGGGAAGGCTTAGCGGTCTTCTTCGGGTCCGGGGCGGCCGAGGTCACCCTCGAAGGGCTGGGCGCGTATTGCGCGGCGAAGGCGGCCGAGGAGCATTTGGCTCGACTTGCCGCGGAAGAAGCGCCGCAACTGACCGTCTTCGCATACCGGCCGGGAATCGTGGATACCAATATGCAGAAAGAGGCCCGGAAAGCGGAAGGGGGCGCGCAGGACGTGGTGCGAAAGGAATTCCGAGCGTACAAGGAACGCGGCGCGCTCATTTCACCCGAAGAAGCCGCACGAGGCTTGGTTCGCATACTCACCGGCAATCCAAAGCGCTTTCACGGCCGCGTCTGTTCGGTTCGCGACGCCCCGTAGACTCAATCGCCTGAAGACCGCGTCTCATCTCGCGGCGCGGGATTCGGGTGTGGACTCTCCTCCCGCGCCGGGGGCCGCTCCGGCCCCGGAATGCCGAAGTCTCCTATGGTGGGCGGAACCGGCACAGGACGGTTGGACCGGATCCCGGACGGCGTTCGTTCATACGGCCCGGGCGACATGCCGCGGCTGAGCCATGAGCAGGAGGGCACGCTCACCGTCGCGCAGACAAGCGCACACACGCCGGCAAACCGAGTCCGCGTCTCGAATTTCTTCCTGAAGAGGATATGAAGAAGTCTCATTTGCCGCGGCCCTCAACCGCGCGTTTCGCCCGGACAACCAAGTGTCCGCGCCCGCCAGGACCGGCGCATACCATAGTATTGAACGGGCGTGTCTGCAAATGTTCCACGGAGAGCGGTGGCACCAAACCGGCAAAGAGGCTTGACAGGTGCCACGTTATTAGACTAGGGTGGCACCCTCACACACTCTCACAAAAGGAGCTTGAACTGTGCGACGAACAGGAATAATGTATGTACTCGTCGGGCTGGTAGCGGTCCTCTGCGCAGGCCCCGCTTCCGCTCATTTCGGCATGATCATTCCGTCCACGGACAACGTCGGCCCGAAGGACGACAAGGAGATCGCGCTGACTCTCGTGTTCACGCATCCCTTCGAGAACGGACCCGTGATGAACCTGGAGAAGCCGGAGAAGTTCGGGGTCGCGGTCGACGGAAGCGTGGAGGATCTTCTCGCAGCGCTGAAGGAAAAGAAGGCCGACAACGGCAAGACCTATTGGACCGCGAAATACGCGATCAAGCGGCCCGGCGATTACGCCTTCTTCATGCTCCCCAAGCCGTATTGGGAGCCGGCCGAAGACAAGTTCATCGTGCACGCGACCAAGGTGATCGTGGACGCGTTGAACGCCGAAGAAGGCTGGGACGCCCCCATCGCCGAGGCCGCCGGACTGCCCTGCGAAATCGTGCCCCTGACGAGGCCGTACAGCCTGTACAAGGGCAACGTTTTCACCGGTCGGGTCATGATGAACGGTAAACCCGTTACCGACGCGGAAGTTGAAGTGGAATGGCGGAGCGAAGGGAAAGGCGAGGCCCCGACGGATTCACACGTCACCCAGGTGGTGAAGGCCGATTCAAATGGCGTTTTTTCCTTCGCCATGCCCAAAATGGGATGGTGGGGATTCGCGGCGCTGATGGAAGGACCGGAAAAGATCGAGAAAGACGGCGAAAAGAAGGACGTGGAGATCGGCGCGGTGCTCTGGGTCTACGCATACCCGATGAAGTAAGGAGCGTTATGCATATATCCGAAGGTGTTCTCAACGGGCCGACGCTCGCCGCCGGCGCGGCCCTTGCGGCAACGGGCGTCGCGATCGGTCTGAAAAAGATCGACAACGAACGGTTGCCTCAGACCGCGCTTCTGGCCTCCGTCTTTTTCGTGGGCTCTCTGATTCACGTTCCTATCGGTCCCGTCTCCGCTCATCTTATTCTCAACGGGCTTTGCGGCCTGCTGCTCGGATGGACCGCGTTTCCTGCAATATTCATGGGATTGGCGCTCCAAGCCGTTCTCTTCCAGTACGGGGGGCTTACCGCGCTCGGCGTGAACACCTTCAACATGGCCTTCCCCGCGGTGGTGTTGGGGATTCTGCTCTCGAGTTCCGCACGCAGCGCAAATCCCGTTGCGCGGACCGCGGCGGTTTTTGTGTGCGGCGCGGGAGCGGTGCTTTTCTCCGGAGTTTTGACCGCATTTTCGCTGCTTCTTACCGGCGAGGCGTTCACTCTGGCCGCAAAGACGATCGTTTTGGCTCACATTCCGGTCATGGTGATCGAAGGGATCCTGACCGTGTTCGTGATGGAATTCCTGAGAAAGGTGAAGCCCGAAATGCTGAAGGCCTATTCTTTTCGGTGAAGCGCGCGGTCGGATGATACGCCTCCGGGATATCCGCTTCTCTTACGACGGACAAGAAGTCCTCAAGGGTCTTTCGCTTGAGGTCGGCCCCGGCGACCGGATCGGTTTGATCGGACATACCGGCGCCGGCAAGACGACGATCTGCCGGATCATCATGGGACTTGCGCGCCCCGACTCGGGTGACGTCGAGATCTTCGGCAAGCTGCGGGCCGTCGAATCGGACTTCGCCGATATCCGGGGACGGATCGGCTATCTCTTTCAAGACTCGGAGGATCAGCTCTTCTGCCCGACGGTTCTCGATGATGTCGCGTTCGGGCCGCTCAACCTGGGCCGCAGCCCGGACGAGGCAAAAGAGATCGTCTCACGAACGCTCGAGGCCCTGAATCTCGAGGGGTTTGAGGAACGTCTCACACACAAACTTTCCGGCGGGGAAAAGCGGTTGGTGTCGTTGGCCGGCGTCTTGGCAATGGAACCGGAGATATTGATCCTGGACGAACCGACCACGGGTCTGGACGCGGAGACCCAGGAGCGGATCGCCGACGTCCTCGTATCGTCGGACCTCACCTACGTCGTCGTTTCCCACGATCGTGAGTTCATTGCCCGAACCGCAACGTCGACCGCGCTCCTTCGCGACGGCGCGCTCATTCCGGCCGAGCCGAGATCGGATTCCCCATAACCGCTTCCACGGCGGGAGACAGGGAGAGTCGACGAGTCCTTGCCGGGAAGGCTATTCTGTGCTAATCAGAGCCGGTATGCGTCGTTCCCGAAGGTCGGCGGAACGAGATCTCTCGGCCTCGGGCGTCCAAGCGGCGTCGGCCGAATTCCAATCCGCACGGCAAAGCGCTGATTCGGAGCAGCATTCCATGAGGCCCATTACGGCTCTCCTCATGCCCTTCCTTATCATGGCGATCCTGATCGGAAGCGCCGACGCGAGCGGTCAGGCGGAAAACTATTTTAGAGAAGCCTTTGTCGCGGCTACCGCGCGAGAGTGGGACAAAGCGATAACGTATTACACGAAATCGATCGAGCTCGATCCAAACAATCCGGAATCTTACTTCCAACGCGCGGTGACGTACGAAATGACCGGGGCCGACACGCAAGCGGCCGCGGACTATGAGAAGGCGCTCAGCCTCAAACCCGATTACTATCTCGCCATGGAATACCTGGCCAAGCTCTATGAGCGGCACGGCGCGCACGAGAAGGCGCTGGATCTGTACACCAAGGCGCTTCCTCTTGTGAAGGACGCGAAATGGCGTTCCATCGTCAAGTGGTGGATCGCAAGCGCGCGGAAGAATCTCAAGGCCGAACGCCGGGACGAGAAGAGGGGTTCGCGTCGAAGCGACTCATCCGGCGCCCGCCGTTAACGTCCGCAGCGAGAAGTCGGTCGGCGATCGCCGGCTATCCCACGGGCTCCAGCTTCTCGTAGAGGTCCATGATCTCTTGCTTGAGGGCGCGTACGGCCGCGTACTTCTCGCGGATCTGTTCGACGATTTTCTCATCATAGGCCCTCAGCCCCGCCTTCGAGAGGTTGCCGGACGTCTCTTCGACCTGGACGCCGTCCGGTCCCGCCTTGACCACCTTGAACACTTCGATGGTCCGGCCGTCAAGCGCCATACCTACCACGTGATCGCCGGGCTTGAGCTCCTTCATGGATTTCGCTCCTTCCGAGACTGATAACGCGAACGCCGCCGTGGGAGAGAAAGTCTGAAACGTTCGGACGAGCATCCGGCGCGG
>CAYLRL010000039.1:0-42028 GCA_964385875.1 uncultured Syntrophales bacterium
AGAGGGAGATGAATCTCCCTCTTTATTCTCACCGGGCGCAGGGGGCCGGCCGCGCGCTGAGCGCGCCGGACCGCGGTTGAAAGTTCGAGCGCGCCCCCCCCGACAGGGAAGGAAAGGATTTTTTTGCCCCGGCGCGCCGTTTTGCCCGAGTGGCATTAATTCTATCGTTAGATTTGAGATTGTTAGCACGTTTTCTTAAAGTGTTGGCGCCGAATGAGGTTAGTCACTTTCACGCTTGACACTACATCATGCCTATGTTACTATGTTTTTTATAGATTGCTTATAATGTAATATGTGGGTTGCTCACTATATCAGGCCTTTATAGCCTGATATGTGAACATTTAATCTATTTTGACGTGTAACTCAGGGTCATCCCCGACGAGTCACACACGTATCCGAGCGGCGGCTGCGCCTTCACGGCACGGCCGGCGGCTCGCTTGCGGCCGGAAGCCTCCGGCCGTTCCTATGGATGGAAGGGTATGCTCGTGAGAGTCAGCGCGGTTTTCGTTCTCGTGGTGTGCGCTCTTGTTCCTTCGATAACGTTTGCCCGATTCGGCCCGGCGCCCGGTGTGAACGGGGGGACTGCGGCGGTCGGCCGCCCCGCCGGCGGAGGGCTCGCACACTACCATTACGTGACGGTCGCTCGGTATTTCAACAGTTTTACGTCCTACCAATTTCCCAATCCATTTCCGCCGAATCAGGACCCATTGAGCCGGCTGGAGTTTCCCATCGATCAGTGGTTTATCGGGCTGGGCGCGGGCTGTCGTTCCTCCACGCTCTCGTTCGCGGTTGAAGTGTGGACGAACCTGAGCCGTGAAAGCGGTCTCAAGATGCAGGACAGCGATTGGGACGACGACGCGGATCCGGGACAGAAGACGATTTTCAGCGAGTCGGGATGCCGTCTGAACAAGGGGATTCTGACGGACATTCGGATCGGGTTGAACGGCGGGCCGTTTGGATGGGCGTCCGTCCAACCGATTGTGGGACATCGGTATCAGCATTTCTTCTTCACCACATACGACGGATATCAGTGGGATCTGGACGGCGGCGACATCGCACTGGAGGGGGATGGAATCGACTTCAAACAGTCGTTCCATCACGTCTATTTCGGCGGCGCCTTGGACGGGGACATCTCGCCCGGCCGCATTTTCGGGCTTCTTCCGCGGGTGGGGTGGCGGATCCAAATCGACTATGCGCTGGTGAATGCGCGGAACGAGGACCTGCACCTGCTTCGGCTCGGCGAGCGCATCACCACGGAAAACACCTGGGGACACTGCTGGCATGCGGGGGCGGATGTCACCCTCGTGGCGAGGAATATGTTTCGCGCCGGGCTGAGCGGGGATTTCAAGCGTATTGTCACCCACGGGGACCACAGGCTTTCCAATCATGTTTTCGGTGTGGACTTCTCGTTTGACGGGTCCAAGGTTTGGTCGGATCAAAGCAGCCTTTCGGCCTTCTTGGAGGTATTTTTCTAGGGGTGACGGATCAGGGTCGAGCGGCTTCCGGGAAGAATCAGGCTTGAATTACGGCGTCGAGTCGCACAACATCTCGATCCCGGCCTTGACGAGTCGCCCGTCCGGTGGTAGGCTGACATCACCGCAACTGAATGTACTGATGTTTTGCGACGGCCTCGCCTCCTCGACGAGGTCCGGGCCGGCTGGTACTCAGCGTGTCATATGCGCGCTTTTGGGGGTTGGATATGGTTGGAAGAGAGTTGTGCGTCGCGTGTCTTCTCGCCGTTCTGGTTTGTGCGCCTCAGAATCTCGTCGCTCAGGGTATACCCGGATTTTCTTCGTTTCCGGTTGCAGGACTGCTCTCTTCGTCCGGATACGGCGGAGCGGTCGACGGCCTCCGTGTGTCATCCATAGCCCGCATTGGATATCAGCGGCTGGGGCTCAATCTCAATTTCCCTATGCCGCTTCAGTTCGGGTTCGACTTCTTCGATGTGGACGTCTTGGACGCGCAATTGCGCGATACCGACGTCTGGGTCGGGTCGCTGCGGGTCGACGTCGACCATCCGGTGGGTCTCGGTCTCTTCGGTGAAGCGGAATGGGCCGCTCAACGGAACGTGACCGTGTGGATGGACGAGTATCCGTCCTTCTTCGCCGCCGAACCTTTGGAGTGGACGGGAAACGGATTCGAGATGTGGGAGCTCGGCTTCGGCGCGACATACGCGTTTCGGCCCGGCTTTGCCGCGATCGCCGGCCTCAAGTGGGATCACATTTCCCTCGAGCTCGAGGATCCGCGCGATCAAGTCGGCGGCTTCGGCGTTGTGGACATCCCGACGGGCGACATCCAGGTGAAGATGTGGATTCCGTACGTAGGTCTACGGGTCGAAGGGCCCTTCTACCGCGGCGACCTCCTGTACAGCCCCGTGCTCTCAGCGAAAGCGGAAGTCCCGCTTCGAGACATCTTCGTTTTCGGACCGCTGCACGAAGAAGCGGATTATTCCTTCAACAATATCGGCACGTTTGTCCAGGCCGACATCGAAGCGGATGTTGCCGCGCCGGCGGGTGTGAGGCTCGGCGCATGGCTCCGCGGCCGGTACGTCAACGTGCGGGGCGACGCGGACGAGGACGTCAAGACCGACACTCCCATCGGGCCGCTTCCCACCATATCGGGAAGCGCGACGGGCAATTTCAGCTTCTACTCGTACGCATTCGGTCTGCTTGCCGAATTGGGCTTCTAGACCCCCCGATCCTCTCAATAGACCGATAGAGCGGCTCGGCGTGATGTGAAACGCCGGGCCGTTTCCGCGTCGCCCCCCTTGAGACGAAACTCGGAATCGTTCTGAAGGCCGCGCTACACTGAAAGAAAACCCTCCGGCGGCTGCGCCGCCCGGGGAGGACACGGCAAACCATCAGTCAACGTAAAGTCTTATCCGCTCTCCCTGTCGAGAAGCGTTGGGGAGGGGGAAATCCCAAGTTCATCCTATGAAGGCGCGGCCGTATACGGTTGGGGGGACGTCTTGAAGGGCTATGGAACAAGGAACGAGAGTCGGCGGGAGATTGCTAAAAAAAGACGATCATTTCAAGGCCGTAGAACTGCCACTCCATGTCCACTTCCCAATTCTCGCCGGGGGACGCGAATCCGAAGAGGATCTCATCAGGATCGTCCTCGAAGGAGAGATGGAGTTTTTCCAGGCTGAACCGCGCGCCGAGGTCGAACCGATAGATCTGGGGACGGAAAACGAAGGCGACGCCGTAGTTCAGAAGTTTACTTCCGTAAAGGGGGACGTTGTAGAAGGCTTCGAAATGCACGGGAAAACCGAGTATTTCCGGCGGGACATACCGGACGTACGGCCCTGCGGTCGCGGGCTTTTCTCCATCCACATTAATCAATTCGATCGTGCCTCCGGGGTCAACCTGGAGGTCCCGAGCGATCAGGCTCGGTTCATAGAAGTACCGATCCGCGGCCACGCCGATCGCAAGATGCTGGAACTGCACCAGATCGACGTCCAACCCCACGTTCAGTCCCGAAAAATCGAAGGAACCGGCGAAGCTGCCGTGGCCGAGCGTCTCAAAATGGGAGTATCCCGCTCTCAACCCGAAGCGCCAGAGGCGCACATTTGCCTTGATCGTGAACCTGCCCGGGTACTGATCGAAGGGAGCGTGGCCGCGCAAATCGAGATCGGGTTGCTGAAGGGGGCCGCCCAGCCGTGACGTCTCGATGACCGCGCCGTGGTAACCGCATGTCAGTTCGCTTCGGAAGGTTCCGGCAATGCCGCCCTGCGGGAAGATGGGACCGATGAACCGCTCGATTCCGGTGAGGGGAACGACCGATTTGAATGGCGCGATGAGGGACTGCGCGGAGGCGCTCTCGAGACCGCCGGCCCACGCGACAAGCGCGCAGGTGACAGCGACGAGAGGTGCGATGATTCGGTTCTTCACGGATAGCGCCATGCAGCCCTTCAACAAAAAAAGACCGAAACTCCAGCGCCTTAATTTAAGCACACTTTCACGCTCCCCGTCAAGCCGAATCCTGCTCGAACGCCCTTCGAGACGGCTTACCGAGGGGCCCGAGCACCTGCGGGCGTGACGGACCGCCGAGCACGGAACCCCGTACGTGACTATCCCCGGCGGTCTCCACACGATTTCCCGTGAGAGCGCTCGGGGATGTTTTTCGGCTCGAATTATGCGCCGAGCCGGGAGGCGGAGGAACGTCCCCCATCCCGGCTCTGGTATCGGCAATCGCGTGCGGCTCGAGGCCGCCCTTAGGACGCTTCTCCAAGCAATGCGTCGATTTCCTCGAAGACCTGGTCGTCTCTGAAGTGCTGCAGATCAATGGCCTTGCCGGGGCACACCGACGCGCAGATCCCGCATCCCTGGCAGAGCGCGGGGACGATCTCCGCCTTGTGGTTCTCGTTGATAAAGGGCGCCCCGTACGGGCAGAGTCGGACGCAGGTCAGGCATACGGCGCATTTGTCCGGATCGACCTTCGAGATCACGCCAGGGAATTTCATTTCCTTCTGGCTGAGCAGGATCGACGCCCGCTGGGCCGCGGCGGTGGCCTGAGCGATCGATTCGTCGATCGGCTTGGGATAGTGAGCCAAACCCGCCAGGAACACGCCCTCTGTGGTGAAATCCACCGGCCGCAGCTTCATGTGCGCTTCGACAAAGTAGCCGTACGAGTTGAGCGTCAGTTTGAAGAGCTGCCCGATCTCCTTGTTGGACTCTTCCGGATCGACCGCTGCGGCAAGGCAGAGCAGATCAGCGGGGACGGTGATGTCTTCGTCGAGGATCGGATCCCGGGCCGTCACCTTCACCTGTTCGCCGGCGGCTTCCACGGTCGGCTTCGATTCGGGATCGTACTTGATGAAGACCGTGCCGGCTCGCCGTTCGGCCTCGTAATGCTTCTCAAGGAGGCCGTACGTCCGGAGATCCCGATAGACGATGTAAATCTTCACATTCGGGTTGATCTCACGCAGGCGATCCGCGAGGCGCACCGACGCGGAACAACAGATCTTCGAGCAATACGGCCGCTCATCGCACCGTGAACCCACGCACTGGATGAAGACCGCGTTTTTGATGTCCTTCAGCTTCGGGTCGCCCGCCAGGATGCGCTCTTCAAGAGAATGCTGCGTCTCAACCGCCTGGTGTTCGCCGTACAGGTACTCGGTCGGTTTGGACTCCTTTGCGCCCGTAGCGACGATCGCGGCGCCGAATTCGATTTCCGTCGGCGCGGCGCCGTTCGAGACGGGCTTGACCGCGCCTTTGAAATGACCGACGTGGCCGCTCAAATCGGTGAAGTAGGATTCCTTGAAGAGCTGAATCTTCGGGTGTTCCTCGACCTTTCGGATGAGGTCGTCGACGAAGGGTTTCACCTCATCGCCCTCGATGGTCTGTTCGATGTATTGGGCGTTGCCGCCGAGATGGTCGCTCTTCTCGACGAGGTAAACCTGGAAGCCCTGATCCGCGAGGTTCAAGGCCGACGTCATGCCGGCGATGCCGCCGCCGATAACCAGGCCGTTCGAGACCACTTCCATGGTGCTCTTCTGAAGGGGCGCCAATCGCCGGGACCGCGCGACGGCCATTCTCGCTAGGTCCTTGGCCTTGTCGGTGGCGCGCTCTTTGTCGTGAGCGTGCACCCAGGAGCATTGGTCGCGGATGTTGGTCATGGTGAAGAGGTAGGGATTGAGCCCCGCCTTTTCCATGGTCAGTTGGAACATGGGCTCGTGCGTCCGGGGACTGCACGCGGAGACGACCACGCGGTTGAGGTTATGCTCGTTGATGATGTCAAGGAACTGTTCCTGGGTGTCCTGCGAACAGGTGAAGAGCTTCTCGTCCGCGAAGACCACGTTGGGCAGCTTCTTGACGTGCTCGACCACCGCCGGCACATCCACCACGTTGGCGATGTTGATGCCGCAGCGGCAGATGAACACGCCGATACGCGGCTCTTCCTGAGACACGTCCCGTTGCGGGGGGAACTCCTGTTTGACCGCCAGGGTGTTCCGCGCGGAAGCGAGCAACGTGGACGACGCGCCCGCGGCCGCGGAGGCTTCCATGACCGTTTGCGGAATATCCTTGGGGCCTTGAAGCATGCCGGCGACGAATATGCCGGGGACGTTCGTGTTGACCGGCTGGAAGCCGTGGGTCGCACAGAATTGCGATTCGTTGAGCTCGATGCCCATCAGGCCCGCCAGCGCCTGGGACTCCGACGAGGTCTTCAAACCCACCGCCAGCACGACCATATCGAACGTCTCGGTCACCAGCTGTTGATGCTCGTCAAGGTAGGTCAAATGAAGGTCCCGAGTCTTCGGATCTTCCACCACCCGGCTGACCATCGACCGCACAAACCGAACGCCGCCGTCGTTCTTGGCCCGTTCGTAATAGGCGTCGAAGTCCTTACCGTACGCCCGAATATCCATGTAGAAGATGGTCGGCTCCACGTTCGGGTCGTGCTCTTTGGCGATCACCGCCTCCTTGATCGAGGCCATGCAACAGATGCTGCTGCAGTGAGCCATACCCCGCTGAGGATCGCGGGAACCCACGCACTGAATCCATGCGATCTTCCGGGGATGCTCGCCGTCGGTGGGGCGTTTCACTTCGCCGGCGTTCGGGCCCGATGCGCTCAACATCCGTTCGAATTCCATGTTGGTGAGCACATTGGGCGCGGTTCCATACGAGAATTCGCCGCGAAGCTTCGACGGGTCGGAAAGCTCGTATCCGGTCGAGAGGATGATCGTGCCGACCTCGACGTCCATCACCTTATCTTCTTGCGTATGATCGATGGCTTCCGCGGGGCAGGCTTTGACGCACTCCATACACTCGGAACATACGCCGCAATTGAGGCAGCGATTCGCCTCCCTCAGCGCTTCTTCCTCGGTGAAGGCCTGCTCGACTTCGGCAAACGAGGATTTCCGTTCCGCCGGACGCAGTTCGGGGTTCTTCGCCCTCGCCTCTTTCTTCATATCCGGCAGGGGCGGATACTCGTTGTGCGCCGGCAGGGGCGTCGGCCGACCCGCCGAGAGGTCCTCGCCCAGAATATGCCGCTTGATCGATTCTGCGGCTTCCCGGCCGGCCGCGACCGCTTCCACGACCGTCGCGGGCCCCGAGCACGCGTCCCCGCCCGCGAACACCCCGTTAATCAGCGTGGCGTAGGTCACCGGGTCGATATCGATGAGATTCCGGGTGGTTCGATCCAAGTCCGTGATCTTGTCCCACAGTTCGGGGTCGACGACCTGACCGATCGCGGGGACGATGAGGTCCGCGGGAATCTCGAATTCCGAACCTTCGATCGGAACGGGACGCCGTCGTCCACTGTCGTCCGCGGGTCCCAGTTGCATCTTGACGCACTTGAGGCTCGTCACCTTGTTTCCGTCGGTCACGACTTCCGCGGGCGCGGCCAGAAATTGGATCTTGACGCCCTCTTCCAGCGCGGCCGTGACTTCCTCGTCGTACGCCGGCATTTGTTCCCGGGAACGGCGATAGGCGACCGTCACGTCCGCGCCGAGGCGGACCAGCGTCCGAGCAGCGTCGATGGCCACATTTCCGCCGCCGATCACGACCGCTTTCTTGACGCCGTCAAACTTCCCGGTCAGGGTGACTTCCCGGAGCAGATCGACACCTTGGATCACGCCGTCCGCGTCTTCGCCGGCGATATTGAGCCTCGAGCCCTTCTGACAACCGACGCCCAGATAGATGGCTCGGAAGCCCTGCTCCTTAAGATCATCGATGCTGAAGTCCTTACCCAGAGCCGAGCCGGTCTTGACGTCAACGCCCAGGTTCAGGATGTGATTGATCTCTGTGTCGAGCGTCTCACGGGGTAGGCGGTAATCGGGGATGCCGTACCGCAGCCAGCCGCCCAACTCGGGCGCGGCCTCGAAGATCGTGACCTTGTACCCGTCGAGGGCCAGGTAATATGCGCAGGAAAGACCAGCGGGACCCGAGCCGACCACCGCGACCTTTTCCTCGCGCGGCTGAATCTCGGGGATCGTGAGTTCGGAATAGTCGATCTGATCGGCAGCGAATCGCTTGAGCTTGCAGATCGAGACGGGCTCTTCCTTGAGCGCCCGACGGCAGACCATTTCGCACGGATGGGGGCAGACTCGCCCCAGAACCGCCGGCAACGGGAGGTTCTTGTAGATGAGCTCGATCGCTTCCTTATATTTCCCCTTGCTGATGAGCGCCACATAGCCCTGAACGTTGATATGCGCGGGGCACTCGATCACGCAGGGCGCTCGGTCGGCCTTGGTGATTGCGAAGGTCTGAGGAATCGTCTGCGGAAACACCCGATAGGTGGCGGATCGATTGCTGATATTCTCGTCGAACTCGTTGGGTACCGCGACCGGGCAAATGGTCGCGCAGTCTCCGCAGCCCTTACACTTGTCCTTATCGATGTATCGGGCTTTCTTACGGATCTTGACCTTGAAATTACCCTGATCTCCTTGTACGGAATCGACTTCGCTATAGGAGAGGAGTTCGATATTCGGATTCTGTCCGACGGTGACCAGTTTCGGCGAAAAAATACACGTCGAGCAGTCATTGGTCGGGAATGTCTTGTCGAGCTGGGCCATCCGGCCGCCGATACCGGTTTGACTCTCAACCATATAGACCTTGAATCCGGATTCGGCCAAGTCCAACGAGGCCTGGACACCCGCTATGCCGCCGCCCACGACAAGGGCCGCGCCTACCACGTCCTTCGTATCGGCCATGGTCTTGTCACCTTTCGAATGGTATTGCGATGATATTCAGCGCGATGGACGCATAATGTAACAACTCCCCGAGCCGGTGTCAACGATTCCCCCGGCTCTCCGCTTCTTTTCTCCGGTCCGCTCTCGACGGCGGTCTCAGCGGCGCCGAACGCCGATCGATCTCCTCCCGGATCCTGCGACGCGTCTTCCGAAGGAACTCCCAGGTCACATCGACCTCCGCCGTAGGGAGGAGCGTGCAATTCTGAAATAACGGTTCCTCCGCGATCGGATAGCGGGACGCCTTTATCGCTTCGGGCCACATGTCCGCGCCCGGAATCGGAGAAAACTCGGCGAGTCTCGGGTGCGCGCCGGCCTCCAGCGCGCGGTCCACGTCCTCCTCGATCATGGCCGCGGTCTGTCCGGGAAGCCCCACGAGCAGATACGCGCCGATCCGTTCCTGATCGAAGCCCGCCTCTCTCAGACTTCGCGCCGCGGACACGAACGACGCGTAATTCGTCTTGGCGCCCGTTCTGCGATGGAAGTCATCCGAAGCGCTCTCGAAGCCGATTCTGATCGTCTCAAACCCCGCTCGTTTCATCGCGACCGCGACCCGATCGTCGATCGCGGACACATGCAGCCCGTTCGGAGAGTGCCAGCTGAGACCCGGCGTCCGTTCGGCCGCGGCTTCAAGAATGGGCAAAGCATGAGTTTCCGGAGAAACGAGAAACGCGTCGTCATAGAGCGCTATCTCGCCAACCCCGAAGCGGACCGCCGCGTCCTCGATTTCCGCCGCCACCTCGGTCGGCGAACGCTGCCTGAAAGCCGGCCCAATACGCCTCGACGCGCAGTACGAACAGCGGAACGGGCATCCCCGTGACGTGAGGAGCGGCAGGACTCGGACGGTCCGACACAAATCAAGGGCAGGACGGAACTCGGGGCCTTTCGGGACCGAATTGCCCGTACATCCGAGACCGGTGATTCTGCGAAGCGCCCGAAGCACGGCTTGCTCACCCGGGCCTTCAATTACTCGATCCGCTCCGATGGTCCGCTTCGCGTGCTCGGGCAGGAGCGTCGCATACACCCCGCCGAGGAGCACGGGAACGTCCGGAAACGCCTCCTTGATTACGCTCACGGTCTCACGCACCCCCGTGTGCCAATAGGTCATGACGCTCGTAACCAGGACCGCGTGCGGTCTTCGTATTCCGGCGAGGTCCTTCCGCACGATCTCCGGGTCCAAACCGTATCTGCTGAACCGCCGCGGAATATGCTCGAGCCCGGCCGGCCTTTCGATGGGCCTGCTCGCGAATCGACCTCGAGCGTGGGGTGCGAGCTTAACCTCAGGACTATCCGGATGATCCTGGTCCAGACAGTCGAGGAATTCCGGTTCCCAGCCGTTTTCCCGGAGAACCGTCCCCAATACGAGCAATCCCATGGGACGCGCCCACAGATCGTACGCCGCAAAGTCGTGTATCCAAGGATTGACGAGGAGAAGTCGAGGTCGCTTCATGATAGGGGCTCCTGCCGCCGCCCGTTCGCGGACGCTTGGGAGGCGACGTCCGCGGAGGGTTGGCTTCTGAGATTGCTTCGTCACTTCGTTCCTCGGAATGACAGGGTTAGGCTGAGTTCTCCGGGTCTGCGCTGCTTTCTTCGTAGGATGTGGAGAGCGGAGCGAACCGCGCCTGCCGAGGACTTTCCCGGTTGACCGTATAAGGCGCGGGCCGGCCGGAACGTCATACATCCGCGCTGCGGCAAAAGGATGTCATTGCGAGCGGAGAGAAGCAATCTCAGCGCGTACGGGCATCGAGGCTTTTGAGATTGCTTCGTCGCGTTGCTCCTGTAGAGAGGGGGCGTGCGGAGCACGCAGCCCTCCCCCTCGTCGAACCGGCCGTGCGGATTTCCCGCAACCGGCTCTCCAATGAAACGAAGGACGGAAGGCATGCACAGAAAACCGCAAACAAAGAGAGCCACCAACACGAATGATGAAGCCGTGTCTTGAACAGTGGCGGAAGAGCGGTCACTGCTTGGCCGGGATGCCTCGTCCCCGTCTCAGGGAAGAGAGGGGCGACCCAGGAACCCAAACCGGACCCTGCGCGTTACCGGTGATAGGCATAGCCAATCGGAACTCTCCCCGTCTTACGGAAACAAGTTTGATGTAGGGTCCCTTCGCTCCACGGGTGTTACCCCGCTTCCTCGGTACTATGAACCCCTCCGATTCCCGACGCGGCCGGCCGACGGTTATTTGTGCCCGCCGGACGTTGACGACATCACCGCTCCGGATTTGGATGCCATCAAGAGCTTCGGGCGCCGGTGGAGCATCGAGATAACGAACCGAGAGACCAAGCGCCTTCTGGGCGTCGCCGGCGATCAGGATACGGACTCGAGGCCCTCGCGGGTCCGTCGCAGCCGTTCCAACGATCGTTCATCCGGAAGCGTTCCCGAGAACGCGGCTTGATAGAGGGTCGCCTGTTCCTCGAGGATTCCGCGGAGGATCCGTCGATACTCGGCGTCGAGACGTTCGCCCATCTCGCGCAACAAATCGAGTATTTTCATATTGAGGAGCCACTTCGGGATGAACGGCACGATAGCGGTATTGAGGAGGGCGTCTAACAGGGTGAACCCCCCGCCCATAACGACTTCCGCGGTTACCAGCAGAAAAGCCCAGAGCGTGTACGCGGAATAGAGCTTGAGTTCGTCTTTCCCGGAGAGCCCTTGCTTGAACCGCTCGAACTCTTCTTCGAGCATCCGCTCCATTCCCGGGAAGGCCTCCTCGAATCGCGCCCGAATCTCTTCGGGTCCCCAACGGGGAACGTCGGTCGCCGCGATATCCCGGAGATCCGCCGATGCGGAGTCCGAGGCGAGCAGCTCCGCGATCCTTACATTGAGCCCCGCGACGGCGGACTCCAAAGGCTTGAGCCTTGCGTGGGAGCGGGCAGCGTCCATGTCCTCCGATCGAGCGGCTTTCTCGCCATCGTTTTTCGAGCGATCTCGAGACGCGGATGAGACGATGTCGATTACCGGCCCGACCACGCGGCGGATCGCGGATCGAATCATGCGCCGCGGTGTGAAGAAGATGTCGTATTTTTTGAGGAGATTTCCCAGCCGCTCCTTGATTTGACTTTCCACATCGTCCGAGACCACGGCTTCCAATCGATTCTCCATCTCAACGGAGACCTCGGCGAGGATCTCGTCGATCGCGTGATTCACGCGGCGAATCCGGGCCGTCTCATCTTCGAGGACCTTCTCGAATTGTTGCGCCGCGGCGAGGGTCTCTCTGCGGAGGTTCCGGCGTTCTCGATCCCGAATCTCTTCACCTTCCGCGGGATCCGCGCCGACCTGCAGGAGCTGCCAAATACCGGGAGCCGCGCCCACGTCCGGGATCATCTCCGGCGCGGTAGGTCTCCGCCCAATTCGTACGGGCTCGGCTTCGGCGTCATGGGCTTGTATGGTCCGGAGGAAATCCTCGAAGGCTTCATCCGAGGCCGCCTTGTTCATGATCGCCAGGAGGCGTTTGCCCCACGTCCGCGCCTGGTCGAGCAGCTCGAGGCCCGCAAGATCCCCGTATTTTTCCTGGGACGTCACGAACGCGATGACGTCGCAGAGGATGAAGACATGCTCGGCCGTAACGCGATTGGCTCGTTCCACACTGTCGAAGTCGGGGGTATCCACGAGGATAAGCCCGCGCAACTCACCGCGATTATGCGTCAGGACACCCGCGTCCAGGCCTTCCCCGGAGCTCGAGTCCGCCGCGATCGGTCGCACGCAGCCGTCGCGGATCAGCGCGTCTTCCCACTCATCATGAACGAGGAAAAGCGGCTGAACCGTGCTCGGCCGGCGGATGCCGACCCGGCCCACGGGACGCCCGACCAGCGAGTTGAACAGCGTGCTCTTGCCCGTGCCCGTCCCGCCCATGAATCCTGCGATCACCGGGAACTCCGCTGGGCGCCCCTCTTTCCATCGCAGCACCCCCAGGAGACGATCCGCCTCGTTTCGTCGCGCGCGAAGCGTCTTCGAGCTCGAAAGGCGTTCGTCGAACTCGAGAGCGCGCACGAATTCCAGATCGGGATGCTCCGCCATGACCGTCACCTGTGGCCTCCGCGGTGGAGACGGGCGGCCGGAAGAATTGAGACTTGTTCAACACCCGCTCCCTCGGCCAAGCATAGAGGAGTTTGCCGCAAAGATCAAAGCCGGGGGCCCGGGGGACCGGCGCGGGGATATGCCGAAGGACCCCGGCCGAGCCGGCTTCAGTTGTTCCGATGTTCCAGGATATCTCTGACCGCGGGTGGGACGAAGATGCCGTTAAGATCGAGTTTACGCAGCGATTTGGCGAGGATCCTGATTTTTGTGCGAGGGGAATCCTTGCGGTTGATCAGAATCATCTGCTTGCCGCAGACTCTGCACAGCCCCCCCTCACTCCGTATTCCACTCACTCCGAGGTTCTCGTACCGGAGTTCAACGCCGAGTCGCCGGGCGATTTGTTCAAGATGTTCGAGCATTGTAGCTTCGTTCATAGGGTGGGCCTCCGGGCCTGGCGAAAAGATGAAAACTGCCGTTATACCGAGAGGTTGCTTTTGTCAAGAGAAAAGGCTGGAAGGGCTGAATCTGCTTCAGCGCAGGGCTTTTTCAGATTTTTTCGGCTCTCGGCTGGAGTTTCTATTGACAATTCAAACGCGTATCGATAACATGGTGCAATCGTTAGCAGTCGGTTCAACTCATTGAACCTTTTATTTTTTTGGGAGGTAGGTCATGACTAAGGCCGAACTCGTCAGCCGTATCGCCGAGGAGGCGAACATCACGAAGAAAGCCGCCGGAATGGCCCTGGACGCGGTCGTTGATTCCGTCCACGATTCGCTGAAGAAGAAGGACGGCAAGATTCGTATCGCCGATCTGGGCACGTTCAGGGTGGTCAAGAAAAAGGCCCGCACCGGCGTAAACCCCCAAACGCGACAGAAGATCAAGATCCCGGCGACGAAGGTCCCTCGGTTCAGTCCGTCCCGCGCGCTTCGTGAAACCGTGAAGAAGGCGAAGTAGCTTATTTGGCGGGACGCGGCATGAACAAATCGGATCTCATCGTGGCGTTGGCCGAGCACGCGGACATTGGGCAACGGAAGTCCGAGGAGATCGTGAACACCGTCTTTGACGTGATGTCGGAGGCTCTCGTTCGCGGTGACCGTATCGAAATCCGCGGGTTCGGCTCCTTCACGGTGAAAGAGTATGAGGGGTACGTGGGACGGAATCCCAAGTCGGGGGAGCGAATCGAAGTCAAGTCCAAGCGATTGCCGTTTTTCAAGAGCGGCAAGGACTTGCGCGAACAAACCGACCGGACCGGCTGACGGCTCGATCTTCGGGGTTTGTCGGACCCGGTCGGTTTTCTTTCGTTACCCCTGAGGATTTTCCGGCTTGATTGCGCGCGGCGGGGCCCTCGGTTCGTTCTGATCGCTTCCGTCAGTCGCATTCTCGTCCTCACGGCGCACAGACGCGCCCGACCGCGCCGGAGTCCGCGCGTGACCGCGTTTCCCGTCGTGTCTGCGGGTCCTGTCCGAACCTCGTCCGTCGAGACGGTTCATGAGATCGGCGCCCGGTAGGCGTCGGAGACAGCCCGCCTCTTCCCGAGGGTCATCTTCACGTCGATTTTCGTTCTGTTCGGCCGGCGTCGAGGTTCTTGCTAAGACCCCCGCGCGTACGTAGAATAGGGTGGATCGGAGAGGTCTCCCATCACGGAATGGTGTATGAGAGTGGGCCACCGTGGAGATATTTAACGACGCGCGGCGCATCAGCGAAGTACTCTTTGCCGAGGGAGTAATTGACGACGGGGGGCTTATGAAGCTCCAGGAAGCGGAGACGTACATCCGCGACCGCGTGAGCCAGGAGCGAGCCGAACAAACCAAACGATCCGTTCCCCACGCCCATCAGATCAACGCGGTCGATGTCATCGGCGAACTCAAATTGAGAGGCCCGAAAGGGATTATCACCGAGACGGTCGTCATGGAGGCCCTCGCGAACTACCTCGGCCGGCCGTTTATCAAGCTCCACGCTTTGGAACTCGATCCCGAATTCATTACCAAGACCATACCCCACAAGTTTGCGGACCGTTATCTGCTCGTTCCCGTTCGGGAAGACAACGGGAAATTGGTTGTAGCGATGTACGACCCCTCCCAAGAGCAGGTGGTCGAAGACATCTCCCGCGTGACCGGTAAGGACGTGGAACCCGTGATGTCCTCCCGCGAGGACATCATGAAGATTATCCTCGAGTTCCACGGTTTTCGCTCGTCGATCAAGGCCGCTGAAGCGGATCATGTGAGGTATTTCGCTGAACTGCGTGACCTGGAGCGTCTCGCGGACGTTCAAAGCCTCGAGGAGATCTCCCACACCGACAAGAACATTCGGACCGCGGTCGACGCGATGTTTCGCCGTTCGATATCTCAGCGGGCAAGCGATATCCACATCGAACCCAAACGCGGCAAGAGCCTGCTGAGGATGAGGATCGACGGCATGCTCCACCTTGTGGATATGATACCCGGCCCGTTGCATCAGGCGTTCGTCACGCGGATCAAGGGCATGGCCGGCATGGACATCGCGGAAAAACGTCGGCCCCAAGACGGACGCATCAAGCTCAACATGAGCGGACGCGAGGTGGAAGTCCGCGTGTCCACGGTTCCCACCGCGTTCGGGGAGAAGACCGTCTGCCGAATTCAGGATCCGGATCTGCTCTTCATGGATCTCGAAGAGCTCGGCTTCGCGCCGTACGATCTCAGCCTCTTTCAAGGCTTCATCAACAAGCCCTGGGGCATTGTGCTCGTCACCGGGCCCACCGGCTCGGGGAAGACCACGACGCTCTATTCCGCGCTGAAAGTGCTTGCCACGCCGGAACACAATATCACGACCATCGAAGATCCCGTCGAAATGGTCTACGACAGATTCAACCAGATCTCGGTCAATCCCGCAGTGACAATGCTGCACGACCCGGACGAACGGATGACCTTCGGCCCGATTCTGCGCCACGTGATGCGCCAAGACCCGGATATCATAATGATCGGCGAGATCAGGGACACGGAGACCGCACAGCTTGCCGTGCAGGCTGCGTTGACCGGGCATCTGGTCTTCTCGACGCTCCACACCAACGACGCGCTCAGCGCGATCAACCGCATGCTCGACCTGAAGACGCCGAGCTTTCTTCTCTCGTCGACGCTCGTGGGACTCGTCGCCCAACGGCTGGTAAGAAGGATTTGCCCCCACTGTCGGGAGAGCTACACGATCAGTCTCAAAGAGCTCAATCAAATGGGCTTCAATTTCGAAGGACCGGAACGGATTTTGCTCTATCGCGGACGAGGATGCCGCGAATGCCGCGAAACCGGCTATTTCAAGCGAGAGAGCGTGTACGAAGTGGCGACGGTGGACGAGGAGATGGCCAAGCTCATCACCGACGAACCGGACATGAACGCGCTGAAGGAATTGGCCAAGAAGCGCAAGTTCAGCACGCTCTGGGAGAACGCCATTCGTAAGATGCTCGGCGGCGCCACGACCGTCGAGGAAGTGCTTCGCATAGCCCAACCCGATCCGCTCTTCAACGAAGCGATACACTTGCGCAAATCGCCCATGTCCGCGGCGTAACCGACGCGGCCTTCCTAGCCTCGATCGGACGCGCGTTCGAATCAATCCCCGACTCGTCCGCCGTCCGACCTTCCCCCGCCGATGATCGAGAATGCCGATCGTTCCACCGCACGGTGAGCGAGGATGTCATGGTCTACTACCTCAATCTCTTCGGCGTCGCGGTCTTTGCGATCAGCGGCGCATTGGCCGCCGGGCGGAAGCGAATGGATCTCTTCGGAGTGCTCGTCCTCGCGCTCGTCACCGCAGTGGGCGGCGGCACGCTCCGCGATCTCCTCCTCGGAATTCACCCCGTCTTTTGGGTCTCCGACCAGCTCGACGTCTACGTCGCGCTGATCGCCGGCGTCCTGACGTTCTGCCTGGCCCGGTATCGCAACCTCGACGGGGTCTGGTTGCAGGTCGCGGACGCCTTCGGTTTGGCGATCTTCTGTGTGTTGGGCACGGAAAGAGCGCTCGTGTACGGGCACACTCAGTTCGTCGCGGTTGTCATGGGCGTCATGACCGCTGTGGCCGGCGGGATGATCCGTGACATCCTCAGAGATGAGACACCGTTGATTCTTCGGAAGGAGATCTACGCGGTCGCGGCCCTGTGCGGAGCAGCGATGTACGCCCTGGTTTTTGAACTGACCGGAAAAAACGGGTGGAGTATGACGCTTGGCGCTTCGACCGCGCTGGTCTTGAGGCTCGCCGCAATCAAATGGAATCTCTCGCTGCCGATTCTGATACCGCCGGACGATCGCGATGGCTAGGGATTGGACGCGGATCGAGGCCCACGCGCCGCTCGCAGATAAAACGCCTGTCTCCCCCTCAGCCCAAAATCCACTCCGGTGAGAGGGGGAACAATACCGGCGCTTCGGTGAAAAAACCCCTCTTGCGGCTGCGCCGCCCGGGGAAAACACGGTACAAAATCAGTGAACGTAAAATCTTGTCCCCTCTCTCGCCGGGAGAGCAACGGTGAGGGCCTTAATCTTACTTCTTGGAGAGCGCATTGGTATAAGAGCCCGTTTGACAGCCTTTTCTTAGTTACTCTTACCCCGGGCGAACCTATGGTCAACGGCATTCCTTTTCTCACCTCTCCCTTCCAAAGATAATCGGGTGAGGGGCTTACGTTTCCTCTGAGAATGCCTAAACAAGGGGCGGGCGCTCATTGATGTCGTTGCAAGGAGCGCAGCGACGAAGCAATCCCAATGGTATTGGAAGAGCGCGCGTCGAGATTGCCTCCCTTCTCACGGCGCTCGAGCTGCGCTTTCAGCCGCGCGGTCAACTCGAGGTAGTGCTCGAGGGTAACGCACGAGCGTATGAAGTGCGCAAACCGTTCGCGAGTCAACGTCCGGAGCCCCCGGAAAAAGAGCTTCCAGAATGTCCACCGCGATTCCGCGGCGATCCCGCGCTTGAAGATGGTGAGCGCCAGGACGCGCAGCTCGAAGAGGTCCGGAAACTTCGGTTTGATCTTTATGGGCGGCGGGTCCATCCGAGCGAAGTGTTGGAAGCTTCGTTCCAGGTATTCCTTCGGCTCATAGAGCGTTTCGTGGATGCGCACATACTCTCCGAGTATCTGCGAGATCGGCCGGGTGGGGAGGAAATTCATTACAAGCTCATGCCAGTCGCCGAGATTCCGATCGTCGGTTTCAACGAGGCGATCCTCGTGTTTGAGACGATTCCAGAGGCGAGTCTCGGGTAAGGCGTGCACAAGGCTCACATCCACCTCAGGGATGGCGTTTCGTTGCGCGAAGTCGATCACCCGCCGGTCTCTGCAAGGCTGTTCGTTGTCGAATCCGAGCATGGTGAGCGCGATGATCTGCAAGCCCGCCGTGTTGATCGTCCGGCAGACTTCGTCGAGATCCACGGCCGCGTTCTGAAGTTTTCCGGCGGACTTGAGCGTCTCCTTGTCGGTGGTTTCGATACCCAGGTACACGCGCGCAAACCCCGCCCGCACCATGAGATCCAATGAATCCGTGAGCTTACCAAGATTCACCGACGCGTAGGTATAGAATTCAAACGGCCGGCCCCGCTCGTCCATCCATTGGATGAGGCGCTTCAGAAAGGCATTTGCTCGCGACGGGTTACCTACGAAATTGTCGTCCACAAACCAGACTTGCCGCCGCCAACCGAGATCGTAAAGGGTTTGGAGTTCCTGCAGGACCTGATCGGCGGTTTTGGTTCTGAGCGCTCGGCCGAAAATGCGCGTCACGTCGCAGAAGTCGCATCTGAAGGGGCATCCGCGGGAAAACTGCATGGTGACGTCCACATAGGCGTCCAGATCGAGCAGATCGTAACGCGGCGTCGGGCTCGTCGTCATATCCGCCCGTTCGGCGCTCTCGATCGTCACGCCACGTTCGCCGGCCGACATGCGATCCAGCAGGAGGGGAACGGTCACTTCCCCTTCGCCCTTGACCACGAAGTCCGCGCCGGCCGCAAGCGCCTCATCCCCGAGATGGAACATTCCGGGTCCGCCGACCGAGACGAGCTTGTCTCGACGTTTGCTCTCTCGGACGATCTCGAGAATGTGAGCCTTCTGAACGATTGTTCCGGAAATGATTACGAGATCCGCCCATTCCCAGTCCGCTTCCGTTATGGTCAGGTATGTGAGGTCGGCAAGCTTGAACCGCCAACTCTGCGGCAGGATCGCCGCGACGGTAATCAGTCCCAGTGGGGGTTGGTAGGCGCGTTTTCCCGCTATCCGCATACTCGGATCGGTAGGACCGACGTTTCGAGGGCTGTCGGGATTCACGAGCAGGACGTTCACGATCGTCTCCTCCCTCAGGGGTTCATTGCGTCTTCCGTTTCGGCGATGAAGAAAGTTGATGACGGGAGACCGCGAACCGACCGCCCGTTTCACGGAACATCGTTGCGTGCGCTCCTCCGCTTCCTTCGATGCTTTGGTCGTTCCCGTAGAGGCAGCGCGTCCAGGATAATCGCTTCACCCCTGCCGGTCAAGGCACAGGGCCGAAGCGCCTCGAACCCCTGCGGTTCCATTTAGGTGTGTCAACGGCGGCTGAGCTGCGGTATAATTGAGATTATTGGATAATGAGGCATTCCGTGACCGTCGGTGGGATGTATGAATCCTACCGTATCCGTTTCTCCCAGGGATTCGCCGCAACACAGAAGGCCGCAGTCCGCCCGCCGCGTAGAACACGGGACGGAGGAAAACGTTTCCGTCAGGAGAAACGCGGCGCGACCGCGCGCGGTCTTCGTTCCGGTCTGAGGGAGTCGAAAGTGAATAAACGGAAAGTGAGCGCCAAAGAGGTTCTGCAGGATTTGCGCGCCGGCGAAAGCAACGCCGCGCTCATGACGAAGTACGGTATCACCGCCCAAGGACTGGAATCGCTCCTCAACAAGCTGGCGCAAAGAAATCTCATTTCGCCCGAGGAGCGTCGTCGGAGAGTGCCGCCCGAATCACGCCCGCCGGCGTGGACCTGTCCCGCGTGCGGGACCGCCCATGATCGGTCGTATGCGGAATGTCCCCATTGCGGGGTGATCGTATCGAAGTTCGAAGAGCATCGCCGCAAGCCCGCGCCGGCGGACACACCCGACGAGAAGCCCCCGTCGGACCTCCCACCGGAATCGTCGGGGTCGGTCACCATCGTGGTCGACCCGCTCTCCCGGGAGATCGAAGCCGAACACGCGTCCCTCTCGAACGGACTTCGCACGAGCGTCTATCCCGGGGTCTCTTTCTCCGTGAATGCGCTCTATCGCCTTTCCTGGGCCTGCCTCGCGGCCGGCGCGCTCGTCGGAGTCGTCGGCTCGGCGGCTCTGATCGCCCAGGATTCACTCCTTTGGGGGGTCTTCGCACTCCTTGTCGGATTCGCGATCGGGGGAATTTCGTGGATCGGCTTGCGCTCGTCCGGGCTGGGGCTTTTGATTCTCTCGGACATTTCCCTTGCGCTGATGAAGAACAACTGCCGGCTAGAAGGACTATCCCCCAAGACCGACCGGGAAGAAGACATACAGGGGGCCGGTCGCCCTTGAGCCGGGCGCTCCTGTTCAGGCTTGACGGGGGTCCCGACCGATCGGTATCTCACCTCCGTGGGGCTCGTTCATTCAGTAGACGTGGTCTACCCATATTCTTTTTCACTTCATGGAAGCGGCGTCGTATTCGGTCTGCCGTTGCATTGCCGTACGCCTTATTGGGGGCTCCTACGGGTCGTGCGGGAAAACAATTGGGCCGCCGGGAATAAAATCCTTGACAGGCGAGGGTCGGTCTTCTACGCTGGAAATACATACCGATCGGTTAGTATGCTCGTGGGGCCGAGCCGCCATGAAGAGAGACAGCCGGACCGAGAACAGAATCATTGAGGCGGCGCTCCAACTGTTTGTCCGAAACGGCTACCACGGCACATCCGTCAACGACATCACGCACAAGATCGGCCTCTCCAAAGGGGCCCTGTATGCCCATTTCAGCAGCAAAGGCGAGTTACTGCTCAGGATAATCGACGAGTTTCAATCGCGTTTCATCGGCGGTATGGCCGAGGAGCTCGCGACTGCTTCCGGCTCGGCCCTCGATCACCTCAATCGGGTAATAACCTTTAATTCACGCTTTGCGGTTGAAAACCAGGATCTATGCGTTTTTCTGACGTTTCTCACAAACGAATTGAAGGCCGATGTCGATTTTGAGCCGGCGCTCAAGGAGACGTATCGGCGATATCAGAAGATCATCGGCGAGCTCATGCGGCTGGGCGTACGACAGGGGCAGTTCAAGAAGGAGCTCGATCCGGACACCGCGGCGCTTACCTTCATGGCGCTGCACGACGGGGTGCTCCATCAATGGGTGCTGAACAGAAACTACCTCGACGGCGAACAGTACGTTCGCACGTTTCGTGAAATATTCCTTTACGGCGTGGTGAAGGAACCCCGAGACGATCGATAACCTTGCAACCGGGCGCTCGTGGCGCATACACCCGAAAAACGACGACGGTCCGACCCGGATAGGCGCGCCCCGAGACCGAGCGGGAATGACGGTCGGGAGGATCATGTATGGCGAATGAGATCGTGCTTGCGGGCGCGGTGAGGACTGCGGTCGGCGGCTTTGGCGGCACGTTGAAGTCGGTTGCCCCCGTTGCGCTTGCAGGTCATGTGATGACGGAAGCCGCGGAGCGGACGGTCAGGGACAAGTCCCTGATAGACAAAGTGATCTTCGGCAATTGCTTCGCTCCCCTCGACATTAACATCGCGCGCATCGCCGCGTACAAAGCGGATTTTCCCGAGAGCATCCCCGCGTTCACGGTGATTGGGACGTGCGGATCCGCGATGCAGGCCGTTATCAGCGCCGCGCAGGCCGTGCAATGTGAGGAAGCCGGCGTCGTCTTGGCCGGCGGTCTCGAAAGCATGAGCACTGCGCCGTACATCATGGAATTCGCCAGATGGGGAGCGCGGCTGCGCGACGCGGTATCGTCGGATCTGCTTTGGAAAGGGATGCAGGAGTATCCCATCGGCGTGGGAATGGGGCTGACCGCGGAGAATCTCGCGGAACGATATTCCATCCCCCGCGACGAACAGGACGAGTTCGCCCTCCTCAGCCACAAACGGGCAGCGGCGGCGGTGGAAGCGGGGAAATTCAAGTCCGAGATCTCGCCCTTCCCCGTGCCTCGACGGAAGCAGGATCCGCTGATGTTCGACACGGACGAGCACATTCGGCCGGACATCACCATCGAGCAGCTGGCCAAACTCCCTCCCGCGTTCAAAAAGGACGGGACCGTAACAGCCGGCAACGCGTGCGGCATGAACGACGCCGCGGCCGCGCTTATCGTCACGACTCGGGAGCGGGCCGCGGAGTTGGGCGTTAAGCCGCTTGCTCGGCTCCGGTCCTATCACGTGGCGGGCGTGGACCCGAACATCATGGGCATCGGACCGGTTCCGGCCATAAACACCGCGTTGGAAAAAGCCGGGCTCACCGTAGGAGACGTTGACCGCTTCGAGATCAACGAGGCGTTCTCGGCGCAGTATCTGGCGTGCGAGCGGGAATTGAAGCTCGACCGAGACAAGGTAAACGTGAACGGAAGCGGGATTGCGCTCGGGCATCCCGTCGGCGCGACCGGATGTCGGATCATTGTGACGCTCCTGCACGGGCTTATCGCCGACGACCGGACGATAGGAACCGCGTCGTTGTGCGCGGGCGGCGGCATGGGCTTCGCAGTGGTCGTCGAGCGCGTGTGAGTCGGACGCCCTGAGCGTCACGGATCGGCCGGCCCGGTCCCCGGGGACGGACGCATGCTGAACGTCAACAACATCCAGGTTGTGTACAACGACGTCATGTTGGCGCTGAAAGGCATTTCCTTGGACGCGCCCGACGGGGCCGTCACCGCGCTCCTCGGCGCGAACGCGGCCGGGAAGTCGACCGTGCTCAAGGCGATCAGCGGCATCCTTCCGTACCAGAACGGCGAACTGGAAGAAGGAGACATCCGCTTCAACGATGAGTCGATCACCCGGTACGATCCCGACCGCGTCGTCAGGCTGGGAATCGTTCTGGTCCCCGAGGGGAGACGCGTCTTCGACGACCTCACTCTTTCGGAGAATCTTTGGATCGGAGCGCACATTCGGAAGGAGCGGACCGCGGTCATGCGGGACTATGAGATGGTTATGAACTACTTCCCGCAACTGCGTCTGAGGGAGAAACAGCTTGCGCTCCTGCTGAGCGGCGGCGAACAGCAAATGCTTGCGATCGGCCGCGGCCTGATGTCCGAGCCCGCGCTTCTGATGCTCGACGAACCGTCTTTGGGTCTGGCGCCGCTCCTGGCCAAGGAGATCTTCCAGATCCTCAAACGGATCAACAGCGAACGGAATACGTCGATACTCCTGGTGGAACAGAATGCGCCGGCCGCCCTGAACCTGGCGGGCTACGGTTATATCATGGAAAACGGCAAGATCGTGTTGGACGGACCCTCCGCGTCATTACTCGAAAATGAAGACGTGAGGGAATTCTACCTTGGCGTGACCGACGAGCGGGAACGGAAGAGCTACGCGGAGGTTAAGCACTACAAGCGGCGCAAGCGCTGGCTTTCCTGAGCCCGCAGCGCCGAAGGCCGAGACGTCGAATCCAAGGTATCGGCATGGCGTTACTCGAAATCGACAACGTGAGTCTGCGCTTCGGCGGGATCGTTGCGCTGAACGGTGTGGACATGAACGTGGAAGCACACACGGTCCATGCGGTGATCGGTCCCAACGGCGCGGGGAAGACCTCGCTCTTTAATTGTATAAGCGGAGTATACCACCCCGACGAAGGGGATATTCGCATAGACGGCCGCAGCGTCGTCGGCTTGAAGCCCCACCGCATCGCGGGCCTGGGAGTGGCTCGAACGTTCCAGAACATCGAACTCTTTGCGCAAATGACCGTGCTTGAAAATTTGCTCCTGGGACGACACGCGCACATGAAGACGGGACCACTTTCGGGCGCGCTTTTCTACGGCCGCGCGGTCAGGGAAGAGGAGGATCACCGCCTGCGGGTCGAAGAGATCATCGACTTCCTCGAGATTGAAAAGGTGCGGAAGAAACCCGTGGTCATGCTTCCGTACGGCATGCAGAAGAGGATCGAAATCGGTCGCGCGCTGGCGATGAATCCCAGGATCCTCCTGATGGACGAACCGGTCGCGGGCATGAACGTCGAAGAGACGGAAGATATCGCGCGCTTCGTGCTGGATATCAAGGAAGAGATGGGCGTGACCATCGTCTTGGTGGAACACGACATGGGCGTGGTCATGGATATCGCGGACACGGTCACGGTCTTGGACTTCGGCTTGAAGATCGCGGAAGGAACCGCTGCGAAGGTGCAGGCGGATCCCGCGGTCATCGAAGCCTATCTGGGACGATAGACGGACAATCGGAACGATCGAACATGAAAGAGGACACCCTCCCCAAACTCTTGCGCCGGAATCGGGATCTGTACGGCGAACGAACCGCCCTGAGAGAGAAGGATCTCGGCATTTGGCAGCGCGTCTCATGGAACGCCTATTGGGAGCACGTCCGCAACTTCGCTCTCGGCCTCCGATCGCTTGGGATGAAGCCGGGAAACAAGCTCTCCATACTCGGGGACAACTGCCGGGAGTGGCTCTATGCGGACCTTGCCGCGCAGGCGTCGTCCTGCGTGAGCGTCGGTATTTACCCCACCGATGTGGCCTCACAGGTCGAGTATATTCTCGAAAATTCCCAATCGAGCTTCGTGGTTTGCAAAGACCAGGAACAGGTGGATAAGGTCCTCGAGGTCAAGGACGAGCTGCCCCTCCTGAAGAAGATCATCGCCGTCGACATGCGCGGTCTTCGCCGGTACACGGACCCTCTGCTGATCAGCTTCAAGAAGGTCGAGGAGATGGGCGCGGAGGTACACAGCGAGCATCCGACGCTCTTCGACGAAATGGTCGACGCCGGCAAGGCTGAAGACACGGCCATCATCGTGTACACGTCGGGGACCACCGGTCAGCCGAAAGGCGCAATGATCAGCCATAAGAATGCCGTCTCGATGATCCGGGGGCTCGCTCAGGTATTGGATTTCAAACCGAGCGATTCATTCGTGTCCGCGCTGCCCTTGTGTCACATTGCGGAGCGGGAGTTCTCGCTCATTTTCCCAATGTGGGCCGGATGCGCGGTGAATTTCGCGGAAAGCGTCGCCACGCTCCAGGAAGACCTCAGCGAGATTTCACCGACCGCGTTCCTGAACGTTCCGCGCATCTGGGAAAAGATGCACTCGAACATCATGATTCGGATCGAAGATTCGGGCTTTTTCAAACGGTGGATATTCAAGGCCATGCTGCCGATCGGCGAGCGGAGGGCCGACTATAAGCTCCGGGGCGAACGCGTTCCCCTGCTGTGGGAGATCCTCCACATCCCCGCGTATTGGCTCCTCTTCCGGCCGCTGCGCAACCACCTGGGACTCTTGGAAGCGCGAATCCTGGTAAGCGGCGCGGCTCCGCTCTCGCCCGATCTGATGCGGTTCTATCACGCGATCGGCCTGACGGTGCGGGAATGCTACGGCATGACCGAAATGAGCGGCATATCGTTCATACCGACGGAAGATGAAATCAGAGTCGGCGGGGTGGGCAAGCCGATACCCGGCGTGGAATTTCGCATAGCGGAAGACGGCGAGATCCTCCAACGCGGAGATTCGGTCTTCATGGGCTATTACGGCAATCCCGAAGCGACGCGTGAAACGATAAAAGACGGTTGGTTGCACACGGGCGATGTGGGCGAAGTGGACGAGAACGGCTGCCTCAGCATAACCGATCGGAAGAAGGACATCATCATAACCGCCGGCGGCAAGAATATCGCTCCGTCGGAGATCGAAAACACCTTGAAGTTCAGTCCGTACATCAAAGAGGCCGTCGTGATCGGCGATCGGCGGAAGTTTCTCTCCTGTCTGATCCAGCTGGAGTTGGACACGGTGGCGCACTGGGCCCAACGTAACCGCATTGCGTACACCAATTACAAGAGTTTGGCGAAGAATAAGGAGGTGTACGAACTGATCAGCGGAGAAGTGGAGACCTGCAATAAATCGTTCGCGCGGGTCGAGCGGATCAAGAAGTTTCTTATCCTGCACAAGGAACTCGACCAGGATGACGAAGAGATCACCGCGACCATGAAGGTCAAGCGCGCCAAGATCGCGGAGAAGTTCAGCGATCTGATCGAGTCGATGTACAGCTGAGTCGTCGGCTGCGCGCCGCGCGGTCGCATCGACCGCAGGCCCGAGACTGAACCGCGTCAAACGAAAGGATCGATCACGCCGTGCCTGAAGGACTTGATTATCTTCTGCAGCTGATTCTCTCGGGTCTCGCGGTTGGGAGCCTCTATGCGTTGGTCGCGCTGGGCTTTGTGCTGATCTACAAAGCGACGGACATTCTCAATTTCGCGCACGGTGAGGCCATGCTTGTGGGCGCGCTCATCTGCTATGTGCTGGTGGGTTTCTCGATACCCTTTGTGTGGGCGCTGCTCATAACGGTCTTTATTTCGCTTCTGTTCGGGATGGTCACGGAGCGTTTGGTTCTCCGGCCCATGATCGGCGAGCCCCAATTCTCGGTGGTCATGGTCACCATCGGTCTCTCCATATTTGTGCGAAGTCTTGCAGGCATCATCTTCGGGCACAATAACAAGGTCTTTCCGTCACCCTTTTCTTCTGAACCGTTCCATGTCGGCGGACTGATTTTGTCTCACACGCACGTCTGGTCGATGGTGGCGGCCGCGGTTTTGGTGCTCGTCTTCTTTTTGTTCTTCAAGTATTCGAGGATGGGCCTCTCGATGCGCGGGACGGCCAACGACCATGACACCGCCATGCTGATGGGGATCAGCGTGAAACGGGTCTTTGCGCTGACGTGGGGGATATCGTTTGCGATTGCGGCGATCGCCGGCGTTTTTCTGGCCAACGTGATGGTGCTCAACATCGGGCTTTCGCTGGTGGCGATCAAGGCGTTTCCGGCAGTGGTGCTGGGCGGTATGGAAAGCATCCCGGGCGCGATCATCGGCGGCTTGGTCATCGGCGTCCTGGAGACCATGGTCGGCGGATACCTGGATGAGACGCTGCCGGGGGCGAAGGATTTGACCGCGTTTGTGGTTCTTTTCCTCGTCTTGATGATTCGGCCGTACGGGCTGTTCGGCAAAGAGGAGATCGAACGAGTCTGAACCGATCGTGGAAACCGTGCTGCGTCGACGCCTGTGGGCGCAGCGATCGAGGCCTTCAGCAGTCATGAGAAGCAAAACATTCCGCGAATCGTACCGTGAAGACATGAGGGTCTTCCAGACCGTCTGGGTGAAGTTCTGGCTCGTTGTGTTCCTCCTCGGGCTTTGCGCGATGCCGTTCTGGGCGGACCCGTACCTCGTGTACATGGCCAATATCGCGGGTATCGCGGTGGTCGCGGCAATCGGCCTGAACCTCCTCACCGGGTTTACGGGTCAAATATCGCTGGGTCACGCAGCATTCGTGGCGATCGGAGCGTACACCGCGGCGATCCTTGCGGATCGGTGGGATGCGCCCTTTTGGATAAACATCCCCGCGGGAGGGCTCGTCGCGGCCGGTTTCGGGGTGCTCCTCGGCTTTCCCTGCCTCCGCCTGAAAGGATTGTACCTTGCCATGGCCACCATGTCGTTCGGCGTGGTGGTCGAGTACGCGGTCACTCACTGGGAGTCGCTGACAAAAGGGGTGCGGGGAATTTCCGTTCCGCCGCCGAGCCTCTTCGGGCACACCCTATCCGGTGAATCGCAGATGTTCTACGTAATCCTCTTTTTCGTCGTGACGCTCACCATCGCGGCCAAGAATATCGTCCGGACGCGCGTGGGCAGAGCCTTTGTGGCCATCCGCGATCGGGACGTCGCAGCCGGCGTCATCGGCGTCAACCTCACGAAATACAAAGTCATGTCGTTCGCGATCAGTTCCTTTTACGGCGGTGTCGCGGGAGGACTCTACACCTATTCCACAGGATATTTGCACCCCGAGAATTTCACGTTGTTGCTCTCCATCGAGTATATCGCTATGATCATCATCGGCGGCCTTGGTTCGATCCTCGGTTCGATCTTCGGAGCGATCTTCCTCACGGTGGCGCCCGACGTCATCAAGGGCCTGGCGGACGTCGCCGGGGAACACGCAGCCTTCCTGCAGGGAAGCTACAACGAGGAATGGAACATCGCCGCGTTCGGGCTGCTGATCATGATTTTCCTAATTGCGGAGCCGAGCGGACTCAACGGTATTTGGGTCCGCGTGCGAACGAGCTTCAAGAATTGGCCTTTTACATACTGATCCGAGATGCGGGCGGCGCGTATCCGCCGGCTCGACCGAGGCGCCGCGGAAGGGAGGTGAAGCGACGCGAGCTCGGGGGCGCCGGTTTCGAGGCGGAGGAACGTTCGTCCGAAATGAGGTGAATGAAGCATGGGAGCGCGCCCGATGGAGGGCGGACACGGGTTTTTCAATACGGCTTTCACGGGAGGAATGACCTCCGCAAACAAAGGAGCGGTAACAACATGACCACGAAGAAACTCCTCACCACTTTGACGGTTCTTGTTCTCTGCTTGGGACTTCTCATCGCGACCGGCGCACGCGCCGACGACGTCCGTGGCGTCAGCGAAGACCAGATCAAGATGGGTATGATAATGGTGAAAACCGGTCCGGTGGCTGCTTTAGGCCTCCCCTACGGCTGGGGCACCCAAGACGTGTTTAACGCGGCCAACGAACAAGGGGGCATAAACGGCAGAAAAATCGAGCTGGTCTGGGAAGACGACCATTTCAAGACGCCCAACGCGATGGCGAAGTTCAAGAAGCTCATCTTTCGGGACAAGGTCCTGACCATCGTCACCTGCGGCGGAACCCCCCAGACGATCGCCCTGCTCGATCTGATCAATGAATACAAAGTGGTCAACATCCCCAATGCGCTCGCCAAGGAGATGTACGATCCGTACAAGCCGTACGTCTTCATCCTCGGCGCAGCGTATGAAACGCAGATCGACCTGATGTTCGACTACATCATGGACGACCTCAAGGCCAAGGACCCCAAGATCGCAGTGGTCTACGCAGAGACCGAATTCGGAAAAGTCGGCCTCGAAGCCGCTCGTAAGCGCGCCAAGGCATACGGGCTCGAACTGGCCGCGGAACTGGTGCTCAACATCGGATCGGTCGACGCAAGCTCGCAGGTGCTCGCGCTCAAGAAGGCCGGCGTGGACTACGTGATCACCTGTAATCTCGTCCCGCCCATCATCACCTTCCTCAAGACCGCGCAGAAGTACGACTACTTCCCCACTACCTTCGGGATCAACTGGTCCTGCGACGACATGGTGGTCAAGGCGTGTAAGGACGCGGCCAAGAACTTCATCGGCGTCAACTTCGTCGGCGGCTGGGAAGACGATTCGGAAGGCATGAACAAGATTCGGGCGCTGGCCGAAAAGAACGGCCGCAATCCCGCGAAGATGCTCACGTCACTCTATACCGCGGGCGCTGCCGCGGCCATGGTCTTCGTAGAAGGCATGAAGCGGGCCGGCAAGGACCTGAGCCCCGACTCCCTCAAGAACGCGCTCGAAACCCTCAACGAGTATGACACCGGCGGCATCGTACCGCCCGTCACGTACACCGACAAGAGCCACGCTCCCACAAAAAAGTGCAGGTTCTACAAAGCCGACCCCGCGGCCGGCGGTATGAAAGCCATAACCGACTGGAGAGTGCCCAAGGAGATGTAGCCGTCTTCAATCCCGTCGCGCATTTTGTGCCGGCCCCCGGCCCGGACGGCACAGCCAACATTGCGAAAGCATTCGAAGAGGGAGTTCGCTCCCTCTTCGACCCGTCCCTTGATTTTGATCGCGCTCGGGCGACCGTCTCGTTCGCCTTCTCTCCATCCGAGACAGGACCGAGGTGAGGTCGGACCGGAAACTGTCTCCCTCGACTTCTCTCTCCCTTTGGGAAAGCAACTGTGATGTTTGTCGAGCTTTTTTACGATATCGCGAACCTGAGCGGGTCCCAGGTGGTTCGGGCGCCGCGTTGATGATGACGAGGAGCTTTCGCCGTCCGGGCCGCCCGGGGAGGACACGGTGAACCATCAGTGAACTTACAGCCTTCCGCCTCTGCCTCCGGGCGGGGGGAGGGTGTTCCCTTACCGATTCAAATTCCAGTCATAATAAATATACTCAATTTCAAGATCCCGGTGACCGCTTCGAATGGCGTCACGGGCTTCACGGTTCGCGGTGAAGTCGTGGATGAAATCGAGCACGCCGACACGGCCGCCGAAGTCGTCCTCGTACCATTTGAAGATTTCGGAGAGGAGGATCTTCCGCTCTTCGGGGAGCAGCACCACCTCGCTGGAATTGATGAAGCTCTTCGCGGCTTCGTCCAGCTGCCGATCGATGGTGTCGGCGTCGTAATAGTCGATCGGCGCGCATGAGCGCGATCCGCAGACCAGACCGAAATGAATGCGGGGATCCACCGGGTTCACAATCCATTCCCTGCGTGGATCCTCGAGACCGAATTGTTTGAAGGGCCGCAGGTACGGTCGAACATTGCCGCGGAGAATACCGTGTTCGATGTCGTCGGGCGTGTACAGGATGCCGCCGATGTCGTACGCGATCGACCGAAAAAAGTCCGCGACTTCCTTGACCGATTGTCGCACGCCCGTCGATGCGACGCCGTCCACGATGATGGTGTTATAGAGGTTGATCCAAAAGGCCGTCTTGGTTCGCCGTCCCACCAGGCTTGCCGGCTCGAACGATCGAAGTCCGTTGGTGAGCGTTCGATAGCGACGGAATTCATCGGAATCCTTGAGCCGATCATAGTCGACGCGACCCCGCTTCGTGTCATAGAAGCGATTTCGCAGGTCCCCGACCGCCTTCATCAGTTGTGCGCTCAAGTCCTCGGGCGGAATGTCCGGACGCTCTGTGCCGGAATTGAGTATCTGCGGGGGCGTGAAGACCGCCTTGATCCGATCCACAAGCGAAACCTGCGGCGCGCCGTGGCCGAAGCCCGACTTGACGATGTCGATGAAGAGGGCGGCGGTCCAGCTGAAGTTGTCGCTGCCGTAGCCTCGGCCGTCGAAGGAATCGAAATACTCGTGGAATCCGAAGCGTATGGGAAGCTGGAGGAGGTCCTTGCGCAGAGAATCGGCCTTGAGCGTATATCCGTAGCGAGCGAGGCCGTGGGCGAGCATCCAATTTATATTGATCCACACGGGGCCGCGCCAGTAGTTGTCCCGGTCGAATTCCTCCATTTCGGTGTCGTAATTGGGAATGGTGTAGCAGTTACCCTGGTGGAGCGCGCAAAAGGACGCGCTGTTCAGGCGTCGGTAGATCCGTTCGGCCTGCTCCCGGGAGGCCGCGCCCGCGAAGAGCGGCAGAAAGCCCCCGGCGGTGTCGACTTCAATGACTTTATCCTCGACGAGATCGTACGCATCGAAAATCCCGTGATCCTCATGCCAAAGTTTGTCGCGCATCGCAGCCGCGGTCTTATCCCCCCAAATTCGAGGTCTCTCGGGGTCTTCTCCCAATTCCTCGGCTATGCGAACCAGCGCCTGGTTCGACCGACAGAGAATCGAATTGAAAAGCGGGTCCTGAATGAGAAAGGGACACTCCGGCCGAATGCGCTCCTCATCGTAATCGTTGCGGCGGAAGAGATCCACCAGCAAGACATACCGGTCGTAGTCATCGTCGGAGGGCCTGTTCTCCGGATCGACCCCGTGGCCGAGGTCTTTTCGCTCATACGGGGGAAGCGCGTCCCGGTCGATTCGGATGCGTTTGAGCGGTCCGTCCCACGTGGGAGAATTGTCGATGCCCGATTCCCAGGGATGGCGAATATAGACCAGGCCCTCATCGTCGGGATCGCGTTCCCGGTAAAGGTACTCGTGCAACGCTACGAGCTTCGGGTAAATTCGCCGGAGAAATCGATCCAATCCCGGCGCGTTGGGCGCGTTCTCGGCGATCATCTCGACCGCGACCCCGTGTATGGGAGGCATGGTCACGCCGGAGGTGAGTTTATCCTTGGGCGCGTGCGGAGAACCTTCGGTCCGCCAGAAGTCGGGCTCGGGGAAGTAATGACCCAGGGCGTCGGGATTGAAGACGATTTGCGGGAGCATGCCGTTGGCCCATTGCGCTTCGAAGAGCGTCTCCAGTTCGCGCATGGCCCCGGCGGGATCGAAGTGCGATCGGCCTATGGAGATAAAACCGGAATCCCAATTCCATTGGTGGGGATAGAGCGAAGGGGCCGGCTTGGTGGACGAACCGACCCGGTTGCCGGCGAGGATTGCCAGCGCTCGCTCCACGTACTCGTCAAACACATCGGCCACTGTTCAGCCTTTCTACGCCTGTAGCGCCCGCCCCTGAAACGATACTATGGAGAGAACATAAGCAACGGGTCGACGAGGGACAAGCTCGTCGTATCGCTCCCGCCATTCCGACTCACCCCTCCCAGCCCGCGGCCAATTGAACCGCGTGCTGTGCTTCAGACGGAATTGGACGTTGCTTCTTGATCGGTTAGCATTGAGCCGAGAACGAGGAATTGGCAGTGGCAAGAAAGCGGAGAAACTTTTCAGCGCAGGAAAAGGTGTGGATTCCGAGGCGGCATCCTGTTGAAAAGGTCCCGGTCTCGGACTTGTGTGACGAGCAGAGTCTTCATCCCACGTTGTTCTACAAGCGGCAGAAGGAGTTTTTCGAGCACGGCGCGGCCGCATTCGAGCGGAACAACGGCAAGATCGAGCCCCGGTACGGGACGCTCAAGCGCGAATGCATTCGGCCGGGGACACCTCTTTCGCTGGAGGACGCCAAGCGGCTGGTTGCGCGCTTCGTGGAGCATTACAACACCGTACGCCTGCACAGCGCCATAGGCTACGTGACGCCCAAGGATAAGCTTGAAGGACGGGCGCATGAGATCCTTCAAGCTCGGGACCAAAAGCTCGAAGCCGCCCGGGAAGCCAGGAAACTGCGACGCAAAAAGCCTATTTGACACAGGAGGCTCTGCCGTGATGAAATAGTCGAGCCGAGTTAAACGGAGGCGGGCTCTGTCGGAGGGCAACCCGTCGAGGGATAGCTCGGCCGGGGCTCATCGAGCCGATGGTCCGGCGCTGGGAAGCGATTTCCCCGCCCATCCTCACGTCCATCCATCGGACGATAGACCCTGCTATGCATCAGCAAACTCCGGGTTCTGGGGCGGAGCCCCAGGATCTCTTCACCCGACAAATCTCTCGGACCACAGGGGCCCGAGAGGAGCTTAAACCAAAAACGGATTTGTCCAATTCACGCTGAACCAGTACAGCGGGCAACCGTCAGATACTGGGATCATTCAGGCGCAAGGAGAAAGGGAGTTTGTCGAAGGAAGCGACGCGGGAACATCAGTACGAGACACCGAGGCTAATCACTCTGACTGACGAACAAGACACGGGGAGCAAGGGTTTTTGCGGCGACGGCTCTACCGGCGGAAATGACGGATGTCTTGCCGGTCCGGTACCAACTTCCCCAATTTGTGCCGCCGGACCCGCCGCTGTGTCTACCTGTGCCAGCGGAGATAGTCCGGGCTTGGGTTGTCGAACGGGAGCCTCTGGGGACCCGGAGGCTATCTGCACGCCTACTGGAGGGAGCCCAAATGAAGGGTGTGCTCCCGGGGTTTTCCACGTCTAGCCGCAGGACCTGCGTAGTGGATTCTAAGAGCTCAGAGGCGCAAGCTAATCTTAGCCGAGTGGATTTGAGCCAATTAGATGCCGGCTACTAAGTAGAGCCGCTCAACGCCTTTCCCTTCATGCCGGCGCTCGGAAGGAACTGCAGCCGGACGGCCATTTCCGAAAGAGACAATGCCCCCGCGGTCCCGGTAGGAATGCCGGTTGCCCGGCGCCGCCCGATGCGTTGAATATCGACAGATACGGGGTCGTTCGCGTGACGATCACGTCGAAGCTCGGATTGTTCGTGAGCTTGGGCGCGGTGAGTTCCCCTTGAGCGGCCGCCCAAACGGGAATGAGCAGAATGATTAGAATGTGCACGACTCGGAACGCGCGTCTCATAATCCCCCTCCTTGGATTCCACATTGTTGAGCGCTTCTCGGTAACTGCGGCGCCTCGGCGCGACGAGAGCGTCCCAATGCGAAAGATCGCCCTCACGCCGGCCGCGTGGATTCAATTCATTTTGAGTTTTCTCGTCCCGATTGTCCAGTCCTATCGAGTTTGTTTCCCGTTCATCCGCTTCCAAAGTCGCAGGCCGGGATTGACGTGAGCCGAACGCTGCGCGTATGTTGAAAACCTTCACGGATGTCCAGCCGACGCCGGCGGTGTAGACCGGCCGTCCCGCGAACGAGATGAGGAGGCGCTTCCCGGCTCCGAGGACCGGGCCGGAAGGGGGCAATTTTCGATTTACGCCGAGACGCGGGCAGCCGGACTCCCTGACGCTTCTCACCCGAAAAGGCAGGTATGGATGATGAATTTCTCCGCAATCAAGCGCTACTCGGAATTTTGGTACATCGGCTACGCGTTTCAGGCCGCGGTGGTTTTCGGAACCGGCGGCATACTCATGCCCATCATCGTGAACAACGCAGGCAACGCGGCCAAGGCCGGGACGGTCATCGCGTTCTTCTACATCGGGCAGATGCTGTCGCCGCTTATCGGTCATCTGGCCGACCGCACGGGGTGGCACAAGCCCCTCTACCTGGGCGGGTACGTGCTGTTGGCGGTCGGTTTGGGCGTCTTTCCGTTTACGAGCCTGCTCTGGTTCTGGATGGCGCTCGCATTCATCCAAGGAGTGGGGTCCGGCGCGACGAACACCGTCTCCGCCATGTTCATCGTCGAATACCGACCCAAGAACGAATGGGACCGGCGCATCAGCTGGCTCCAGACCTCGTACGGGGTCGGCCAGTGCCTGGGCCTCGTACTCGTCTCGACGCTTCAGGCTCGACCGGAATTTGGGTTGGTCTTCTCGGCCGCGCTCATGGTTCCCGGCATCATTCTCGGCGGCCGCGACTTGCCTCCCATCCACACGCGGGTCCGCCCGGAAAGGACCGAGTTCGATCGGCGCGTTCACGCGCCCCAGCGGTCCGTGCTCTCCATCCTGTCGAAGTATGAGGCAAAATTCTTCTCATCCATCAAAAAGATGACCGTGGAATGGCGATCGCCGTTCGGGCTGTTCATTCTCGGCTGGTTCTTCGTGATGCTTGCCACGTGGCTGCTGGGGACCCTGTTTCCGCTCGTAATGAAGGATGCGCTCGGCGTCTCATACCGGATGTCCTCCATCTACTACGGGATCGGCGCAGCGATCGGAATCTTCGCGTACGCCCCGTCGGGAACCCTCGGGAAAAAGATCGGCGACGGATGGGTCGTGGCGATCGGCGCGGTGATGACGATCGGGTCGCTTTGCGCGATGACGTTCCTGTCGTACGTCCGGACCGGGGAAAATGCCTGGCTGATCCCGCTGGTCTACATACCGATCCCCATCGCGTGGTCGCCGCTCATGGTCGGGGGAACAGCCTGGGCCGCGCAATTGGCGGACTTCGAGGAAGGCGAAGCGCTGGGCTTCTTCAACGCGGCAACCGCTGTTTCAAGTGTCATCTCTGCGTTCGGCGCGGGGCTGATCGGCCATTATCTCGGGTACGGGAGCGTGCTCCTGGTCGGCGCGATCAGCGCGATTGCCTCACTGGCCTGTTTCATCATCCTCCTCATGCGAAACAAACCGAAACCGACCGGGTAAGCTTGAGCGCGGATTTCGGTCGCGGTTCCCCGCGAGCCTCTTCACGACTATTGCAGCGTGATCGCCTTCTCGGGACAGACTTCCTGGCAGCAGAAACAGGTGATGCACGTGTCCGCGTCGACCTGAGGCAGGTCCCGCTCCATGGTGAGCGCGTCCATCGCGCACTGATCCACGCACGTTCCGCACCCCGTGCACAGGTCCGGGTCGGCTTGCGGTCTGAGAAGCGTTCGGGAACTCATCATCTCCTGAATCGCCGTGTTCCCCATGATCGCTTCACCGCCGAGCGGCGGCAGCTTGAAATCGGGAATCCGCTTCAGTTCGCCCAGAATTTCGATGGAATTGATGTCGTAATCTCCAAGTCCCGCTTCTTTGGCTTTTCGCAAAAATCGAAGCAAACCCGGATCGCATCCCATCATGTGCGCGACGACCGCATCGAGCGCGACCGCGTTGTCCGAAGCCAGGATAAGACCGACATCCCGCAGGTCGGGACACGCGGGGCCATTGCCTTCCATCCCGACAACCGCATCCATGATGAAGAAATCGGGCACGCGGATCTTGAACACGTCCACGACCACATCGTGGAATCGAGCCGGCGATCCCGCGGCCTTGTGGAGCATGGCCTTCTGCGCGCCGGGGAGAAATCCGTAGCTGTTCTTGATCGCGCCGGTTATGACCGTCAGACCGTGCGTCTTGAACTTGGGCAGGCTGATGATGACGTCCGCGTCCAAGACCGCGTTTGAGACGCTGACCGTCGAGGCGAACTCGGGGTTGAAATCGAGCGGACGGGACTCATCGCCGATATTGCGATAATAGCCTTTTGCGGCCTCCATGAGCCCGGTTTGCTCAAAGCTCGCCTCGTTTGCGCCGTAGCTGAACAGGCCGGGATTGTCTCCAACGACGATGGATGCCGGCGACAATGTTTCCACTTTTTCAACAACCGCCCGGAGGACCGCGGGGTTGGTCACAATGCCTTCTTTTGCCTCGGACCCACGCAGCACATTCGGCTTGACGAAGACATTCTTGTCTCGCACGTCCAAGGTGAAGATCTCGAAGGCTCGGTCGACCGCTTGTCGGACATTCTCATACGTTGCAGGCTCAATCATTACCCTCGTCACGGCGCGCTTCTCCTTGCGGTAGTATTCGAAGTCGACAGTCTCTGCATTCTCTGCAAAACATAAATTCACGACGCCGGCGGCGCAACGGGCGATGCGCCCTATGACTTCAACCGCGCGTATCCGTCGCTGATCGCAGGCGTTCCCCGTTCGTCGACCATGTCGAAGAAGATATCGACTCCCTCGTTGTCGGGACGAACTCCCATTACTCGCACGGTGACGGTCGAACCGGGAAAGACCATCCCGGTGAAGCGGCATGCGGTCGCTTCAAGCGCCTCGGGATCGCCGGCCGCTTCCCCGTTCATGATCTCTCTGACACAGAGCGCCAGCGACGCGGTCCCCTGGAGGATGACTCCGGGCAGGCCAACCGAGTGAGCGAACGCTGTCGACGTATGAATCGGGAAGAAGATGCCCGTGCATCCGTCGTACACGAAGGGCGCCTCGGGCGGGACATAGATCTCGGCTTGTCGCATCGGCGACGCTCCGTCGGGAAACGTCGACGCTACGGGAAGGTTCTCGGCGCCCGCTCCCTCGTCCGAGCATTCGATTCCCCGCATGAGCCCGCCCATATGTTCGCAGAAAACGGGCTCTCCGCGTCGATCGACCGCATCGTACCGCACGACGACGAGCGTTCCCGCCCGATGGGGAACCACTGCGGCGATCCGGCCGGTAATGCTCAGGGTGTCGCCCGGACGGATCGGACGATAGAACCTCAAATGTTCGGTGTAATGTACCTGGGTCGCGAGTACTTCCCGGGGGAAGTCGTCCGCCTCGATGTACTCCCACATGCGCTCGGAAATCGGCCACGTCGCAGCCACGGCAAACATGGGCGGCGCGACAATACCTCCCTCGAGCTCGTCGTCCACATACCGAGGGTTCATATCCCCGACGGCCGCCGCGTAATTCATTGTCCGGCGCCACGTGATGTCCGCCTCGTATGCTCTCAACGCGGCGCCGACAAACTTGGAGCTCAGTTCCACAGAGGATTTCCTTCCCTTCGATTCTGTCCTGCCTCGGCTTTTCCGCGCAGGACGCCCCCTATTCCTTTGGCGGACGGGGGCTCCAAAAGGACCCGGTCTTGCCCAGAGCGCCGAGATCCGCGACCAATTCCCGTCCGTACTCTTTCCTCCGGGAAAACCAGTCCGGATCGAGACGTCTGGTGAAGAATCGTCCCGAGACCGCCTTGAGCGCGTCGTCGATAGGAATAATTCCGTCTTCCGTGCCCGGCTTGAAATCGGCCCAATTTCGCACATGCTCTTCCGACCGGAAGATGTTCATGCGGCTTCAAGCGAAGGGCAAATCACTGAACCAATTCCAGTACGGGACGGCAACGTAATCGACCAGCCCCTCGGGTTCGCTCTCGAGGAGTTCACCGTCACGGACTAGGAGCCGAATGGGCTCTCCGCAATCGAGACACGGGCAATCGATTTGGACCGTTTTCCCCGGAAAGAGCCGGCTGACCGCCGGCGCTTCGATGCCTCATTGCGCAAACCACTTCTGTTCACCGTCGATCGTGATTCGGTACTGGGTGGGAAGATTGTTGAACGGCGCGAAGGAGACGATGTAGTCCGTATTCGGGAAGAGCCAGCCGGGCACGCCCGCGTTGAAGAGCTGATGAAGCGCGGCCCTGCCCTCTTCGACGTCGAGCCCAAGCTCCGCGGCGAGCTCCGTGTAGTGGGGCGCTCGCCCGGTTTCTACCATTGTCCTCATGATGCGCGAAAACACCCTGTCAAGGAGTGTCGGTTCAGCCATGATTTCCTCCTCGAACGAGTCTCCCAAGCGGGGGGCGGCATTGCCGACGCGTTAATCGGACGCGCTCTCCCGTTCGCTATTCGGACTTGGCAGGCTCGTGCGCCGATCCGGATTCGGCCGGCTTCACAAGCGGAGCGACCAACTCCTGCGTCGGCGACGTGTCCGTGCGCAGCTTCATGAACAGATCGAATGCGAGCCACAAGAGCAGCCACGACGGAACAATCCCGAAAAGCGGCTGATTCTTCCGGAGCGACCAGAGACCGGCAAGAAGGAGTATGATCGGCAACGCATAATCATACCGGATGGTGATCCCCGTCAGCGCGGCCAGGTAATCGTTCAACTCGTCAAGAGCGCGGTTGAACGTGAGCGTCGAGCCGTTCAGCGCGCTCACGGTCTTCGCCACATGCGGCAATCCGGTCACGGACGTAACGACCACGTCCACGTCCTTGAGAATCTCCAACATTGCGGCTTTGTCGTGTCGCGTATGATCGTACAGAACCTTGACGCTGCCGGTTACCGGATTGATCTCGACGGAATGAACACCGGCCTGCTTCTCAAGAGTGCGTTTAAGCCTCGCCATGGTTTTCGGGTGTCGGTCTTCGCTGTTCAGTCTGAATCGCAAACGGCCGTCGATGTGGCTGGCGACAGTCGCCTCATGTCCCGGCTTTTCAGCGGTGCTATTCATTGCGTGTTCCGTTTCGTGTACGCGGTCCCGACGGATCGCCTGCCTCCACGCGAGCGCGGGGCGCCGTTCGGGCCGGAGGTTATCCAACACAATCTCAACCATACCGCGCCGACGTCGACGCGTTCAATGAGAATCTCACCCGGCGTTTAGCGTTCCGATTCGTGGAATCCTTCGAGAACTGCTATAGTTCATGGTTCGAGTAATTCCACATTCCATTGAGGACCCGCATCGACGAATGTATATCGACGCTCACTGCCACATCTTCACTGAACGGATCGTCGCCAATGTTCGAGCCAAACCCGCAATGCTCGCGGAACTCAAACTGAATACGGAGGGAGCGCTTGATCGGCTGCCCCCCCGTGCGCTCCACGACGCCGCGGGCGACGCCGGGATCGACGCGTGCATGCTGCTTCCTACGGCCGCGCCCGACAAAGTCCGGAGAGAAAACGATCGCTTCATTGGATTTACCGAGGAGTTTTCACGCCTCCGGACACTTGCGACCCTCCACCCGGACATGCCGAACTTCGAGGACGAAATCCGCCGCGTCTATGGCCGGGGGATTCGGGGGTTCAAATTCTCGAGTTTCTCCCAGCGCTTCGATCTCCTGTCCGATGAAACGGGGGCCATGCTCGAGAAAATCGGCCGCTTGGCCCATGAGCGAGGATTTCGCCCGATCGCCCTCTGGGATACATACGCGACCGCTCACCTCCATTTCGGAGCGAACCCGGACCACCTGACGACGCCCGCAAAGCTTGCGGATCTCGTCCAACGACGACCGGAGATCGATTTTATCGCGGCTCATATGGGCGGATTGGCTGCTGACTTCGACGAGATCCGCAGGTACCTTCTTCCGTCGGAGAATCTCTATTTGGACACCGCGAACGCGGCCCACACGCTCGCCGAGAGCCGGTTCGTCGAACTCCTCCGGATCCACGGCCCGTCACATATTCTCTTCGGTACCGACTGGCCCTGGTTCCTGCACCGGCCTGAACGAGAGAAAATCACGGATCTCCTGACCAAAGCGGGCTTCTCCCCCTCGGACCGGGAGGCGGTCTTCGGCGGGAACGCAGCGAAGCTCTTTAGCATCCGGACCGACAATCGAGGCACGCGGCGCGAATGAGTACGGCCGGCATCCCGCGCGTCTCGACCGATCGCATCCCACACGCGGCCGTCGCCGGCTGGGAACAATTCCGATTCGCCCGCGCGAGCGGGCTCTTCATCGCGCAACACCCCACCTTAAAATGCGGGCTCTCTCATTTCTTGTTGTCGTGGGAGTGGCGCTGCTTGCGGACGGCTTCGGCCATCACGTTCCTCGGGGTTACATCTATTTCGCGATGGCCTTTTCCGTGAGCGTGGAAATCCTCAATATGCGTTTGCGGTAATGGTTCACCGGGCTTGAGGCGGCTCTGCGCCCGGTGAGAATGGAGGGGGAGACTCATCTCCCCCTCCAAGCCTCCCCCATCGAGATATCAGGGGTTTATCGCTCTCCCGGTGAACGGTTACCGTTTGCGAACCAGAATGAAGGCTCTCGATCCGCCCACACTCCATGACAAGCCGACCGAAGAGCAAGCCGCGGCCGAATCACTTCCCGGCGCCCTCGATTCTCAACCGAAAGAGTGCTCGGAAAAACCCGGATGATCGCGCCGTCCGGCAGAAGGCGCCGTCACTGGGACTGATTTCCGAGGGCTTCTTCGATCTTCGACGCCATCCCGCGGAGGTTCTCGAGGTAATCGGAAGCCAACGGATCGAGCGAGACCACCGCGCCGCCGATAGCCTTCGCGATCGTCTTTGCATTCTGTTGATCGAACTGGGGCTGCACGAAGATGACCTTGACGTTCGACCGCTTGGCTTCGTCGATCAAATTGGCCAGCTGTTTGGCGCTCGGTTCCTTGCCGCCGGTCTCCACCGCCTTCTGCTTGAGCCCGTATCGGTCCGTGAAATAGCCGTACGCCGGATGAAACACGAAGACCGTTTTCCCTTTCAGCGGCGCGAGGACCTCGGCGATCCGAGCGTTGATCCGATCCAGGTCGGCCTGAAACGCCTTCAGGTTCTTCTCGTAGATTTCCGCATGCGCAGGATCGATGCGGGACAGCGCGTTACGGATCGTTTCCGCCTGAGTCTTCACTAATACCGGGTCCAGCCAGATATGAGGATCGGGCGCTCCGGACTCGTGGGAATGATCGCCCTCCGCTTCGTGATCCCCGTGATCGTGTTCGGACCGCAGCCGCCGAAGCTCAATCCCTTTCCGCAAATCCACGATGACCAAATCGTCCTGCAAGCTCCGAATCTTGGGCATTAACGACTTCTCGAACGGGACGCCGATTCGGAAGAATACGTGCGCCGCGGCGAGGTCGGACATCTGCCGGGGTGTCGGCTCGTACGTGGCGGGTGAACGTCCCGGCCCCACCAGCACCGACACATCGACCCGATCCCCGCCGACCCGTTCGACGAAGTACTTTTGCGGTAGTATGCTCACGAAGGCAGGGATCCTTTTCGGTTCGGCCGTCTCGGCATGGGCCCAAGCCGCGCCTGCAGCGCAAAGAAGCAGTCCGAGAGCAATAGCGTGAAGTCTTTTCATGTAACGCCTCCCCGGTTTGGTTGGTGCAATCAGCCTGAATCGTCAAGAAACAACGGAGCGTCTTTCGCACATAATACTCTGTATTACCGACGTCAAGCCCGACCCACAACAAAAAAACCGCACGCCAACTTTTCTGCCGGCAAATCTCTTAGGTATAGAATACTACCCCCTTGGATACCACGCTAATATGGGTGTCGGGCTTGACATCCGCGTATTTGTGATGATGAAGCGCTGAGCATGGCGCGAAGAGCCCGCATCAAGTATCCGGGGACCGCTTACCACGTCATGTTACGTGGGAAGGGCGGTCGAGATGTTTTCCTTGACGCGTCGGACCGTATTCGTTTCTACGATCCGCCGGCTTGAAGATCACCCGTCTCTGACCGACCGCGCCGCCCGATAAGGCCCCGATCTGCCCAGCCTCAGTCAAGAGGTCAATCGTCTGTGCAAGCGAGCGGAAACGAATCTTTGTCCGGCGGGCGAGCTTGAGAAAATGAAGAAAGAGCTGGGACTGTACTGGTTCAGCGTGAATTGGACAAATCCGTTTTTGGTTTAAGCTACTCCCG
>CAYLRL010000040.1:0-41758 GCA_964385875.1 uncultured Syntrophales bacterium
AAACCTCCCCCATCGAGATATCAATGGCTTATCGCTATCCCGGTGAACGGTTACCGATATCCAGTATACCGCGAGTGAGGCGAACCCGGGAGCTCCTTCCCGGGTTCGGGAGGAATTGGGACGGGCATGGACGGGCCGGGCGACGTGTAACGGGAGCGGGGCCGTGATACTCCGGAAATTGCTTGAGGTTTCGGCTCGCGATCGGCTATAATGACAAGAGTTCTTAAGAAGCGGTTCCAACATGCCGTATTGTCAAGATTCAGCCATCGTCTCGAAAGCGGGCTTCCCGGGCCTGATTTTAAGTCAAAGGTTTAGATCTCACCATATTCCCATTGACTTTATTGATATTTTAAGATAGTATGAAGCTGCATATATTGGACTGCGTGCGTTGCTCGTCTTCTCCCGTATACAGCAGTCCACCAGGAGGATCATTGATGAGAAGAATCCTTCCGGCCGGCATCTTGGCGGCTCTCATGTTCGTGTCGGCTTCCTGGGCGTCCACCGGGATCGCTGGAAAGGATAAGCCGCACGACTTCATACCGCAATTCCACAACGTCATCTTTATTCTGGACGTGTCGGATTCGATGATGAACGGATACCCCCGGTCGTACAATATGACGCGGTTGTTGGTCGCCACGCGCGGACTGCAGATATTCAACCGCGTGATGCCTCATGTTCCCCACTGGCAGTACGACGTGAACTCGGCGCTGATCACCTTCGGCGACTGCGAGACGCCGAAACTGGCGAGCGCGTTGGGACCGTGGAATCGAGTGAAGTACGAGCCCATGTACTCGACCTTGCGCGAGAAGGGGAGCGGTCCGTACCGAACCGCGGGCTTCCAAGAAGCGCTGCAACTCGCGGGATCGATTGCCGCCAAGGCAGCGGGCAGGACCGCGATCGTGGTCTTCACCGACGGCGGCTCGTTGGGCGAGTGTCCTCAGAAGACGGCCGTAGCGCTCAAGAACCACTTCGGCGACCGTGTGGCGGTGTACGGCGTCTTTGTGGGCAAGGAAGAAGTCGGTTGGCGCAATATCTATGAAGTGTGCAAGCTCACCGGCGGGTACTGCCGCGACTGGCCGGAAGTGCGCGACCGCGATCAAATGAAGGAATTCGCCTGGGATGTGCTCGTGCGGGAGATCATGTTCCCGTATCCGGAGATCTTCTTCGGTTACAAGGAAGCGGAGCTGCTGCCGTCCGAAGCGATCAAGCTCGAGGCCGTGGCAAACTTCCTGCACGCGATCCCGCAGTACAAGCTGCAGATCGACGGTCATACCGGATTCTTCGGGACCATGAGCGACAACTACAAACTCGCAATGCAACGGGCCCGAAACGTCAAGGAAGCGCTCACGAAGATGTACGACGTCGACCCGAGGCGGATACTCATCCGTTCCTGGGGTGAAGAGCTTCCCCGGTACGACAACCAGAACCCCGAGTATCGAAACCTGAATCGTCAGACGAACCTCTATCTAGTGCTGTCGCTCAGGAACGTCCCGTACGACGAGAAGAATCTCCACACCTTCGGGACCAAGGCGGTCGGCGACCTCTATAACCGACAGGAACGGTACGGTGACGAAGAATGGGCCGATCCGGTCAAACCCCCTCCCGGAGCGCGCGTGCCGATCAAGTTCGCACGATGAGTATTCGGCTTATCGGAAGGTCACGGTGACCTGACAGACCGGGGGATCGTTCACAACGAGCGGTCCCCCGGTCGTGGTTCGAAGGTCTTATACCGGCGCGCCTTCACAGGATGAACGCCGGAGATTGAGAAATCAACCGGCGCTTCGGTGAAAAACCCCTCTTGCGGCTGCGCCGCCCGGACGTATGACGTCCGGGCCACCCGGGGAGGACACGGGACAACATCAGTGAACGTAAAATCTTGTCCCCTGTCTCGCCGGGAGAGCAACGGTGAGGGCCTTAATCTTACTTCTTGGAGAGCGCATTGGTATTACATCTGTTCACGCTCGGTCGCGCGGTGGGATTGAACACTGCGAAAGAGCAGGTCGTGAACCGCTCGAGCGCCCGGGATGCGACCTGCGTATTTGTTGGCGTACACTAACCAGCGCGCGGGGATATGCCGGCCGAACCCCGATGAGCACGCCGTTTGCACATTTCGGTATCGGATCCAGTCCAGATGGTCCGCGAGCGCGCTGCGAACCCGGCTATTGCGCTCCGCTATTTCTTCGGCCGTCGAAGCGCCGACTTCCCCGAAGGCAAACTGTTCCCGCTCAAAGATGGGCGTTTCCACGGGGCGCACATCCTCCAGTCCGTACCGCTCGGGATGCTCGAACATGAGGCACTGGGCCTCGAGAAGGAATCGCTGCGGCAGGAAGACCACTCGATCGGAGTCAATGTACCGCTCCACCAGCCGGATGAAGCTCTGCACGTCGCCTTCCGATTCATGGGGCGCATTGTAGATCAGGTGAATGTGGTTCTTGATCCCCGCAGCTATGGACGCGTCGATCGCTGCGTACATCTCATCCACCGAAAACTTCTTGCCCAGCCGCTCGACGGTCGGTTGATACGCGGACTCGACGCCCCAGAAAAGGCTGAAACACCCGGCGGCTTTGGCTTTTCGCAGAAGCTCCGGAGAAAAGCCGCGCACTCGAGCGTACGCGTACCATTTGATCGTCGGAAACTCTTTGATCAACCGGTCACAGACCTCGGCGAGCGCGGCGGGATTCCCGTTCACCGACGCGTCCGCAAACATGAAGTGATCGGTCTCGTATTTCCGGGAAAGCTCCAGCAGTTCCCCGACGATCTTGTCGACGCTCTTATGCGCGTACCGATCGACCAGCCGGCCGGTGCAGAAACTGCACCGAGACGGGCATCCCTTTGACAGCCGATAGGGAATGAACAGCGTCCGGCGGCCCGTTACCGGGTGATCGTACCGATACTGTTCGAGCCGAAGCCCGTCGAAGTCCGGCGGACGCTCCTCATCCGGCGGCGTCTCCGAGCGCTCGTTTTCGACGAGCGTGCCGCCCTCATAGTAGGCGAGGCCCGGAACGCCCCGCAAGGAAACGGAGCGTTCCCCGGTAAGCGCGCGCTCGAGCGACAGGAGCGCCGCTTCGCCGCTTCCTTTGACCCAGTAGTCCGCGACGCCGTATCGGGCCAAAGACTCCGTCGGTTTGATCGTCACGAATGGACCGCCGAACACGATCGTTGCCGTAGGATTCATCTCCTTGATTCGACGTCCGAGCAGCAAGGACGCCCAGAACTGATGATAGGCCACGATCGAAAACGCGCAGATCCTTCCACCTCGAGGGAGGCGGCCCGTGTACTTCTCGACGAACCGCTCGAGCCGCTCATGGTCGGAGCGTCCGGAGAGCGCCGAGAAGAAGTCGTCAACGCCGAACGAGCGATCGGGATTGTGATAGTCGATGTCCTCCGGCGAATCGAAGAGGTATTCCATCAGGAAGTCATGTTGCTCCACGGATACGCCGTGTTCCTTGAGATACGCGTAGATGACCGCGGGCCCGTAGGGCATGAACCTCGTGGGGAGGTAGCGTTTGCTCACCGCGGGCGGATGGATAAGTATCATTCGCCGCGCGGTCGTTCGGGCGCGGCTCGGCGTCGTTTCGGTAGGATTGTCGTGCGTATTCATTGTGACTCACCGTACTAATGGTCGATCACCGGTGTAAATCCGACGCCCGAGGCTGTTCCGGTCCGCCGCGTGCGCCCGGGTTCGGGAGTAATCGGAGACGATCTCCGGCGCCGAGCGCTTCGGCCAATTTCACAAGATCGAGTCGCCGAAGGACGCGTATGGTGATCGGCCGTTTTTCATCCCGGAAGATCCGAGACGAGTAGAAGGCCCTCGCCTCCGGGGAATTGAGGATATGGGCGAGAAGCGCGGCTTCCTCTCCCGATCGGCAGGGCAGAAAACAGCATGTGTCGTCGAGCACGACGGGTTTGCCGTCGTGAGGTTCAACTACTCTGAAGTCCAATTGCTTATAGAAACCTGAAATCGCCGTCTTCCACGGACTGAACGTGTACTCCCCGACGCCGAAAACCGCGAAGCGCGGCCGATTTCGATAGACCGCGCTCCGTCTGCGGTCGAGCAGATCCGCGTGCGCGTTCAGATAGGCCCATGTTTTGGGGGCATGCTCGGCGAGCGCTGCGGTGTCTTCTCCGAGGGTTCGCTGAGGCACGATCATCCGCCGTGATGGTCCGGCGTCTCGGTGATTCGCCAAGTCGGAACTCTTCAGCATGGGATAGACGCGGGAGTCCTCCAACGCCACATATTCTCCCAATCCATTTCTATAGCCCCGGTCGTCGCGGCGGAGTTCCATGACTGCGGCGCAATCGTGCTTCACTCCCGAGCGCCATAAACGTGGCGTGCCTCCCTCGAATCGTTCGGTGGCGTGGTAGAGCGTCGTGTCGGAGACCATCCGGCCGTTTCGCAGACCGAACGAGCGGATCGGGAAACGAGCGTCGAAGGACTCGTAGACCGCGCAGTCTCGGACACCCGGAACCATCGGCATGGTAAGTACGAGGAAACACGCGTCCACGGCGACGCGGAACACTTCGCGGGCCGGGACTTTCACCGTTCGGGAATCCGAGGGGGACCGCCCGGATTCCCACACACAGCGGAGCACGCGTCGCGCGACCGCGGTCTTGCAGAGCAGGGCGAGCGTCCCGTTCCGTTCGCGCATCGCCTCGATAAGCTTGAGCAGCATCCATTCGGAGATGTCGAACGTTCCTTCGCCGGTCATCGCGTCAATGCCCCGGCCGCCTCGGAGATTCGTCTTCACGGGGAGATTCGATCCTGAGATTCGCGCGAGCGAGGAATTAGTCACCCACGGCGGGTTGCCGACTACGAGGAGCGGGTCCGGAAGCTCCCCGATCAGCGCATTCCAATCCAGGCGGAAGAAGTCGCCGGCGATCAGGCGAACCTTCGCACCGCCGGTCTGTGTCTTCACCGCCGATTCCGCTGCCTTCAAATATCCGGGATTGATATCCACGCCCATCGCGGTCTTCGTTTCGGGAAACACGGATAGCGCGGCCGCGAGGAAATTCCCCGTCCCACACGTCGGTTCGAGCACGGAAGCGGGACGAAAGTCCAACGCCGCGATAGCCTCGCAACAGGCCCGAGCCGCTTCCGACGGGGTCTGGAAGTCTCCGAATTCCTCTTGATCGGGGCGCTTTTTCATTGCGGCAACTACCATGCCGAGGGAAGGGACAGAGCGCCGGACCGCAACGACCCGGCCTCCGCCGTTCTTTCCGTGTGTTTCGGCTCCTTCCCGAGGAGCCTTACTTGGCGGGTCAGACGCAGTCCTTCCCGCGCGCTGTGGATTCACAGCAATCGGGGTCGTGGGGCTCGGACGGCGTCACGAACGCGAAGAAACGCCGTACGGCCGCGCCGGGGGTTCCTGTCCAGAGCGAACGGATAAGAAGAACGCCGAGGATCGCGGCCGAGCTCCACTGCGCCCACATGGGAATGATCTCGTTCGCCGTTCCGAACGCGGCGATTCGAGTCGATATGTCGAAGCCCGCGTAGATCGCGTCCGTCACGTAGCCCATCAGCACCGCGCAGAAGACGATGGAACCGAGATAAACCGCGGTTGTGCGGCGTCCGAAAACTCCCCAGACCATGGTCACGGTGGCGACGTTGGTCGCCGGCCCGGCAATCAGGAAAACGAGCGCCGCGCCGGGGCTCAATCCTTTCAGGATGAGGGCCGCGGCGAGCGGGGTGCTCATTGTCGCGCAGACGTACAAGGGAAGACTGATCGCGAGCATTGTCAGATACGCCGGCAGTCCCGACCCGATCGTCTCTCCGATGAAGTCGGCCGGCATGAGCGCGGTGACCGCGCCTGCCAGCGCGACCCCGAGAATAAGCCAGGGACCCAGGTCCGGGAGAAGCTCATCGAACGCGAACGAGAGCGCAAACCGCGCCCGATCGATTGTCGACGCCTGCGCGGCCTGCGCTGAGTGCGGCCCGTCTTGCTCCTCGGCATGTTCTTCAGGAGCGCGATCCGCGCTCTCCTCTCGGCCCACGATCAATTCCGCCAGACCCGCGGCCGTTGCGGTCACGAACGCGGTCACCGGTCTCAAGACGGTCATGACCGGGTCGAGCAGCGAGTAGGTCAGCGCAATCGAGTCGACGCCGGTCTCGGGCGTGGATATGAGAAACGCGAGCGACGCCCCGTCATTCGCGCCCTGCTTTTTGAATCCCGCAACTGCGGGAACAACCCCGCACGATCAGAGCGGGACCGGAATTCCGAGCGCGGACGCGTACAGGACCGAGCGGGCGGTTCTGCGCTTGAAAAACCGCATCACCGTGGCCGGCTTGAGATAAACTCGAAGGGCGCCCGCGACGAGAAATCCGAGGAGGAGGTAGAGCGCGGCTTCCCGGAATATGCCGAGGGCCGAAACGCCTATGCTTGTGACGAGTTCCATGGGAATCCTTTCATCCGACGGATCGAAGAGACGTTCCAGCCGCGCGGTTCGCTCATCCCTTTGTGTCGCGCGCCGACGCTCCGGTTCGTTGAGATCCACCCATTCATAATCTAATTCATCGGATGGGACGGTTCAACCACGTGGATGATACGGCGGGTAGGAGAAGTGCGTGGGAAAACAGGGGCGTCGGACGAGCGCATCGCCTCAGACGTCCGATGGCGCAGGATCAGCGACGGGTTCGTTCGAGGCGGTCGATTTTAGCGGAGAGCGAATTGACCTGGGACTGGAGTTCGGCGAGTCTGTTTTCCACGTCCGGCCCTCTGAGCGCTCGAGACGGGGGACCGCCGTTGGAGCGGATCGAAGCGTTCAGCTCGCCAAGTTCCTTGCGAATGCCCTTGAGATTGCCGATTACGGCCCTGTCATTGTCGAAGAGAGCCTGAGCGTAGTTCTGCACCGCAACTTCAGCGCCTTTCTTCTGCTTGCCGACGGTGTCGAAAAATCCTTCCGCGCGACGTTTCATCTCATCGGTGTTGTCGGCCATGCGACGGGTGCTGTCGACCATCCAGGGCATGCAGGACGACATCACACTCATGTAGTACGTCATGCGGTCCATGTTGCTCTCGATCTTGCGCACGTTGGGCAACGCGGAGCATCCGGTCAGGAGCGCACAGAGCGTGACAAACACTACTTTCATGTGTATGCGTTTCAATCTCTCAACTCGCACTGCCGGGCGATCGTCCGGTCTATTGGATGCGCCAGCGGTATTCGCCGAATGTCTCGGGGTTCAGGACTTCTTCGGGGATCTCAATGCCGAAGACCGCATGTTCCTGCCGAACCCGGATCTTTATGTGCTTTTCCGGGACGAGGATCAGCTCTTCCCTGGGGAAGATCTTGCCTTCCTTCCCCTCGAAAAACTCGACCACCTCGAACGTCCGGAGGGGGTTGCCGTTTTTGTCGACCGTACGCGCTTGGACGAGAATGAACTGATCCTTGGTGATCCATATGCGGCGCTTCTCGGTGGTTCCCTCGAGATCGGCTTCGAGCACGTAGCACTCTCGATCCCTGACCTTTTCTTCGCCCACGAGCTTGGGCTTGCCCAGCGGTCTGCGCGCGAACATCCGAATATCGCCCACGGTGAGGCCGGTTCCTGCGAGGTCGGTCGAACCCTCTTCCACGTCGATGGGGAGCGTCCTGTTCGCCGCAGGCATGTACATAAACGCCGTCGGCTGGTCATTGCCTCGCATGATCACGAGAAATCGAATGCCCTTCGATTCTTCGGGCTCTTCGAAATCGAAGAAGAGCCTGCTTTTCTCGTCCTTGATCTTGCCCATGACCCAGAGCAATTTGTCCGGCTGCTTCTTCCCCTTCTTGACGGCTTTGATGTGAAGCGCCGCGCGGAAGCTGTCCGAGACCTTGGGTTGAAACGCCTTGTCGATGATCTCTTCGGCGGTCAGGCCGGCGGAGGCGGGGGTGAAGCCGAAGAGGGCGAGCACAGTCAGAGTCAGGCAGACAGGGAGCGTGTGTAATCTCATGGTGTAGAACCCGGACGGAATGATGCAAAACGGCTCTTTCCGCAAAGGGGCGAGCCGGAAAAGAAAGCCGATATGTAGACGTTGTCTCGATCTTCGAGACAGATTATGCGTAGTTATCCTAATAACATAGAAATACGTCGAATGTCAAGGCTCTTTCGAGCCGAGAGCGACGGGAAATGGGGATGCAAGCGCTCGTTGACCGATGAGGCGTCGGTCAGGATCGTCGCCGGGCTTGTCGCGGAATGGGGTCGGGAAGCGATCCTTCCGGAGCGCCGAGCCGCTCGTCGATCGGCTCGGTGAAGGCGCCCGGGCCGGTCCACGCATGGGCCTGCATTTCATACAGGCGCGCGTAGACCCCGCCCTGCGATATGAGCTCCTCATGCACGCCCGACTCGGCTATGACGCCGTCCTGGAGCACGTAGATCCGGTGGGCCATTCTGACGGTGGAAAAACGATGACTGATGATGAGGGCCATGCGCCCTTGGACGATTCGCTTAAATCGACAGAAAAACTCGTATTCGGACTTGGCGTCCTGGGAACTGGTCGGTTCGTCAAGGATGACGATCCCGCCGTTTCCGAAGAGCGCTCGAGCAAGAGCGATGCGTTGCCACTGGCCGACACTGATCTCGCTCCCGCCGGAAAAGCGCCGTCCAAGGGGGGTTTCGTACGCGTTGGGCAGACCGCGCACGAATTTATCCACGCCCGCTTCTTCAGCGGCTCGGATAATCAGGTCCTCGCGCGGGGACTGATCCACATTCCCCAGGTGAATGTTTTCCGTGACGCTCAGATTGAACTGCATGAAGTCCTGGAACACGGGCGCTATCTCGCGTCGCAGGTCGTCGGTCGCGAATTCGCGTATATCGATTCCGTCGATGGTAATCCGACCGTAATCGGGATCGTACAGCCGGGTGAGAAGCTTGACGAGGGTGGTCTTGCCCGCCCCGTTTTCGCCGACGAGCGCGACGATTTCTCCGGGGTTGATGTGCAGGGAAACGCCGTCAAGGACCCGTCGCGAGTCCTGGGGATAGCTGAAACCCACATTCTCGAAGGCTACGCCCGTGGTGATCGGTCGAGGGAATGGACGCGGATTCGCCGGCTCGGGGACGGTCTTTTCCAGCCTGAGGAACTCGTCGAAATTGGAAAGGAAGAGCGCGTCCTCGTACAGACCGGTCATGCCGCCCAGCAATCCCTTGAGAAAGCCGACGCCGCGTTGAATTCCCTGGTAATACATGGCCAAATCGCCGATGGTCGCGCCTCCCCGAACGGTCTGAAACGCGATGACCGCCATGGCCCCGAAGATCGCGACCGTCCCGAGCGCCTGCACCAGAAGTTCCCGAATCGCCAGGTCTTGCGACATCTTGAGGTCTTCTCGCCGTAAGCCTTGCCGAAGGCGACGGTACCGATCCACGAAAAGGCGGCCCAACCGAAAAATCCGCAGCTCCTTGGCCGCTGAATTGGTGGTGAGCAGAAACCTGAAATAGGATGACACCCGGTCGGTCTCGGTACGTTCCCGCTGCCAATTGAAGCGACGGTGAGCGTAATGGATACGGAGCAGTACACCCGGCAAGGCCGCGCCGACGAGGATCAGTCCCACGACCCAGTGGAGCGAGACGAGCACCGTCGCGATCGCGCCGAGGGAGATCGCGCTGCGCAAGAGCTCCGTCAGGCGATTGACCACGCTCATGGGCCGCGACGCCCCTTCGGCTTGGGCTCGGTGCAAGGTGTCGTAATACGCTGGGTTTTCATAGAATTCCAGGTCCAACTGAACCGACCGTTCCAGAATGAGCGCCTCCATATAATCGGTGAAGACCATCTGCTGCCGCTGCCGAACAATTGACGCCAGCGTGCCGATCGCCGAGGCGGACAACCCGGCGACCGCCGCGACCGCAACAACCGTTCCTGCGTGACGCCACGCTTCGGCCTTGTCCGGATTCGCCAAACCCGCCGCGACCGCGTCGATGACGAGCTTCGTGAGATAAAGCGTGACCAGCGGAAAGAGCCCCTGAACGACGATCAACGTCATGTTGATCACCATGAGCGCGGGGCTCGCCTGCCATACAAATCGAAACGCGGATTTGACGAGAAGCAGAGTCTTCAGTTTTTCCATACGGGATAAATGATCGGCCATGCTGAGAATCTACAGGAGTTCTCGGAAGATTTCACGAATTGGAAACCGCGTGACTCGGGATTGTCTCACATTTCCCGCGACTACGCCTCGGACACGATTTCGGCGCGCCGGGAGTTCTCTAAGGACGGTAATCGTAGCGTTCAAAGGTCCGCCGCCAACGACGATACACCAGCGCGCGTGAGGCTTCGTCGAGAACATAACGGTTCTTCGTGTACGGGCCGAGCCGGTCGAGATACGCTTTGACGCGTGGACGAACGAGGTCGAATCCCGGAAGATCGAGCGCGGAATAGAGCCCCTCGAGCGTCTCATACGGACGCTCCTCAAGATCCTCGAACTTCAACTCGTGGAGCGCGCCCTCGGGAATGAGCGCTCGGTCCCGCTCGAACAGATCGAACAACTCCGAGTACCATCTCAGAATGAGCTCGTTTATGGTTTCCGGGTCGGGCTTCTGCAAGTGCAGGTGAGCGAAGGAGCGCGTCCACAAGTTCTTGGTCGAGGGATACACGTCGTGGGGATGGCGAACAATGTGAATGAATTTCGCGCCGGGGAAGAGCTCCAACAAGACTCGCACCCTGCCCAGGTGCGGCGGCGATTTCAAGACGACCCGTCGACCGTGCGCGTACGTCAGCTTCTTGACGAGCCGGGTCATCGAGTCTTTCCACTTGCCGAGAGCCTCGGACGGAATCGTCGAGGGATCGAGTTTGTCGAAGCCGTGGTCCGACGTTACCGGGAAGAGGACGCGCATGTACGGTGAAACAGTGCTGTCCGCGGCCAATGCAAACTCGTCTTCGTGGGGGGCGTCCGCGCCGAACGCCACGTTGTCCATCGGCCGCGTCTCGGGCGCGAGAAAATCGAACAGATAGCGTCCTCGAATACTGAACAGAAAGTGATTCGGGAACGTCGCCTGATACGCGGTCGGACAGCAGAAGTTTCCGTCGCACGCCAGCAGATTGTGCAGGTGCGTGGTGCCGCTTCGCCAGTGACCCAGCACGAAAAGGGGAGGCTCATCGATCCGGGTGGCGGCGATCCCACGCGAGTGGATCAAGGTCTCGACGCCGGCCAGGAACGAGTTCACGGCGCTCATAAAGGCCAAGTACGTGACACGGTGAAAGCACTCCCTATCCACACGGAAATCGTTGCGCGCAAGAACCTTGGCAAGGGAACGCATCGTCATCCCTTGAATCGCCTGCAGAGGTAGTTCGCGTATCCGGTTCATTCTGTGCGCCATTCGTTCCCGGGAGGCCGCCGCCGTCATCGCCCGGTCGCCCGGGTTGCTCGGCGCGCCATTGTATTCAAGTGAACGCCCCGCGTCATCCCAAAAAAGATACGCAGGCGAAGGAAAGGACGGAGCGGACCGCTCGGCCGATACGGCGTCGTCCGCCGGGCCGTCGGGAACGACGGCCGTCGAGCCCTTGCCGGCGAGTGATTCCATGCTACCATACCGCTCTATGAAAGCTTCCGACGTTCGGTCCGCATCGACGCTTCCCCCAGCGCCGGGTCCGTCACCGTTTGCGACGCGGGGGCGCTCCCTTTTTCCCGTAGCGGCGTTGATCGCAGCCATTGCCGCGGGATTGGTTTTCCCTCTGTCCGCGCGCTGCCTTGAAGATCCAGCCGAGCGGGGCGCCGTGCCGTCCGATTATAAAAGGCTGATCGAGACCAAGGCCTTCAAGGAACTCTACGCGCTGCTCGCTTCGGACAACCCCGCGGAAAGGGCGTACGCGGCGATAGCGCTCAGGTATGAGCCCGCCGCCGGCCATGTGCCCCATCTGCTCACGGTCCTGGGCGACGATACTCCCCTCGGACGCGAAGGCAAACCCGGGGAGACGTCGCCGTCCGAGGAAGCGCAAAAGACCGGCGCCGCCATTCTTCGACATGTCACCGCTACCAGACCCGCCAATATCGTGCATCTGAATAGGATCTTCCTGCTCGCGCGGGAAGGGGGCCCGACGGAGCGAATCGCCGCGATCGAAATACTCGGCGCATTGGACGACCCGGTGGCCGCGCCGTTTCTGCGAAGCATGTCCTCGGACGCGGATTCGCAGGTCGCGCAGGCGGCGTCGGACTCGCTTGCGAGGGTCATGAGTCCCGCCCGTGAAGGGGGCTTTCCTCTTGCACGACGCCGACAGGTAGTTTCAGGAGCCGCGCTTATTGCGTTGGCTGCCGTTTCGCTCGTGATTCTCTCGATTCGGCAATGGAAGCGGCCGGACGGTCGTCTCCTCGTGTTGAGTCTCTCGGCGGCTCTGCTTACGGGTCTGTTCGGTTATGCGCTCTTGATGGAGTTCTCGAGAAGTCGGACCGACGCCGCTGCCGTGGAGCAGGCTGTTCTGCGGGCGGACGCAACGAGTCTCGCGCGGAAGCTTTCGGTCGAGCAAGCCGACTATCCCGGCGATTCGCGCATCGCTCGACGTCTGGTCGCGCCGGGTGACGTCTGGACGGCGCACGCGCTCAGCGAGATCCTCCGCGCCAATCCCGGTGAATCGCTTGAACGGCGCGTGCGCTGGGTTCTCGCCCGTCTCGTTGTCATCAGCCTCGAGACATCCGGTTTTCACGAGTTGGTCGAATCGCCCGACCCGGACGTCCGATTCCGAACCGCTGAAACCCTTGGCTTGTTGGGGGTAAAGGACGACAGAATCCTCGGCGCGCTCCGGCGGTTGGCGTCGGATACGAACGAGTCGGTGAGAACCGCGGCCGAACGGGCGCTGGAAAAGGCCGGGCAGGCCCCCCTATGGGCCGGTCGCGCGAAAGAGCCGTCCTGAATCCCGCCGCGTTACGAGACCTCACGATAATGCGTCGATGATGATCGAGCGGACGACGATTTGCTGAAAATCCCGAACCGCGCGACCCCCCACCGTTCCAGTCGAAATCGGAGCGATGTCCACAGAACGCCGATTCCGTAGACCACCGAAGGGAAGAAACCGATCGAGGAGGCCGCAGGGAAGTAGCGGGCCGGGCAGGAGATCTCTCCGACGCGATACTCGAAATAGAGGGCCTGGGCGAGGATTTCGTTGTCGAAGAGGAAATCGTCGGAATTCCCCCGCCAGGGCAGGTCCTCCAATACCTCGCGGGAATAGGCGCGAAATCCGGTGTGGAACTCGGACAACTTCGATCCGAGCATCAAATTCTGTATGAGCGTAAGAACCCGGTTTGCGACGTACTTATAGAGCGGCATGCCGGCTTTCCGCGCGCGTCCGCCGAGAATGCGCGAGCCCAGCGCCACGTCGTACTCTTCCGACGCGACCATCGCCGCGAGCGCGGGGACAAGCTTTGGGGAATACTGATAGTCCGGATGGAGCATGACGACCACGTCCGCGTTCCGTCTGAGCGCTTCCGTGTAACAGCTCTTCTGGTTGCGTCCGTACCCGTAATTGCGGTCGTGCAGAAAAACGCTCAGACCCAACTCACGGGCGATCGCGATGGTCTCGTCCGCACTCGAGTCGTCCACGAGCAGCGTCTCGTCGACCACGTCACGATCGAGTTCCGCAACGGTTCGGCGCAACGTCTTGGCCGCGTTATACGCGGGGAGTACGACTATTATCCGTTTGCTCTTCAGCATCGGCCCGGCCCCGTATCCGCCGGCGCTCAGAGATGTCGACCATTTGAGCAGGCGGGGAGCGCTCTTGTCAAGGAACGGCATATCCTTGCGAAGCGGCCCGGCGAGACTTCCGACGTCGCTTCGGTTTAACGGAGGCGAAGGACGCGGACGCCGTCCGTCCGAAAGACCGGCGGGAACAGCGTTTCATCCAAAACAGCGAACTCGTCCCTCCCGTGCAGCAGCGAATACGCGTAACACCCGAAGGGCTCGAAGTAGATGTCGCCGCGTTCGAGGCGCTCGGGCGCAAAATCCTCCTCACGCACAATCAGATAGTCCACACCGTATTTTCGCCCGAATTCCCGAACCGTGGCCGGATCCGACGCGTAATACGCGGTGAAAAAATCGCGCGTGCGCATGCAGATCTCATCCCAGTATCCCAGTCTCCACGGGTGCGACAACTCGTACGTGACCAACGCCGGCCGCCGGCCGAATGTCATTACGCTGTCCATCAGGCGCGGGTGACCCGCTGTCAGCGAATGGGTCGGCGTCGATCGAATGAAGCGATAGAGCGCCGCATGATCGCCGTAATCGTAGATTCCCGTTCCCGACACACGCGCCGCGCCGAGCGCGACCAACGCCACGGTCAGGAGAGGAAACGCAATCCGCGTCAAGCCGAGCTCGATGATGACGCGACGAAGGCAGAGCCCGACCGAGACGCAATACACCACGCTCAACGAAAACTCGAGATAGCGCCGCGGAACGAAAAGCTTCATGAGAACCGGCCGAGAAACGAGATACAGGACGAGCGAAGCAATGAGCAACGATCCGAGAACGATGAGCATTCGTCGGTTCGTCCCGTGTTCTCTCCACACAAATCCCAGGCCCAGTATCGTGAGACCGAACAGTCCGAAGAAGACGCCCGCAACGGTCCCCCACACGTCGAAGGGGAGATGAAAAGTCCACGGCCTCATAAGTTCGTACGCCAAAGACGGAATCGGAATGAGCTCGTACCGCCCCGACGCGGTGAATTCGGGTCGGCCGACCATATCGGAAAGCGTGGCGAGTCCGCCGAAGGCCTCCGGGAACAGAAGGCAATACTGAACCACAAGAACTCCTCCGCCCAACGCAACGGGAATCCCGGAGAGGGCGAATCGCGTGACGGACGGCCGGACCGGGGCCGCGCTTCTTCGAGAAGCCGACGCAGCGGCAAAGACCCCCTGAAGTCCTTGCGTCGCGGAGCAGAGGATGAAAATGTATGGATTAAACAACGATTGCAGGAAGATAACCATGCCCGCGGTAAAGACGCGATCGTACGCCGACGCGACCAGATAACCGATGAGCAGCGGAAACGCAAAGCTCTGAGCGAGTCCCCCTGAGATCTTCATCATGAATCCTGCGAAAAAGAAGTAGACGCAGATCGTCATAAGGCCGCCCAATTCGTCGCTGAAAGCGAGGACAAACCGGAAAAGCAGAAGGGCGCAGATCACATAGAGCACACCCGTCACTACTTTGGTGAACTGCACCGGGTTCAGGATTTCGGCCCCGAGGCGATAGATCGCCTTGACCCCCCAGGGAACATAGTGACGAGCGTAGAGGCCGAGGTAGTCGTCGGGGAACAGGTCGGGATTCGACCACTGCTGCATCCAGTACACTTGCTGGCGCACATCGTCGTTGATCACGTACGGATCGACGAGCCCGTGGCGATGCGCAAACAGGTAGACCGCCGACGCGGCGACCAGCACGAAGATCACGGAGACGGTGGTTCGCGGATGCGTGTTCATACGGAGCGCTTATCGTTGAGAATCCCGGCCCGGCGATTCAGGGGCGTCGGCCCGGCTTCGTACCGGACCGGAGAACCTTGGAACGCGGGAGTCGACGCAGTGACGACCCTCTCCATACGATGGGCCGACCTGTTTAAATCGCAGCGGGAGGCTACACGCTTCGCGACTCGGGATCAAGCGCGTACGGCCTCCAGAATAAACGAGGTCGCGGTTCCAGGGAGGCGGAGCGATCGCACGGCGCCTCACGGGAGGAAGTCGGCAAGCCGAAAGTACTTGCCGAGCGCAGTCGCGGCTGGTACTATACGTTTGTCCCGAATTTCAATTGAGTTGTGTGAGGAAGTATGGGTACGAGACTCGTCGTCGCGCTGACCGCCTTTATGCTGTTCGCCCTGCCGTCGCTTTCAATATCCGGCGGCCCCACGGCGCCGGCCCGACACGCGAGGCCGCCGCTGGACAATACATTGATGGGGTTCAAGGAGCAGGGGGTGTGGTACTTCCCGTGCACCGCGCCCCACTTTCCCCATCGCATCCCGCCCCATTACCAAACGTACGGGCCTCCTCCTCCGTGCGTTCCGATGCCCTGTGAGCCCCGTCCCGTTCCGCCTGTTCGGAAATAGGCAAAGCTGACAATCACACCGCGGTTCGACCGCAACTCCTGACCCGGGCGCCTGCGATCCTCCCGGATGAACCGAAAACGTCGGCGATCCCCCGTACGCGTGCGTTCACGCCGCGTGGTAGCGCCGGTACCCGTACCGAGACGCGTAGTAATCGTATCGTTCCGTCTTTCGGTCCGCCATGTTGATGACCACACCGAGCACGACACCCCGTGCGGCTGTGATCGACCGATGCGCCTTTCTCACCACGTCGAGGGGCGCGGCGCCCTGCTTGGTCACCAGGACGACGCCGTCGCTGTATCGAGCAGCGGTGAGCGTATCGGCCATGCCGAGTATCGGAGGCGTGTCGATGACGATGAAATCGAACCGCCCTCTGAGTCGGCGCAGCGTCTCGGCCATCACCGGAGTCTTGAGAAGCGCCACAGGATTCGCCGGCGGCGTTCCCGCCGGCATGTAGAAGAGCCCGGGTACGTCGGATTCCCGGATGGCCTCGTCAATGTCGCTCAGTTTGCCGGAAAGGATGTCCGCCAGGCCCCCGTCGAGGGACGTGTCCTGAAAGATTTCGCCCAAGCCCGCCTTTCGCAGATCGCAGTCGAGCACCAGCGCTCGTTTGCCTTCCGACGCCGCAACCGCAGCCAGTGCGACGGAGAGGAACGTCTTGCCCTCGAAGGGAAGAGCGCTGGAAACACAGACGCAGGATCGAGACACGTCGGGCAGCAGGAGTTCGGTCGAACTCTGCGCCAACCGCAGCGCGTCCACAAGGCCCGAAGTCGGCTGCGTCAAGGGAAAAAACTGCGGACGCTCCTGTTCCGAACGGAATAATCTCAGCCGCCGGAATCGCCCGGCCGGGGCGCGCGGGATTGTTCCCAGGATGGGGGCGCCCAGTTTGGTCTCCACATCCGCGCTCGTTTTGACCGTGGTGTCGAATTTGTCCGCTGCGAACGCCGCGCCGAGCCCGGCCGCCAAACCCACCAGCACACTGAGAAGCAGAACGGATCCCTTTGAACGGCTCAATGATCTGAGGGGCAACGTCGGTTGGCTCGCCACGGTAATCCGCTGTTCGGGAATGCCTCGGTTCAGTTCGGCCTGCTCATACTTCTGCAACAGCTGGGTGTACAGCTCGCCGTTGGCCTCGACGACCTTTTTCAAGACCGAGTATTGGACGGCAAGCGGACTCAAACGCATCACCCGGTCCTTGGTCTCTCGGTAGTTTCGATTCGCGGCGGACTCTTTCTTCTCTGCGACTTGCAACGACGACTCGATCGCGCCCGACTCGATATCCGTTACGGCGCGCTCCAACGACCGAATTTTTCCCTTCAGCAGTAACATCTTGTAATAATTGGGCGAGTAAACCGCGCCCATCGATCGATATTCCGCGTTCAAACCCGCAAGCTTGGTGCGAAGGTCGTGAACATAGTCCGTGGTCACCGAATCGGGCAAAACCGACTGCTCCGAACGACGAATCGCCTCCAGATTGAGGCGCTCCTCCCGCGATTGAGCCAGACGATCGCCGGCCTTTCTGAAGAACTCCCCGACTTGATCCGGGTACTCGGTCAGAAAAACCGCATCGTGCTTCTCGGCGAACTCCCGCAGTTCCCGCTCACTCAACTCGAGCTGCTTCTTGGCCGCGTCGAGTTCCTTCTTTAACCAGGCTCTCATCTCCTCGTAATATTTGTTGTTCTTCTCTTTGGAAGCCTCCATGAACGCGGCCAGGTATTCGCGAAGGTCGTTTCGCGCGGCCGACGGGTCATCCGAGGTGAGGGAAACCTCAATTAAGCGAGTGCTTTCGACCGGCTCAACCGTCACGAGCCTGGTCGTGGAATCGATCATGGCCTCCCGGCGCCGCTCCGCCTCGAGAGACGCGGCCCCCTCGGAAAGTGAGTCGGTCGCGGGAAGCCGGCCCGTGCGCTTCAGGAAAGTTTCGGCCGTTTGACGGCTTTGCAGGAGCTTGAGTTGCGTCTCATAGTAAAGATGCCATTGACCGAAAAATGAAAAAACGTCCCCGTTCGTCGCGTTCATAGGAAAGACCTTGTGCGCTTCGATCACCGCTTCCGAGCGATACACGGGCTGAATGTTCCGAGCGTAGAGCGCTCCAAGACCGATTACCGCCGATGCGACGAGAATAACGATCCATTTCCGGGCGAGCGCGGCGTGAAAAGCCTCCCGCAGGAAGCCCGCGTCCTCGTCGGAGTATTCGTCGGCCGAAGTGGGGTATCCGAGATGACACGGCAACGCTTCGGAGCGAACGATGGAGTTTTCGTGAGGCTGTCCGCCGGCGGGCAGGCCGTGAATTGGGTTTTCGTGATGATGCATGGACAACCGCCTTGATCGTTTGATTCCGGTTAGGGTGATGCAACTTTAGCGCCAACTTCCACCCTTCACGGCACAAAAGCCAAACGCCCGTGCAGGTATGGAGTTGACGATGATACGGCCCCATGGAACGAAATTTCTAGGACACAATCGGATCTCGAGACCGGGCCCGCCGGCTGCGTGCGCGAGCCGACAGCCTGGTTGTGTAGTGAAAGCGGCGCGTTAAGCCGGCGATTTTTACACATTTCGCGTGGAAAATGTCCACACGGCCATGCTCCGATCGATTCCGACCTCGAGGCCCGGGAGTCCTCGAGTACGGCCGAGGGCCGCGCCTCAAGGCCGGCACTCGGACGGCCGAGTCGGGAGGGTGCGCAAAAAGCCGCATAGAAAGTAGCTTATCCAAAACAGGCGGTGGAAAAAAAGCTTGACTCCCGGCTGTTTCTTTTGCGAAAATGCGAGGGATTTTCCCGACAAAGGACCCGTCTCGATTTTGTTTCGTACGGCGCGAGGGCGGGGAAACGCTGCCGGCCTCGGGTTGCGCCGAGAAGGGACGGGAGCGTTTGAAAGACTCGGAGCGTGGGGCGCCGGGTCCGACTGGTCGCGGCGTGCTGGAAGCGCGTGGAGGCCGGTCGGTGTCGGTCGCTGTGCGCCTGTCCGCGGGAAAAAGAGGGCGTGTTGCGCATTTTCGCGTTTACAGGGCGTCGGGGACTGTGCTACAGTATTTCAAGTGTTACTCGAGGTTTTTGGGATAGGGCATTGAAGTCACATAGGAAAATCACCCATCTTGTTAAGAAGACGGCCCCCCTCCTCATCGCGCTCCTCCTCTCGGGCTGTATCGGACTCATGCCATCCCCCTTCAGACCCTCTCCCGGCCCGCAGAAAAGCCCGCAATATTACGACCTTGCCGAAGCCTTCGACATCGTCTGCAGAAACTACCGGCTCGGACCGGGCGATCAACTCTCCATCATATTTCAAACAGATTGGAATATCCCGAGAGGGAGTTTCAAGCTCGATACACTCGATCGAATCCAGATTAAGTTCATCCTCGACCCGCAGCTGAACGAAGAGGTCATCATACGACCCGACGGTATGATCACGCTGCAGGCCGTAGGAGAGATTCAGGCCGCGGGGCTCAGGCCGGCCGAGCTCGCCCGCCGCATCGAGCAGAAGTTCATCGAAGCCAACATCTTCAACCGCGATGAAACCCAGGGCGATCTCAAGAATTATCGCCTAGTGACCGTGCATGTGGTGAATTTCTACGAAAAGGTGAAGAAGCTCGAAGACACGCTGCGATCCCTTGCCACAGGCGGTGTCTTCGGAATGACGGTCAATCCCGACGGCACGCTCGACCTGCCGTTGCTCAAGGAGCGCGTGCTGGCGGCCGGCCACACGGTCCGCGAGGTCGAAGACACGGTCAATCGCCTCTATCGGGAGGGAGTCCTCGAGCATTCCCAGGCGTCTTTGTCCCTCGCCAAGGCCAACTCCCGGAAATTCTACGTCTTGGGTGAGGTGGGGTCGCCGGGAGCGTATGAAATCACCGAGCCGATTACCGCGCTTCACGCGCTCGCCATGGCCGGTGGGCACAACTCCAACACGGCGGATCTGACGAGCGTTATTCTCATCTCGAAAAACATCTATGGCAAACCTATCGGCAGGAGACTGGATCTCAAGCGGATCTTGGACGTAGGCGACATGAGTTCCGCGATTCTTGTGAAGCCGTATGACGTGCTCTATGTGCCGAAGACGTACGTAACCGACGTGCGGCTCTTCATGGAGCAGTACGTGCGGACGGTGTCGGAGTTTGCGGCTCTCACCGATGCGCTGAGGGAATAGGATCGGACGTAATGGTCCACCGGGCTTGAGGCGGCTCTGCGCCCGGTGAAGTTGGAGGGGGAGACTCATCTCCCCCTCCAAGCCTCCCCCATCGAGATATCAAGCGCTTTTCAATGTCCCGGTGAACGGTTACAATCGGACCTCTTCGTGCGATGCGCGTCTCCGGCGGACCGCGCGCTTTCTCCGCTTCTCTTTGGAATCAGGTGTGCCGGCAGGGGGTAGCCGTCGGGTGCGCGGGCGCGCCGGGAAGCGGTTCGTCACGCGCGGCCGTAGAGCACGGTCAAACGACGTAGTCGGTCGGCCGTTTCATCGGTCTGAAGTTTCGGCGCCAACCTCCACAGCCAGTTTCCTTTTTTCTGTGACGGCAGATTCATGCGGGCTTCGCCGCCGAGGCCGAGCACGTCCTGCAGGGGCAGAACTGCCGTATCGGCCGACGTCATCAGCGCAAGTCTGCACATTTCCCAAGCGACGTCCTCTTCGGAAACGGATCGACCCACGTATTGAGAGAGGCGGTCGATCTCGTCGGGGCCGGCTTCATCACGGAACCAGCCTCGGACCGTGTTGTTGTCGTGGGTACCCGTGTACACGACGGAATTCTTGGGCACGTTGTGGGGAGCGTACGGATTGGTGGGGCAGTCTTCGCCGAATGCGAAAAGGAGGATCTTCATTCCGGGAAATCCGAATTCATGCATGAGCTCGCGAACATCGGGGGTGATTTCGCCGAGATCTTCGGCGATTATGGGCAGACTCGGGAATCGTTTGAGCACCGCCCGAAAGAAATCCGACCCGGGACCGGTTATCCATCGACCATTGAGCGCGGTGGTCTCGGACGCGGGGACTTCCCAATATCCGACGAATCCTCGGAAGTGATCGATTCTGAGAAGATCGCACAGCCGCATGTTGTGGCGGATGCGTTCGAGCCACCAGGAGTAGCCCGCGTCTTTAAGCGCGTCCCAGTTGTAGATCGGCAGCCCCCAGAGTTGTCCTGTTGCGCTGAAGTAGTCGGGCGGCACTCCCGCCGCCACGTAGGGGCTCTTGGCGTCGTCCAGCTTGAAGAAGTGCGGATGGGTCCAAACGTCGGCGCTGTTGAAATCCACATAAACCGGCAGATCGCCGAAGATCTTGATTCCTCTGCTGTTGCAATAGGTCTTGAGCGCGTCCCACTGTTTGAAGAAGGTGAACTGGACGAACACTTGCATGTCGATTTCATCCCGCAGTTCGTCGGCTGCGATCCGAAGCGCGTCCGGTCGTCTGTCCCGGAGGTCTTCGGGCCATTCGTTCCAGGGTCGGTCCTGATATCGGACGGACAGCGCATGGAAGAGGCAATAATCGTCCAACCATGCGGACTCGGCTTCACGGAACGCGTGGTACTCGTGCGACGGTTCGCGGTCGCGGAAACGCTCATACGCCCGGCGAAGCAGACCGTTCCGGAATTCCATGACCGCGGGGAAGTCGACGCGATCTTCGGGGAATTGCGGACAGTCCTCGAGGTCGGACTGATCGATGAGTCCGTCCTGAACGAGGATCTCCGGGCTGACGAAGAGCGGATTTCCGGCGAACGCGGACGGACTGTGATACGGTGAATAGTGACGAGGGTTGGGCGGCGTCAGGGGAATAATCTGCCAGTAGCTTTGCTTGGTGTCCGCGAGGAAGTCGGCGAAGGCGTACGCGGCCGGTCCCATGTCGCCGATCCCGAACCGGGACGGAAGAGATGAAATGTGTAAGAGAATACCGCTCGCTCGAAGACTCATGACGGCTCCCGAGGGAATCGATTGGATTCAACGCCCGCTGGGCGCCCTATTCACTTAGTACTGCGTATCGGACAATAAAAGGTGGGAGCAGGAAACTCTCACCCGGCGGCGAGTCCGACGGGCTCCGCAAATCGTCTCTAATCCAGGATACGGCGGATTCCTTCGAGGGGTATCTTTATCCACTGCGGCCGGTTATTCAGTTCGTACCCGAGTTCGTACACAGCCTTCTCCAGCACGTAGACATTCAACATGGTTCTGAGTTCAGCGGACGATTTCGGAACGAAGGGCGCTCTGCCCGCGGCAGCCATGTAGGACCGCAGGAAGGCGACGCCGACCCAGGCGCTCCAGAAGCGGATGAGGAGATCCCCGTACGCTTCTTCGTCTCGAAGCAGCCCTGCTTCTCGCTGCTCGAAGAGCGCGGCGTACGCGGCGTAGTGGAAGGATCTGAGCATCCCGGCGACGTCCCGCAGTGGAGAGCGTTTAATCCGTCGTTCGGAGAGCGATCGCGTCGGTTCGCCCCCGAAATCGGTGACGACCACGTCCGCTCCCGCGCAGAGGATGCGTCCGAGGTGATAATCGCCGTGGCAGCGTATCCGAACGGTCGAGAATTTTTCGTACAGGACTGCGCCGAAGACCTTGAGCGCGTCCGGTTCCCGATCCACGATCTCCTCGGCTGCGGTCCGGGCGTGGTCGGGCAGCCCGGATATGAGCTGCTTGAGCTGAGAAAATACCTGATTGGACAGGGTGCGCATCGATTGGAACATGGAACGCTGATGGAGCGCGGTAAAGGGTTCCGGCGAAAACGCGGGATCGTCGTCGTCCGAGGCAAGGGTGGTGTGCAGTTGAGCGGTTCGTTCGCCCAGCAGCCGAGCGAACTCGAGGTACGATCCGATCGAGTCGTAGCAGATCTCCGGCAGATCGGCGTGTTCCGAAGCTGATGCGTACGCCGGGGGTATCTGCAGATCATCCGGGTTCGGGCGGCGCGCCGGCATTTCTTCAAGGTATTGATTTAACCGGTCGAGAGTGTACGACCACGCGTCGCCTTCGTTGTGCACGTACCCGTGCAGGACCGCAGGGATCATCGGTTCGCCCTGCTTGGGGGATCGACGATATTCCAATTCCCCGGCGAACGGCGCGGCGAACGGAAAGGCCTTTCGGGCGAGGAAGCGTCCAATCTCGGCTTCGGAATTGACGCCGTGCTCCACCCGACGGTACATCTTGAGCACGAACCGATCGCCGAGAAATACGGAGGTATGAAGAGAATTCGTCGGAGGAAACGAGGGTTCGAGAGAATCTGAGACGCTGTTCCGGAGGGTCTTGAAGGCTTTTGACGGTTTGCCGACCATATGGCCGATCCATCCTTTCAGGCTCTTTCGACCGGCGATCATCTCGAAGAGGCGCGGGGCGAAGTCCGGATCCGAGCCGGCGTCGTAAATATACCCGGTCTCGTCTCGATCCTTGAATGTTATGCGGCATATCGGCGCCCGAGGAGCGTCCGTCGGCGCGGACGATTCGCTCTCTTCGCCTGCGTAGCCGAGGGGCAAGAAATATTCCTCGGGGACGCCTTCCGTGTACTGGACCTTGACCAAGGCGAGACAGAACCTCGTATGGGCCGCTCCTCCCCGCAGAACTTCCTCGATGACCGCGGACGTTATCCGCCGGTTACGCCCCTGGAACCACCGGCGCTTTCGAATGAACTCCGGAAGGGCGCGTTCAAGTTTCCCTTTGGACTCCTTTCGCAGTGCGGCCGTCCATGTGCCCGTGAGCTCGACGGTAGGCAGGCGTTCCGGTTCGACCGCGGGCTCGGCCGTTTCCGCGGAGGGCCGTTCCAGGGAGAACCAGACAAATCCATGAGGGCCCAGAGTCAACGCGTACGGCGAGTGGCCGATCGGGGGAAACTCCGTTCGCCCGAAGAGCTCGATGGGAACCGCTCCTTGGAAGTCCGAGAGATCCAGTTCCACATACTGAAAGAATCGTGACAGGTTGGCGACGACCAGTAGGCGCTCTTCCTCGTAGCGGCGAATAAACGCGAGGACCTTCCGATTGGACGGATAGAGGAATTCCAGAGCGCCCCTCCCGAAGGCTTTGAAATTTCGTCTGAGCGCGATGAGCCGCCTGGTCCACCAGAGCAATGAACTGGGGTTGTTCTGCTGGGTCTCGACGTTGATCGCCTGATAGTGATACTCGGACTCGATGATCGGCGGCAGGAAGAGGCTCTGGGGATTGGCCCGGGAGAATCCCGCGTTTCGGTCGGGGCTCCACTGCATGGGGGTGCGCACGCCGTCACGATCGCCGAGATAGATGTTGTCGCCCATGCCGATCTCGTCCCCGTAGTAAAGCACGGGCGTGCCGGGAAGCGAAAAGAGCAGGCTGTTCATGAGTTCTATCTTGCGTCGATTATTACCCATGAGCGGCGCGAGGCGCCGGCGGATGCCCAGGTTGATGCGGGCTTGCCGATCCTGGGCGTACACTCGGTACATATAGTCCCGCTCTTCGTCGGTGACCATCTCCAGGGTGAGTTCATCGTGATTGCGCAGAAAAACGGCCCACTGGCAGTTGGGGGGAATCTCGGGGGTGTGCGTCAGCGAGTCGATAATGGGATGACGATCCTCGCCGTAAACGGCAATGAAGAGCCGCGGCATGATGGGAAAGTGGAACGCCATGTGGCATTCGTCATCGTTTCCGAAGTATTCCGCCGCGTCTTCGGGCCATTGATTGGCTTCGGCAAGGAGCATCCGATTCTTGAACCGCTCGTCCACATGGCGGCGCAGCTCTTTGAGGTATTCATGGGTCTCCGGGAGGTTCTCGCAGCTGGTTCCTTCCCGTTCGAAGAGGTAAGGGACGGCGTCGAGCCGAAGTCCGTCGACACCCATCTTGAGCCAGAAATCGAGCAATTTCGGGGCCTCTCCGCGCACATGGGGGCTGTCGAAGTTAAGGTCGGGCTGGTGGCTGTAGAAGCGATGCCAGAAGTAGGCTTTGGCCACGGGATCCCACGACCAGTTGGACGACTCGAAATCCTGAAAGATAATGCGGACGTCGCGGTATGTGTCCGGACGATCGGTCCACACGTAGAAATTCCGTTGTATGCTCCCGGGCTTGGCTCTGCGTGCCCGTTGGAACCAGGGATGCTGATCCGACGTGTGATTGAGCACCAATTCGGTAATCACGCGCAGTCCCCGGCGATGGGCCTCCTGAACGAACTGCTTGAAATCCCTGAGGGTCCCGTATGACGGGTTGACGTTCTTATAGTCCGCTATGTCGTAGCCGTCGTCGCGCAACGGTGAAGGGAAAAAAGGCAACAGCCAGATCGCGGTGACACCGAGATCGTGGAGGTAATCGAGTTTTTCGGTCAAGCCGCGGAAATCTCCGATCCCGTCCCCGTCGCTGTCGTAGAAGGACCGTACATGCAGTTCGTATATGATTGCGTCCTTGTACCAGTCCGGAACGTCCGAGAGACCCGCGCCGGCTTTTATTCGATCTGCCATCGTTTCGGGTATCCTCTGTCGAGCCGGTGTGTCGATTCGTTCGGAGAGAGCCTCGGGTCGGGCGCTCTCCGCGGGTCGGATCGGCTCTGCAAAACATGGACGCTAACACGCCCGGGACAACGAGATCAAGGACGGCATGGACCGAATCGGGACACAAGGGCCGTTCGCAAATTCCCGCCGGGGTCGCAACTCCTCGTCCTCGCCGCGTCCCGAGTTTCCCCTTGCAACCCGGGGGCGGCCGTAATACCGTACGGCGGTCAAACCAGCGATCTTCCGGAGGCCCTTACCATGACGCAAGCGATGACGGAGCACACGATCGATACACCGGCCGGGACGTTTGTCATTTATATGGGTTCGGCAGCCGCGAATCCCGGGTCTCATAAACCCCTCCGATGGTATTACGCGCCCGAAGGATGGGAGCGCGAACAACCCTTCAGCAAGGACTATTACTCGCCCGAGTCCGCCGAAGAAGCCTGCTGGGAACACGCTCGATCGAAGCTTTCCGAGTAGCCCGAGTCACGGCGGACAACCATTGCATCCATACCGCCGGGACGAAAAGCAGTCCGCCCGCCAAGAGGCGCGGCTTGAGCCCGCGAGGTCCGCGCGTGCCCATACTAAACGCATAGGCCCACGATACGGAGGGGGAGGAACGACTCTCCATTGAACGGCCGAGCATGGGATCGGCTCCAGGGAGAGGGGACCCGCGCGTCGTCGGTCTCGGAGCGGAGAAAAAATTCGGGGCCGGCCACTTGACATCGAATGGGCGATGCCAATCTAAGGGTGAAGTTAACCTTTGGAGTAACCGGTGATCGTCGCCTACGGGCGAGAGGTGAGGCTTTCGTGACATCGGTCGCCGTTCGGGTGTGACCGACGTTCGATTTGCTTCTCAGTTCGCCGTGTTAACTGGAACGGTAACGAAGGTGTGCTACCACAGAGGTCAACGACGCTCGAGTTCGCCGAATACGATCTATTGGGTTACGGCGTCTCGAGCCCGGACCGGCGGTGAACCCAATGCCGCAAGACAGCCACAAAAGACCGAGACCCGGAACGTGAATGATTCAGATCAGAAGGAGGGCCGACCATGTTTCGATGGACGTTTGGCGCCGACCCTGCAGCGGCCGAGTATGAACGGCTGCGACGGGGAATGGACGAGTTGCTGACCGCGCTTTCGAGAGGGCCCGCTCCGTCGCCCATGTGGCGGCCGGCCAGGCTCTTCCCGCTGTTGAACGTGCGCCAGGTGGACAATGACTTTGTCGTCACTGCGGAATTGCCGGGCATGAAGATCGACGACATGGACATCAACATCGAAGGCGACACCCTTTCCTTGAAGGGCGAACGCAAGCCGCTCGATGTGGAGCAGGGGACCGGCTACCATCGCCGGGAACGAGCGACGGGCACGTTTCAGAGAAGTCTGACCTTGCCCAACCCGGTCGACGCGGAAAAGGTCAAGGCCGCCTACAAAGACGGGATACTCACCGTCAGGTTGCCGATCGCTGAAGTCGCGCGGCCTCGGCAGATCGACGTTTCAACGGAATAGGCATTCCCGGAAAGGAGACGCGCCATGGCTGATCAGGAAATCCAAGTGGCTGAAAAACAAGAAGTGTCTCCGCAGGCGGGTGAGTTTACCCGTGAAGGCCCGTATTTCACCCCCGCGGTAGATATCTGTGAGAACGACAAGGAACTGATGGTTATGGTCGACATGCCCGGCGTCAACACGGAAAACGTCGAGATCGACCTGCGGGATGACGTGCTCTCGATCCTCGGTCGGATGCCTCAGCCCGAAACCGAGGGCCGGGCGCTGCTTACCGAGTATAGGACCGGCAACTACTTCCGATCGTTCAGAATCACCGAGGTTGTGGATCAGAGCGCCATCTCCGCGTCCATGGCGGACGGAGTGCTCAAACTTAATCTGCCCAAGGCGGAAAAGGCCGTCCCGAGGAAGATCGCCATCACCGAGGAGTGATCGATCCAGCACGAAACCTCTGCGCCTCCGGCGCTGCTGCGAACAAAAAGGGAACCGTCGATCGCGAGCGGTTCCCTTCGCAATTCCCTGGTAGAGATCGCTATTCTTTCCCGCTTCCGCAGAGAGAACGACCTCTTTTCCCCTTGTCCCTCCGAAAGGGCGGGGTGAGGGCGTTCTCCCTACCGCTCTTAGAGCGTCGTTCCACCGGGCGGAGCGCTCTTTCACCGCGGCTCACGGACTCCCGAGCAATTCCGGCCTGAGTGCGTCATCCTCGGTGAACAATCGCCGATACGAGAGCCCCACCAACATCATGCTCCCCACCGCGCCCGCCGCGGTAATCATCAGCATCACCACGATCTGATATCGCGCGGCCTCGATAGGATCCACGCCGCCGAGGATCTGGCCGGTCATCATTCCGGGGAGGCTCACCAATCCGACGACCATGAGGGAGTTGATCATGGGCGTCATGCCCGATCGAATCGCCTGGCGCACACAGTCCCGGACCGCTTCCCAGGGCGTGGCGCCGAGCGTGAGAAGCGCTTCCACCTCGTCGCGCCGCGATCGAACTTCCGCGTAGAGCCTGTCGATGGCGAGCGCGACGCCGTTGACCGCGTTGCCGAGGATCATGCCCGCGATGGGTATGGCGATTCGAGCGGTGTACCACGGTTCCGCGCGGATGATCGCCGCGCAGACGATTATCATGACCAGATAGGTGCTCGCGGCCATCGAAACGAACGCGATCGCGCGAGGGAAGTCGGATACGTTGGGCGTCCGACGCGTGGCGGTATGCGCGGCGAATCCGCACATGACCGCAATGAGTGGAAACACGATCTCCGGTCGGTCTGCTGCGAAGATCCAACCGAGCACGTACCCGATGAGGCTCAGCTGGACGACGCATCTGAACGCTCCCCACAGGAGCGACCGCAGGAGGCCCAGTTTGAAGAGCGCGGAGACGCCGGCGGAGACCACGATCAGGAGTCCGGCGAGAAGCAGGTTTGCGTCTGATATCGGGACAACCGGTTGATGCATTGGATCTCCTTCCTTCGGGGGTGATCGCGACCGGGCTTCCCAAGCGGCCGACCCCTTCCGTAAAACGCTTAATCCAGAGTGAGCGCGCTTCCCGGCAGACGCGTGGGGAGGCGATCGTCATGGCTGACGCCGAATATCGCGTGGTCGCCCGCGCGCAACCACTCGTCGAGCACGTCGCCCACGGCATCCGCTGAGGTCTGATCGAGACCGGCGGTGATTTCATCCAATAGAAGCACTTTGGGGCTGATCAGCAGCGACCTCACCAGCGCAACCCGAGCGGATTCCCCAACGGAGAGGGTCAGGGCGTCGCGGTCGAGGACGTCAGTCGGAAGGCGAAGCTCACAGAGAAGCGCCGCCGGATCCCGCGACCCGGTCGGGTTGCGCTTCACCGACTGAAACGAGAGCCCTCGATCCAGGTTTTCACGGACACTCCCGGCAAACAGGACCGGTTTCTGATGGAGGTAGGTTACTTGGATTCGCCAAGTCACGGCCGGTATGTCCGCCCAGGGGACGCCCTTCAACAGCAGGCGGCCGCCGGCCGGCGCCAAGAGTCTCCCGAGTGTCCGCAGGAGGGTAGATTTGCCCGCGCCCGACCGTCCGCCGATCCAGAGTGTTTCGCCGGACGCAAGGTGAAAGGAGACGGTTCGCGGGTTGGCGCCCGTCATGAATCGAAGATGTTCCGCTTCGAGAAGCGCCGCCACGGCCTACCCCGAGCGCGGAGGCGGTGTCGGTCCGTGGAAGCCCGGCTTGGAATGCTCCGCAAACACGGTGATGGAAATGCCGCCTCGGGGATTCATTTTCGCCCATACTCCGGCCCAGCGGGGATCGCACACCGCGACGAAGTCCCGAAGGATCCGGTTGGTGATCTCTTCATGGAACATGCCGGTTGTCCGGAACGAACCGAGATAGAGCTTGAGCGATTTCGATTCGAGACAGACCCGGTCGGGAATGTACGTGATAACGATATGCGCGAAGTCGGGCTGCCCCGTCACCGGACACAGACTGGTGAATTCCGGGCAATCGAACTCGATGGTGTAATCGCGCGACGCGTGGCGGTTGGGAAACGTCTCGAGCCGAGCGTCGTCGGGCGTCGCGGGATAACGGGTTTCGCCCCCCTTGAGGAGGGTGAGTTCGTCGTGCGAATCGGATCTCGTGTCCGTCATGACGTCCGCCCTTCTCGGACGCGTGCTCGACGCGGCCGGATTTACGTTTCGGGGATGTATACTGGAGCTTCCCGCGGGCTCTGTCAACGACGTGGTACGGTGGCGCGTTCACGGGAACTGAACCGCTCCCGCCAGGCGCACTGTAAGCATCCTCAGACAACCGGCGAGAGATTTCACCGAGTCGGCCGAGAGTGCGGCTCGGTGATAAAGAATTCTTGACATAATCATCTGTTGAGGGTGGAATAACTGACCGATCCTGAGTCTGCGGAGTCCCCCCACATGCCGAAATTCGAGATCAAGAACAAAAAGACCGGAGAGGTCATTTTCAGCGGCAAAGCGTCCACTCTGAAGGAGCTGACGCAGGCCGCGGTGAAGAAGGGTATAGACTCGTCGCCCCTCTCGCTGGTCCTTACTTCCCTCAAGATAAAAAAGGTCGAGCCGGCTCGACTCTACGGCGCGGATTTTGAAAAGGCCGATCTGTCGGAGACGGATCTCGACGGCGCCATGATGGCGGGTTCCTACTTCGCCGGCGCAAATTTGTCCGGGTCGACCGTGAACAAGGCCGATCTCGCTCGGTGTAGCTTCGTGAAGGCGAACCTGACGGGCACGGCCCTGCTCGAGTCCAATTTGTCCGAAGCGGACCTGTCGAGCGCCATTCTTTTTAAGGCGCAGCTCGACGGAGCGGACTTCACCGCCGCGAAGCTCCGAGGAGCGGACATCACCCGCGTGCGGCTCTCCAAAGCCAAGTGGGACAAGGCGGACTTCACGGAAGCCAATATCGGGGGTTCCGATCTTTCCAAGATCCGGTTGGACGCCAACCGCATGGCCAAGGCGGATTGCGGTTTCGCCAATTTCTCCAACGGTCAGTTCACCAACGTCGATCTCTCGGGCTCGAATCTGGAACGGGCCGACCTGAGCGGCGCCAACTTGGCGAAGGCCAACTTGGCAGGCGCAAAGCTGCTGGAAGCCAACTTGGCGGGAGCGGACTTCACCGGCGCCGATCTCTCCAACGCGGTCTTTTCCTCGTGCAAGGCGCAGGGCGCCCGGTTCGGTCAAGCCTCGCTCAAGGGGGCCCGGTTGGACGGCGCCAAGCTCGAAGGCGCGGATTTCTCGGGCGCGGACCTTACCGAGGCCGATCTCACCGAAGCGGACCTAGTGAAGGCTCGAATGCGGGGCGCGTTTCTGAACGGGGCCAAACTGCTTCGAGCTCAACTGAAGGGCGCGGATCTCTCGTCGGCCGAGCTGAAAGACGTTCAGGCCGGCAAGGCGGATTTCACGGAAGCGGTCCTCCGGGGCGCGGCCGGGCAGCAAGGGGTGTTTACGCAGGCGAGGATGGACGGCGCGGATCTCTCTCAGGCCAAATTCACCAAAGCCCGTATGGAGGGGGTCAGCCTCGACAAAGCCAAGCTCGAGGGAACCGTCCTTGCCGGCGCGGTTCTGTCCGGCGCGACGTTCAAGTCAGCGGAGTTGACCAAGGTGAATCTGACGAGCTCGAACCTTTCGGAAGCGGACTTCCACGGCTCGAAAATTCAGATCTGCGACCTGTCCAAGTCGGATATGACCAACGCGAAGCTCAGCGGTATAACGATGGAGAAGTGCAGAATTCTCGCGGCCAATCTGACCGGGACCGATTTCTCGTGGTCCACCATCCATCTGGCGGACTTTTCGGGGGTGAAAATCTCCAAGACATCCTTTCGAAGCGCCAAACTTTCGCAAGTCAAGGGTATCTCACTCAAGAAGAAGGCGTAGCAGGGGGCGTCGGTCGGGAACACGTCGGGACGTGCCGAGTGTCCGTCAGTGGGTGCGCCGCGGCGCGTGAATTCCTTGACTTGATCCTCGATCGATAATAAAAAGAATCTTTTGTGCCGATACGCCCACGGAGGAATGACATGCCGTCAAAGAGCACCGATACACGACAAAACCAGAAAGCCCGATTCCTCGAGCAAATCGAAGCCCGAAAAGAGGCGTTGAAAGAACGCCGTATGCCCGACGAGGCCATAGCCAAGGATTCCAAACTCCGGAGCCTAAAAGCCAAGATCGGTCAGATCAACGCGGCGCTCGGTCGGATCAAGTTCCTGGAAGATCAGACGGAGGAACTTCGGCGCCGGAAAGAGGAGGCCAAGGCCGCCGCGGAAGCCGAAAAAGCCGAGGGAAAAAAGAAGAAGAAAGGCAAGAAGAAGGAAGAGGCCGAACAGGCCATGGAAGGCAAGAAAAAAGCAAAGGGCGGCGGCAAAGGCAAGGCTCCGGCCGTGAAAGGCAAAGCGCAACCCGGCAAGGCGAAGGGAAAAGGCAAATAGGTGGAATTCGACCCGAGCGCGCTTCAGCGTGTGCGAGTGTTTCACTCAGCGCGGTCACTCGTATCTTGCCCTTTCGTGGTTCTCGTGAGCATATTCTCTCCGAAACGGTCGCGTGTCGAAATACCGGCGACCTGACGATTTTCACAGAGGTTTGAAGTCTCTTGATGGACGCGGAAACCATACAGAGGATAATCCTCATCATTCCGGGCTTTCTCATTGCGGTGACCGTCCATGAGTACGCCCACGGGTATGTCGCGCTCAGGTTCGGCGACCACACGGCTGAACGGGCCGGGCGCCTGACGCTCAATCCGATTCCGCATATCGATCCCTTCGGCGCCCTGGCCCTGGTGCTGACGCAGATGATCGGGTGGGCCAAGCCGGTTCCGGTGGATCCCCGCAATTTGCGCGATCCGAGAAAAGACATGATCTGGATCAGCCTCGGAGGACCGGCGGCCAACCTGATCGCCGCGTCCGTGGCAGCGCTGATATTTCACGGTTTGATCTTCACGTTCGGGGTCAAGGCGCTTCATCCTCAGTTGAGCCCGATTCTCTCACCGTTCGTTCGGATGACCGCGTTTGCAGTGGTCATCAATATCGGTCTCGGAGTATTCAATCTGGTTCCCATTCCTCCGCTGGACGGCTCGAAGATTCTCGCAGGGGCGCTGCCCCGCGATCTGGCCTACAAGTACGAACAGCTTGAACCCTACGGCTTCATCATCCTGCTGCTGCTGATCTTCACCGGCGTGGTGGGATACGTTATCGCGCCTCCGATTCGGGCGCTGGTGGGAGTGCTCCTCGGCGGCTACGCCTGAGTTCAATGGCCTACGAGATCAAACTCGACGTCTTCGAAGGGCCGCTCGACCTGCTTCTTCACCTGATTCACAAGAATGAGGTGAGCATCACCGACATCCCCATTGCGCTGATCGCCCGACAATACCTCGACACCATCGAACTGATGCGGTCCCTGAATCTCGACGTAGCCGGCGAGTACCTCGTGATGGCCGCGTACCTGACGCACATCAAATCCAAGATGCTCCTCCCCGAGGATCCGACCGACGAAGCGGAAGACGCGGGGGAAGATCCCCGGGACGAGCTTGTCGCGCATCTGCTTGAATACAAACGATACAAGGAGGCTGCCGAGAACCTTTCATCCCTGCCGATGATGGATCGAGATGTTTTCGTTCGGGAGGGCGCGGAAGAATCCGCGGAACCTGCGGCTTCGGAGGTCCCCCTGAACGTGGGACTACCGGAACTTCTCGATGCTTTGGGGCGCCTCATCCAACGCACGTCCCGACGAGATCTCCTGGAAATCGAACCGGATCGCCTGTCGGTGAAGGACAAGATCCGGGAATTGCTCGGTCGGCTTTCGGAGCGGGAGTGGATCACGTTCGGATCGCTCTTCGACGAGGATTATTCGCGCGACAACATCCTGACCACATTTCTCGCCCTCCTCGAGATCATCAGACTTCAACTGGTCAGAGCGTATCAAGACAAGCCCTTCGGCACGATACTTGTCTCACGGCGTCTTCCGCCCGAGGGTCTCGAAGACGCCATGCCCGCGGAGGGCGATTCCCCGTCGGATTCCTCCGCGGATCGATGACGTCGCGCCGGCGCTGTTCGGATCGGGTCTCCCGGAGGGAGAGGGGATAAGACTTTACGTTCACATATGTTTTACGGTGTCATCCCCGGCCGGCCCGGACGTTATACGTCGGGGCCGCGCAGCCGCAAGGGGAGGGTCATCATCTTGGCTTCGGAAGCGCATCGGCGTCATATTTCGTGAAGCACTATTGCGTCTTCGGGGCAGACCGAAATACAGGCTTCGCACCCGATGCAGTCCGCCGGGGCGGCCGTCACAACTTCATTCTCATCGGCTTCGAAGACGTCGGTGGGGCAGACATCCACACATTCACCGCATCGATTGCACTTTTTCTCATCTATTCTCGGAAGGTACATCCGTACGCCTCTCGTCTCGGATCCAAACGTGGCGCTCGTGCGAGCGTGTCTATAATATAGCCGGCCGCCGCCTCCACGCCAAGCGGGGAAGCGACGCGCCGGAAAATATCCCGGTTCGGTCGCGCACACAAGGGGGCTCGGAGATCCGCTGAAATCGGTCCAGGCCGAGCCGACGCGCCTGTATGGGGATGCGTTGACAAGGCGCGGCGCCGGTGTTACCCTGCAAGACAAGCAAAAACTCATGGAATTCCGCCTCGTAGAGCGTTTATTCGCGGAGCGCCGCGAGTGCGGCCTCGGCCGGCAAGGAGCACATGATGAAACGGGAAAAGAATTTCAAGGAAATGACGATCGCCGGAATCGCCTCGGACAACCGGAACATGCAGCCCGTCGTCATACTGAAGGAGAGCAAAGGAGATCGTGAATTATATATCTGGATCGGACCGGTGGAAGCCATGGCCCTCCAGCGCGCGGTCAACAAGGAGGTCTTCCAGCGGCCTCTCACCCATGAGCTGCTCAGGAACATCATGGAGAAGGCGTCTTTGAGCCTCGAGCACATCGAAATCGACGATCTGCGCGACCACACTTACTACGCCACCATGTACCTTCGCGCCGCGGATTCCACACTCATAACCATTGACGCTCGACCTTCCGATTCCCTGGTGCTGGCCACATGGGGAGGCGTGCCGATCTACGTCAGCGAACAGGTGATCGAGGGTATGGCGCAGCCTGAGGAGCAGGAAGAAGAATCGGGGCAACCAAGGGTCATCTTTACTCAGGAAGACCTCGACCAGTCCGACGACGAGCTGACGAAGATCCTCGAGCGCACCAACCCGGACGACATAGGAAACGCCTAGTCGCGGACGTTCGGGCCTGTTGAAGCCTGCTCGGGCTGCTACGGCGCCGATTTCCGCGAACCGGTTCCCGAAAGAGCGCCTGTGAAGGTCGCGTCGAACGATCGCCCGCCTCTGCGAATCCTCCTTTTGCTTTACGTGATCACCGGCCGATGCTAGATTCTGCGGGCGCGTGTTGGAGGGATATGCGGCATGTCCAAAGAAACCGCTCAGGGCCCTTCGCAGGGCGGTCCGTTCAGATTGCTCAAGTACTTTGTTATTTCCGGATTTGCGGTGATCGCCATCGTCACCTTTCTTCTGGGCGCGTTCCTTTACACCCGGATGGTCAACACGCTCCTCACGGGAGCGGAAGACGACGCGAAGCTGCTGGCGGAGAACCTGAACTATAACGTGTACAACTGGTTCTACGCGCCGCTTAAAGAGCGCGGAGCGCCCTTGGATCTGAGCAAGTGGGACCAGTTCGGCGCTCTCGACGGGCTCATCAAGGATCTGACGTACGGCCTGAAAATCACGCGCATCAAGATTATCGACGCTCGCCGGAAGATCGTGTACAGCACGGACTACGACCTGATCAACTCGACGGAGCCTGCGGCAACACCCTACGATCAGGCGCTGAACGGGCGTCACAGCACCATAATCCGGCAGAAAAGCGACTCGCCGGGCTTTCTCCACAGCGAGCATCTCGTCGAGACCTATTACCCCCTGCGCGAGCTCACCGGGAACTACTGGATGCTCGGGAAGATTTACGGCGTCATACAGATTTCCCAAGACGTGACCGACCAGTACGCGTCGGTCCAGCGCTCGGTGGTGGCGATCATTGTTGTCGCGGTGGGGCTGATGGCATTCCTCTTCGTGGCGCTGACTCTGATTGTGCGACGCGGGGAAAAGATCCTCCTCGATCGGGCCGACGAGCAGAAGCGGCTGGAGAAGCAGCTTCAGCAATCGGAAAAGATGGCGTCCATCGGGCAGATGGTCGCAACGATCGCCCACGAGATCAGGAACCCCCTCGGCATTATTCGATCGTCCGCGGAGATGCTCTCGAGAAAAGCGGCTACGGATTCGGACAAAGCCCAACGACTTTCCGGCGTCATCGTCGAAGAGTCCACGCGACTGAGCGCGATTCTGACCGATTTCCTCGATTTCGCCCGACCCCGCTCCCCGAACCTCAAACCGACCGACCTCTCGGGGGTGGTGGAACGAGTACGCACCAACCTGGGTCAGGAGATCGAAGAGCGCGCCGTGTTATGGAGCGAAGAGCACGAGAACGGATTCAGGCCTATCGCGATGGCCGACGGCGATCTGCTGTATCAGGCGTTTCTCAACATCACCATGAACGCATTCGAAGCCATGGGCGAAGGCGGCGCCTTTTCGGTCGCGTACGCTCGCCGTGAATCCCGGGTTATTGTGGAATTCCGGGACACGGGGCCGGGTATCGGCCCTCAGGATATTTCCAAGGTCTTCACGCCCTTTTACACCTCGCATGAGATGGGCACCGGCCTCGGCCTCTCGGTCGTGCTCAACATCATTTCGGCTCATGACGGTGAAATCACGGTCGAAAGCGAGGAAGGCGAGGGCGCGGTATTCCGGGTCTCGCTGCCCATAGGCGATCCCGAGCATCGAGAACCGCCCCGGGCGCGCGGGGCCGAGCACAACTAATGAACACTGTCCTCGTGGTTGACGACGAAAAGAACTACCTCCTTGTGCTGGAGGATCTGCTGGAAGAAGAAGGCTACCGCGTATATACCGCGGCTTCGGGCGCGGAAGGACTTGAACTCGTCAAGACCAAGCCCATCGACACGGTTCTGTCGGACATCAAAATGCCAGGGATGACGGGCGTGGAATTCTTCGAGCAGATCAAGGCGCTGGATCCCGACCTTCCGGTGATTCTCATGACCGCCTACGCGGACGTGGATCAGGCCGTGGACGCGATGAAGAAAGGCGCGCTCGATCATATTCAAAAGCCGTTCGACAACAAAGAGATCAAGAGCGCGGTGGCCCGTGGCATCGAAAAGCGATCGTTGGTCAAGAATATCAGACACCTGCAATCGGAAACCGGCGCGCTCTGGGGTAACATCATCGGGAAGTCCGAGGCCATGGAGCGAGTCTTCGCGATCATGAAGCGTGTGGCCGATACCCCCACCACCGTGCTCATAACCGGAGAATCAGGCACGGGGAAGGAACTGATCGCTCGAGGGCTCCACGCGGCCTCGTCCAGACGGGACGCTCCATTTGTTTCGATCAACTGCGCCGCGGTCCCCGAGAGCCTGCTTGAGTCCGAACTCTTCGGATACGAGAAAGGCGCCTTCACCGGCGCCACCGGCCTTCGACAGGGCAAGTTCGAGTTCGCGGACGGAGGAACGATCTTCCTCGACGAAATCGGTGAAATGAAGCCGGCGCTCCAGGTCAAGCTGCTCCGCGTGCTGCAGGGACAGGAGTTCCAGCGGGTCGGCGGAAACAAGGACATCAAGGTGAACGTGAGAGTGCTGGCGGCCACCAACAAAGACCTCAAAGCGGAAGTGGACCGGAATCGCTTTCGAGAGGACCTCTATTTCCGGCTCAACGTGGTGAGCATTGAAGCTCCGCCTCTGAGAAAGCGGCGAGAGGACATCCCGTTGCTTGTGGCCCACTTCGTGGACAGGTTCTCCGAGAAGCTCGGCCGGTCGATTCGAGACGTGGACGGCGAAGTCATGCGCGCGTTCTATCGCTATTCGTGGCCGGGAAATGTCCGCGAGCTGGAGAATGTGGTCGAGCGGGCCATGGTGCTGTCGAAGGAAAGCGCGCTCACGCTGCGAGATCTGCCCACGGAGGTTCGCGAGAGTCCGGAGCGGGGTGAGGACTTCGACTCGGTCATCTCCTGGGACAAGGGCCTGGCCGAGACGCTCGAGGCCATCGAAGAGCGGATGATCCGCGAGGCGCTCAAGAAGTCGCAGAACGTACAGGCGCAGGCAGCGAAGATGCTCGGCATCGGACGGAGCAATCTTCAGTACAAGATGAAAAAGTACGGAATCGCGACCTAATGCTTCCGACGGGAGCGCATCCGGCGTTTCTCCGGCAGTCTCAGGCGTCGACCGGGTCCAAATCGGGGACGGTTGTTCGGACCGGTTCATGAGAAAGACGGAACGCGCGCGCCCGGTTCGTTGACGTACAGTGGAAGGCGCGGCCATGAGAAAGAGCGCCTGCGCCCGTTCGGGATGTGTTGACAGGCCGGGCCGTTTTGTTTATAGATGAAAGTGATTACGGAATAATGAAGGAGTTCTTCGCAGTTATGCGAGAGAAGAGGGCCGTAGCCATGCGTTTTAAGGTAACTTTTTTGGGGCTTCTCCTCGCACCGGCGCTGCTCTGGACGGTCGCGCACGCCCAATACTATCCTGACGCCTACTATCAGGACCCCCGGTACGGCCGATACGATCAGGTCACCGGTCCTATGGCAAATCTCCAATACGACCAGAGGAGCGCGGAACAGATCCTTCAGGAACAAGTTGCCAACAGCATGCAGGCTCAGAGGGCACAACCGGCTCAGCCCGTGCAGCCGTACGCTCAATCGGGGATGTATCAGGATTCACACTACGGCCACAGGATCAGCGATGAAACCCAGGTCCAACGGGTTATGGCCGAAGCGCGACACATCGCGGGCCTTCTCAGCAAGAGCAATGGAAAGCCCTTTGTAATCATCGATAAACGGAATTTCCAGTTCTACCTCTACAGTAAGGATGGACGCCTGCTCAGGATCGGGCCGGTCGCAATCGGAAAAGGAGCGACGCATATCGGCCAGTTCGAGAGCCCCGTTGGGATATTCCCCATTAAACGCAAGGAACCCGTCGCTGACTGGATTCGACCCGACTGGTATTTCATCGAAGAGGGAGAGCCCATCCCCAAGCGGTGGGAAGATCGGCGCGTTCCCGGATTCTTCAGATATAAGATCGTGTACGACGGAACGCGATACATCCATTACGCGGAAGCCACCGGAGGCCGCCTGACTCACGGCTGTCTCGGACTCGACTGGGAAGACGCCGAGGCGGTATTCCACACGCTGGAAGTCGGCTCCTACTGCATCATTATCGACCGGCCGTTTATCCGGCGTCTCGCCGCGGGTGAGTTCCCCGTCAAGATGCCGCCGCAGCCCGAGAAGAAACAGTTGGCGTCGAGCGACGGCGATGACGAAGACGCGTCTACGAAAGAGGGACCGACAGCGGCGCGCGTCAGCCCGGCAAGCGCCCTGGATATTCAATCCGACGGCACGGTCTTCGGCAATATGTGGTAACGGCTCGGCCCCGGGCGCGTGACCTTTGAGCGGGTCCGATCCCGGTTGTTCAAAGCATTCTCAAGATCGGAATATGTCTCGGTGAAGACCACCGTCAAACGCACATTTATCATCTGGCTCGCTGTTGCTCTCGCGGCGACACTCTGCTCGTCGTGCCTCTTCATGACCGGGACACAATCCGCGCGCGTGAAGAATCCGTCCGGCCCGGAGAACAAACCGAAGCAGGAAGCCGGCGGCGTCGCCGACCCACGAGTTGTCGGCACGTGGGAGTTACTCTACCGCATGGACGACAACGGCAAGGAAACCCCGCCGAGACAGGGCACGCGGACGCTCATCGAGTTCACCGATAACGGCGACGTCATCTTCAACAGAAGCGACAGGGGCGGGTCCGATCGTGTGAAGAGCAGGACGGGCCGGTACACGGTCAACGACGACACGCTCAACATCACCGACGATTCCGGATACAGCGCGAAAATCACCTATCGCATGGCGGGCGATACGTTGATCACGTCGATGGTGGTCGAGGATCGGCCCACGGAATTCTACTGGCGTCGGTACCGCTGATCGGATGCGGCGCCGGCGTTGACATTCGACCGGTAACGGGACTATTTCCGAGGACGCGTTGAGGCGAGGGCGGCGCGTGGATGTTCGTTTGCGGCCGGCGAGAAGCGAACCGGCCGGGTCAGGCCGAGTCTCGTCCCGTACACGCTTGATATTCGAGCGACGCGTCCCAAGTACATCAATACGTCGCACCGAGTGACCGTATATGCAGTTGTCCAAGGCTTTCCCCAAACCGATCGTCGCGACCTTCATCGCGGTCGCGACATTCGTCGTCATGTTTTTTTCTCCGCTATCCTCCATAGCCGCCGATCAACGGGAAGTGCTTCGCTATGAAGTGACCTGGAAAGGCGGCCGGGCCGGACACGGCGACATCACCACCACTCGAAGCAAGGGCGACATAAAGGTCACGGCTCAAGCCGTCTCGGACGGGCTCCTGAAAACGCTCCTCGAACTGTGGACGCGCGTGCAGGCCGTGTTTGGACCGAAAGACTTTCGGCCCAAGTGGTATCAGTTTCATCTGAAATCGAGCCTCCTCGACACCGAAGTGGTGAACCTGAAATTCGACCACCGCAACGGCATGGTCTCGGTTCAGAAGCGCAAGGGCGACGAGGTCGAAAGCCACGCCGAGAAGATCGAAACAGCGTACGACCCGATCACCGCAGCGTTTCTCCTCAGGAGCCAGCCGGACCTGAATAAGCCCATGTTCGTGGACATCTATGACGGCAAGGACCGCGCAAGGCTGTTCGTTACTCCGGAAGGGAGGGAACGCGTTCAGGTCAAAGGCGGGGTTTTCGACGCGGCCAAACTGGGCCTCCGACTGGTGAGAATCCGCAACGACAAGGAACTGGGGACCGGTCATTTGTGGATTTCCGACGACAGCCGGCGGATACCGCTCCTGCTCACATCGTCGCCCTTTGTCGGGACGGTGCGATTCGAACTGGTGAAAGTCGAGCGCTGACGCGAACCGCCCACGCAATCCTCCGGCATCCAATCACGATTGCGTCTCCCGGGAGGCCCCAACAAACCGGAGCAGGTATGGCAGAGATCAACCATCCGTACCCGTCGGCGTCATCGAAGCCGGCCGCGGTCGAGTAAAGAGGGAAGAGCTTGCCGGGGGAAACTTTTTGCAAAAAGTTTCCCCCGGACCCCCTTCAAAAACTCTTAACATGCGGCTGATAGGCCAAGGCGCCGGGCAGGCTGATCTTGTACGGCGCGGAAATGTGTTCGCGCTCTCCAGCGCCCCGGCGGGGCGCTCCAATAATAGCCCCGGGTTTTAACCCGGGGAAAGGGGTCCCAGCCCAGCCGTTGGCAACGACCCTGAAGGGGTCGACCTCTTCTTCCCCCCACGGAGGCTCGGGTGAGCGAATGCCCCTCGTGTGGGGCGCGTCCGGTGGGCTTGCGTCGGATTCCCGGGGGAGGCCCTATTCGTCCCCTGCGGAAGAATCGGTTTGCGCGGCGTTTCGCAGCCCTTCCAAGGCCTCGACAGCGATCTTTCTGTTCCGGGACGTCACACCGTGATGATAAGGAAAATGCGCTTCGGTGTGCACGGTGAGCGCATTGTCATAGCATTGAATCGCCTCCTCGATGGGCCGGGCGCCCGCTGCCCCACCGAGCCGGCTGCCGAGTTTCCGAAGAGCGCCTCCGAGGTCGTTCTGGGTCCCGGCCCAGTGCTGTGGAAAGGTCGCCCGAGTGTAAACTTCCAGAGCGGCGCGATATGCGGAAATGGCTTCCTGGAGGCGTTTCAATGATCCGACGCCTTCTGACGACCAACCAAGTATTTCAAGAGCGTTTCCGAGATTGTGCTGAGTCGCAGCCCATCTTTGTGGAAGACTCGCTCGTGAATATACATTCAGGGCCGCTTCGTAAGCGGAGATTGCTTCGTTGAGACGTTTGCGCCCTTCGTCGCCGTCGAAGATTTGACCGAAACCCTGAAGAGCATTGCCAAGGTTATTCTGCGTCTCAGCCCATGCCTGTGGCCGGGAATGCTGAGAACGCACTCGCAAAGCTTCGTGATAAGCCTTAATGGCATTCTCCAGAAAGAATAGTCTTTCTGGATCCTTCACTCGCTCGGCGAGCACGTGGAGCGTATTTCCAAGGTTGTTTTGCGTCGTGCCCCACTTCTCGGGGTGGCCTTCTGGAGTAAATACTGTTAGAGCGGCGCGATATGCGGAGATCGCCTCTCGGAGTCGTTTAGGTCCTTCTACGTCGTTCAGTCGGCTTCCCAGTTCGTGGAGCGCAAGGGCAAGGTTATGATACGTTGTGGCCCAGTTGTTGATTGTCACATTATCTTGACGGATGTTTGCTGATTATTTTGGACCGGC
>CAYLRL010000041.1:0-41678 GCA_964385875.1 uncultured Syntrophales bacterium
GCCTCCCCCATCGAGATATCAATGGCTTGTCGCTATCCCGGTGAACGGTTACCAATTCCGGACCGCCTTCCCGGCGCGCTTTCGAAGAGACCGCGCAGCCTCGACCGCGAATTTTGCGTCCAGCGGACCGAATATTTCGTACGCGCCGGCGCGCGTTCGCGGATCGCGTCGGACTGAATTGCTTGGCGGGTCTGTGGAGAAGTGTGATATTATCGGCCGTGTGACTTCTCAATTCGACCTTAGGTTCGGGAGTAAACTTCAATTCCGGGCCCGATTGGGTCGGACCCACCCACCACTGCGCGGCGCTTTCGGCTGTTGACAAATACCGTCCTTTTATTCTATAATTAGCGCTAACCCATTCTTATCAAAGAGGTAAGAAAATGAAAGTGCTCCGGATGGTGTCACTGTTCGGTCTGGTAGTCTGTTTTGCAGCGGCCGGCTTGTGTCCGGACGACGCATCCGCCCGCTCGGATCGTCACGTGAGCGAGGCCCTCAAAATCCTCGATGCCGGCAGGCCCTTGCTTGCCAAAGAGAAGCTGAACGAGGCGCTCCAGATGGATCCGGAGAACTATCACGCTCTGGTCCTGCGCGGGCAAATCGAAATGCAGGACGTGACCTCGCCCAATCGGGGCGCTCGTGTGCTGTTCGCGGAAAGCTGCTTCCTCCGCGGGTGCGTCGCGCAACCTCAACGTCCGGAAGCGTACCTGGGCTTGGCTCAGCTGAATTACAGCCTTGGGTATGTTAAAGAAGGGGACAAATACGCCCGTATGGCTCGCAGCCTCGATCCCCACTCCTACAAGGCGTTGTGTCTTGTGGGTCAGCGTTATGAGGACAGCGGGAATTTCACGGGCGCGCTGGACATATATAACCTCGCGCTTACGCACTATCCCTTCGACACCTACCTTCTGGACAAACGATATGTGGCCGCTGCAAGCGGCGGACTGGAACCCGAGGAAGTCTATATCCTCGAGGCCGGCGACGGCAAGAATCGTTGGAGACTGACGCTTCCCGCGTATCCCGACTTCTTTCTGCTCGAGGAATTCAAAAAAGAGTCCGTGACGGACTTGGAAGTGACTCCGCAATACTCGCTTCCCCGTTTCACCTTGAGCTATTGCGAAGAGGACGCGCCGCCGCGCAAGCGGTTCGGCGACCTGTTCGGTCCGTTTCTCCAGGCGGGGCTGACCGACGAGAGCAGCTACCGCCGCCTGCGTGACGATCTTCAAGACATCCGAGCGAAGGCCAAGGATGTCATCGCAAAAGCTCAGGGGGACAAGGCCAAGGCTAAGGCCCTGTATGACTGGCTGAAAACCGATGTCCTCGGCAAGTACGACCTCGATAAGGGAATGTTGGCCGCAGATATCCTCCGCGATAAGAACTACGTCTCGCTGAACGCGTCCATCCTGTACACTTTGCTGGCGCGGGAGAACAACCTCCCGGTCAACGGCGTCCTCCAAGCTCGACACGCCTACGCGATCCTCGAGGACCCGGAGAAGCCCGTAAACATCGAACTCAGCGCGGAACCCCGCTTCGGCATGAAGCGAGCGGAGGGATTCGGCGCCGACTGGTGGCGCCAATTCCAGTTGAAGGCCAATATGGAGATAACCGGGGGACTGGCGGCAGACCCGGTCGACCGGAATATCGGGGTGGTTGAACCCGATACCCTAACCGCCTACCAGTTCCTCAACGCGAAGACCTACGGCGCCCGCCGGATCGAGGAACGGTTCAAAGAAGAGGCGGAACTGAAACGGACCCTCGAAGACAAAATCATGGATCTCAACAGAGAAGCCGTCTCGCAAATCGCCGGCCTGGAAAGCCGATACCAGAGAGAACCGGAGAAGTTGGACACACTCGTGCAACTGACCAGGGAGAAATTTCGAGATGAAGCCGAACAGCTGCAGCGGCAGGCAGAGAGCATCGGCTTCAAAATCAAAGGCGAACTGGCGCGCTTCAACTACGAAGCCGGACGACGCTTGATGGAGAACGCTCGATCGCTGGCGCCGAACGTCGAAGAGTTCATCACCGAAATCGAGAGGTCGTATTCCGACATGGCCCTGGCCAAGCTGCACCCCGTGATCGCCACAATGAACCAACGGGAGCGACAAATAGCCGAGCTCCGTCGGAAGATCGCCAAAGTCTTCACCGAGCGCGCCGTGGAAGAGCGATTTTCGGGCCCCGAGTCGACGTTTGTGGACGAGCTCGGCGCAAAGTTGAAGGGCCTCATGGGCCGCGTTGATGCCGTCAAAGCGTCGCGAAAAGCCGAGTGGGAATCCAAGGAGCGCGACGCGTGGCTCAACGCGATGAACATCCTGGCCGCGGGGATTAAGGATTTCCCGTGCAGCGATCGGCTCAAGAGACAGTTGGAGTCGTACTGCTGGCAGGCCGCGCGTATCGCCGAAGACAACGAAGACCCCATGACCCGCGACAAGATCCTGGAGCTTGCCTCCGAGTATTTGCCCGGCAGCGATTTCACGCGACGCTACCGGCAGAAGCTGTCGGGCCGCTTCTAGGCGGTACGGCGGCGCTCCGCACGCTTCCCGGGACCGCGGAGCACGCTTGACAGAAACCGGGGAGATAAGGTATAATCTTAGCTATTCTGCGTAAATAGCTAAAGTCGGATAAGCTATTCTTTGTCGTCGAGCCGGGCCGCTCCGGAAGGAGAAAGTCTCATGAATCCTAGGATTGCCCTTCTAATCGCGATTGTCGCACTCGTGACGGTATGCCGCGGCGCCCTGTACGCCCAGGAGCAGATCCAAGCCGCCGAGCCGACCAGAGTCCGGGAAGGCGTGTACGAAATCACCCTCAAGACCCCGGACAGCCGAAAGATTATCGTCGATGAACTGGTCCGGGATCGAGACCTCAATCCCCGGGCCCTCTTCCGAGTCAAGACGGGCGGTTACTTGGCCTTCAGTGAGGATGAGTGGGTCGACAAGATCGAATACCGGGTCTTCGACATTCCCGTGACGGCCATGCCGGAATACCAGAAGTTCACCGATGTCCTTGTGGGCATTAACAACAAGATCTTCCAAATCAAACGGGTTCTCCAGGAGTATGACGAGCTTTCCCTCCGCCTCATGAACGTGTGCGACCGCAGTCTGTATCCGTCACTGGAGGCGATCGACAAGAACATCGCTTTGCAGCTGTCGATCTACCGGAGACTGCTCGTGCTCAGATCCCTGGTCGTGAATTCGCTCAATCGGTTCGTGGCCGAGCGATCGTGCGTGGACAGGTTCACCCAGTTTAGGAAGGATCTCGAACTCTATTCCAAGCGCTTGACCAACCTGTGCAAGAACTTCGATCGACTCAAGAAAAAGACCCTCGACGCGGCCCGGGGCATGCAGTCCGCATCTGCGGAAGGCGCTCGCGGTGACGTGCAGGATGCTCCTCAGGCGTCGAACTAACGGGTGTCCGGTGGCGCGGCCGCGTCTCTCCAGGCTCCAGCGAGGCTGGAGAGACGCGGCCCCTGACTACCCGTAACGCACTTGACACGGCTTCGGTCGTATTTCCCACGATAACCCTTCATGACACCCGACCCCCGAGTCGATGAGGAAGAGCCCCGGGAGACGGTCTCCGCGATAGTGCAGGCGGGGGGCCGCTCTCGTCGGATGGGCGGCGTCAACAAAGCGCTCCTGCCGGTCGGCGGACGTTCGATCATTCGGCGGGTCACCGATACCCTTCGGCTCGTCTTCTCCGAGGTGCTTCTCGTCACCAACAATCCGGATCAGTTCGACTTCCTGGGATTGCCCATGGTCCGCGACATCAAGCCCGGATACGGGTCTCTCGGGGGCCTCTATACCGGTCTCTCGTATTGTGCCACCCCCTTCGCGTTTCTCGCCGCGTGCGACATGCCGTTCCTTCGTGAGGACGTGATACGCTATCTCGTCGACAAGGCGGGAACTTACGACGTGATCATTCCCCGACTGACCGACGGGGTCGAGCCGATGCATGCGATCTACTCCACTACCTGCCTCCCCGCGTTGGAGCGACTTATCGAAGCCGGCGACCTCAAAATCATGCATCTCTTCGAAGAGGTGACCGTGCTCGAGGTCCCGGAAGAAGAGCTCATCGAGTTCGACCCCGCCCTCACCTTCGTTATGAACGTCAATACTCCCGAGGATCTCAGGCGCGCCCGAGAGATTGCGAAAAACCATCCGTAAGCGTCCGTCGACGGTTCTCTCGTGAGACGCGCTAATACTCGTACGGCAGGAAGAGCTTGCGGTGCTCGTCCAAAGCGAAACGATCGGTCATGCCGGCGATGTAGTCGCAGACGATCCGTTCGGGGGGGCCGTGTTCGGTCTCCATACGCTTCTGAACGCCGGGAGGCAGCTGGGAAGGACGTTTGACGAATTCCTCGAAAAGGTCTTTCAGCAGCCGCTTGGCCTTGTACTGCATGGCCATGATCTTGTAATGGGTGTAAAAGCGCGTGAAAAGAAACGTGTTCAGCTGCTCTTTCCACCGCTGAAGCTCGGGTGAAAACGCGACCATGGGCCGCTCCGCGTTCATAATCTCTCCGGGGGAAGCGGGATCGAGCTCGGCCAGATTCCCTTCCGTCGATTGAATGAGATCTCTGATGAACGTGTCGATGAGCAGCCGCGTGGTTTGGTACCGAAACGTGTCGCGATCGATCGACGGGTAGCGCTCGCGGATCTTCTCCGTCACGTGATTCCACAGATCCAGTTCCCTTAGATCCTCCTCGGGAAAGTACCCCGAACGGATGCCGTCCTCGATGTCGTGACAATTGTACGCGATCTCATCGGCCAGATTGACGATTTGGGTTTCCAACGACGGCTGAGGATTCGACAGGAACGCTTTGATCGCATCCCCTGGAGCGCTGTCGTACACGGTGGTGTGGCGGATGATTCCCGACCGGGTCTCGAAGGTCAGGTTCAGGCCGGGGAAGCTCGGATAGCGCGCCTCGAGGAGATCCACGACGCGCAACGACTGGTTGTTATGCTCGAAGCCGCCGTTATCTCTCATGAGGTCGTGCAATGCATGCTCGCCGGCATGTCCAAAGGGGGTATGGCCGAGGTCGTGCGCCAGCGCGATCGCGTTGGCCAATTCCTCGTTCGCGCCGAGATACTGAGCGATGCTTCGAGCGATCTGGGCGACCTCGAGGGTATGGGTCAGCCGCGTTCGGTAGTGATCCCCCTCGTAATAGGCGAACACCTGCGTCTTGTACTCGAGCCGGCGAAATGCCCGTGAGTGGATAATCCTGTCCTTGTCACGCTGAAACGCGGTCCGGTACGGACACTCCTCCTCCGGGTACGCGCGACCCCTGCTGCGCTCGGAAAGGAGCGCGTACGGCGCGAGAAAGGAACGTTCCCGCCGCTCCTGAGCTTCTCGTTGGACGATCACCCCTTGATTCCTCCGACGCGGCCGGCACTCTCGGCTTACGGAGGCGGCCCCGGCAACACGATGTTCACGATGAGGGCAAAAAGGATTACGACGGCCAACGACGCGGCCCCCATCGCAATGAGCCAAGTCGTCAGGCTCAACGTGCCTCGCCGCGAGGATTTCGGCCCCTCCGCGGGAAAGCGGAAATCATCATCGACAACATCGATCGAGTTCGGCGGATCCGGAGACGACCGCTCCGTCGCGCGCGACGCCGACCCCGGACGCGGACCGGTCGGCGGCCCGCTGAACCCCACGCCCTCGCAGTACGGACACCGGACCTTCACCCATTTACCTCGAGGAACACGTTCGGTGTCGATCCGCATTGCTCGGTCGCAGTGCAAACACTCGACGATCATCGCTTCCGCAGGCACGTCGGCGCACCCCCGATCGCGGCGATCCCGCCGCGGCTTCGATCTCACGCGGGCCGCTCCCGGCCACTTACAGAAGCTGTTTAACGCATCGTCGCCGGCGTGTCAAACCATGGAATCGATCGGGCCCTGTTCTTGACAAACCTCTTGACACAACCGGCCCCACAGGTTATTCTTCAGGTGAAGGGCTGATGGGTCTCTGAATAAGGGTCCCCGCGTTGTCAGTCCTTTTCTTCGTTCTTGGCCGCAATCATCTCGGCGGGTCGGCCTGAATCATTTCGATCCCCCATACCATCCTCCCGGCCTCTTCCTCGTGATTATAGGCAAGTTCACGGAATTCTTGAAAGAATGTTTCGATGTGCCCCCGACGGCCGATGTACCTTTCGTTTACGCAGTAGGAGAGAATGTCCGCCAATTCGAGTCCCGCGCTGATTTTGGAATCGGCGAAGAACGGGTGAAAGAGGAGATTGTTACTGCCCTGCCCCCAGCGATGGAGATAGAAGTAGTTGTAAATCCGGCGAGCAACCTTATGATTCGTCGCGTCGTCAATGGTGTCAAAGACCAGACCGGCGATCTTGTCCGGATGCTTCGCGGCGACGAAATGGTTGATACGCCGAAGGATCTGTCGATACAGATTCGGCAGATAGTCCTCGTCGAAGGTGATGGACGTCATGCTTTGGATTCCGTCTTGAACCACCGCAAACACCACTGCGTCCGCTTCCCGGAGAAGACCGATCACCTGCCTCACAAATTCCCGATTCTTCGGCAAGATGACCTTTCGTTCGTTGAGCAGGAGTCTTCCCTTCAATTCCAGGTCAAATCCACGCTGGATCTTGAAGAAGTGCTGCTTGAGCTCGAACAATCCTTTGTCAAGATCCCTGTATCGCTCTCGGCGCACCACCACGGCCCCGAAGGTAGTCTTGGGATTGTCGGTGTTCTCGGATCTGTAACTCTCGTCTATGAACGCAAGCATCTCCTCTCCCTTTTCCGCCGAACTCGATTCGGCGCCGAGAGTGCGTGATTCTCCGAAATGTAAGGTCAGTCGCCGTCTTCATTCTCTATATCGAGAAAAAGGAGCGTTCCCCCGACGACTGCGGCGGGTATGAAGAGAAGGTTGAGGATTGGAATGGAGGCGGCCGCGAGGTTTCCCAGGCCGAACCCGAGCGACGTGGTGAGGCCGGATCTGAGGAACGCGCGTTTTTGCCCGAAGGTGTAGCGCCGACGATCCATCGGATAGCCGAGGTATTCGTACGCCAGCATGTACGATGACACGGAGACCATGATGACCGTGTAAAGGAAGTGCCCAATACCGGGAATCAGAAACAAGACCAGCCCCATTACGAGGAACACGAGATAGAGACCGAGCAGCATGAACGCGTGAGCGATGCCGCGGGTCGAATCCTTGAGCAGTTGAATTACCGAAAACGGCGTTTCGTCGAGGCCGCCCTTGACGATCGCCTCGACCCGCTCCGATATCAATTCATTGAACGGGCCCGCGATGGTCGACGCGATCTGCGTGAAGATGAAGAACGTCACCACCACGATGAGCGCGCCCGTCACCACCAGAACCACGTAGTACAGAACCTGAAAATACCACTGGTCGCTCAGCATCCGATCGAGGAATGAGGAGAAGTAGACGTAGATCACGTAGTAGGCCAGACCCAGGAACGTCGTGCTGATCGCGATCGGGGCCGCGGCGTACTTCCAGAGCGTCGGGTGATCCCACAAGAAACGCGCTCCCCGCACAATGTAGAAGGGCGCGGAGATTCTCCGTGAGCTTCGAGCGGCCGGAGTGTAAGTCATAGGCGGTCCTCTCCTTCGGTCGCGACGCGGCCGGCCGCGTGGGACCTATGCCGGCAACCGGTACGCGCGATGACATATCAAACCGCGTCGCAAAGCCGAAACGGCGGTCCGAAACGATGAGAACCGCCGGCCCGCCGCTCCGACCGGTGTGTTCCGTATCAGCGTTCTCGCAGCAGATCCACCACCTCACCGGGATCGGGAAACCGTCCCGATTGCCTCTTCGAAAAAACCAGATCGTCGCCGTATTCAATCTCGAACACGCCGCCTCCCGATCTAATCAGTTCCGAGTGAATCCCCAGCTCCTTATTGAGTTCCTCCGCCAGACCGACGGCTCGGGGCTTATAGTTTCACTCGCCGCAGTACGTGATTTTGCAGACATCCACGTTGTCTCTCCTTCCCGGGAATCCGCTTCCCGTGTGATATTAATCGCGTTGGATTATATGAACCGGCCCCGCAGTGCGCAACCCCCTGTCCCGACCGGGCTCGAAGGTCTTCCCATTGCGCCCCGGAAAACGCTATACTACCGAATTCGACCTTCGGTTCGCGGCGCGGCCCGCAGGCGCCGCCGCACATCATCGAAAGGTAATCGTTCACCGGGATAGCGATAAGCCATTGATATCTCGATGGGGGAGGTTTGGAGCATTCCTTAATTAATATACAAGGGGGAGATGAGTCTCCCCCTCCATCCTCACCGGGCGCAGAGCCGCCTCAAACCCGGTGAACCATTACATCGAAAGATAACAAGACGGGAGTGAATAAGCGATGTTGACCATATGGCGGGAAGCCGTTCGACAGTTCGAGGAAGGGAACGATTTTGTTCTGGCGACCATACTCTCGGTGAAGGGCTCGTCCCCACGGCATGTGGGAACGCGGTTCCTCATCCGCCGTGACGGGACCATCGTCGGGACTATCGGCGGCGGCCTCTTCGAGGCTGATGTTCAGGAATTCGCAGCAGGAGCGCTCAAAGACGGAACGTCTCATCGCGTTTCGTTCTCATTCCGCGGACCCGACGCGGATTCTCTCGAAATGATCTGCGGGGGCGACGTCGAGGTCCTCGTCGAGCATGTGGATACGAGCGATCCGGATCTCGAAGCGATCTTCCGCCGTGTCTTGACCCTCATACACGAACGCAGGTCAGGGCTCCTCTTCACCGATATCCCGATGGTCCCCGGCGAAGCCGGCCGACCCGCGCATCTCCTCGTCGAGGACGGAGACGCACGACTCGGAGGCTTCCCCGATTCGGATCGGGCCTTGGAAGCTGCGCCGGAACGACGCGCGCTCAAACCGGTACAACTGCTCGAGCCGGCCGGACAGGATCACCCCGTGCTCCTCGAGTTGATTCGTCCCACCGGGACCGCGTACATCTTCGGCGCGGGCCACGTAGGCCTCTGTGTCGCTCATCTCACCGCGTTCACCGACTTCCGCACCGTCGTTATCGACGATCGCGCCGACTACGCGTCTCCGGAACGAGTTCCCGACGCGCACGAAATCGTCGTGATCGACTCCTTCGTCGATTGCATGGAGAGATTCACCATCGACGAAGAAAGCTTCATCATCATCGTCACCAGAGGCCACGCGCATGACAAGACTGTCCTCGAACAGGCCCTCCGAACCGACGCAGGCTACATCGGCATGATCGGCTCGCGCCGAAAGACCCATGTCATCTTCGAAGCCCTCCTCCGGGACGGATTCCCTAAAGAGGCCCTCGACAGGGTTCACGCCCCCATCGGCATTCCCATCGGCGGCGAAACCCCGGAAGAGATCGCGATCTCCATCGCCGCCGAAATCATCCGGATTCGCCACGAAAAGGAACGCCCGAGCCCATCACACCCTGCGTCCAAGTCGTGCCCGAGTGGTAAATGACCGCCGTGATACCGGGCGCTTGGCCCCACTCCCCCCGGGAGAGAGTCAGGGTGAGGCCAATCCCGCCACCGCGCGCCGAAGCCCCACCCGTTGCGGGCCCCCGACGCTTGCCTCTCTCGCCGTGTCGGAGTACACTCCGTGCGATCATCGGAGGTAAGGCGACGCATGAAATATCTCGTTCTGATCGCCAGACTCTTTCTTGGCGGGCTCTTCATCTACGCGAGCTTGTACAAAATTATCGACCCGGAGTCGTTCGCTCAAAGCATTCGGAATTACCAGCTGCTCCCGCCGGAGACGACCAACGTTGTCGCGTTGACGCTCCCCTGGATCGAATTCATCGCCGGCGCGCTGTTGATCCTGGGCGTGGAGACGAAGCCGGCCGCGCTGGTAATCGTCGGCATGCTGGCCGCGTTTTCGGTGGGGCTCATCCGCGCATGGTGGATCGGTCTAAACATTGACTGCGGCTGCTTCTCCGCGACCGAATCGGGGACGGGAGACATCACCCCGCTTACCATCGTGAGGGATTCGAGCCTCATCCTGGTAGGTCTGTTGATTCTCTTCGGGGACAAGGGCCGGTTCGCGTTGCGGCCGGGGCCTTCGAGCAGCGCGTGAGCTTGGACCGCGTCCCAAATAAGCTTCGGAACCCTCTTCCGTACGGGGTGAGGCAAGCCTGCGTCGGACTCCGGCGCGGCGACTATCGAATACGGTAGGTCTCTTCTTCGTCCACAGGGAAGAGTTCCGCGGTGGGCTGTTGCACGCCGACCGCAGTGTGATCGGCGCGATCGAAAATTCTGCGCCGGCGGCGATAAAGACAGGTACGGTATCGAGTGCGATCGCGGCGCAGTCGAACGATGAGTCGCTGATTGGGACAGCGGCCCTGGTTCTCGATCTCACAGGCTCGTCCGTGCCCCTTGTCCGGGCACGGCGCGATCACATCGACGACCCGCCAGAATTCTCCCGGCTCGATGTACTGCTCGCAGAATTCGTCGCCGTCTCTCAACATGCGCATGCCGATGAGATTCTGGATAATGGCCCCGACCGGCAACCCTTTGAAAATATTAATTCTCGACTGACAGACCGGGCAGATGGTGTACGATCGGCCGATCGGTATCTTGCGATCGGGTATATCGGATACGCTTTTGCATTTCTGGCAGGTTACTTCCACGGACGCGTCCTTGATGAAATTGGCGCATGAAGCGGGGCGACCCCGCCTTTTCCCACGCGAATTCACATTCTAAACGCACAACGGGGAGATTGCAATTGGGTGGCGTCCAATCGACTCGGATTGAAGATACGGGATTTTCCTCGGAGCCCCGGGAGTCGGAATCACCCGTCACAGGCTCGGCGGAGCTTCGGGCGCGTGGAGCTTGACTCGCCGCATGGGCCCGCGTTCGTTTCGTCGGGCGGCTCGGCCGGCGTCGAGTCTTGTGAGTCGGACATGCCCCGGAGGCGTTTCTCGACGTCGTCCAATGACGGGAACGCCGCGCCGGAATCGTATCCGAGGCCGAAAGTTCTCCCCAGGCCGATCGTGGGCGCTGGTTGATTGTCCGTGTCTCGAAATCGAGGGCACGATTGCGAAGCCGGGCCGCCGTGCTCGAGCGCGTTTCGGATGGACCGCATTCGATGGATGAGTTCATTGGTCTTGGCGACCTGGGCGCGTATCTCGGCCAAGGCCCGTTGGAGCGAATCGGCCGGCGACACCGCCGGCGACGGTTCGACGCCGATCGCGGCGGCGACGCTTTCCTCGAGTTGCTCACGATAGCGATCCATAACGGCCAGTTGTCGTTCAAGGTCTTCCTCCGCGATCCTCAGTTGTTCGTCCACGCGTACGGTCGCGAGGCTCACGCGCGCGTCGGCGATCTCCCTCGCCCGCTCGATGCGTTCGATCTGCGCTTCTATCTCCGATTGAAGACGCAGTAACCCGGAGGTGAGGGTTTGCGCGTCGTACGCGTACGCGGTGGCGCTGAGAGCCACGAACAATAGGGCGCCGGTAATTCTCTTCATGGCGGTGTTCAACTCCGTGAGCGCTTCGGTGACGGGCCCGCTGGCTCTTCCGTCGGAGTGATACATATCAAAAAGGCTTATACATTACAAGATATTATTTTATTTTCTTAAAGCCCGAGCCGCGGCCCGCCCCCGGCATTGCTCCCCGCTCGCTTCGGCCATACGGCTTGACTCACGTCTCTGCGGTGGCCAAGATTTGCGCGGAACCACCCGCCGGGACGGCCGACCGTTTCGGCGCGCGAGGAGACGCAATGGCTCGCTCCGATGTGCACCCGATCCACCGATTCGAGCTCTGGCAGGTATGGCCGGGTTCCTACGACAATCCGCCGGCGGACGGTCGGTTCCCGCTCCCGCCCAATCAGGGTCTGCCAATCGACCGCTCCACGAAGATCACTTCGATGGGGTCCTGTTTCGCGCGGGAAATCAAAACCGTTCTCCTGCGGGAGGGCTATTCGTACATTGCGGAAGAGACCGACCATCCCGCGACCAAGCATGCGGGGGCCGCGTGGGAACGGCTCTATAACTCGTTCTCCATGCGTCAGATATTCGAGTATACCTTCGGGGAGTGGAATCCCGCGGTCCGTTGGTGGAAGGCGCCCGAATCGGGCACAATCCAGGATCCGTATCGGCGGATCATCGTCTACGATTCGCTCGAAGAAGCCCAAGCCGACTTTGCGCGCCATCGGCAGGCTTCGCGCCGAGTTCTGGAACGTGCGGAAGTCCTCATTATTACGCTGGGCTTGACCGAAATCTGGGAAGACGTCGAGGACGGATCGGTGATCTGCCTTCCTTCAGGGCCCTACGTCAGTGAGGGGGGCGACATGAGCCGATATCGCTTCCGGGTGAGCCGATACGGCGAGAACCTGGCCAATCTCGAGCGCGTCCGAGAAATCATGGCCGAACACAACCCCGAGTGCCGCATCATCGTCACCGTCTCTCCGGTGCATCTGTGGGCCACGTTCAGACCCGATTCGGACGTAATCAGCGCCAGTTGCAATTCCAAGTCGACTTTGCGGGCCGCGGCCGACGAATTCGTCGCGCGACACGACAACGTCTTCTATTTCCCCGCGTATGAAATGGCGACGATCTTTCGCCCCATGAGCGGAGCGAGCCTCTTCACCGAGGGTCGAGAGAATTTCCACGTCGATCGGGCCACGGTGGACTTCATCATGGAGCAGTTCTTCGACCACTATGCGGGAAACGATCGAATCAAGGCTCCCAGAAGTCCGGAACAAGCAGGATGAAGACGGTATAGAGTTCCAACCGACCGGCAAGCATGTTGAAGACGAGGAGCCATTTCCCGGGAGCGGATATCCACGCGTAGTTGTCCATGGCCCCCACCAAGTTGAGGCCGGGGCCGATGTTGCTGAGTGTGGCCGTGCTCGCCCCCACCGCGGTGACCACGTCGATCTCCAATAGGACCAGGAGAAAGGTGGAGATCGCCCATACGCAGATGAACAGGCCGACGAAAGCCAACACACTGTTGATGATCGGCGCGGCGACGACCTTCCGGTCGATCTTCACCGGAATGACCCCCCGGGGATGAATGAGGAGACTCAACTCCCGGAAGACGTGCTTACCCACGATCATGAGGCGCATGCACTTCATGCCGCCGCCCGTGCTGCCGGCGCACCCCCCCATGAACATGAGCATGAGCAATAACCACTGACACGCCCAGGGCCAGCTCTCCCAGTCGGCGGTCCCGTACCCCGTGGTAGTCATGATCGCCGCGGTCTGAAACGCGGCCTGGTCGACGGCCGAACCGATCTCCGCCGTGTCTCGTCCGTAGATGTTCAGCGTGATGAAGACCGTGCAGATGATGAATATCGCCATGAAGAGCTTGAACTCGGAGGATCGGAAGTAGACCCGCGGATTGCCTCGAAGCGCCTGATAGTGCAGCGTGAAGTTGACCCCTGCGATCAGCATGAAGACGATGACGATGCCGTGGACGAGAGGGCTGTCATACGCGCCGATCGACAGATTCTTGGTCGAAAAGCCTCCCGTGGCCAGTGTCCCGAACGTATGGCAGACCGCGTCGAAGAGGTCGAGCCCGGCCGCGTAAAGTAGCACGATCTCGACGACAGTGAAAAAAACATAGACCTTCCAAAGGGTCTTGGCCGTTTCCGCGACGGTGGGTTTGAGCTTGTCCATAACCGGCGAAGGTACTTCGGCCTTGAACATGGCCATTCCGCCGACTCCCAGCAACGGCAGGATCGCCACCGAAAGCACGATGATTCCCATCCCGCCTAACCAATGGGTGAGACTCCGCCAGAACAGTATCCCGTGAGGGAGCTTCTCGATGTCGGTCACCACGGTTGCGCCGGTTGTCGTGAAACCCGACACGGACTCGAACAACGCGTCCTCGAAGGCCGGCAGAGAGCCCGACAACCAAAAAGGAAGCGCTCCGAGAAGACCGGCGATCACCCAGCCGAACGTCACGATCGCGAAGGCGTCGCGAATGCCGTATTCCGCGTCGGGGTCGCGGAACGTGAAGTACACCAGGCCGCCCCCCGCAACACACGCGGCGATACACCCGAGAAACACCCACAACTCGGGTTCCCGGTGATAGAGAGACCACGGAAGCGTAAGGGTCATGCACAGACCCAGCACAGCGGTCAGAGCGCCCAGCGCGGAAGCTATCAGGCGAGGGTGCATTAGAAGAAGTATTCCAATTTCACGGTGAGCAGCTTCTCGATCTTCGGCACGGCTTCCCGCCGGGCAAAGACGATGACTCGATCGCCGGGCTGGATGACGGTGTCGCCGTGTGGAATGAAGAATTCCTCGGCCCGCTCGATCGCCCCGATGATCGCGCCTTGAGGAAACTTCACCTTCCGGAGGGGACTGCCGACCAGCTTCGAGGTCTCGACCGCCTCGAATTCGATCGCCTCCACGTCCTCACCGGGGAGCATGGTGACCGAAATCACCTTACCTTTTCGAATATACTGGAGTATTCGTGAAGCCCCCGAGAGTCGGGGATTCACCACCACATCCACACCAATGGCGGAGGCAAGACGATGGTATTCCATCTTGTTGGCCAGCGCGCCCGTCCACCGCGCGCCCATCCGCTTCGCCAGCAAAGCCGACAACGCGTTGTGTTCGTCGTCATAAGTAAGCGCCAGGAACGCATCGACGCGGGCTATGCCCTCCGCCCGGAGGAAATCCTCGTCCACCGCGTCCGATCTCAGCACCATGGTCTCGTTGAGATCGCCGGCGATCGCCTCGCATCGCGCCGCGTCCGAACAAACGAGCCGAACATGAGCGCCCGGGAACGACTCCAGTTCGCGTGCGGTCTTCTCCGCGACCCGGGTTCCTCCGACGATCATGAACCGTTTCAGCGGCGCGGTCCCAAGACCCGAGTGTTCGACCACCCGCGGCAACGAATCCTTTGCGACTACCACGTAAATGGTATCGAGCGCTCTCAAAACGTCGTTCCCGCCGGGGATGAGCACCTCGGATTCCCGGAGCAACGCGGGTATGAGCACCCGATCGTCGGGGAAGTCCTGACGGAGGTCGATCAGCGATCGGCCCACAAGTGGAGAATTGAAGCCCAGGCGAACTCCGAACAGCCTGATTCGTCCCTCGGCGAAGTCGATCACGTCCGTGGCCGGCGGAACCTGAAGCACTTTGACCAGCTTCCGGACGGCTTCATCCTCCGGATTGATGACCAGATCCACACCAAGGTGCTCGTGATCGAGGATTTCCGGATGCTCGGAGAAGTCCTCGTCCCGAAGCCGAGCCACTTTGGTCAAATACGGGTTGAGATGGCCCGCAACGAAGCAGGCCACCAGGTTAACCTCGTCCGAGTCGGTGACCGCAATCAGGATGGTCGCTTTTTCGATGCCGGCCTTGGTAAGCGAGGACGGCGAGGACCCCGCTCCGTGAATCGCATGGACGTCGAGATTGTCTTGAATGAACGCGACACGCTCGGGATTGCGGTCGATGAGAACCACATCGCGCTTCTCGAAAGAGAGACGACGGGCCAAGTGATAGCCCATTTCACCGCCGCCGATTATGACGATACTCACGGAGATCACCCTCGTAGCGCATGAATCGGGCGCAGGGTACTCCCGAAAGGTACGTCAGTCAAGTTAACCCCCACGGCGCCGCCCGTACGAACAAAGGGGCGAGAGTCGGCTCTCACCCCTGAACATCAATTCCGCACACCTTTTTCCACCGGCCGTGCTAACTGTTCGCTTCACCGCTCGACGAACGAATGATGCCGTACTTACCGGATCGGAGCTCTCAACAGTCGGGCGTCTCGTCCGGATCAACTCGGCGCGCCGCGATTCGTTGGTCCATCCTTGACGATGCTTCCGCGTATCCGACGATGGGGCGATCAAACGCCGCAGTGTTTCCGCTAAGAACCGGTCCGGCCTTGATCGCCTTGGTCGCCGGCAGGGGCCAACTCGGGGCTCGCCCCTTCTTCAAAACCGGGGGGACGTTCACCCTCGGGCGGGGCCGCGGCGCCCGCTCCGCCTTCTTCCTTCGCGGCCGGCATGGTACGCGTCAGGACCCCGCCCTGCACGGTGCGACGTCGGCTCGGACGGCTGACAATCGTTCCCGGCGGGGGCGCGTAGGACGGGTGAGCCAAGTCCATACCCGAGCACTTCCAGATGTAGACGTACGTATCGATGATACAGTTGATCGCTCGACTGTAGATATCGTTCACGTCCACATCGGTCAGCACGAGCTTCTTGTTGAACTTGCTCGGCGCGCGGAACATCGCGAACGGATCTTCCCGCATCCGGAGCGGGTACTTGTCGTTGCGCACGTGGCGCAGGGTCGGCATTCCTTCCTGGCGAAGCCGTTCAAGCAGTTCGCCCAACGAGTGAAAATCGCCGTACCCGTCATAGTACACCCACACGTCGATGACGCTTTCTCCGATGGCCGAGTCAAAGGCCCGAGAGAATTTCCGGAGGTACTCCAGGTCGGGAAACGCCGGCGCTTTGTTCACCAGGATCGAGTACGCGATCATGCCCAGACGTCCGGCCACATTCCCCGCCGAGGTGTCGAGCTTGATTTCGCCCCCCTTGAGCGCTTCGACGCAGTACGGAATATCCCGACTCAGACGCGCGAACGCCTGCTCCCGGACTTCTTCCATGTCCAGCTGTTTGCCGGGGTTGGTCATGACGTTGCGTCTCATGAAGGTGATTCCCCTCATGAAATCGTATTCGTTCTGATAGATGAACGACCCCATAGCCCGCGGCAGGAGCTTGACCACGTCTTTGGTTACGGTCTGTGCGAACAGAACGTGGTTCTCCCACGCCACGTACCCCATGGCCGGAAACGCGGCCGCCAGGGTCAGCGAAACGATCAGAATCGACTGTAAGAGCCTTCGGCTTGGCATTGACGGTCCTCCTTGGAAGGGAGATGTTAAAGCCGATGGATCGCGAAGCATCTCCCACGCGTGAGAGGATACCACACTAAGCAACCATAATCAACCATAATTTCAGCATTGTAGTTCGGCAACATAATCTGGTTTATTATATTACGGCGCGGGGCAGCGCGTCAATCGCCTTCCTCCTCGTGAAAAAACCGCGCCGCAGCCCAATAAACCGGCTAAGAGCCGCTCTCGCTCAAGCTTCGACACCTAAAGCCCACGCGTTGGGTTCCGGCGCCGCAGCCGGCCGGGAGCGCCCTCTCAGGAGACGTCGCGCTTCCATTCGGCGAGGATATTCAACGCTTCGAGAGGCGTCAGATTGTTAGGGTCGAGGAGGCGCAGCTTCTCGAGGAGCTTCTGCGCGGGTGAGTCAAAAAGAGCGCCCTGGAGGGGAAGATCCGCGACAGGGGCCTTCTTGCGGCGCTTGCCCGTTGTGGGATCGTCGGGAGCCTCGATGGGATGGGATTCCAATTCCGCAAGGATATCCGACGCGCGCGCGATCACCGAATCCGGTATCCCGGCGAGCTTGGCCACCTGAATACCGTACGAACGGCTCGCGCCGCCGGGGACGATCTTCCTGAGGAAGACCACCTTGTCGCCCCATTCCTTGACGGAAACGTTATACACGCGCACTCGCTTCTTTTCAGCGGCCAGTTCCACCAGCTCGTGGTAATGGGTTGCGAAAAGTGTCCTGGGACCGCCGTCCTCCCGGTCGTGGAGGTATTCGGTGACGGCCCGGGCTATGGATAAACCGTCAAAGGTGCTCGTCCCCCGCCCCACTTCGTCAAGGAGCACCAGCGACCGTTCCGTCGAGTTGTGCAGGATGTCCGCGGTCTCGTTCATCTCCACCATAAAGGTTGATTGACCGAAGGCCAGGTAATCCGCTGCGCCGATACGTGTGAAGATGCGATCGACGGTCCCTATCGAGGCTTCCGCTGCGGGCGCGAACGAGCCGATCTGCGCCAAAATCACCAGCAGCGCGATCTGTCGCATGTACGTGGACTTCCCTGCCATGTTGGGACCGGTGATGATGAGGATTTGATCGGTCGAGCGATTGAGGAAGACATCGTTGGGCACGTACGTCTCGCGCGCCTCGAACTGCTCGACCACCGGATGGCGCCCGTCCTTGATGCGAATTTCGTCGCCGCCGTGGACCCGCGGCCGCACATACCGGTTGGTCGCGGCGACCTCGGCCAAAGCGGCGAGCGCATCGAGGGTCGCGATACGGCGCGAGGTCTCCTGAATGCGGGGAATAACCTCGAGCAGCCGCTCCCTGAGACGCCGGAAAATCTCGGCCTCGAGTTCGACGCTGCGCTCCTGCGCGTTGAGCACCTTGAGTTCGTATTCCTTGAGTTCCTCGGTGATGTAGCGTTCCGCGTTCACCAGCGTCTGTTTCCGGATATAGCCCTCGGGAATCTTCTCCTGGTGAGCCTTGGTGACCTCGATGAAGTACCCGAAGACCTTGTTGTATCCGACCTTCAAATTGGGGATGCCGGTCTTTTCGCGCTCTTTGGCTTCGATTCCCGCGATCCACGCTTTGCCCTGAGTGCTCATCGAACGAAGTTCGTCAAGCTCGCGATCGTACCTCTCGCGGATGACGCCGCCGTCCTTGAGCCCCGCGGGCGGCGCGTCCACGAGCACCGTCGCCACGGCGTGGGCCACGTAGGAAAGGTCGTCCATGGCTGCAATCTCGGCAGCGAGGGGCGTCTCGATCGTCGAAAGCAGGCCGACCAGACCGGGGATCTTCTCCGCCGACCCCCGCAGCTGGACGAGATCTCTCGGTCCCGCGCTCCCAAGGGAAATCCTCCCCGCTATCCGCTCAAGGTCGCCGATGTCCCCGAGCGCGACCCGCAGATCGTCGCGGATCGTAGCCGCCTTGACGAGGGTGTCCACCGTCTCGTGGCGGCGCGCAAGCTCCTTGACGTCGAGCAGCGGATAGGAGATCCAATGCCGAAGAAGACGCGCGCCCATCGACGTCAGGGTTCGGTCGAGGACGCTCCACAGCGTGCCTGCGGTCCCCCCGTCCTTGATATTGGTGAAAATCTCAAGATTGCGCAGGGTAGACCGATCCAGGACCATAAAGTCGCCCAGGTGATAGACTCGAGGCGCTTTCACATGAGACGGCGCTTCCGGCCTGGTTTGCCGGACGTAGCTCACAAGCATGCCGGCGGCCAGGGTCATCGCGGATTTCTCCGCCAGTCCGAATCCCTCGACGCTCTGAACGCCGTACAGGTCCCTCAGCGTATCGTTGCACCCCCGCACATCGGACATCCATTCATCAGCGACGCCCACGTAGAAGGAGTCGTCGGCAAGCCGACGCAGAAGATGGTCCTCACCAAGACCGTCCGGAAGAAGCGCCTCCTTGGGTCCGAGGCGCGTGAGTTCCTGCCCCGCCAGACCGGCGTCGGAGGTTTCCGTGACGAGAAGGTCGCCGGTCGAGAGGTCGAACGAGGCAATCCCGATATCCTTGCCGCGCATCGCGAGCGCGGTGACATAGTGGTTTTGATCGGCCTTGAGCGTCTCCGCCTCATCGGTAAGGCCCGGGGTGAGAACTCGTGTGACTTCCCGTTTCACCACACCCTTGGCCTGCCTCGGGTCCTCCATCTGGTCGCAGACCGCGACTCGGCGTCCGGCCTCGAGGAGCGTCGAGATGTACTTCGACGCGGAATGGTGCGGAAATCCGCACATCGGGACCTGCTCGTCCTTGTTCTTGTCACGGGTTGTGAGCGCAATACCGAGGATGTGAGACGCGGCCTCCGCGTCCTCGTAGAACATCTCGTAGAAGTCGCCCATGCGGAAAAGCAGAATCGCGTCGGGGTGACGTTCCTTATGGTGGGCGTACTGACGCATCATGGGCGTCAGGGATCCGTTTGAGAAGCGCCGTTCGGTGTCCGGGGTCGCGTTCATGTGGATTCGAGCTCGGATTCTCGGGAATCATCCACCTGTACCACAAAGCTCGGCCGCGGTTAAGACTTTGCCGACCGGCTTCCTTGCGGCCGGCGAGGTCGGGCCCCGGCGGGCCGCGCGCGATTTCTCCGGGTTCGAGCGGGCCCCGGGAATCGAGACTTTTCTCGCGATGTGTTATAATAACGATATGATTGCGATTACGGCGATCGCCGGCGAATTATGACGTCCCCGATCGCATGTCCGGCCGGGCTTTCTCGGCTTCGGCACAATCTCCTCGGAAAATCCGGATGCCCAAACCGAAGCGGACGATAAACGCCAAAGAATTGCTGACCGACATCAAGGCGGGATTGGACGACGACACCATCGCCCTCAAGCACCGCGTCTCGCCGGGCAAGCTCCCCGGGCTGTATGAGAAGCTCGTGAACGCGGGTGTGATGAGTCGGTCCGCGCTCGAAGAGCGGCGCTCCGGTTCGGCGCCGCCGGCGCCGGGCAAACGGAAGATCAGCGCAAAAGCTTTGGTCGCCGCAATCCGAGCCGGTTCGACCGACTCGGAGATTATGGAACGCTTCCGCTTGACCGAGAGCAAGCTGCAGTCGCTGCTCGACAAGCTCGTCGAAATGGGCGCCCTTGACCGTGCGGAGATTGACGCGCGGCGATCGACCGCGGGCGCCGACGCGACGGATGCGAAGGATGAACGGCCGGAGATCGTGTCCGTTGAAGACCGCGCTCCGGCCGAAAAGCCGGAAGATTCGCTCCGGCCGACACCGGAATCGCTTCTGCGGGCGAGCGCGGCGCCCCGACGACGGCGCCGACGGTTCATTCGACTCTTGTTCGACCTCATCCGGATCTCAATCCGGCAAAGCTATCGGAACAAACGACGGTACAGGGGAGCGGTTCTCGGCATATCGCTCGGTATCGGCGGGCTCATGACGGTCCTTACCATAGGCGACTCGGTTGAAAAGGCGGTCGCCGCAAATCTCGAGATTCTCGGTTCGGCCACGATCGTCAAGGCTGAATGGGAGCAATCGGGACCTCGCAATCCTCATCCCGGCAGGTTTATTCCGAAGGACGTGGACGAGATCTCACGACTGCCCGAAGCGCGCGTCACCTCGGTGGCGTTGTGGGGCCCGCTCAAGAAGACAACGTGGCTCCGAGAGAAATGCAGGCCGAGAATACTCGGCGTAGACGGCAATTTCTTCAAGCTTCGCCATCTTCCGCTCAGAGAGGGGCGGGCGCTCACGGAAGAGGACGTTCACCGGGGAAGAAACGTCTGTGTGATCGGACGCGGAGTCTGCGAGGACCTCTTCGGCGAAGGGTCGCGTCGCGCGGTCGGCCGTACGATTCTCGTGCAGGACCTTGCCCTCGAGATTGTGGGAGAGCTCAAGGAAGCAATCGACCCGGACTACATCGACACGGTTCTTCTGCCGATTTCGGTGGCCGGCGCGCGGGTGCCCGGAATGCGCAATTCGGAGATCATTTACGTTCGAGCCACAGGATGGGACGTCGTCCCTCAGTTGAGCGCGCGAATCGAGCGTGTCCTCAAACGAAATCATCCGGGGTACGAAAAAGCGATCCTCGTGAAGCACTTCGAGGAACGGATTTCGGCGATCAAAACGATTGCGATGCTTTTTAAATCGTTCCTCTATGCGGCGATCTGTGTGACACTGCTATTGGGAGCGGTCGGAATAACCATCGTCATGCTTGCCGTGATCCACGAGCGAACGGTCGAGATCGGATTGAGAAAAGCGGTGGGCGCAACCGATCGGATGATCCTGGCGCAATTCCTTTATGAATCCATTTCGGTCTGCCTCGTGGGAGGCGTTTTGGGAACCGCGCTTGGTCTGCTCTCGATACAGCTGCTCAATGCCGAGCTGTCCACCGAGGCCTCGCACACCACCCTTGTCTATAGCGTCGCCGGCTCGGTTTCGCTGGGGGCCGTGCTCGGAATCCTGTCCGGTCTCTATCCCGCGGGAAAGGCGAGCCGATTGGACCCGGTGACCGCAATGCGGTTCGAGTGAGCGGCGAAACGGCAAGTTAGAAATCCACACTTGCCTTGCCGCCGAAGCTCCAGCTCCGCCGATCGAAGTTCGCGTCCATTTCCTTACGGGGAATATTGCCGTCGTCCGCGCCGAGGTTAATGCCGGTGGTTGCGTGGAGAGCGTTGAACTTCGCGTATCCGCCCAACCGGACACCGTAGATTTCGCCGGTCAGTTCGCTGTACGCCTCGATGAAGTAGCCTGCGCCGAATTCGTTTTCCGCGGGAAACCCGATGATGTTTCCCCCACCGATATTGATTTGGCTTCCGAAGAGTTCCCGATACTTGATGCTCCCGAGGATAACGGGAAAACCCAACAGACCCGCGTCGATCTTCAGCGGTCCGTTCGCCGGCCGAAGATTCGTCAGCGCCACCCCCAAATAGGGAATGAAGGAAGAAACCGTAAGATCGGCGACATCTCCGGGCGATGAATCGATTTGCACGAAGTCCTCGGGATCTTTGAAGTTCGTCATGAAGTTGTCGTACCGAATTCCCAGCATGGTGGTCAGCGTCGGGCTCACCGCGTAGGTGAGCGCGGCCTGCAGGCTCCACCACTGCACGTCGGTGTTCCATGCGCGCTCCGCGTGGTCCATGCCCGGCGCGAGACGGTACGTCTCGGTCGACGTCGCCTTGAGCGGGAACAACCACGACCAGCCCCAGGTAAAGCCGAGCGGGCCCACGCTCTTCACCGGCATCATGAACTCGAGGTGAATGCCGCGAAGATCGAAGCGTTGCCCCAGGTCGAAGAACTCGAGATCGTCGGAGTCGTCGTGGTCCAGGGTGAAACTGAAACCCTTTTGTTTGAAGAGGTAGCCCACGTAGACCGTCGGTTCGGCCTGCGGCGTCGCGAAGCGGGGCCGATCGTCCGGATAGACGTACTGAGGCAGGGCCGCGTTGGGAAACGCGACGATCGCCAAGCACACCAGACTGATTAAAACTCCGTACCTCATAAGGGAGTCCTCACTCGGCCCGACCGTTTGTTTGGTGTAAGAAGAATTCCGCTAAATTATTAGCGATTTTCAGCGGATTTGTCAACCAAAAAGACGCGCGGTCCCGACGAGCGCGAGCGGAACATCGCTTTGGATGAGGCGCTGATACTGCTTCAATGATATCGGCGGCTTAGTCGATGCCGGCGAGCCGGCGGGTTCGCACATGACCGAAACGATGGGGCTCAATTGCACCGATCGGACTCAATCGCCCATCGCCCGGTCGCCTTGGGTCAAAAGGAGAATGAGGTCTTCTCGGCCCACATCGCGGGCCCGGGTAATTGCAGTGGACCCGTCGTCCGCGATTGCGTCCGCGGCCGCTCCGTAGTGAAGGAGCAAGTGGATCAGGTCCTTTTGGACGCGCCCCTGATCCTGTCGCAGCCGTCCGGAGGGGTCGTCCTGCGGTACCGGTCTTGGGGACGGAAGCACGGCGAGCATAAGGGGAGTGAACCCGGTTCGGCTGCGGGTGTTCGCGGACGCGCCCCGTTCGAGGAGCACGAGAGCCGTCGCGACGCGGCGCTTTCGGCATGCGGCGGACAACGCGTCGAACCCATCCTTTGAATTCTTCTCATCGATACGCGCGCCGGCGTCGAGAAGTTTCTCGACCACATCCTCCAAGCCGGCGGATGCGGCCCACATGAGCGGAGTTCGACCGAACTTGTCGCGCGTCTCGATATCCGCGCCCCGGTCCAGAAGCAGAGCGATCGTCGATCGAAAGCGCTTCCTGATCGCCTGGGTGAGCGGTGTGAGACCGTCCTCGTCATACGCGTCGATCACGGCGCCCGCATGGAGAAGCGCGTCCGTCACCTCATCAAAGCCTCTGAACGCGGCTTCGATAAGCGGCGTGCTCCCTCGAGCGCACGGTTGATCCACCGCCGCTCCCCGAGCGGTCAGAACCTTCACCACCGCGGGACAATCCCGGAGCGCGGCCCACGTGAGCGCGCTGCGGCCGCCTTCGTCGACGGCGTTCACATCCGCGTCCGCGTCAAGCAGAGCTTCCACTATGTCCGTCCGGCAGAACATGGCCGCACGATGAAGCGCGGTGAAACCGTACACGTCGCGGATTTTCGGCTGAGCGCCGCGCTCCAGGAGCAACGTGGCGAACTCGAGCCGTCCGTGCAAGGCCGCGCGCATGAGCGCGGTGTCACCGTCTTCATCCTGAGCGTCCGGGTCGGCCCCTGCCTCCAGGAGGCGTCGAGCCTCCTCAACGTCGTCGTTGAGCGCAGCGGCCATGAGCGGAGTTCGGCCAAGCTCGTCACGACGATCCGGCTCGTTCTCGTCGAGGCCGACGATTCCCCCGGGCTCCGCTTCGCTTGCCGGTCCGCTCGAGCCCTCCGGCTCCGCGTCCGATCGATGCGATTCGGTAGGACCTCTCATATGCGTCACCGTCGACGGTCAGAGACCGGTTAACGAAGATCGACGTTTCAGCCTGCGAAGGACGGATTCCCGGATCGTCGCGCCTCGTGCGGGACCGGATACCGGGCGGCTCGATCGGACGGTTCTCCGAGGAGAAGACTTCGAGCCTGCTCGGCGCCGCTCCCGCGGGCGCGTCGTAACGACACAGCGACCTACAGTTGCCGCTCCAGCTCGGGTAAGCGCTTCTTCAGCTGATACCTGACGTTACCCAAGTTCGCCTGGAGATCGGCGACGATCGCAAGGACCGCGTCGCGTCCCAGGAAGCTCATGACGAGCACGCCGCCGTCGTACTCGATCATTCCTTGGCCGAGAGCGCCGACTTGAAGCTCTCGTCCCATTACTTCGGACGAACCGATGCCGGTCGAGATGACCGCTCCCACCGCTTCGATGTCCAAATTGCCGTTGCTGTGGCCCTCGATGACGAATCCGTCACGTCCCACGACCACCGCGGTGTTGACGCCGTCTACCGAGACCAGGTCGCTGAGTAGTTCTTTCAGGGATGCCATAATCCTCCTCCTCACCTTGTTGACGAGCGGGCCGCCCGTCTCATTTGTCGAACAGTTCGACCACCATAACCGTGTCGCCCGGCTTTCCCGCAGGTTCCAGCGTCTTCAGTCGGGCTTTCTTGCCGAGGTTCTTTTCCGCCACGGCTATGGTCAAAGCCGCGAACGGACAGCCGAACGGCGGGATGCCCTCGCTTTTCAAGCGATCGGTCAGATCGAAGAGCGAACACTGGGTGATGTTCGCTGTCAGTTCGTTGCCGTTGAGCGAGAATTCCATTTTGTCGCACAATCCGGTGCCGGTCATGGTCTCGCCCAGCTTCGCGGTGAGCTTGTCCACGTCGTCGACACAGGAAAAATCGACGCCGAGCTTACCCAGTTCGTCGAGAATGTCGGGAGCGGCCTTTCGCATCACTGCGGAGGCGCCGTCTCCGACCACACCGTGAAGAGCCTTGTACACTCCGTACAGGATTCCTTCCACTGCCCTCTTGTCAATCATTTCCGCTGCCATTTGAGATGATCCTTTCCTTCCCTGGTGTTTCGTGCGCCGATTAACGTTCACGACGCGCCGAGCGTCCCCGCCCCGGATCCCCGTCGATCCACGGTCGACCCCATTGGCGGCGACAAGCTGTGTCCGTTCGATAGAGCGTCGGAGGAGCCGTTGCGACCATCGGCCGCGATCCGCTTCCATCACGAGCTGACGTGGCGGATAGCCTCCTCGAGTCGGCCCTCGCGCAGCATCTCCAACCCATGTTCGAGACGCTGCAATATGGCCGCGTCTCCTCCCCGGCTCCGGAGTTCCCGGATGCGTTCGCCCAATGCTATTTGGAGCGCCAACGCCTGCTCCTCTTCGCTTTCCGCGCCGGCAAGCATCTCTTTGAAGCGGCGAATTCTGTCGTCCGCGGTGAGTTCGACAGGCGCCGCCTCAGCCGCGCCGGCCTCCAACGAGGGGGACGGCTCGAAACCTCCGGTCCCGTCCGGCTTTTCGTCGGACCTCGCGGGAGCGGGGACCAGACCTTTGGCCATCTCCACGGTTATATCGACGCCGGCGCCCGTGCTCAGCGTGATCAACTGCGCCACCGCGGCTTTCAGGCGCCGGACGTTGTCGCTGATATTGTCCGCCAGGAAATCGACCACATCCTGGGGCATCTCACGGTCCTGGAGAAAATGCTGAATAAAGTCCATCCTCTCGAGCTTGTCCCCCATCTGCAGGCTCACGATCACACCGCCGCCCAGTCTGGAGGCCAGCCGAGCTTCCACATCCGCAAGCCTGGTCGGAGGCACGTCCGACGTGATCACCACCCATCGGTGCGCCCGGATCATATGATTGAGAATGGCGAACAGGTCCCGCTGGAGCTCCTCCCGGCCTTCGCACATCTGAATATCGTCAACGAGGAGGATGTCCACGGACGTCAGCCACTGGCGAAGCTCCGCTCGGAAGTCCAGTCGCTTCGCCCGCTCCAACTCCGCCTCGAGGTCCGCGCAGTTCGCCAGGAGCGCGCTCCTCTCCCCGGCCGCGTTGACGATGGCCGAGAGCAGGTGAGTCTTGCCCAGGCCGACGTCGCCGTATAGGTAGAGCGGATTGTAGGGAAGCTGCGACGGCGAGCCCGTAGCGACCGAGCGAGCCAGTTCGACCGCGAATGAGTTGCCCCTGCACACAACATAATTGTCAAAGGTCAAATTGGGATCGGGCGGCTCGTTCATGAGCGCGGAACGAGACTCGTACTGCCCGAGACCTTTGGTCCGCCGGAACAATTCGATCCGCTTTGCGACACCTTCGTCGATCAATCCTTTCTCGACGGAGACGCGAAGGAATTCGGGCAGAGCGGCGAGTCTTTTTGAACCACGGGAGGGTTCCATCACGGTATAGACCTCACAGTGTCAGGGCGAATCGGCCTACGCTCATCGAGACGGCCCCGAGCAACGTTCCTTTTCCGGCTATCACCATAAGCCCCCGGGAGCCCTCGAGGCGGGCGATCACAACGATGCCCGCGGCGTCTTCGATAATGGCTCGGCTCAGGCCCTCCCGGGGGTACGCCGAAAGGAATCCCTGCATAATCGGATAGAGTTCGTTCACACCCGGGGGAGGACCGTCCGGCGATTCGGCCTTGGCGACGAGCTTTCCTTCGGAATCGGTCACGCACGCATAGAGGGCGAAGCCGCTCGACGCGATGAACTCGGCCAGACGAGCGGAGAGCCCTTCGTCTATGGCCGTCTCCGCATCGGATTGATCGACCGCAGCGGGTTTGAAGGGGCTTCCCGACGGGCGCTCTCCACGTTGCTCTTCATCGAGCTTCAATTGATCGTGGAGTTTGAGCGCTTTCATGACCGCGCGATGAAGATCGAGATCGATTGTCCGGCTCTCCGGCTCCGAATCAGGGATGAACTCGAAATCGCCCTCTTCCCAATCCACAATACGGACGAGCGCGTCCATGCCGCCTGCGTCGCCGGTCACCGCGTGGACCAGTGAGCCGTTCCTGTAAAAGAGTCGCGCGTCTCGATCCGTTCCGCTGATGACCAATTCGCCGGTCTTGCGTCCCGCGTGCGGAAACTGGATCAGATCGATTATGCCGAGGTCCGAGAGTGTTCCCTTGAGCGCCATCTACGCGGCCTCCGAATAGGTTCCGATCAGACGTGAAACTTTTCTATTACATCGCGGCTGGCGACGCGGATCGTTTCCAAGACGCCCGTGCCGTTGACCGCGATCGCTTCGAGCACGGGCATTCCATTGAGACCGAGTTTACCTTCCAGCGTGCCGATGGGAAGCGGATCGGGAAGGTCGCGCTTGTTGTATTGCAGCACCAGCGGGAATTGCTTCCAATCGGCCCCGAAATCCCTCAGATTATCCTGGAGCATGGTGAAACTCTCGATATTGTCGTCGAGCCTGTCTTTTTGGGAATCCGCCACGAAAACGACTCCGTCCGCGCCGTCGAGGATCAGACGCCTGCTGGCCTCGTAATAGACTTGACCGGGAACCGTGTACATGTTGAACCGGACGGAATAGCCCTCGATCGTCCCCAGATCCAGGGGGAAGAAGTCGAAGAAGAGCGTCCGTTCCTCTGCGGTGTCAAGGACGACGATATCGCCCTTGCGTCCCTTGTCCAGCGCACGATGGATGTAAATGAGATTCGTGGTCTTGCCGCTGAGACCCGGTCCGTAGTAGACGATCTTAAAATTGATCTCTCTGTCCTGAATATTAATGTGCGGCATAGGAAGACTCCCCTATTTGGAATCAAAAATCCTGTCGATAAGATTGAGCGCGTACTCTTTGAATTGCGGGGTGGCGATGGTTTCGTCGTCGACGGGAGCGTTTTCCGCTTCGGCCAGAGCGACGTTCAGCCTCTCGCCGGCCCGGCGCGCCTCGTGGCGAACCAAACCGATACGCTGATAATCCTCGAAGACGACCACCATCATGCGCGCGTCCCTGACCAGCGATATGTGGATGTGGCGATTCTCTCCCTGTTGGAGGAGTATGGAGAAATGATCTTCGCCGACCATCCGCGCGACTTCCTGGGTGGCGCTGAACATCCCCGCGACAAGCGCGGCCATGGCGGTGGTGTTGAGATAGCTGGTGTCGCCGGCCTCGGCCGCCGAAATCCCTTGCTTGGTAACCAGGAGAGCGGTCAGAGCGCCGCTCCTTTCGATCAGGTCACTCAGAATCGGTTCTGTTTTCGCCCTGCCTGCCCCACGTTGTTCGTTCATCTGTCGCTCCCTCACTCAGCGGACCGCCGCCTGTTCCCTCGGACGGACGAAGCCCTGCGAAATATTCGGTTCGATTCGATAAGACGAGTCCGGCTGCAAGCTCTCACGCTTCGGACGTGTTGAAGGACTCGCGTTTTTCGTCGCGCATCCGGGCCGCCTCGAGCAAGAGGAACTCGCCCGGCTTGTCGATCGTCACTCGTTCAGGTTCCATCCAGGGGCGGTTCATGAAGGTTCCGCCCTCGAAGCCTACGCTCCGGTACAGCGCGTCGACGCCTTCCACTTCGCCGCACGAAGCATGGGATATCTTACCCTGATCAATATACAGCAACGCTCGTTCGCCGTCTTGCGCGAAGACCTCCAAGACGACCCGCTTTCCCGACAACAAGAGCAATTGCAAGTAGTCCAAAATGTCGATTTCTTCAATGCTTCCGCTGAACGCGGTCTTCCGTCTGGACGCGTCCAGGACGTTATGCAGGATCTCCGGATCCACCGGCTTCTCCAAGTAGAGAATGGCCCCCTTGTTCAGACATACTTCCCGAACGGACGGCCCGCCGTACGCGGTCATGACCACGACCCGGGTCCCCGGCCGATGCCGCCGGACCCAGTCGACAAGGTCGAGCCCGTTGACGTGGGGCATCCGGATGTCCGTCACGAGCACGTCGAAGCTCTTGTCCCTCATCACGTCGATCGCCTCGCCGCCGTCACCACATGTAGTTACCGAACAGCCGACGCGCGTGAGATACTTCCCTATACCCCAGACCACATCGGGATCATCATCCACAAGAAGAACCGCGTCTTTTTGACCACTCATGCCGGGTAACCATCCGTGCGGAACACTTCCGACCCGCTGCGGTCGTTGTGTTTGAATTAGGTGAAAAAAGACGGTCCCGAACCGTCGACCCTCGCATCTTCAACAGACCGTGCGGAACGCAGGCGAAATCGATCGTCCCAAACAACCTTACAGGCGACTCTTTCAGCAATGAGAGGTACGGTAAATTCCCGACCGACCTCCGAGTCTGCGGCCCCTGCACACTCCTTCCGCCTGCGCGGCCAATGTCGCCGTAAATGAGCTTGGTTGCGCTCCCGCTCCCCGTTTTGCTGAACTGCGACATTCACGGGATACTATGCAATTCACGTGCCGGGTAACGCCGATGAACCTGCCGAGAACGGCTTCCTCAGCCATTCCAGGGCCTTGTCGCTTCAGCCCCGCGGCGGCGCGATCCCCGGTCATTCTCCCCGAGGAGGGCGTTTTGCGGAAAATTCACGCACCGGGCGCTCAGGTATGCGTCAAAACCAAGCATTTCAAGTCCTTATTTTCGTGCTCTTTTCGCACATTCCCCTGAACTCCGGGTGTGGAATCCGCTCCCTCACCCGTCGACGGCCTGCGCGGTCCAACCGCGTCACCGCCGAGCCCGCCGGGGCTATGATCGAAAATGCCGGTCCGGCCCGAGTTCGGTCGCCCCATGTGAGAATACCGTTATCTTTTGGGCCGAAAATCATGAAGGGGCTCGGGCGCATTTCAAGCGCAGCCCTGCGCACGGCCTTTCAGCAGCATAATTGATATTTTGCCGCGATCGGAGTACAATCCGCGGAGCTATCCCATTCGAGCCCGAGGTTACGTATGGACGGGAATCCGCCAGCTGATTTGGCCGGCAGCACATTGGACACGCGGATGAAGATGTACGCCTTATGTCTGATGGGCATGACCGAAGAGGAAGCCCTGGAAGACGTCTTGTGCGAAGAAGACGATCGAATGGAGCAGATGGCGCTTTGGAAACAACAGGGCCTCTGGCCTCCTCCGGAATTTGGAGGCTCGGCGGAGCTCGTGGAATCGACCCCGCAGACCGATTTGGACTTCAGAATTCAGCCGAGCGACGACCATGAACCCGAGGCTCCCGATCGCTCGATATCCGACATCCAGGGCCTGATCAACACCACGGTGAACGCGGCGCTGCTCGACTACGACCGCGTGCTGTGGGAGCGGATCGAAAGGGTCGTCACCGAAATAGTGAGCGAACGGTTGAGGCGTGTCGAGCACGGTCCGACGAACCGGGCTAAAACGTTGGAGACGGCGGCGGATACAGTGGAGATGACCGTGACGATGGACTCGCGTATCGCTCGGCTGCTCGAAGCCGAGGGAAAATCGCTCGGAATCGAGCCCGGTCGAATCGTCGCATCGATCGTACGGGACTACTATGAAGGACAGTCTGAAGGCGAGGGTGAATGAAGGGCTGCGGGCCCGGGCGGACGAATCGGACGGCGAATCCGTCGTGAAGCGGTTTTGTCCCTAACAATGGGGCTTGACTCACGATTCGTTCCCGTTATCATGCTTCCCACGTTGGCGACGCTTGTCGGGGACTCCGGAGATTGCCGGCAACACGGCGCGCCCGGTCGGGGTTACGCGGGATGAACATCTTTGTGGGCAATTTGAACTACGCGACGTCGGAGGAGGCCGTTCGGGAGTTGTTTCAGCGGTACGGCCGCGTCGAGGGAGTGAAGCTGATTAAATCGCGGGAAACCGGCCGCTCCAGGGGATTCGGCTTCGTGTTCATGCCGGACGACAAGGAGGCGTTGCGCGCGGTCGAAGCCAACGACGGGGTGGAATTGGACGGCCGACCGATCAAGGTCGCGGAAGCGCCCTCAAAGTCCGAACGTTCCTCGGCCAGGTCGGGCGGCGGTGATCGATGGTGACGGAACATCGGACCGTCGGGCCGGCTCAGTGGTCATAATCCCACTCATCCAGTTCCTCGTCTTCGTCCTCTTCCCATACATCCTCCTCGGTGTCGTCCTCATCCTCTTCAAACTCATCCTCGTCCCAGTCCTCGATGTCGGACTCGTCATCGTCTTCCCAGGTCTCGTCTTCGGTGTCGTCCTCATCCCACTCATCCTCGTCCCAGTCCTCCTCTTCGTCATCGAGTTCATCGTCCCACACGTCTTCGTCGTCGGTATCACGAGCGTCCTCGGAAGAGAGGCGGAACGTGTCGCCGGGAACGGAAGCGACTCGAACAGCGGAGGGAATCGGCCGCGATCGAACGGACCTCACGGGGTCGTCTCCGTCGGCCGGGCCGGGAAACAGTGTAACAACGAGGCTGAGGCGGTTCTCGCTCATAAGATTACGCCTACTCCTTGGCGAGCTTTTCGCTCTACCTATCAGAAATTTCGGGCCGTGTCATGCCCGACTCACCGGATGCCCGTTTACCGGGCCGTCAGCGTCTTTCCGCACGTCCCACGATGCGATCATCGGTTCCTGCCGAAGTTCGTATACCAGGGACCGAGGAGATCCTCATCCGGCTCATCGCAGGCCCGGACCGCCTCGAGCGCGCTGATCACCCACACCAGGCCCTTCATCACCGGCGATCGCAGGAGATCGTCCAGCGGCTGCCGGAGCGTGTACATAAGCCTCGGGCAATTCTTCTCGTGCACGAGCAGTCGGTCGTTCATGATCACGCCGCGCGTCTTATCGAGCGCGGTCCGATAGTAGGCCGTCACCTTCTGCGGCGCGGCCGCAACCACAACATCCGTCCCGGGCGCGCGAACGAGCGGCGGACGCGCCGTGCCGGCGGCGCGCTCGGGCATATTCCGGAGCGCCTCGTCGTCGCACCGGGAGAGACCGTCGACCGTGCGAATGTACGACGAGGCGAGCTCGTCGGAAGCGTCGATCACGATTCGATCGAGGAGGAAGCGGTCTTTGGCCTGAACCGCCGCGTCGCCGATTTCCCAGAGTCCGCCGCGGGCCTCCCACAGCGCGTGGTACCGACCGTCGGTACGCTCTCCCACGACGCACAAATAACCGGGATCGCTTTCAGGCCAGCCGATTCCCGCCCACATCCGATTGAACCGCTCCGCGCTGACGGTTCCCGAAACAAGGATGACGCCGTCGTCACGATACTCCGCCTGCATCTCCATCTCCTGAGTGTAAACCGTAACCTTCCGAACGTGTGTGAGCACGACCCTGACCGCCGACTGCGTTCGAGCGTCGATCAGAAAATCCCGCCCGAAGGAAGACGACCGTCAATGAACCTGTTCCCGAAGCTGTGCAATCTCATTTCGTTCGCTATAGCCAACGCCATGATCTCGTCGTCATGGGTGTGCGACGACCCATCGTCACGATAATTCTGGCGAAACGTCCGTTTTTCCGCGTCCCAGACAAATCCCTGCAGCTCCAGAAGCGTGATCTTCCCGTAGATCGTGAGTCCGCGGGACGCGATCGTTTCCGCCAGTCTGCTGAGCATCGTTTCCTTGGTGGTCTTGTTGGTGATCCACCCCAATCGGCGGGTCTCTTCGGGAGTCTTCCGGTCCGTGTATGTGTGATAGTAGAGGTTTGGATAACCGGTCATCTCGGGGTATTCGGCGAGCCCGCGTTCGCATGCGGCGAGCGCGGCGAGGCCGGGGCCGTTCCGTTCGACGCCGAGCAGACCGAAGTTGTACCATGTCCCCAGTAAATAGGCGTCGACTCCGGCCGATTCCGCGCGCACCCGGTTGGATCGATACGAGGCCGCGACCTCCCGCGTCTCGTTGCAGACGACGTGTATGACCGTGAAGTCGGCGCCCACGCCCTCGCCCACGTCCATCCCCAGGCTGTAGGTCAAGGTGGGTTCCGGTTCCCGCCATACGCACAGAGGCCCGGTTCCGTCCTCGATGAAGACCGCTCTCCCCGAATCGTCCGACGAGAATTCCAAGCGCCCGCGACGGGGCTCCGCCGCCTCCGAGTTCTCCATGAGCTCTTGAAGAACGTCCCGATCGAACCAGGGCATCCCGGTGAAGCTGAACGCGAGCGCCGCGTCGACCGGATATTCCTGATGGAACTTGTCCCAGGAATTATGGCACTGATTGATACGCGTGAATCGGGCCCACTTCATTTCCCCCGTTGAAAGGCCGTACCGCTCCGCGTAGCAACGTTCATCTTCGGAGAGCGCGAGATCCTCCTTCGGCGCGGCGGGAAGGCTATATTCGGGAAAACCCTTCCACGTCAGGAAGATCGGCTCCATGTCCGAATCTCCCCGTTCCGCCGCGCGCCACGTGCGATGAAAGAGGTTGTGCATTCCGTTGGCCGTCGATTCCCAGAAGATCAGCGTATCCCAATGTTGGGGCACCGACTGGTTGATTGCGAGGACCGGCTCTTCGGGCCGCTCCCAGAATGCGGTCTCGCTCGCGTGCACGTAGTGGATGGTGTCTCCTCGACCCAGCTGGGAATTGGCCGCGGTCGCGACGCGGAGTTTCGAGTAATGGGGCGGCGGATATTCGATCAGCCGCTGAGTGCTCCGGGCGAGCCGAACGCGCTGATGAGGAGGCAATCGGGTCTGAAAGCGCCGCGTTACAGAGAAGAGCGATTGCGCGCTCTCGATCGAGTGGGCCGCGACCAGCCCGTTTCGGTGCGGATAGCGGTGAATCAACGCGAAGAGAAAGGCCTCGAGGAGCGTGGAAATCCCCAACTGCCGCGCCTTGCAACAGATGAAACGCCCCGGTTTGCGCTGTTCCCTCCGCTCCATGAGCTTATGGAAGACGATCTCCTGGGAGCGGTTCATGATAAGCGAGACCAATTCTCCGCGTTTGTTGACAATCCGCTGCCCCTCGATGAAGCGCTGCACGTCGAAGGGTCCGGAAACGCCCCTCGTGAAAATGGTCGGCATGAACCGAGCCGCCTGCTCCACACGACGCTTTACGCTTCTGAGCGTCATGCTCTCGCCTGCGCCGGCTTCGCCGCCGTAATCCGAATGAGAAACCGATTCGCCGCCGGGTCTCATGAATCTTCCATATCTGCGTGGGATTGAAGCCGCACGCGCCGGCCTCGGCCGGACTGCGGCCCTCACCGTCGCGCGTTTCGTCGTGGTCCAATGATCGTCGGTGTGATTGATCGGCCGTGAACACGGCCGTCGCGGGTGTTCGAGCGGTTCGGATTAGGTCTTCATCGATAGGAGGATCTGTTGCAGGTCACGACTCCGCGGCCACGGATCGTATCATTCCGGCAAGTTTCCGGAAGTTCTGCTCCGTCACCGCGGTGATTTGAAATCCCGCGCTGCTCGCCCCTTTGGTCGACACGCTCTGAGACCACACGCATCGAGCCTCGAAGACGACCTTGTCCAGTGATGGATTGTCGTCGACCTTGAGTTTGAGCGTGGTCACTTCCCCTTGGTTCGCGTCGATCCCCGCGACCGCGATTCCCGTCCGCGAGATGTCCACCAGGGTTCCGACGATGCCCGGCCTGCTCAAGTCCCGAACGGACACAGGCGTGGACGGAACCACGCGCCGGGCTTTTCTGCGGTCGTCCACAGGATGTTTCCGGTAGAAGTCCGCGAGCTTCTGAAAGAGCCTACCGAGCATGCTCTCGGAAAGGCTGTATTTTTCCATGAGATCGGCGTCGGTCATGCCCGAACGGATGTCTTCATACACCTCAAACGCGTTGATTCGCACTTTTCTCTGCATGAGATCACGTGTCCACGGGTCGGGTCCGTTTCGAGACGGCGCCGACCCAGAAAACAGGACCGAAGCGGGGATCTCGCGTTTCGATCGTCTCCGTTTCCCGTGTCTTGGGCGCGCTGCCCGCGCTTTGTATTGTAGCCAATTTTCGCACGGTTTTCCACCATCGGTCGCGTTTTGCCGCCCGGGAACGGCGTCAACTGCCTGCGGACCCGCCCGTATCGTCGTTCTCGATCCGGCGTGCGCCCCAGATCTCGACAGGGGCCGCAAGATTCGGCTCCGCGTCCGACGAAGCGAATTCCGCAAGCCGGGCCTCGAGTTCCTCGAGTCGCTCGGTGAGACGGATAACTTCGTCGTTCCGGATCTTCGTCTCCATAATGGCTCGGGCGGTGTTCATGAGCTTGTCCACGGTCTTGATGCGATCCATGGTCTCCTTGGACGCGGCGGGCACATGGATCATCAAGCCCGCCAGGAGATCCAACGCGGTTCCCGGGGTCAAACCCGAGAGGGTGATCGTCTCGAGCCGTTCGACGAGCGTTGCGTCAAACCGCGTTTCCTCGGTGTCGACCTCTTTCATCGGGAGTGTCGCGTCTCCTCTCGGTCGAGAATACGTATCGGTTTTTTCCGGTTCGCGCTTCACGCTCTTCTCCTCATCGGGAGCCTGAAAAAAAAGAGTGCGGGAACCTCTCCCCGTTCGAGGTTCCCGCGATCGGAGGAGGCTCTACACGTCGTTGTCCCATTCACCCCAGTAGTACGGCTCCATTTCCTGATACCGTTCGGACCACTCGTGCCATTGGCCCTGCGCGCACCAGTGCTCGTCGGGATTGTCGACGGGAACGGGTTCGGGATTGAGACGGCAGTCTTCGTTCTCGAATTTCACACAGTTCCGGCAGACCATCAGAGAACGTTTCATCTTTTCTCCTTTTTTTCTCATGCTCAGCGAGTTCGCGAGCGTCTTTGTCTGCGAGCGTCGACGCGCCCTACCTCTTGATCAGGGACCGTTTCCAATCCGCTTCGCTCAGCATCGCGTTCGGGCTGGAAAGCCGCTCGAATTCCCGCGCGCACTGCGCCTTATTACGTCGATCGGCCGCGCCGGCGTCCCTCGCATCGTCGCCGGCCGGCGTGAGTTCGGCCAATTCCTCATCGGAGATCAGATGAGGACACGGGCCCGGGTTACAGCAGCGCAGGTATTCGGCGTTCGGCCGCGCGGTCGCACCTTTTTGGCTCTGAAAATGAGTGATGTAGCGCGCTCGTCGCGTCTGGTACGCCCGACACGCCGCGGCGGTGATGCGGGCCCCCCACCTGCACTGAATCAGTTCGTCGCGATGAGCGCGCTTCCACCGCTCCACTTGGCCGTGTACGCCGTTCATGCCGATTCTCCGCCGGACGTGCGCTTGCGGTCATGCCAGTCGTAGGGAATGTCCAGATGAAGCCGAAGTTTGCGCATCGGCGCGAGCAAGCCGAACTCCATGGAATCCACGAGGTTCATGGCCGCGGGATCGTCCAACAATTCCACCCGTGAACGGATAATGGACAGCTGGTCGTGCATCTTGTTAAACGCGTTGGAGATGAGCTTGCGGTGATCGTAGGGTCTGCTGAGATGTTCGTCGGTCCCGGTCTCGATGGGAACGGGCATGGTGGGGGATAGCATGGCGACCTCCTTTTGGTGATGGTTTTGGTCGGGCTGGGCGGGGCGCTCATATAAACCTTTCAGGTTAACTGAAAGGACGTACGAGAGCGTCTCCCTCCCCTGTGTGGGCTTTATGCGCTGCTTTTTCCGAGCTTTCGCCGACCCTGGGGGAACATTTGTTCTCTAGGGCCAATTCCACCATAATTAACCCAGCTTGTCAATACCGGGCGCGCCCCTTTTTTCAATCCCTGCATACCTCAACAATACGAACACCTTACCCCCCTCCCCCGCCTTTCATCATCGCGACGCCGGCTTCACGGGAACCAACCGGAAGAACCGCCCCCGGCCGGACGTACGCCGGCGCGGAGTCCGAAGAGGACCTTCGGATCTTTCTCTCGGAGAACGGATTGGGATTACAGCCGGAAGGAGGTCGTCCGGCTTCGGGAAAGCGGCTGCCAAACTCCCGTGTCGACCATCAGGCGTTCGAGCTCCCGTCCGTACGCGGGATTCCACGCACGGTCCTTCCTTGACTGCAGACTGCTCCAGCGGTTTCCCAAGGCGTTGCGGCGTTCCAGAGCGTCTCTTTCTCGTGTCCGTTCCCATTGGTTTCGCCAATGCTCCATATCGGACCGTCGCCGCGCGCGCTGAAGTTCGATGTTCCGGAAAGGTTCGTTGCGCTTCCAATCGAGCGCCTGCCGCCAGTCCGAGTGCATGAGCGAACCGAGTCGGTTTTGCCGGCCGGCCATGCTCGACAGGTATTGGTGTTGGAGGCCGAGAAGGCTCTGCAGATTTTGGCTTGCGTCCTGTGACTGACGGTACGCCGTGGACTTGAGGTATTTGTTGTAGTTCATGGCGTCCCGAAACCGATCTTCGTACCCCCCGGCCAGGTTCTTCATCGCGGAGTGGTGGAGCGACGATCGCAGAGCCGGTCCGCCGCGGACATTGAGCCCACCCCGTTTGATCCCCGCGCCGGCGGCTCTTTTTACGTATTCATCGAGCGCGTTCCGCTGACCCGCAAGAACGTGGGACATATGGTCTTGGACCGCTCGATCGGACGGGCGTGCGACGTGGGTTCGAGTCCCGCCGAGACTGAAGCTCCCTCGACGTCGATTGCCGAGCGATCCGAACGCGCTCTCCACGAGGTCGGAAATCCTGCCGGCCTGGTCGGCCCAGGGGTTTGATCCGAACGCGGCTCGGTAGTCGAATCCCGAGTCGCGCGGGGTCCATTGTCGTTGTCTTCCGCCGGTTCGGCTGTTCGGTCGATACGCGCGAGGTCGTGCGAAAGAGCCGCCGCCGAAGACCGTGCGGGTCCGGCCGGCGCCGGGCATTGCCGCCGCAGTCATGGCATCCTCCTTGTGATTCGGTTGTGATGGTTGTATGTGTGATTTCCTGAGTGAGGGCGGCGATTCCGTATGCGGAATTTCTATTGTGTCGCCGCTCCAAGGGCTGATCTCACCGTAATTCCATTTCGCCGCACGCCGGGTTTTCGCATTTCCATACGGCTCGATAGCCGCACGCGTAGTCTTCTCCGGCCGGGCAGAGGGTCTTCCAGACGGACCATGTTCCTCCGCACTCGGGACACGTGGCGGATTGAACGGGGACGCCGTTCAAGGTTCGGATAACCGTGGCGAGATACTGGAGGAATCCGATGTAGTGATCGAGTCGACATCCGGGATCGTTCATACGGTCAACTCCCCACGGGGCAGCACAGGGCCCCGCTTCCGCTGTTCACCCATCCGCCGCTCACGCCGAGGTCGATGGCGCAGCAGGTCGAGCCGCTCACTGTGTACACGCGCGACCGGAATTCGTACCCCGACAGGCCGTTGTCGGAGTAGAAGCAGCAGAGGCTGCTTCCGGGTAAGCTTCCGCCGCATCCGGGCGATCCGCTGATATCGCGGGCGGACGTCCCGCTGATTTTTGCGATACAGTCGTCGAGGGTGGAGTAGTAGTTCGAGGACGGCTGAGTGAACGCGCCTATGGTTCCGTCGCACGAAAGATCGGCTCGCGCGACCTTGAAGTAGGATTGGTTGTAATCTTCACATCGAAAAAGGTACCCTACCAACGGCTCAACGCCGTAAGGACGGCGCACGTCGTACGCGGCCTCGAGCTCGACGCCGCACCCGTTGTTGAAGCTCACGTAGACCGACCCCGACCCGCAGCACGCGCCGCATTGGTCGCCCGAATCGAACGTGAGCGAACCGCTGAGCAGCGCTCGGATGAAGCTGTCGAACTCGATGATTCCGCTGCCGGAATCGACGAGGCAGTCGCCGGAGACGCTCATCGAAGCGGAAGACGATGCGGTGCACGCGCCCAGGCCGCTGAAGGACGCGCCCCCGCTCTCATAGAGAACAGTCCCGGACGCGGGGATGATTTGGGTATCGGTTACGGGAGAGTGCACGGTCGTAGACGCGGTCGCGCCGCCCCCGCAGCCGTCGGACCCGCTCCATCGAATATGCCCGCCGCAGCAGCCGGCAGCCGACGCGGAACCGACGTTCGTTGCGACGCGCGTCACGTACCGTCCGCCTCCGGCCAATTGGTACTGCGTCGGACCCGCCCAGTCGACCGCGGCGGCGCCTCCGCCGGACGCGTGGAAGGTCCCGGTGAGCGCGCCGCCGGAACAGGCTTCGGCGCCGCTGATCGTTTGATTAATCCCGACGGTCTCCGACCAGTCTGCAGACAGGCCGGCCGGGGCCGAAATTGCCATGACCGGGGGCGGGTTCACGCCGTGCTCGCCGCAGCAGTCGCAGCCGCATCCGTCGGGATAGTCGACGTCGGCCTTGAGGCGCACGCCCAAGGTGTATCCTCGGCAGAAATACTCGCGGATGGTTCCGACTCCGGAGCACCCGTTGTACCAGGCCGAGAGGACGTTCGGGTCCGGCGTATATTCGAGAACCATCTCTTCGCCCGCCTCGAGGCCGATCATCCGGAACGTTCCGTACGCGCCCTCGAGGGTTCCGCCTTCGCCGAGCCCGGCGAGATCGGGGCATTGGGACGGACACCTCACCCGCACGCCGCGAATGATATCGCTCTCGTCCGCGCAGAATGACGAGCGTCCTCCCACTTGGACTTCGACGAGTTCGCAGCCGCCGGCTTCCACACGCTCGCTGCACTTCACGGGGTTCATGGGCTTGGCGGCTTCCGCGTACTGGGGTTTGTTCGCGAAATTCATCACGGGTTGATCGCAGCAGGTGGTCACGGCCGCGTCGAAGTGAGTTCGCTCGGTCATGTTTGCGAACTGGAAGAGATAGCCCCGCTGAGAGTGCGGGCATTGATACGCGCTCATGCGGTACGGTTGTGTCCCGGCTTTCTCGGCCTCGGAGAAGCTCAAGTCTTGGTACACGTGATAAGCGGTGTATCGGCCGGAGCCCATATCAGAGTTCCCCCCATTCCCGAATCACGGAGATTCCGAGTTGAAGGCCGAACACATCCGTCGCGTCGGTGAACTCGATCCGAAATTTGAAGAATCGTCCGCCGACGTTCTGGGGCTTCTGTTCCTGGGCGAACAGGACGTTTTCGAGGCCGGCCAAATCGCTAAAGGTGTAGACCCGGGGTGATTCCACCTCACCGTCCGTATAGATTTTGACGGTGATTCCCGATCCGGCGGTCCGTCCGTACAGGGTCATCATTCTCAAGAGCTTCTTGAACTCGGGCGCCTTGAAATGCAGTCGGCCGGTTTCGACCCATGCGGCGATGGGAGATCCCAGGTCGGTGGAACACCCCGGCGCGAAGAGTCGAACCACGCGGCCACGATAGTCGCCGCCGTAGAGTCCTACGGGACCGATCTTTCCCGGCGCTCCTTCACACCGATGAAACGCGGTGGTGAGGGAGGCCAGAGAGATGGTGAACGGCGGCAGCCAGGCTCGTTGGGTCAGATCGTAGACGATGAGCCGATTGTTTGTGGTCTGCTCGGTTCCTTCCACGATCATGGGCACGGACCATATGACCCAATTCCGCTCCGGCCAGTACACGCCGCACGCCAGGTGAAGATTATCCGGGTCGAGTCTTGGGAGGTCGGCGTTGGGATCCCACCATGAGACGTCCTGAGAGATCTGGTAGACCTTGAGCCCCGCGAAGTACCACGCGCCCGCCGGGTTGATGTAATAGAGCCCCATGAGGTTCTTGTTGTCGGCTTCGGTGTGGGGCGCTCTCACCACGACCTGATCGTTGACGGGCGTCTGTCCCGCGGCTTCGGCTCTTTCAACGGCGAAGGTGGCCGCGTTGTATCCGTTGAGGAGGTACCAATCCTCGGTTTTGGCTATGAACCCCTGGTTGAACGCTTCGGCGACCGCGACGATCGGATCCTGGCCGCCGATGCGGAGGCTCGCGCTGTCCTCGCCGGTGAAGCCGTATTCCTCCAAGGCTCGTGAAATGTCGATCTGATCGGGCGCGTCGGATCGATTACACAAGATCAGCCGGTCCCGAACGGTGAGCGCGAATTTGCTCTTCTTCAGCGGTTCCGGTTGGGGCCGGACCCGCGCTTCGCTGATATAGGTTTTTGCGGTCAGATTCGCCGAAACGGTGAGCGCGACCCAGTACCCTTGAGGATACTGTTCGTTGGGAGACCGGTTCTGTTTCCAATCCGAGGGCATCGCCCAGGAAACGGCCCCGTTCCGAGCGAGGGTGACGCCTGAAGGATCCTGAGTCCGGTCGGTGAACCCGCTGAACGGCGTCCATGCCGAGCCGTTCCAGTAGGCGCCGGAGAGGACGGCTGCCTCACTGTTTTTGTAGTCATTATGTAGTGTTATGTCTATGGATGTAAAGGGAGTCAGGTACCCGACCGCAATGAAGTCCGACGAATTCATCCCCGTGGGATTTTCCAGGGCGCCGTCGTTGAGGCGCGCGAAGGTGTGCGTCGAATTGTCGCTCACCTGGACGGTGAAGTCCTTCGCGGACAGTTCCGACGCATCGTAATAGACAAATCCGAGAGGCGTATCCGCTTGGCCTTCACCGATGACCTGCAGGGGTTGGACGGGCGCTTGGAACAGAATTCTCCGCACTCTGGTATTGGGAGAGGTCGCTGTAGGGATGAGCCGAAACCAATAGCCGGGCATGCCGTTGTTCACGTGGTAGGTCGAGCTGAAGTGCACGGGCGTGTACTCGATAACGCCGGTTTGCGAAAGGCCGCTCGTGCCGTCCGTCCAAACGTGACCCGAGTTCCAGTTTCCGGAGTACCCTTCGACGGTCAGGCTCGCTCCGCTTGTGTTCCCGGACTCCATCTCCACATAGAAGGCATGGACCTTGGGCAAATCGCAGCAGATTGCGATCCTGCCGCTGTT